>NZ_JPFU01000012.1 GCF_000722695.1 Streptococcus mitis | reverse complement strand
AGGAAGAGATAGCCTCCATGATATTCGTTCAATTGATTTTGTTTTAACTGTTTGTTTTGACTAAAGGTAATGAGGAAATCTTTATTTTCTTCTTTTTCTTTCTCGGTTAATTCCTTAGCACGTAAACGAGCCCACTCAAGAGGTTCCATATCAGGATGTTCTTTTAAGATTGTGTTATGATTGCCTAGGTTTTCTACGATAGTAGAAGTCCGTTTATTTCCAACCTTGATATCTTTAATAATAGCGTAGTTGATAGTGTTTTTTGACTTTGATTGTTTAACTCTCATCTTTTCATACCTCACTCTATTATAACAAGGTACGCAAATAAAAAGTGGTAAAATTTGACAAGAAAATGCTCTTATATCAACCTTTATGAGGATTTTTTTACTTCATAACTGTCAAAGTCCCGAGTGTCTATCTCATAAGATGATTTCCAGTTGACGCAAACTTTAAAAAACGTTATAATAAGAAAGTTGAGAATTGATTTTCACTTGTCTTAGTCCAGAGAAATGGCGGTGCTGCGAGCCATCTAAGCTAGAAAGTCATGCTACTCAATCATACAATTGCATAAGAATAAGAGAATGACAAGTTCATTGAATGAAGGTGGTACCGCGGTTTTTCGCCCTTCGTGATATGAGCTTGTCTTTTGATTTTTGGAGGTGTTGATGAAAACATTTCTTGTCAAACAAAAGTTTCGTCTTGGAGGCGAACGCTTCGCTATCAAGGATGACAGAGGAGAAATCACCTATCAGGTGGAGGGATCATTTTTTAAGATTCCTAAAACCTTTACCATCTATGATGCTAATGGTGAACAGGTCAGTCAGATTAGTAAAGAAATCTTGACCTTGCTTCCTCGTTTTGAGATTCAGCTTCGGGATGGCTCGAGTTTTGTCATTCGTAAGAAGTTGACCTTTTGGCGAGATAAGTATGAGTTTGATAATTTGGGTCTTCGTATCGAGGGCAATATCTGGGATTTGAATTTCAAATTGCTGGATGATCGCGATCAGCTGATTGCGGAAATTAAGAAGGAACTCTTCCATCTGACCTCTACTTATACCGTAACGGTTATGGAGGACGCTTATGCAGATCTAGTCATTTCCCTCTGTGTCGCGATTGACTATGTGGAAATGCTGGAAAGCCAATCACATTAAACAAGTAAATAAGGAGACAATATGAAACAACTATCTAGTGCACAAGTACGCCAAATGTGGCTTGATTTCTGGGCGACTAAAGGTCACTCAGTAGAACCATCAGTGAGCTTGGTTCCTGTAAATGACCCAACTCTATTGTGGATCAACTCTGGGGTAGCAACCCTTAAGAAATACTTTGACGGGACCATCATTCCTGAAAATCCACGTATTACCAATGCGCAAAAGGCTATCCGTACCAACGATATTGAAAACGTAGGGAAGACTGCACGTCACCATACCATGTTTGAAATGTTGGGGAACTTCTCTATCGGGGATTACTTCCGTGATGAAGCCATCACTTGGGCTTATGAGCTTTTGACCAGCCCTGAATGGTTTGACTTCCCAGCTGAAAAACTTTACATGACCTACTATCCAGATGATAAAGATTCTTATAACCGCTGGATTGAAGTAGGAGTAGACCCAAGTCACTTGATTCCTATTGAAGATAACTTCTGGGAAATCGGTGCGGGACCTTCTGGACCAGATACAGAGATTTTCTTTGACCGTGGAGAAGCTTTTGACCCAGAAAATATCGGTCTTCGTCTCCTTGCAGAAGATATCGAAAACGACCGTTATATCGAAATCTGGAACATCGTTTTGTCACAATTTAACGCAGACCCTGCTGTCCCTCGTAGCGAGTACAAGGAATTGCCACACAAGAACATTGATACGGGCGCTGGTTTGGAGCGTTTGGTGGCGGTTATCCAAGGGGCTAAGACAAACTTTGAAACAGACCTCTTCATGCCTATCATTCGTGAAGTGGAGAAATTGTCTGGTAAGGTTTATGACCAAGATGGCGACAACATGAGCTTTAAGGTTATCGCTGACCACATTCGTTCTTTGTCATTTGCCATCGGTGATGGTGCCCTTCCAGGAAATGAAGGTCGTGGTTATGTCCTTCGTCGTCTCCTTCGTCGTGCTTCTATGCATGGTCAAAAATTGGGTATCAACGAGCCTTTCCTTTACAAACTCGTTCCAACTGTTGGTAAGATCATGGAAAGCTACTACCCAGAAGTGCTTGAAAAACGTGACTTTATTGAGAAAATCGTTAAGAGCGAAGAAGAATCATTTGCGCGTACTCTTCACTCGGGTCAACACTTTGCCCAAGGTATCGTAGCAGACTTGAAAGAAAAAGGTCAATCTGTCATTGCTGGATCAGATGTATTCAAACTTTATGACACTTATGGATTCCCAGTTGAATTGACTGAAGAAATAGCTGAAGAAGCTGGTATGACTGTAGACCGTGAAGGTTTTGAAGCAGCCATGAAAGAACAGCAAGAACGTGCGCGTGCGTCAGCTGTAAAGGGTGGCTCGATGGGCATGCAAAATGAAACCCTTCAAAACATCACTGTAGAAAGTGTCTTCAACTACAATGCTAGCCAATTGTCTTCTAAATTGGTGGCTATCGTGGCTGACAATGAAGAAGTAGAAGCTGTGTCAGAAGGAACTGCCTCACTTATCTTTGCGGAAACGCCATTCTACGCTGAAATGGGTGGACAGGTCGCTGACCATGGACAAATCTTGGATGAGTCAGGTAAGGTTGTGGCTACTGTGACAAATGTTCAAAAAGCACCAAATGGTCAAGCCCTTCATACAGTTGAAGTTCTTGCACCGCTTGCCTTGAACCAAGAATATACGCTGGCAATCGATACAAATCGTCGTCACCGTGTTATGAAAAACCACACTGCGACTCACTTGCTTCACGCTGCCCTTCACAATATCCTTGGAAATCACGCAACACAAGCAGGATCTCTTAACGAAGTTGAATTCCTTCGCTTTGACTTCACTCACTTCCAAGCAGTAACTGCAGAAGAATTGCGTGCCATTGAACAGCAAGTTAACGAGAAAATCTGGGAAGCTCTTGAAGTGAAGACAGTTGAAACGGATATTGACACTGCTAAAGAAATGGGAGCTATGGCCCTCTTTGGTGAGAAATACGGTAAGGAAGTCCGTGTTGTTACTATCGGTGACTACTCTATCGAGCTTTGTGGTGGTACCCACGTTAGCAACACTTCTGAAATTGGCCTCTTCAAGATTGTCAAAGAAGAAGGGATCGGATCAGGAACTCGCCGTATCTTGGCAGTGACTGGTAAGGAAGCCTTTGAAGCCTACCGCGAACAAGAAGATGCTCTTAAAGCTGTCGCAGCAACTCTTAAAGCACCTCAACTTAAAGAAGTACCTCACAAGGTAGAAGGACTTCAAGAACAACTTCGTCAACTTCAAAAAGAAAATGCTGAGTTGAAAGAAAAAGCCGCAGCTGCAGCTGCAGGTGACATCTTCAAGGATGTGAAGGAAGTCAACGGTCACCGTTACATTGCGAGTCAAGTGTCTGTATCAGATGCTGGTGCCCTTCGTACCTTTGCAGATAACTGGAAACAAAAAGACTACTCTGATCTTCTTGTCCTAGTTGCCGCTATCGGTGACAAAGTCAATGTCCTTGTAGCAAGCAAGACAAAAGACCTTCATGCAGGAAACCTTGTCAAAGAATTAGCACCAATCGTCGATGGACGTGGTGGTGGTAAACCAGACATGGCCATGGCAGGAGGAAGCAACCAAGCTAAAATTCAAGAATTGTTGGATGCAGTAGCAGGTAAATTGTAAACAAACAAAGATCTATCCATTTGGGTAGGTCTTTTTGTGAATACAAAAAAGCCAAATCTGATTGGATCTGGCTTGAATATTATGAACTATTAGATTGTATTGGCTGCCCAGACACTTACGGATCTAGCTGAGACTGGGAATTGTCCATAACCTTCCTCATCGATTGTAACTTGACTTTGGTGGTTTCCAAGTAAGTCAACGAAGGTTTGGTTAGCCCATTCTTGGCCGACAAACATTGACTTGCTGTTTTCTTGGTCATTTGAGATAAGGACTGCGATTGGGGATTGATGTTCAGCACCTGAACGTACCCAACCGATACAGTTAGGGTCATCAAAGTAGTCATTTTGTTCTCCATAGGCCAAATCTTTTCGGATGGCTAAGAGGCGGTCAAGGACTTCTTTGAAATCTTGTTGAGAATATTGTCCTGAAATCCCATAGTAGTCTCCGTAAAAGACACATGGAAGGCCATTTTGGCGTAACAGAATGAGGGCATAGGCTGCTGGTTTGAACCATTCTTCAACGGTAGACTCAAGAGCCTGACCTCGTTGTGTATCGTGGTTGTCGACAAAAGTCACAGCCTTGTTAGGCTTGAGTTCAACCAAGCTATCTGTGAAAATGCCACGAAGGTCATAGTTGGAACCTGCTCGGCTAGCTTCAAAGAGATTCTGGTGGAGACGAACATCAACAAGGTCGAAGCGTTCTTCCGTTTTTTCAAGGTAGTCTAGATTGGCTTCCTTGTCAGGATTCCAGAATTCACCAAAAACATAGAAATCCTCACCGTATTTTTCCTTCATATCTCGGATAAAATTGCGCATGAAGAAAGAGTCAATGTGTTTAACGGCATCCAAGCGGAAACCAGCTACACCAGTAGTTTCCATGAACCAGTCAGCCCAGTCATAGATATTTTGGATGACTTCAGGATGTTTAAAGTCTAGGTCGGCATACATGAGGTAGTCATAGTTACCGTTTTCATTATCGACCAATTCCTCGTTAGCCCATCCCTTGTTGTCCCCTTGGATGAGATAAATCCCAGACTTACGGCGTTTGGCATCGTAGTCTGTACCTGTGAAGTGGTACCAGTGCCAGTGGAAGTCATTGTAGGTATCTTGGCGTCCATCGAAGGTAAAGTTAGTCCAGCCATTGATGGTGAAGGGTTCTCCAAGTTCAACTGTACGGTCTACTGGATCAACTTCGATAACCTGAAAGGCTTCCATGTGATCGGCTGCAGCCTTGTGATTGAGAACCACATCGGCCATAGGTTGAATTCCCTGAGCTTTTAGGGCTTGAATGGCTTGAAGATAGTCTTCTTTGAAACCATACTTGGTGCGGACAGTCCCTTTTTGGTTGAACTCTCCTAAGTCAAATAAGTCATAGACCCCATAACCTACATCTTTTTCATTGGTCGCCTTAAAAGCTGGTGGCATCCAGACGTGGCTGATTCCCAGATCAGCTAGGTGTTGAGCATCTTCAGCCAGACGCGTCCAGTGCTGACCGTCGTGGGGCAGATACCATTCAAAGTATTGCATAAGTGTTTGATTTTGCATGATGTTTCCTCTTACTTGTCAATCTTGTTCTTTATTCTATCATAAAGTATTGGTTAGCTCAAACGTTTGCGTAAGATAGAAGAAATCTATTTTAACTACTTAAAATAAAGTGTTGATTTTTTTGTATCAAAGTGCTAGTATAATGGTATGTAATATAGATAAAGATAGGAGTCATCCCATGATTGAATTTCAAAATGTTAGTAAGTTGTATGGTGATAAAGAGGCTTTGAGCAATCTCAATTTGCAGATTGAAAATGGGGAGATTATGGGCTTGATTGGCCATAATGGGGCTGGAAAATCGACCACTATAAAATCCCTAGTCAGTATCATTTCACCCAGCAGTGGTCGTATTTTAGTAGATGGTCAGGAGTTATCGGAAAATCGCTTGGCTATTAAACGAAAGATTGGCTACGTAGCAGACTCGCCTGACTTATTTTTACGCTTAACAGCCAATGAATTTTGGGAATTGATTGCCTCATCCTATGATCTGACTAGCTCTGACTTGGAAGCTAGTTTAGCTAGGCTATTGAGTGTTTTTGATTTTGCTGAAAACCGCTATCAAGTTATTGAAACCCTTTCTCACGGAATGCGTCAGAAAGTCTTTGTCATCGGAGCACTCTTGTCCGATCCCTATATTTGGGTCTTGGACGAACCCTTGACTGGTTTGGATCCCCAGGCTGCCTTTGATTTGAAGCAAATGATGAAGGAACATGCACAAAAAGGTAAGACGGTCTTGTTTTCAACCCATGTCCTAGAGGTGGCAGAGCAAGTCTGTGATCGGATTGCCATTTTGAAAAAGGGGCATTTGATTTATTGTGGTAAGGTAGAGGACTTGAGAAAAGACCACCCAGACCAGTCTTTGGAAAGTATCTACCTTAGCCTTGCTGGTAGAAAAGAGGAGGTTTCAGATGCGTCTCAAGGTCATTAAAAAATTAGTTGATATCAATATCCTCTATTCATCTCAAGAAGCTAATCTGGCTAACCTAAGAAAGAAGCAAGCTAAGAATCCTGGGAAAAAAGTAAATGTTTCCGCTAGAGTCCTAAGTTCTTACATTTTTTCCAGTCTCTTGATGCTCATCATGTTTATAAATATAGCCTTTCGTTTTCCTTTTGAGGAAAGGCCAAGTTTTTTTAGTACCATGGTTGCTATTTTACTGGTGCTTGCCTTTTCAACTTCTTTCACTGCATTTTACAATGTCTTTTATGAGAGTAAGGACTTGGCATCGTATAGGCCCTATGCCTTTAAAGAATCAGAGATTATAATTGCTAAAGGACTGTCTGTTCTCTTGCCAGCTCTAGCTGGAATTGTACCAATCCTAGCTTATTTTCTAGTCCTCTATATTAGGCTAGCT
The DNA here is from genome assembly GCF_000722695.1 of Streptococcus mitis. Lineage (GTDB taxonomy): Bacteria > Bacillota > Bacilli > Lactobacillales > Streptococcaceae > Streptococcus > Streptococcus mitis_O. The sequence continues at coordinate 274,665 of NZ_JPFU01000012.1, read as the reverse complement.
CCTTCTCTTTGGCTGGGCTTGCCTTTGATGCTGCTGTCCTTGGCCTTGTTATTTGTCTCTGTTACTTTAGTGATGGTAGTGGCAGTACATTTCTTGGCTCAGACTACGGTTTTCAGAAAGTATCAGTCTATTTTTTCGAATGTGATGATTGGAATAGGAGTTCTCATACCTTTAATATTTGTCCTCTTTCTACAGTCGACTTTTGGAAGTATTGTTGACAAAGTTAGAGACATTCCATTTCTACTTTATCCTCTTCATATCTTTTACAAAATAGCAGTGGAGCCTTTTTCGACAGAAGCCATACTGGGTCTACTCGCTTGGATAGCTTTAACTGTTTTCTTGCTTTACCTGACCAAAAAGAAGGTTTTTCCTCATTTTTATGACGTTATCCTGCTTAATAGTGAGGAGAAGGTCAAGAAAGAACGTCGCAATAAGGAGAGAATTTCAACTACTAATAAAAAGGGCTTTTTCCGTATGGTTTTACGCTACCACCTCACCCTCTTGGGACAGGGAACTGGCGTGATTACAGTGCTTTTTACAAGTGCTTTCCTTCCCTATCTCATGATGATCGGTCTGATTTCCAAAATTCGAGATTCTCAGATAGTTCCAGACATTCATCCTTCATACTGGTTACCCTTGTTTTTTATAGCTATCTTTATAGCAGTTGTCAATAACAATATCACCAGCCTGCATTCAATTGCCTTGTCCTTGGAGAGGGAAAATGTTGATTTTCTGAAGAGTTTACCCTTTGACTTTGATCGTTATGTGAAAGTGAAATTTTGGATTATATTTGCTGTCCAGTCCTTTTTACCAGTTCTGACTTTACTTGGACTTTCTCTATATCTAGGCTTGCCCATCCTTTCGATGATTTACCTTCTTGTAGTCTGGATCCTTGCCAGTGTCATCCTTTCTTGCCACCATTACCTTAAGGACGTGAAAAATCTGTCAACCAATTGGAGTAGCATTACGGACTTGGTGAACCGTTCAAATCGTATAGTAGCAATTGTTTTGATTTTGGTTTATAGTGTTATCTTAATGGCCCTTGTAATAGGGAGCTTATTCTTGGTTCGGTCTCTCTCCCCTATCCTTGCCATCAGCTTGGGAGTAGGAGTTCTTATCCTCTTGCTTGCTCTTGCTATTTTTGGCTATCATTACTACCTGTCACGCATATTGGCAGAAATAGAAAAAAGATGAGCTAGTTGGTCGCTTGCTTGATAAATTTCATTTGACAAATCGCTTTCATAGTTTGTCATAATGTAGTTGTAAATGATTACGATTGGCAATCAAAAAATATAGGGAGGAATGTTTTGAATAAGAAATATACTATAGTTCTATTTTTGTTGTTTATAGTTTATTTATTTGGATATTTTTCAATTTCAAAAACGTTAATTCCTATAATGTGTGTGATCCAAGTATTTTTGATAGAACATATATTTAGAGTTCGAAATAGGATTATGCAGATAGGTGAAATTATAATTATTGTTGCTTCTATAATATTATTTATTGATAGTATATTGAGTTTGTAACAAAAGGCTTCTCTATAAAATCAAATTTTCCAGATACCTACTGAAGCTGATTTATTTCTTCATCTTTCTTCTACTGTCTTTGTCACTAAATTTGACAGACAGATATTGCTGATACAGCCTATCTACCTATAATCTCACAGTTAAACTGAGGCTAGTTTGCTATTTGATTTTTGTTGATAAAAGAAATGCTCCTCCACGATGGAAGAGCATTTTTTATTGTGATTCTTACACATTTACTTCCTAATTTTTAATTAGTATCAGTATACTATTTTTTAAAACGAGAGTAAAAAAAGCAAGGGCTGTTTCTTTTTTGAGAATTGTCACAAAATTTGCTATAATGGTAGTTATGAATAGAATAAGAGTCAGCAAAAGGATTGAAAAAAAGCTTGCCAAAGGTCTGGTTTTACTAGAAGCCAGCGATCTTGAGAATGTCAATCTTAAGGATCAGGAGGTAGAAGTCTATCGTCAAGAAGGCACCTTTCTTGGGACTGCCTACCTTTCCCAGCAAAATAAGGGCTTGGGCTGGTTTGTTAGCACAGACAAGGTGACCTTTAATCAAGATTTCTTTGAAACACTGTTTAGACAAGCTAAAGAAAAGAGAAGTGCCTACTATCAAGACGAATTGACAACTGCCTTTCGTCTCTTTAACCAAGAGGGAGATGATTTTGGTGGTCTGACAGTGGATCTTTATGGGGACTATGCTGTCTTTTCTTGGTATAACTCTTATGTTTATCAGATTCGTAAGGTTATTTCTGAAGCCTTTAGACAGGTTTTTCCTGAGGTTTTAGGGGCTTATGAGAAGATCCGTTTTAAGGGTTTGGACTATGAATCAGCCCATGTTTATGGTCAAAAAGCACCTGACTTTTTCACTGTTTTGGAAAATGGTGTTCTGTATCAAGTCTTTATGAACGATGGCTTGATGACAGGGATTTTCCTAGACCAGCATGAAGTTCGCGGTAGTTTAGTGGATGGCCTGGCTATGGGTAAATCCTTGCTCAACATGTTTTCCTACACAGCAGCCTTTTCAGTAGCTGCAGCCATGGGAGGAGCTAGCCAGACTACTTCGGTTGACCTAGCTAAACGTTCACGAGAATTGTCTCAAGCGCATTTTCAGGCTAATGGAATCAGCACCGACGAGCATCGTTTTATAGTCATGGATGTCTTTGAATATTTCAAATATACCAAACGAAAAGGCTTGACCTACGATGTGATTGTCCTAGATCCGCCTAGCTTTGCTCGGAACAAAAAACAAACGTTCTCTGTAGCCAAGGATTATCACAAGTTGATTTCCCAGAGTCTTGAGATTTTAAATCCGGGAGGGATTATCATTGCTAGTACCAATGCTGCCAATGTTTCCCGTCAGAAATTTACAGAACAAATTGATAAAGGCTTTGCAGGAAGAAGTTACCAGATTTTAAACAAATACGGTCTTCCAGCAGATTTCGCCTATAATAAAAAAGATGAAAGTAGTAATTACCTCAAGGTGATTAGTATGAAGGTTAGTAAATGAAATTAATCGTTTCAGTAATGCCAAGAAGTTTAGAGGAGGCTCAGGCTCTGGATGCCACGAGGTATCTGGATGCCGACATCATTGAATGGCGTGCCGACTATCTGCCTAAGGAAGCGATTTTGCAGGTAGCTCCAGCTATTTTTGAAAAATTCGCAGGCCGTGAGTTGGTTTTCACTCTGCGAACTCGCGCTGAAGGGGGAGAAATTGACCTTTCTCCAGAAGAATATATCCATCTAATAAAGGAAGTGGCGCAACTCTATCAACCAGACTATATTGATTTTGAGTACTATAGCTACAAGGATGTTTTTGAGGAAATGCTGGACTTCCCAAATCTCGTTTTGAGTTACCACAATTTCCAAGAAACGCCTGAAAATATGATGGAAATCTTGTCAGAGTTGACGAGCTTAAATCCAAAACTTGTCAAGGTTGCGGTGATGGCTCACACGGAGCAGGATGTGCTAGACTTGATGAACTATACACGAGGCTTTAAAACTCTCAATCCTGAACAGGAATATGTAACCATTTCTATGGGTAAGGTGGGCAAGGTCTCTCGTATCACTGCGGATGTGACTGGTTCTAGCTGGTCCTTTGCTAGTCTAGATGAGGCAAGTGCTCCTGGTCAGATTTCTCTAGCTAACATGAAAAAAATCAGGGAGATTTTGGATGAAGCTTGATGGCTATACACGTTTAGCTGCAGTTGTTGCCAACCCTATTAAGCATTCTATCTCTCCCTTTATTCACAATAGGGCCTTCGAGGCGACAGCTACCAATGGTGCTTATGTGGCTTGGGAGATTGATGCAGCTGACTTGGCAGAAACAGTGGCCAATATTCGTCGCTACCAGATGTTTGGCATTAACCTGTCCATGCCCTATAAGGAGCAAGTGATTCCATATTTGGATGAACTGAGTGACGAAGCGCGCTTGATCGGTGCGGTCAATACGGTTGTCAATGAGAATGGCAATTTAATTGGATATAATACAGATGGCAAGGGATTTTTTAAGAGCTTGCCTTCTTTTACAATTACAGGTAAGAAGATGACCCTGCTGGGTGCAGGGGGTGCGGCCAAGTCTATCTTGGCGCAAGCCATTTTGGACGGAGTCAGTCAGATTTCGCTCTTTGTTCGTTCAGTTTCTATGGAAAAAACAAGACCTTACCTAGACAAGTTACAGGAGCAGACAGGCTTTAAAGTGGACTTGTATGCTTTAGAAGATGTTTCTGAACTGCAAGCAAGGATTGCTGAGTCGGACTTATTAGTCAATGCCACTAGTGTGGGCATGGATGGACAGTCATCTCCAGTTCCTGAAAACATAGTCTTACCAGAACCTCTCTTAGTAGCAGATATCATTTACAAGCCTTTTGAGACGCCATTTTTGAAATGGGCCAGAAGTCAGGGCAATCCAGCGGTCAATGGTCTGGGAATGTTGCTTTATCAAGCTGCAGAAGCTTTTCAACTATGGACAGGCAAGGAAATGCCGACAGAAGAGATTTGGCAGTCCTTAACAGAAAAATACCAATAAAGAAAGGGAGACTCTCCTATGAAAATCAGAATCGATATTCCTCATCATCCTTATGATATTCAGATTGAAAAAGGTTGTCTGGCTCAGGCTGGTCAATGGTTGCGAGAACTCTGGCAACCGCAAAAAGTGGTCATTGTGACAGATAACCATGTAGCCTCTCTCTATGCAGAGAAGGTCAAACTCAGCCTAGAAGATGCTGGTTTTCAGGTAGCAGTATTTGACTTTTTGGAAGGGGAAGAAAGAAAGAATTTAACCACTGTCCAGAAAGTCTATGAATTTTTAGTCAAGCAAGGTCTGACTCGTAGCGATGGAATCGTGGCTCTTGGTGGCGGTGTCGTTGGGGATCTGGCTGGTTTTGTAGCCTCTACCTATATGCGGGGCATTCACTTTGTTCAGATTCCGACCAGCTTGACAGCTCAGGTGGATTCTTCTATCGGCGGAAAGACGGGTGTTAACACTCCATTCGCTAAGAATATGGTGGGTACCTTTGCCCAACCAGATGGAGTTCTGATCGATCCGCTTGTCCTTGAAACCCTCGGACAAAGAGAACTGATTGAAGGGATGGGTGAGGTCATCAAGTATGGCTTGATTGAGGATCCAGCACTTTGGGCTCTCTTGACGGAGCTAGATGGTTCTGTAGAGAGCATTCTGGAATATGCAGAGATTTTGATTGAACATTCTTGTCAGGTCAAGCGCAAGATGGTAGTTGAGGATGAGTTGGACAACGGTGTTCGCCTTTACCTCAACTTTGGCCACACCATTGGTCATGCCATTGAAGCGACGGCTGGTTATGGAAAAGTCATGCATGGCGAGGCTGTGGCCATGGGCATGGTGCAGATTTCCAAGGTTGCTGAGGAAAAGGGACTCATGCCAGCTGGCATTACCCAATCTATCACAGAGATGTGTCAGAAATTTGGCTTGCCTGTTGACTATGAAAACTGGGATGTTGACAAGCTTTATCAGGCTTTGACTCATGATAAGAAGGCGCGTGGCAATACCTTGAAATTGGTCTTGGTGCCAGAGCTCGGCTCAGCGACCATTCACTTAGTTTCTCTGGAAGAGATGAAAGGCTACTTGGTAAAATAAGGAGAGTGTATGAGATATTTAACTGCAGGAGAATCACACGGCCCTCGTCTGACAGCTATCATTGAGGGAATTCCAGCTGGGCTTCCTTTGACAACTGAGGATATCAATGGGGACCTTAAACGCCGTCAGGGTGGCTACGGTCGTGGTGGTCGTATGAAGATTGAGAGTGACCAGGTTGTCTTTACTTCGGGCGTTCGCCACGGGAAGACGACTGGGGCCCCCATTACTATGGATGTTATCAATAAGGACCACCAAAAATGGCTGGATATTATGTCTGCGGAGGACATTGAAGAACGCCTTAAAAGCAAACGAAAAATCACCCATCCTCGTCCCGGTCACGCCGACTTGGTTGGGGGAATCAAGTACCGTTTTGACGATTTGCGAAATTCCTTGGAACGTTCATCAGCTCGTGAAACAACTATGCGAGTGGCAGTCGGGGCTGTAGCCAAACGCCTCTTGGCTGAGCTGGATATGGAGATTGCCAACCATGTCGTAGTATTTGGTGGCAAGGAAATCGATGTTCCTGAGAATCTCACAGTTGCTGAGATTAAGGAAAGAGCTGCCCAGTCTGAAGTTTCTATTGTCAACCAAGAACGAGAACAGGAGATCAAGGACTATATTGACCAAATCAAGCGTGACGGTGATACCATCGGTGGGGTTGTCGAGACAGTCGTCGGAGGTGTTCCAGTCGGCCTAGGTTCCTATGTACAATGGGACAGAAAATTGGATGCGCGATTGGCCCAAGCAGTTGTCTCTATCAATGCCTTTAAAGGAGTGGAATTTGGTCTTGGATTTGAAGCTGGTTACCGTAAGGGTAGCCAAGTTATGGACGAAATTCTCTGGTCCAAAGAAGACGGCTATACTCGCCGTACTAACAATCTGGGCGGTTTTGAAGGTGGTATGACTAATGGGCAACCCATTGTTGTTCGTGGAGTCATGAAACCCATTCCTACTCTATACAAACCACTCATGAGTGTGGATATCGAAACCCATGAACCCTACAAGGCAACCGTGGAGAGAAGTGATCCGACTGCTCTCCCAGCTGCAGGAGTGGTCATGGAAGCCGTTGTGGCTACGGTTCTAGCACAAGAAATCCTCGAAAAATTCTCATCAGACAATCTTGAGGAATTAAAAGAAGCAGTGGCCAAACACCGAGACTATACAAAGAACTATTAAGGAGTTCCTATGGCAAAAACAATCTATATCGCAGGTCTTGGGTTAATTGGTGCCTCTATGGCCCTAGGCATCAAACGCGATCATCCAGATTATGAAATTTTAGGTTATAATCGCAGTCAAGCTTCGAGAGATATCTCCTTGAAAGAAGGCATGATTGACCGTGCAACGGATGATTTTGCCAGTTTTGCTCCTTTGGCAGATATCATCATTCTCAGCTTGCCAATCAAACAAACTATTTCTTTCATTAAGGAATTGGCCAACTTGGACTTGAAAGAAGGCGTGATTATCTCAGATGCTGGTTCGACCAAGTCAGCCATTGTGGATGCGGCGGAGCAATATTTGGCTGGCAAACCTGTTCGCTTTGTCGGGGCTCATCCCATGGCTGGTAGTCACAAGACAGGGGCTGCTTCTGCGGATGTCAATCTTTTTGAAAATGCCTATTATATCTTTACACCTTCAAGCCTGACAGGTCAGGACACGCTTAAGGAAATGAAGGATCTGCTTTCAGGTCTTCATGCTCGTTTTATCGAAATTGATGCCAAGGAGCATGATCGAGTCACTTCTCAGATTAGCCATTTTCCTCATATTCTGGCTTCCAGTCTCATGGAACAGACCGCGGTCTATGCTCAAGAACATGAGATGGCAAGGCGCTTTGCGGCCGGTGGTTTTCGAGATATGACTCGAATTGCGGAAAGCGAGCCAGGTATGTGGACTTCCATTCTCTTGTCTAATCGTGAGACTATTCTGGAGAGAATTGAGGATTTTAAGGAACGTTTAGATGAGGTTGGTCAAGCCATCAGCAAGGGAGATGAGGGGCAAATCTGGAACTTTTTCAACCAAGCGCGTGAGCAACGTCAGGCCATGGAAATCCATAAGCGTGGTGGTGTGGATAGCTCTTATGACCTCTATGTTGACGTTCCCGATGAAGAAGATGTCATTTTACGAATCTTGGAATTACTACGTGGAACTTCCTTGGTCAATATTCACATTAACGAGGAAAACCGTGAAGATATTCACGGGATCCTACAAATTTCATTTAAAAATGCTCAAGACTTGGAACGAGCCGAGCATCTCATAACAGAAAATACAGACTATACAGTAGTCATCAAATAAGGAGAAAATCATGTCAAAAATAAAATTTAAATTAATATTTGGTATTATCTTTATTTCTTTTATCCTGCTTAGTGCTTGTGCTGTTAAAAAAGATGTGAAAACTAATTCAGAAGCAAGTGTCGAGACAAAAAATGAACCATCTAAGAAAGAAACAAGTTCAGAGAAAACCAATTCAAAGTATGTAGACGATAGAATTATTAATGATTTTATTAATAGCTATAATCAAAATTCTAATAGTCCATTAGAAAATATCAAAAAAGGAAATATAAAAATAAAATACTTCGCATCAAGCTACGGATACTACTTGGAACTTTTACATGCAAATGATACTGATAAAATCAATGTAACAATAAATCAGACAAATGAAAATAGTGAATCTGGTGTTACAGGAATGAAAGAAGTATTTCATGATATTGTTAAATCGATTGAATCATCCTTATCTGATGATGAGATAAATAACTATTTTGATAATCTTATGTCAAATGAAATAAAAACAGGCTCTAATTTAGGAACTTTGAAGATAGAGTATATACCAGATAAGGAATTAAGCAATGGACATTCAAGAGGTCATATAAAAGTGATTGCACAATAATAAAGACCACAGAGTGACTAGTAATTTTAAAAGAAATGAAAAAGGAGAAAATCATGTCAAATATTTACGATAGTGCAAACGAACTTAGTCGCGGTCTTCGCGAATTACCAGAATACAAGGCTGTTAAAGCAGCTAAAGATGCTATTTCAGCAGATGCTGAGGCAAGTAAAATCTTTACAGAATATGTTGCCTTCCAAGAGGAAATTCAAAAACTAGCACAGACAGGTCAAATGCCAGACGCATCCTTCCAAGCGAAAATGGAAGGCTTTGGCAAGCAGATTCAAGGAAATAGTCTTTTGTCAGAATTCTTTACCAAGCAACAACAATTGGCAATTTACCTTTCTGACATTGAAAAAATTGTTTTTGAACCAGTTTCAGAATTGCTAAAATAAGAAAATAACAATCCTAAAGTCAGGAATTTTTAAGGAATTTCTGGCTTTTTATGATAAAATAGGTAAAAGTATTGCAAGTATGAGGTCCAGTATGAAACTAAAAACAAACATTAGCCACTTACACGGCAGTATCCGAGTTCCAGGTGACAAGTCTATTAGCCACCGTTCCATTATCTTTGGAAGTTTGGCTGAGGGTGAAACCAAGGTGTATGATATTCTGAGGGGTGAAGACGTACTTTCTACCATGCAGGTTTTTCGTGCCCTTGGTGTTGAGATTGAGGACAAAGATGGGGTTATTACCATTCAAGGTGTAGGTATGAATGGCTTAAAAGCGCCACAAAATGCCCTTGATATGGGAAATTCTGGAACCTCGATTCGCCTGATTTCAGGTGTCCTTGCGGGTTCAGACTTCGAAGTAGAAATGTTCGGAGATGACAGTCTTTCCAAACGTCCTATGGACCGTGTGACGATTCCACTGAAAAAAATGGGTGTCAGCATTTCAGGGCAAACTGAGCGAGACCTGCCTCCTCTTCATTTAAAAGGGACGAAAAACCTAGCACCTATTCATTATGAGTTGCCGATTGCCTCTGCCCAAGTCAAGTCAGCCTTGATGTTTGCGGCCTTGCAGGCTAAGGGGGAGTCTGTTATTATCGAAAAAGAGTGCACCCGTAATCATACTGAAGATATGTTGCTACAATTTGGTGGTCATTTAAGTGTGGATGGCAAGAAAATCACAGTCCAAGGACCACAAAAATTGACAGGACAAAAGGTGGTCGTACCAGGAGATATTTCCAGTGCAGCCTTTTGGTTGGTCGCAGGATTGATTGTTCCAAATTCTCGTGTGGTGCTTAAGAATGTGGGCATCAACGAAACGCGTACAGGTATCATTGATGTCATTCGCGCCATGGGTGGAAAATTAGAAGTTACTGAAATTGATCCAGTCGCTAAATCTGCAACCTTGACTGTTGAGTCTTCTGACTTGAAAGGAACAGAGATTGGTGGTGCCTTGATTCCACGCTTGATTGATGAATTGCCAATTATCGCCCTACTGGCGACCCAAGCTCAAGGTGTAACAGTTATCAAGGATGCTGAGGAGCTAAAGGTTAAGGAAACAGACCGCATTCAGGTGGTAGCAGACGCCCTCAATAGTATGGGAGCAGAAATCACCCCTACAGCAGATGGGATGATTATCAAAGGGAAATCAGTCCTTCACGGTGCTAGAGTCAATACTTTTGGTGACCACCGCATTGGCATGATGACAGCTATCGCGGCTCTCTTGGTTGCAGATGGAGAAGTGGAGCTTGACCGTGCAGAAGCCATCAATACCAGCTATCCTAGCTTCTTTGATGATTTGGAGAGCTTGATTCATGGCTAAGGTACTACTCGGATTTATGGGGGCTGGCAAATCGACTATTGCAAGAGGCTTGGACCCTAATTACCTTGATATGGATGCTCTGATTGAGAAGCGCTTAGGTATGTCTATTGCGGATTTTTTCGCTGAAAAGGGCGAAGAGGCCTTTCGTCAGGTGGAGTCAGAAGTCCTAGCTGATTTACTACAAAAAGACCAGGTTGTGTCAACTGGTGGAGGTGTAGTCATTTCTCAGCGAAATCGTGACTTACTCAAGACCAATCCTGATAATATCTACCTGAAAGCAGACTTTGAAACCCTCTACCAACGCATATCAGCTGATAAGGACAATTTGCGACCGCTTTTTCTAAATAATAGTAAGGAGAAACTAGCAGCTATTTTTCAAGAAAGACAGTACTGGTATGAGGAAGCAGCCAGTAGGGTTTTGGATGTGACCAAGCTAAGCCCAGAGGAAATTATAGAGGAACTAAGATGAAAATTGCTTATCTAGGTCCCAAGGGATCATTTTCACACCACGTTGTGCAGACAGCTTTTCCTCATGAGGAATTGCAGGCCTTTGCCAACATTACAGATGTTATCAAGGCCTATGAACAAGGCTTGGTGAATTATTCTGTGGTGCCAGTTGAAAATTCTATCGAGGGTAGTGTTCATGAAACCTTGGACTACCTTTTTCATCAGGCTCGTATCCAAGCAGTGGCAGAAATTGTTCAACCTATTCATCAGCAGTTGATGCTAGTTCCAGGTCACACTAAGATTGAAAAGATTTTTTCACATCCACAGGCATTGGCTCAAGGAAAGAAATTCATCGATGAACAATATCCAGAAGCCCAAATCGAGGTAACAGCTAGTACAGCTTATGCGGCCCGTTTTATTTCCGAACATCCTGACCAGCCTTATGCAGCCATTGCACCAAGAAGTTCTGCCGAAGAATATGGCTTAGAACTGATTGCCGAGGATATTCAGGAAATGGAAGCCAATTTCACACGTTTTTGGGTTCTGGGAGCTGAAAAGCCTAGTATCCCCTTGCAAGCACAAACTGAGAAAATGACTTTGGCCTTGACCTTGCCTGACAACCTTCCTGGCGCACTTTATAAGGCTCTTTCAACCTTCGCTTGGCGAGGAATTGACCTGACAAAAATTGAAAGTCGTCCACTCAAGACAGCACTGGGCGAATACTTTTTCATTATCGATGTGGATTATACTGATCAGGCCTTGGTCCACTTTGCCCAAAAAGAATTAGAAGCGATTGGAATTCAGTATAAAGTTCTGGGAGCTTATCCTATTTATTCAATATCAGACCATGGAAAGGAGAGAAGATGAGGAAAGAAAATCCTTTAAGCCATCATGAGCAGTTACGTTATGACTATCTTTTTAAGAACATTCATTACCTCAATGAGCGAGAGAAGAAAGAGTTTGCTTACCTGAAAGGTAAGTTAAATATGGCCAGTAGTAGTGAAGATTCTTCAGAAATTCATAATGAAAATCACGATATGGAAGAGTCTTTCATGGAACCAATCAATCAGTCTTCTCTTCCATCCTATGCTAACCGTAGTCGTGCAAAAAAATACCAGAAAAGTCATCCTCATCCGAAGGTTACATCCAAAAAACGTAAGATTCGTTGGGGTCGTATTTTTGCTGGACTGTTCGCCCTTTTAGCCTGTGTCGGTTTTGGCATGATTTTTATGTTCCTCAAAGGTTATTCAAATGCTGATTCAAACAAACCTGCAAATGCTAAGGCAGCTCAAGTAGAAGTCTTTAATGGTCAAGATACCAAGGATGGGGTTAATATTTTGATTATGGGAACGGATGGACGGATTGGTCAAAATAGTGCTGAAACGAGAACGGACTCGATTATGGTCCTAAACGTCGGTGGATCAGATAAGAAAATCAAGCTGGTCAGCTTCATGCGTGATAATTTGGTTTATATAGATGGTTACAGCCAAGTGATTAACGGTAGAAAACAGACGGATAACAAGTTAAACGTAGCCTATGAGTTAGGAGAACAAGAGGGGCAAAGAGGGGCAGAAATGGTTCGCCAAGTCTTGAAAGATAATTTTGACTTGGACATTAAGTACTATGCTTTGGTAGACTTCCAGGCCTTTGCAACAGCGATTGACACGCTTTTCCCTGATGGTGTGACAATTGATGCCCAGTTTTCAACATTGAATGGGCGTCCATTAACAGAAGCTACAGTCGGAGATGATTTGCATGCTACTGAGACTGAATCTCCAACCCAAACCATCAAAGTTGGGAAACAGCAGATGAACGGATCAACCTTGCTCAATTATGCTCGCTTCCGTGATGATGATGAAGGTGATTACGGTCGTACCAAGAGACAACAGCAAGTGTTGACAGCTGTTCTGCAACAACTCAAGGATCCAACTAAACTCTTTACTGGATCAGAAGCACTTGGTAAGGTCTTTGGCATGACCTCTACGAATGTTCCTTATAGTTTCCTACTGACTAATGGCTTATCCTTCCTAGATGGAGCGCAAAATGGCATTGAGAGATTAACAGTTCCAGAACTAGGTGATTGGGTCGATGCCTATGATGTCTATGGAGGCTTGGGTTTGCTGGTTGATCAAAACAAATATCAGAATAAATTATCTCAGATGGGCTTGAGATAAAATAAGATAGGAGAATCAAAGTCTGAAGGCTATTTATCTAGCAATCAGGCTTTGATTTTTTACAGTCTGCAATAGATTTTCACCCCGTATTTGTGGTATAATGAAACGATACGATAGAAAGAATAATGAACAATATGACTGATTTAAAAGCAATTCAGGCTCGAAGTCTGGAGATGGCTGAATATTTTGTGGCCTTTTGTAAAGAACATGATTTGCTCTGTTATCTCTGTGGCGGAGGGGCTATTGGTACCCTTCGAAACAAGGGCTTTATTCCTTGGGACGACGACCTAGACTTTTTTATGCCTCGTAAAGATTATGAGAGATTAGCAGAATTATGGCCTCGTTATGCAGATGAGCGTTATTTCTTGTCAAAGAGTAACAAGGATTTTGTAGACCGCAATCTTTTTATTACTATTCGTGACAAGGAAACGACCTGTATCAAACCTTATCAGCAGGATTTGAATTTGCCACATGGTCTTGCCTTGGATGTCTTGCCTTTGGATTATTATCCGAAGAATCCAGCTGAGCGGAAAAAACAGGTTCGCTGGGCCTTGATCTATTCACTCTTTTGTGCGCAAACTATTCCAGAAAAGCATGGTGCACTTATGAAATGGGGAAGTCGTATTTTACTGGGATTGACTCCAAAATCTCTCCGTTATCGCATTTGGAAAAAAGCTGAGAAAGAAATGACTAAATATGGTCTCGCTGAAAGCGATGGCATTACAGAATTATGCTCAGGTCCTGGCTATATGAGAAACAAGTACCCAATCGCATCTTTTGAAAATAATCTTTTCTTGCCATTTGAAGGGACAGAGTTGCCTATTCCAATCGGCTATGATGCCTATCTTAGCACTGCTTTTGGAGATTATATGACGCCACCACCAGCAGACAAGCAAGTACCACATCATGATGCTGTCATCGCTGATATGGATAAGTCTTATACGGAATACAAGGGAGAATATGGTGGCTAAGAAAAAAATCTTATTTTTTATGTGGTCTTTTTCTCTCGGAGGCGGAGCAGAGAAGATTCTATCTACCATTGTTTCTAATCTGGATCCAGAAAAGTATGATATTGATATTCTTGAAATGGAGCACTTTGACAAGGGATATGAATTTGTTCCTAAACATGTACGAATTTTAAAATCCTTTCAGGATTATCGTCAAGCCAGATGGCTCCGAGCTCTTTTGTGGAGAATAAGAATTTATTTTCCAAGATTGACTCGGCGCTTGCTTGTGAAAGATGACTATGATGTTGAAGTTTCCTTTACAATTATGAATCCACCGCTTTTGTTCTCTAAAAGAAAAGAAGTTAAGAAGATATCTTGGATTCATGGAAGTATTGAAGAATTTCTTAAGGATAGCTCAAAAAGGGAATCACATAGACGCCAGTTGGATGTTGCGGATACCATTGTAGGAATTTCAAAAAAGACCAGTCATTCTATCAAGGGAATCTATCCAGATTATGCTTCCAAATTACGGACGGTCTACAATGGTTATGATTTTAAGACTATTCAAGAAAAATCTCATGAGAAGATTGATATCGAGATTGCGTCTCAAAGTATCTGTACCATTGGACGGATTGAGGAAAATAAGGGGTCTGACCGTGTGGTGGAAGTGATACGGTTATTACACCAAGAAGGAAAAAATTATCACCTTTACTTTATCGGTGCTGGTGATATGGAAGAGGAACTGAAAAAACGGGTCAAAGAGTATGGGCTTGAGGACTATGTACATTTCCTTGGTTATCAAAAAAATCCTTATCAGTATTTATTTAATATGAAAGTTCTCTTGTCTATGTCTAAACAAGAAGGGTTTCCTGGAGTGTATGTGGAAGCCTTGAGTCTGGGACTTCCTTTTGTCTCTACAGAGGTTGGAGGGGCTGAGGAATTATCCCAAGAAGGTCGATTTGGACAAATCATTGAGAGTAATCAAGAGGCAGCTCAGGCAATTACGAACTACATGACTTCTGCCTCAAACTTCGATGTCAATGAGGCTAGCCAATTCATTCAGCAATTTACAATTGCCAAACAAATCGAACAAGTAGAAAAACTATTAGAGGAGTAGCATGGAAACTGCATTAATTAGTGTGATTGTGCCAGTCTATAATGTGGCGCAGTACCTAGAAAAATCGATAGCTTCCATTCAGAAGCAGACCTATCAAAATCTGGAAATCATTCTTGTTGATGATGGAGCAACAGATGAAAGTGGTCGCTTGTGTGATTCAATCGCTGAACAAGATGATAGGGTATCAGTGCTTCATAAAAAGAACGAAGGCTTGTCACAAGCACGAAATGATGGAATGAAGCAGGCACATGGGGATTATCTGATTTTTATTGACTCAGATGATTATATCCATCCAGAAATGATTCAGAGTTTATATGAGCAATTAATTCAAGAAGATGCGGATGTTTCGAGCTGTGGTGTCATGAATGTCTATGCTAATGATGAAAACCCACAGTCAGCCAATCAGGATGAGTATTTTGTCTGTGATTCTCAAACATTTCTAAAGGAATACCTCATAGGCGAAAAAATACCTGGGACGATTTGCAATAAGCTAATCAAGAGAGAAATCGCAATTGCTCTATCCTTTCCTAAAGGGTTGATTTATGAAGACGCCTATTATCATTTTGATTTAATCAAGTTGGCTAAGAAGTACGTCGTTAATACCAAACCCTATTATTACTATTTCCATAGAGGAGACAGTATTACGACCAAACCTTATGCAGAAAAGGATTTAGCCTATATTGATATCTACCAAAACTTTTACAATGAAGTTGTGAAAAACTATCCTGACTTGAAAGAGGTTGCTTTCTTCAGATTGGCCTATGCCCATTTCTTTATTCTGGATAAGATGTTGCTAGATGAACAGTACAAACGGTTTGAAGCCTATTCTCAGATTCATCGTTTTTTAAAAGGCCATGCCTTTGCTATTTCTAGGAATCCAATTTTTCGTAAGGGAAGAAGAATTAGTGCCTTAGCTCTATTTATAAATATTTCCTTATACCGATTCTTATTACTGAAAAATATTGAAAAATCTAAAAAATTACATTAGAATGGGGGTGAGCAAGTGATTGATGGAAAACGATTGTTATTTAGTTTGACCATAGTCAGCTATGCCTTGACGTTAGTAAGTGGAATTGTGTATCTGTTTAATAATAATAATGTTAACTTACTTTCTACTTTATTGTTCTTACTGGTTAGTAGCTTAATTGCCTGCTGGAATGATATCAAGTATTACTTAATCCATTTTATTTTCTTTTTAACCATTTTTATATTTCTGGTATCAAGACCGACCATTGATTATTTTAGGGATGGAGCTTTGGATACCTATCATCCGATAGCCTATCGCTTTGCTTTTATAGTCGTCATGGTTTCGATTCTGGGTTTGACTACAGGAGGCGTCCTAGCTCGTTACTTCATAGCTAGGAAGAAAATAAAAGTACCAAAGATAGGAAATTCTATAAAAGAGATTTATATCAAGCGGTTACGCTTTGTATCACTAGGAGTTTTTCTTCTAACTTATCCATTCTATTTCATTAGATTATTTGAACGTCTCTTGTATCGCTTGCAGACGTCCTACTACGCCTACTATGCAAATTTTGAAAGTAAACTGCCTTATTTTACCTACATATTATCGACCTTTACGGTCTATGCAATGTGTATGTATCTGGCAACCAAGCCAAAGAAATTGCAGGCAACAGCAGTTCTTGTCTCCTTTATTGCAGCTAATACCATTCATTTGGCAATCGGGACACGAAATCCCTTTATTTTAAGTATTTTATTTGCTTTTGTTTATTACTTTATGCGAGAGCAAACTGAAAAAGGAAAATGGATTGGGTTTAAAGAAAAGTTAGCGATTTTTGTAGGTTCTCCTATTCTCATGTTAGGAATGGGAGTGCTCAATTATGTACGGGATAATGTCCAGGTTTCCCATACAGGTTTCTGGGATATCCTGCTCGACTTTATCTATAAACAAGGAACCAGTTTTGGTGTTCTGGCTCGAGGTTTTCTATTTAACAATAGTTTACCTTATCGAGATTTCCGTAATTTTACTTTTGGCCCTGTTCTTGATTATTTTGCAAGAGGAAGTTTGGGGGCTATTTTCGGAGGAAAAGCCTTTGAGCATACAACTAATAGTGTGGAACTAGCTATTGATAGTAATAGTTATGCCCACAATCTATCCTATCTTGTTTTGAACAAGGAATATTTGAAAGGACATGGTATCGGAAGTAGTTATATCATGGAGTTGTATACAGACTATGGTATGGTAGGAGTCTTTCTACTTAGTCTCTTACTAGGCATGCTATTTATAGCCATGTTGCAAGTAGCCTATCGCTCTAGAACAATCCTATTTGCCTTGTCCCTACTCATCTTGAACAATCTATTCTTTATGCCAAGAAGTAGCTTTTCAGAAAGCTTCTTCAATCTATTTACAATGCAATTCTGGGGAATTGTTATTGTGATTATATTCGTAGCAAAAATGCTTACAAAAGAGAACCAGTATCTACTCAACAAAGGAGAAAAAAATCATGTTTGAACATTATTCAGTAGCTGATTTATTTGCAAATCTTTACAAAAAACGAAAAGCAAATATTTTAGTACTCATCGCTTTATTTGCTCTCATTGCTGTACCATTTACAATTAAAGCAGTTAGGAATAAAAATACTGTTAAAGACACAACAAGTTATTCAACTTATCTTAGTTATAAAATCACTCCTCCAGAAGATTCAGCTAAAACGATTTTGAATCATCAAATTGGTGGTTATAGTGATTTCTACGGGAAATTGATTGATGGGAATTTGAATGGAGCTTATCTTTTCAATGATATAGAGTCTAGTGAGTTGAAAAAAATTGCCAGTGAATTAGATACGACAGAAACAACCTTGAAAAATTCTACGAATGATTATTGGTGGAAAAAACTGACTGTCTACTATATGATTGACGATGCAGGGGTTGGTGTGAAAATTTTGACACCAAGTAAAGACGCTAATGACTTGTTAGAGCGAAAAATTGATGGATTGATTGAGAAATTTAAACATACTTATGCAAATGTAAAAATTGAAAAATTGGAAACCATCAACTCTAAAGAATTGAATGCAAACGGTGAGACAGCGCTTGGATTGAATGTGAAAAACTTGATTCTCCGTTTAGCTGTTATTGGAGTAGTCTGTGTGATTTTGGTTGTGATGGGAAATGTATTGGTTTATCTCTTTAATCCAACAATCAATAGAGCAGGTGATTTTTCTCAATATCAAATTGATTTTGTAACAGAGATTACAACAATTGCCAACCTAGCAGATGTCTTGTCATACAAAAATGCTGGACAAGAATTGACTATCGTTAGCTCAAATAAAGCTATCTTAGATAAATTGAAACAAAATCAAGAGGCTTTAAAAGGAATGCATTTTGTCGATTTACAAGATGTGCCATCTCTTTTGGAAAGAGATACAGTCCTTCTTGTTGAAGAGTATGGAGTGACTCGTTATAAGAAATTTGAACAAAGTCTTCAAATTCTTAGAAATTTAAATCGTTCTATCCTTGGTGTAGCAACCTTTAAACTATAAGCTTTCTGATGTATTAGGTCTTCAAAGTTGGCTAAGAGCCGGTTTTGAAGGCTTTTTCTATTTGTTAGCAGAAATTTCCCTTTAGAATTTTCTACAGAAGTTACCCTAGGGAAAATCTAGCCCGATAGAGGAGCCTTCTTTTGATAAAATCGTAAAAATCTAGTATAATAGATAGAACTGAAAGTATGAGGTTACTAGCAATGAAAATGAAACAAATTAGTGATACAACTTTGAAAATCACGATGTCTTTAGAGGATTTGATGGATCGTGGCATGGAGATTGCTGACTTTCTTGTTCCTCAAGAAAAAACAGAAGAGTTCTTTTATGCTATCTTGGATGAGTTAGAGATGCCTGATAGTTTTCTGGATACAGGCATGTTGAGCTTCCGTGTGACTCCAAAACCTGATAAGGTAGATGTCTTTGTAACTAAATCAAAGATTGACCAAAATCTAGATTTTGAAGACTTATCGGATTTACCAGATATGGAAGAATTGGCTCAAATGTCGCCAGATGAATTTATCAAAACCTTGGAAAAAAGCATCGCAGAAAAGACTAAGGATGATATCGAAGCGATTCAATCTCTAGAGCAAGTAGAAGCCAGGGAAGAAGAACAGGAGCGGGCTGAACAAGAAGCTGAAAGCAAGAAAGAACCTTACATCTACTACATCCTTTCTTTTGCTAAGTTGGCTGATTTGGTGGCTTTTGCCAAAACAGTAACTTTTGAGATGGAAACTTCTGAACTCTACAAAATGAACGAGCGCTATTATTTGACCATTTTAGTGGATATTGAAAATCATCCAAGTCCATATCCAGCTTGGCTCTTGGCTCGTATGCGCGAGTTTGCAGACGATAGTGATATCAGTCGTTCAGTCTTACAAGAGTATGGCCAAGTCTTGATGAATCACGATGCAGTGATCAATCTGCAAAAGATTGGATAATCATTTCTGGAAAGCTATTTTCAGATTTTAAGAAGAGCGAATCGTTTGATTCGTTTTTTCTTTTCTAGACTGAAATAGTGATTTACTATAATAGGAATTTTCACAAAATTCTGTTATAATGGCTATATTAGAAAATTTCGAGGAGACAAACATGACAGTTAAAATTGCTTTACTAGGATTTGGTACCGTTGCAAGTGGCGTGCCTTTCCTCCTAAAGGAAAATGGAGAAAAAATCAATCAATCAGCACATTCAGAGATTGAAGTTGCTAAGGTATTGGTCAAGGATGAAGATGAAAAGAATCGCTTGCTTGCAGCAGGGAATGACTTTAACTTTGTAACCAATGTGGATGATATTTTATCAGACCAAGATATTACCATCGTAGTGGAATTGATGGGGCGTATCGAACCTGCTAAGACTTTTATCACTCGTGCCTTGGAAGCTGGGAAACACGTTGTTACTGCCAATAAGGACCTTTTGGCTGTCCATGGTGCAGAATTGTTAGAAATCGCTCAAGCTAACAAGGTAGCACTTTACTACGAGGCAGCAGTAGCTGGTGGGATTCCAATTCTTCGTACTTTAGCAAATTCCTTGGCTTCTGATAAAGTCACGCGCGTGCTTGGAGTCGTTAACGGAACTTCCAACTTCATGATGACCAAGATGGTGGAAGAAGGCTGGTCTTACGATGATGCTCTTGCGGAAGCGCAAAGACTAGGTTTTGCAGAAAGCGACCCGACAAATGACGTGGATGGGATTGATGCGGCCTACAAGATGGTTATTTTGAGCCAATTTGCTTTTGGTATGGAGGTTGCATTTGACGATGTAGCCCACAAGGGAATCCGCAACATCACACCAGAAGACGTAGCTGTAGCCCAAGAACTTGGCTATGTAGTGAAATTGGTTGGTTCTATTGAGGAAACTCCTTCAGGAATTGCTGCAGAAGTAACTCCAACCTTCCTTCCTAAAGCACACCCACTTGCCAGTGTGAATGGAGTGATGAACGCTGTCTTTGTAGAATCTATCGGTATCGGCGAGTCTATGTACTATGGACCAGGTGCTGGTCAAAAACCAACTGCAACAAGTGTGGTGGCGGATATTGTCCGTATCGTTCGTCGCTTGAATGATGGTACCATTGGTAAAGACTTCAACGAATACAGCCGTGACTTAGTCTTGGCAAATCCAGAGGATGTCAAAGCAAATTACTACTTCTCAATCTTGGCTCCAGACTCAAAAGGTCAGGTCTTGAAGTTGGCTGAAATCTTTAATGCTCAAGATATTTCCTTCAAGCAAATCCTTCAAGACGGAAAAGAAGGTGACAAGGCACGTGTGGTCATCATTACACATAAGATTAATAAAGCCCAACTTGAAAATGTTTCAGCTGAATTGAAGAAGGTTTCAGAATTCGACCTCTTGAATACCTTCAAGGTGCTAGGAGAATAAGATGAAGATTATTGTACCTGCAACTAGTGCCAATATCGGGCCAGGATTTGACTCGGTCGGTGTAGCTGTAACCAAGTATCTTCAAATCGAGGTTTGCGAAGAACGAGAAGAGTGGCTGATTGAACACCAGATTGGCAAATGGATTCCTCATGACGAGCGTAATCTATTGCTCAAAATCGCCCTGCAAATTGTACCAGATTTGAAACCTAGACGCTTGAAAATGACCAGTGATGTTCCCTTGGCGCGTGGTTTGGGTTCTTCTAGCTCGGTTATTGTTGCTGGGATTGAACTAGCCAACCAACTGGGTCAGCTCAACTTGTCAGACCATGAAAAATTGCAATTGGCTACTAAGATTGAAGGGCATCCAGACAATGTGGCTCCAGCTATTTATGGTAATCTCGTTATTGCAAGCTCTGTTGATGGGCAAGTTTCAGCTATTGTGGCAGATTTCCCAGAATGTGATTTCCTAGCCTACATTCCAAACTATGAATTGCGTACTCGAGACAGCCGTGGCGTCTTACCTAAGAAATTGTCTTACAAGGAAGCTGTTGCTGCTAGTTCTATCGCCAATGTGGCGGTTGCTGCCTTGTTGGCAGGAGATATGGTGACAGCTGGTCAAGCAATCGAGGGAGACCTCTTCCACGAGCGCTACCGTCAGGACTTGGTGAGAGAATTTGCGACGATTAAGCAAGTGGCCAAAGAAAATGGTGCCTATGCAACCTACCTCTCTGGTGCTGGGCCGACAGTTATGGTCTTGGCTTCTCATGACAAGATGCCAACGATTAAGGCAGAATTGGAAAAACAACCCTTCAAAGGAAAACTGCATGACTTGAAAGTTGATACGCAAGGTGTCCGTGTCCAAGCAAAATAAAGAATAGAAGATAGGATGGGGAAACTCTTGACCAGAGGGCTTCCTATCCTTTTTTTGAAAAGAAGTTTATACTTAATGAAAATCAAAGAGCAAACTAGGAAGCTAGCCACAGGCTGCTCAAAACAGTGTTTTGAGGTTGCAGATGTAAGCTGACGTGGTTTGAAGAGATTTTCGAAGAGTATTAGTTAAAAACTTGATAAAGGAGAAATAAAGATGGCAGAAATTTATCTAGCAGGTGGTTGTTTTTGGGGTCTAGAGGAGTATTTTTCACGAATTTCTGGAGTGTTAGTAACCAGTGTCGGATATGCTAATGGGCAAGTTGAAACGACCAATTATCAGCTTCTTAAGGAAACAGACCATGCAGAAACGGTTCAAGTGATTTATGATGAGAATGCAGTGTCACTCAGAGAGATTTTACTTTATTATTTCCGAGTCATCGATCCTTTATCGATTAATCAACAAGGGAATGATCGTGGTCGCCAATATCGAACTGGGATTTATTACCAAGATGAAGCAGATTTGCCGACTATCTATACAGTGGTACAGGAGCAGGAGCGCCTGCTGGGTCGAAAGATTGCAGTAGAAGTGGAGAGACTGCGCCACTACATTTTGGCAGAAGATTACCACCAAGACTATCTTAAGAAAAATCCTTCGGGTTACTGTCATATCGATGTGACCGATGCTGAGAAGCCATTGATTGATGCATCAAATTATGAAAAGCCTAGTCAAGAAGTGTTGAAGAAAAGCTTAACTGAAGAGTCTTATCGTGTCACCCAAGAAGCTGCTACAGAGGCGCCGTTTACCAATGCCTATGACCAAACATTTGAAGAAGGGATTTATGTAGACATTACGACGGGTGAGCCACTCTTCTTTGCTAAGGATAAGTTTGCTTCAGGTTGTGGTTGGCCAAGTTTCAGCCGTCCGATTTCCAAGGAATTGATTCATTATTACAAGGATCTCAGCCATGGAATGGAGCGAATTGAAGTTCGTTCTCGTTCAGGAAATGCTCACTTGGGTCATGTTTTTACAGATGGACCTCGGGAGTTAGGTGGTCTGCGTTACTGTATCAATTCTGCTTCCTTACGCTTTGTGGCCAAGTATGAGATGGACGAAGCAGGATATGGCTATTTATTGCCTTACTTAAACAAATAAAATTGAGAGGGTGGGAGCTTCCCACTTTCTTCATTTTCAGAATAAGAATAGAAGGGATTTATGAAACACTTACTATCTTACTTTAAACCCTACATCAAAGAATCGATTTTAGCACCCTTGTTCAAGCTACTAGAAGCTGTTTTTGAGCTCCTGGTTCCCATGGTGATTGCAGGGATTGTTGACCAATCCTTGCCCCAGAGAGATCAAGGGCATCTATGGATGCAGATTGGCCTACTCCTTATCTTTGCAGTGATTGGTGTTGTAGTGGCCTTGGTAGCTCAGTTTTACTCAGCTAAGGCTGCGGTTGGATTTGCCAAAGAATTGACAAACGACCTCTATCGTCATATTCTTTCCCTACCCAAGGATAGCAGAGACCGTCTGACAACTTCAAGCTTGGTGACTCGTTTGACTTCGGACACCTATCAGATTCAGACTGGTATTAATCAATTCTTGCGCCTATTTTTGAGAGCCCCTATTATCGTTTTTGGTGCCATTTTTATGGCCTATCGCATCTCGGCTGAACTGACTTTCTGGTTCTTGGTTATGGTTGTGATTTTGACGATTGTCATTGTAGGGCTCTCTCGACTGGTCAATCCTCTCTACAGTAGTCTGAGAAAGAAAACAGACCAACTGGTTCAGGAAACGCGCCAGCAACTACAAGGGATGCGGGTTATTCGTGCTTTTGGACAAGAAAAACGAGAGTTACAGATTTTTCAAACCCTTAATCAAGTTTATGCCAAATTACAAGAAAAAACAGGTTTCTGGTCTAGTTTATTAACCCCTCTGACCTATCTGATTGTCAATGGAACTCTCCTCATCATCATCTGGCAGGGTTATATTTCAATTCAAGGAGGGGGACTCAGTCAAGGTGCCCTGATTGCCCTCATCAACTACCTCTTGCAGATTTTGGTAGAATTGGTCAAGCTAGCCATGCTGATCAATTCTCTCAACCAGTCCTACATCTCAGCCAAGCGAATCGAGGAAGTCTTTGCCGAAACTCCAGAAGATATCCATTCAGAGTTAGAACAAAAGCAAGATACCAGTAATCAGGTTTTACAAGTCCAAGAAATGACATTTACCTATCCTGATGCGGCCCAGCCTTCTCTGAGAGACATTTCCTTTGATATGAGTCAAGGGCAAATCCTCGGTATCATCGGAGGGACGGGTTCTGGTAAATCAAGCTTGGTGCAAGTCTTACTTGGACTTTATCTAGCAGACAAGGGAAGCATTGACCTTTATCGAGATGGACGTAGTCCTCGTAATCTTGAGCAATGGCGGTCTTGGATTTCTTATGTGCCACAAAAGGTCGAACTCTTTAAGGGAACTATTCGTTCCAACTTAACTCTAGGCTTAAATCAAGAAGTGACTGACCGAGAACTCTGGCAGGCCTTGGAGATTGCGCAAGCCAAGGATTTTGTCAGTGAAAAGGAAGGACTTTTGGATGCCCTAGTTGAGGCAGGAGGGCGAAATTTCTCAGGCGGACAAAAACAAAGGCTGTCTATCGCACGAGCAGTCTTGCACCAAGCTCCGTTCCTCATCCTAGATGATGCGACCTCAGCCCTCGACACCATCACAGAGTCCAAGTTCTTGAAAGCTATCCGAGAAAATTTGCCAGACACGAGCTTAATCTTGATTTCTCAACGACCCTCAACTTTACAGATGGCTGACCAGATTCTCCTTTTGGAAAAAGGTGAGCTACTAGCTATTGGCAAGCACGATGACTTGATGAAGACTAGCCAAGTCTATCGGGAAATCAATGCATCCCAACATGGAAAGGAGGACT
Source organism: Streptococcus mitis (assembly GCF_000722695.1). Classification (GTDB taxonomy): domain Bacteria; phylum Bacillota; class Bacilli; order Lactobacillales; family Streptococcaceae; genus Streptococcus; species Streptococcus mitis_O. The sequence goes on along the minus strand of NZ_JPFU01000012.1, from coordinate 250,010 downwards.
AGCATGAGACGACAAACCGCAAACCAGACGCTCAAACGTTTAGCCGTAGATTTAGCAAGCCATCCCTTCCTCCTTTTTCTAGCCTTTCTAGGAACTATTGCTCAGGTTGGCTTATCAATCTACCTACCTATTCTGATTGGGCAGGTCATCGACCAGGTTCTAGTGGCTGAGTCTTCGCTAGTTTTTTGGCAGATTTTCATTCAGATGATCTTGGTAGTCATAGGAAATACCCTAGTTCAATGGATCAATCCTCTCCTCTATAATCGCCTAATCTTCTCTTATACCAAAGATTTACGAGAGCGAATCATCCATAAGCTCCATCGGTTACCGATTGCTTTGGTGGATCGGCAAGGCAGTGGGGAGATGGTCAGTCGTGTAACAACGGACATAGAACAGTTGGTAGCTGGCTTGGCCATGATTTTTAACCAATTTTTCATTGGCGTCTTGATGATTTTGGTTAGTATTCTAGCCATGCTCCAAATCCATCTCCTCATGACTCTCTTAGTCTTATTGTTGACGCCACTGTCTATGGTAATCTCACGCTTTATTGCCAAGAGATCTTATCATCTCTTCCAAAAGCAAACAGAGACTAGGGGAATTCAGACTCAGTTGATTGAAGAATCGTTGAGCCAGCAGACTATTATTCAATCTTTCAATGCTCAGGAAGAGTTTATCCAAAGGCTGCGTGAGGCTAATGATAACTATGCAGGTTATTCTCAGTCAGCCATCTTTTATTCATCAACGGTTAATCCTTCGACTCGCTTTGTAAATGCGCTCATTTATGCCCTTCTAGCTGGAGTGGGAGCTTATCGTATCATGATAGGCTCTACCTTGACCATTGGACGCTTAGTGACTTTTTTGAACTATGTTCAGCAGTATACCAAGCCCTTTAACGATATTTCTTCAGTGCTAGCTGAGTTGCAAAGTGCTCTGGCTTGTGCAGAGCGTGTCTATGCTGTCTTAGAAAGTCCTGAGGTAGCTGAAACAGGTAAGGAAGTCTTGACCAGTGACCAGGTTAAGGGAGCCATTTCCTTTAAACAGGTTTCTTTTGGCTACCATCCTGAAAAGATTTTGATTAAGGATTTGTCTATTGATATTCCGGCTGGTAGCAAGGTGGCCATCGTTGGTCCGACAGGAGCTGGAAAATCAACTCTTATCAATCTCCTCATGCGTTTTTATCCTATTAACTCGGGAGATATCTTGCTAGACAACCAATCCATTTATGACTATACCCGAGCATCATTGAGACAGCAGTTTGGGATGGTGCTCCAAGAAACCTGGCTCAAGCAAGGAACCATTCATGACAATATTGCCTTTGGCAATCCTGATGCCAGTCGGGAGCAAGTGATTGCTGCTGCCAAAGCAGCCAATGCAGACTTTTTTATCCAACAGTTGCCACAGGGCTATGATACCAAGTTGGAAAATGCAGGAGACTCTCTCTCTGTTGGGCAAGCCCAGCTCTTGACCATCGCCCGAGTCTTTCTGGCTATTCCAAAGATTCTTATCTTAGACGAAGCAACTTCATCCATCGATACGCGGACAGAAGTGCTGGTACAGGATGCCTTTGCTAAACTCATGAAGGGGCGCACAAGCTTTATCATTGCCCACCGCTTGTCAACCATTCAGGATGCGGATATGATTCTAGTCTTAGTGGATGGTGATATTGTTGAGTATGGGAACCATCAGGACCTTATGGATAGGAAGGGCAAGTATTACCAAATGCAGCAAGCTGCAGCTTTTAGCTCTGAATAATCCTTTCTATTTTAAAATCTTATGGCCAAAAAAAGTTGCCTTCGGGTGACTTTTTTGTTACAATAGCTAGAAAAATTATTCACTGTAAATTGTCTTTTAGAAAAGGAGCCTAGAATGAAAGTCTATCAGCATGTAAATATCGTGACTTGTGACCAAGATTTCCATGTTTATCTGAATGGAATCTTAGCCGTTAAGGATTCTCAAATCATCTATGTTGGTCAAGAGAATCCAGAGATTTTAGAGCAAGCTGAGCAGATTATAGACTATCAGGGAGCCTGGATTATGCCTGGCTTGGTCAATTGCCACACCCATTCTGCTATGACAGGTTTGCGAGGAATTCGGGACGACAGCAACCTCCATGAATGGCTCAATGACTATATCTGGCCTGCAGAAGCTGAGTTTACTTCAGACATGACTACCAAGGCGGTCAAAGCAGCGCTGACAGAGATGCTTCAGTCAGGAACAACAACATTCAATGATATGTATAATCCCAATGGAGTGAATATTGAGCAAATTTATCAGGCAGTGAAAGTCTCTAAGATGCGTTGCTATTTCTCACCGACTCTCTTTTCTTCAGAGGCAGAAACGACTGCTGAGACTATAAGCAGAACACGGGCCATCATCGAGGAAATCTTAGGATATGAAAATCCAAATTTCATGGTAATGGTAGCCCCACATTCTCCCTACAGCTGTAGTAAAGATTTGCTGGAAGAGAGCTTGGGAATGGCAAAAGAGCTAGACATTCCCATCCATATCCATGTGGCGGAGACCAAGGAGGAATCAGGCATTATCCTGAAACGATACGGCAAACGCCCCCTCGCTTTTCTAGAAGAACTGGGTTACTTAGATCATCCGTCTGTCTTTGCTCATGGAGTAGAATTAAACGAGCGAGAAATTAAACGCTTGTCAACTTCTCAAGTGGCAATTGCGCATAATCCTATCAGTAATCTCAAATTGGCATCAGGAATTGCTCCAATTATCCAGCTCCAAAAAGCGGGAGTAGCAGTGGGAATTGCGACTGACTCGGTTGCTTCCAATAACAATCTGGATATGTTTGAGGAAGGACGGACAGCAGCCCTTCTTCAGAAGATGAAAAGTGGAGATGCCAGCCAATTTCCTATCGAAATGGCTCTCAAGGCACTGACAATCGAAGGGGCTAAGGTTCTAGGAATGGAAAATCAGATAGGAAGTCTGGAAGTTGGCAAGCAGGCAGATTTTCTCGTTATTCAACCACAAGGGAAAATCCATCTCCAACCCCAAGAAAATATGCTTTCCCACCTAGTTTATGCTGTCAAATCCAGTGATGTAGATGATGTTTATATCGCCGGAGAACAGGTTGTTAAGCAAGGCCAAGTACTGACAGTAGAACTTTAAAAGAAAAATCACGAAAAAAGTTTAAAAAAAGTTTGCAAAAATCTTGCATTCTTTTTTTGACTATGCTATACTTATATACGGTTTGAAAAAACTGCCTAAGACAGTAGGGGAGCTTGACTCATAAGTATCCTACCGAGGACAAAACGTATCATGTAAAAAGAAGCGTATTGTACTTTCGTGTCTAGGTTTGGGCGCGTTTTTCTTTTGGAAAAATTCCCCAAGCAAAATAATAACGGAGGTGAACACACTAATGAGTGAAGCAATTATTGCTAAAAAAGCGGAACTAGTTGACGTAGTAGCTGAGAAAATGAAAGCTGCTGCAGCTATCGTCGTTGTAGACGCTCGTGGTTTGACAGTTGAGCAAGATACAGTTCTTCGTCGTGAGCTTCGTGGAAGCGAAGTTGAGTATAAAGTCATTAAAAACTCAATCTTACGTCGTGCAGCTGAAAAAGCTGGTCTTGAAGATCTTGCATCTGTATTTGTTGGACCATCTGCAATTGCATTTTCTAATGAAGATGTTATCGCACCAGCGAAAATCTTGAACGACTTTTCTAAAAACGCTGAAGCACTTGAAATCAAAGGTGGTGCAATCGAAGGCGCTGTCGCATCTAAAGAAGAGATTCTTGCACTTGCAACTCTTCCAAACCGCGAAGGACTTCTTTCTATGCTCCTTTCTGTACTTCAAGCGCCAGTGCGCAACGTTGCTCTTGCAGTCAAAGCGGTTGCAGAAAGCAAAGAAGACGCAGCTTAATCTTAAGCTACGCAGCGTAGCCTAGCTACGAAAAAACTATTATAAAATTTAAAACTTATTTGGAGGAAATAACAATGGCATTGAACATTGAAAACATTATTGCTGAAATTAAAGAAGCTTCAATCCTTGAATTGAACGACCTTGTAAAAGCTATCGAAGAAGAATTTGGTGTAACTGCAGCTGCTCCTGTAGCTGTTGCTGCAGCTGGTGCTGCTGACGCTGGTGCTGCTAAAGATTCATTCGACGTTGAATTGACATCTGCAGGCGACAAAAAAGTTGGCGTTATCAAAGTTGTACGTGAAATCACTGGTCTTGGACTTAAAGAAGCTAAAGAACTTGTTGACGGTGCACCAGCACTTGTTAAAGAAGGCGTTGCAACTGCAGAAGCTGAAGAAATCAAAGCTAAATTGGAAGAAGCTGGAGCTTCAGTTACTCTTAAATAAGAGGCATATACCAATTAGAATTCGGAATACTATAGTATCAGCCTTTTAGAATCGTGAACACATTTTAGAAACTGATAAATTAATTTAGTTTCCTACCAAAAACCCTACCAAAAATTAATTTGGCAGGGTTTTTCTTTTTAATAAATTTATTTTGGAGAACAGTTAAATATTGTTCTCCTTTTTTTATTTTCTGGAGGGAAAATGACAAAAGAATTACAATCATCACGCTATATTGTCATACTCTTCGAAAATCTCTTCAAACCACGTCAGCGTCGTCTTACCGTACTCAAGTACAGCCTGCGGCTAGCTTCCTAGTTTGCTCTTTGATTTTCAGTGAGTATCATTTCATACTATACTAAAATCAAAAACCATCTTATAATAGTAGTTATGAAACTTACAAACGAAGAAATACAGAAAATTGAAAAACTCCTGAGAGATTCATCGTATGCCAAATATCATAAACGTCTACAGATTATTTATTTTCGCTCAAAAGGAAAGAGTTATAAGGAAATCATGAATCTGCTAGATTGCAATAAAACAACTGTTTGGAGGAATTTGAAAAAATACAAGGAGTTTGGTTTAGAAGCTCTTCTTCAAGAGACTCGTGGTGGACGTCATCGAGAATATATGACTTACGAAGAAGAACAAGCATTTCTAAAACGTCATATAGAAGCTGCTCAGGCTGGGGAATTTGTAACTGTCAATCAGTTATTCGAAGCTTATCAAAAAGAAATTGGTCGCACTTCTACACGTGATGGTTTTTATTATCTCTTGAAACGCCATGGTTGGCGAACAGTCACCCCTCGACCTGAACATCCTAAGAAGGCAGACGCTCAGACAATTGAGACGTCTAAAAATAAAATCTACATTCGAGACCTTAAGTAAGCGCTTTAAAGAGAAGGGGACTTATAACAAAGTACGTTTGATCTACCAAGATGAAGCTGGTTTCGGGAGAATCAGTAAGATGAGTTCTTGTTGGGCTCCTCAAGGAATCCGACCTAGCATTCCTAGTCATTATATGCGAGAATATCGCTATTGTTATGGAGCGATAAATGCTCAGACAGGAGATTCCTTTTTCCTCATTGCCGGAGGATGCAATACTGAGTGGACGAATGAATTTCTACGGCAAGTCTCACAAGCTTATCCAGATAACTATATTTTACTTGTCATGGATAATGCTATATGGCATAAATCAAGTACCTTGGAGATTCCAAGTAATATTGACTTGGCTTTTATCCCACCTTATACACCAGAAATGAACCCTATTGAATAAGTCTGGAAAGAAATTCGAAAACGAGGTTTTAAAAATAAGGCTTTCCCAACATTGGAAGCTGTCATTGATAAGCTTCAAGAAGTTATTCAAGGATTGGAAAAAAATGTTTTAAAGTCCACTGTCAGCAGACAATGAACAAGGTTGCTTTTTGAATATAATTGAGTATTAACTGATTTGTGTTACAATCTTTATACATTGTCATGGCTTTCTAATTGTTTTGTTGTTATTTTAATTATAAACACTGACATAATAAAACGAGCATCTTTAACTACGAAAATGCTCGTTTTTTTGATAGTTAGAAGTGGGTTTTTGCCCAGCTTCTTTTTCCATGAAAAGGGGAGTAGAGCAAAAGATGGAAAGAAATGAGAGAATATGGTATAATAAAACGATACAAAAAAGGAGTATTTATGGACATTTCAGTAATCCGTCAAAAAATTGACGCAAATCGTGAAAAATTAGCTTCTTTCAGGGGGTCTCTTTGACCTCGAGAGTCTAGAGGAAGAGATTGCCATCTTGGAAAACAAGATGACAGAACCTGATTTTTGGAACGATAATATCGCGGCCCAAAAAACGTCGCAAGAATTGAATGAATTAAAAAACACCTACAATACCTTCCATAAGATGGAAGAGTTGCAGGATGAAGTCGAAATTTTATTGGACTTCTTAGCAGAAGACGAGTCGGTTCAAGAAGAACTGGTAACACAGTTAGCCGAACTGGATAAGATGATGACCAGCTATGAGATGACACTTCTCTTGTCAGAACCTTATGACCATAATAATGCCATTTTGGAAATCCATCCAGGATCTGGTGGTACAGAAGCTCAAGACTGGGGTGATATGCTACTTCGTATGTACACTCGCTATGGAAATGCTAAAGGATTTAAAGTAGAAGTCTTGGATTACCAAGCAGGAGATGAAGCTGGTATTAAGTCGGTAACCTTATCATTTGAAGGCCCTAATGCCTATGGTCTTCTCAAGTCAGAAATGGGTGTTCACCGTTTGGTTCGTATTTCACCATTTGACTCTGCCAAACGTCGCCACACCTCTTTCACATCTGTAGAAGTGATGCCTGAGCTGGATGATACCATTGAAGTGGAAATCCGTGAAGATGATATTAAGATGGATACCTTCCGTTCAGGTGGTGCTGGTGGGCAAAACGTCAATAAGGTTTCAACAGGAGTGCGTTTGACACACATTCCTACGGGAACTGTCGTACAATCAACGGTCGATCGTACCCAATATGGAAATAGAGATCGTGCCATGAAGATGTTGCAGGCTAAGCTCTATCAAATGGAGCAAGAAAAGAAAGCTGCGGAAGTTGATTCCCTCAAGGGTGAGAAAAAGGAAATCACATGGGGAAGTCAAATTCGTTCTTATGTTTTCACGCCATATACTATGGTAAAAGATCACCGAACTAGCTTTGAAGTTGCTCAGGTAGATAAGGTCATGGATGGGGACCTAGATGGTTTTATCGATGCCTATCTCAAGTGGCGAATTAGCTAAGATAGAAAGGAAGTCACATGTCAATCATTGAAATGAGAGATGTCGTAAAAAAATACGACAACGGAACGACTGCCCTACGCGGTGTTTCGGTCAGTGTTCAACCAGGAGAATTTGCTTACATCGTAGGACCTTCGGGAGCAGGGAAGTCAACCTTTATTCGTTCTCTATATCGTGAAGTAAAAATCGATAAAGGAAGTCTATCAGTTGCTGGTTTTAATCTGGTTAAGATTAAGAAGAAAGATGTCCCTCTTCTACGTCGTAGTGTTGGGGTTGTTTTTCAGGATTATAAACTCTTGCCAAAGAAAACGGTCTATGAAAATATTGCTTACGCTATGGAAGTAATCGGGGAAAATCGCCGTAATATCAAAAAACGTGTGATGGAAGTTTTGGACTTGGTTGGATTGAAGCATAAGGTTCGTTCTTTCCCAAATGAGCTCTCAGGTGGAGAACAACAGCGTATTGCGATTGCGCGTGCTATTGTAAATAATCCAAAAGTATTGATAGCCGATGAACCAACAGGAAACCTGGATCCTGATAACTCATGGGAAATCATGAATCTCTTGGAACGGATTAACCTACAAGGGACAACTATTTTGATGGCGACTCATAATAGCCAGATTGTAAATACCTTGCGCCACCGTGTCATTGCCATTGAAAATGGCCGTGTTGTTCGTGATGAATCAAAAGGAGAGTACGGATACGATGATTAGTAGATTTTTTCGCCATTTATTTGAATCGCTAAAAAGTTTGAAACGAAATGGCTGGATGACAGTAGCTGCTGTCAGCTCAGTCATGATTACTTTGACCTTGGTGGCAATATTTGCTTCTGTTATTTTCAATACAGCGAAACTAGCTACAGATATTGAAAATAATGTCCGAGTAATGGTATACATTCGTAAGGACGTAGCCGATAATAGTGAAACTATTGAAAAAGAAGGTCAAACTGTTACAAATAATGACTACCACAAGGTATATAATTCCTTGAAGGGTATGTCTACAGTTAAGAGTGTTACCTTTTCAAGTAAAGAAGAACAATATGAAAAATTAACTGAGACAATGGGGGACAACTGGAAAATCTTTGAAGGTGATGCTAATCCTCTCTATGATGCATATATAGTAGATACTAACACACCAAGTGATGTAAAGACAGTAGCGGAAGAGGCTAAGAAAATTGAAGGTGTATCAGAAGTTCAAGATGGTGGTGCCAATACAGAACGCTTGTTTAAGTTAGCCTCATTTATTCGTGTCTGGGGACTAGTGATTGCTGGCCTCTTGATTTTCATAGCAGTTTTCTTGATTTCTAATACCATTCGTATTACCATTATTTCCCGCAGTCGAGAAATTCAAATTATGCGCTTGGTTGGTGCTAAGAATAGCTATATCCGAGGACCATTCCTACTTGAGGGTGCTTTCATCGGATTATTTGGCGCAACCCTTCCATCAGTTTTAGTACTAGTTGTTTATCAAATGGTTTACCAATCGGTTAATAAGTCATTAGTAGGTCAAAACCTTTCTATGATTTCACCAGAAGTATTCAGTCCACTGATGATTGCCTTATTGTTTGTTATTGGAATTTTTATTGGTTCAATTGGATCAGGAATTTCAATGCGACGTTTCTTAAAGGTTTGATAGCACATTTTAGGGTGTTATAATAGTACAAATATAAAAAAGGAAGTATAAAAACTTTCTTTTTTCTTAATTTTTTTAATAAAAGCCTTTACAAAAAAATTTAAAGTGGTATAATGAATACATAGTTAAGTGCAAACGTTTTCGTAAAACGTTTGCCTAAATAAAAATAAAGGAGATTTGAATGATGAAAGATACATTCAAAAATGTCTTGTCTTTCGAGTTTTGGCAAAAATTCGGTAAGGCTTTGATGGTGGTTATCGCTGTTATGCCGGCTGCTGGTTTGATGATTTCAATCGGTAAGTCGCTTGTGATGATTAACCCTAACTTTGCTCCACTCGTTATTACTGGTGGTGTACTAGAGCAAATCGGTTGGGGAGTTATCGTTAACCTTCATATCTTGTTCGCCCTCGCTATTGGAGGAAGCTGGGCTAAGGAACGTGCTGGTGGTGCGTTTGCGGCAGGTCTTGCCTTTATCCTAATCAACCGTATCACTGGTACAATCTTTGGCGTATCAGGCGATATGTTGAAAAATCCTGAAGCTATGGTAACAACTCTCTTTGGTGGCTCAATCAAGGTTGCTGATTACTTTATTAGCGTTATGGAAGCACCAGCACTTAACATGGGTGTCTTCGTAGGGATTATCTCAGGTTTTATTGGAGCAACTGCTTACAATAAATACTATAACTTCCGTAAGCTTCCTGATGCACTTTCATTCTTTAACGGAAAACGTTTTGTACCGTTTGTAGTTATTCTTCGTTCAGTAATTGCTGCAATTGTACTTTCAGCTTTCTGGCCAGTAGTGCAAACAGGTATCAATAGCTTTGGTATCTGGATTGCTAACTCACAAGAAACTGCTCCAATCCTTGCACCATTCTTGTATGGTACATTGGAACGTTTGCTCTTGCCATTTGGTCTTCACCACATGTTGACTATCCCAATGAACTACACAGCTCTTGGTGGTACTTATGAGGTCTTAACTGGTGCAGCAAAAGGTAGCCAAGTATTTGGTCAAGACCCACTTTGGCTTGCATGGGTAACAGACCTTGTAAACCTTAAAGGTACTGATGCTACTCAATATCAACACTTGTTAGATACTGTTCACCCAGCTCGTTTCAAAGTTGGACAAATGATCGGTTCATTCGGTATCTTGATGGGTGTGATTGTGGCTATCTACCGTAATGTTGATGCTGATAAGAAACATAAATACAAAGGTATGATGATCGCTACAGCTCTTGCAACATTCTTGACAGGGGTTACTGAACCAATCGAATACATGTTCATGTTCATCGCAACACCTATGTATCTTGTTTACTCACTTGTTCAAGGTGCTGCCTTCGCTATGGCTGACGTTGTGAACCTACGTATGCACTCATTCGGTTCAATCGAGTTCTTGACTCGTACACCTATTGCGATTAGTGCTGGTATCGGTATGGATATCGTTAACTTCGTTTGGGTAACTGTTCTCTTTGCTGTAATCATGTACTTTATCGCAAACTTCATGATTCAAAAATTTAACTACGCAACTCCAGGACGTAACGGAAACTACGAGACTGCTGAAGGTTCAGAAGAAGCTAGCAGTGAAGTGAAAGTTGCAGCAGGTTCTCAAGCTGTAAACATTATCAACCTTCTTGGTGGACGTGCAAACATCGTTGATGTTGATGCATGTATGACTCGTCTTCGTGTAACTGTTAAAGACGCTGACAAAGTCGGTGATGCAGAACAATGGAAAGCAGAAGGAGCTATGGGTCTTGTCATGAAAGGACAAGGAGTTCAAGCTATCTACGGTCCAAAAGCAGACGTATTGAAATCTGATATCCAAGATATCCTTGATTCAGGTGAAGTCATTCCTGAAACTCTTCCAAGTCAAATGACAGAAGCGCAACAAAACACTGTTCACTTTAAAGGTCTTACTGAGGAAGTATACTCAGTAGCTGATGGTCAAGTTATTGCTTTGGAACAAGTAAAAGATCCAGTATTTGCTCAAAAAATGATGGGTGATGGATTTGCTGTAGAACCTGCAAATGGAAACATTGTATCTCCAGTTTCAGGTACTGTATCAAGCATCTTCCCTACAAAACATGCTCTTGGTCTTGTGACTGAAGCAGGTCTTGAAGTACTTGTTCACATTGGTTTGGACACAGTAAGTCTTGAAGGAAAACCATTTACAGTTCATGTAGCTGAAGGACAAAAAGTTGCAGCAGGTGATCTTCTTGTCACAGCTGACTTGGATGCTATCCGTGCAGCAGGTCGTGAAACTTCTACAGTGGTTGTCTTCACAAATGCTGAAGCTATTAAATCAGTTAAATTAGAACAAACAGGTTCTCTTGCAGCTAAAACAGCAGTTGCTAAAGTAGAATTGTGATACACTTGAGGTTGGAAGCTGTTTTCCAACCTCTTGTTTTAGGAGAAAAGCATGAAATTTTTAACACTCAATACTCATAGCTGGATGGAAAAAGAAGCTGAGGAAAAATTCCAGCTCTTGCTTGAAGATATTCTTGATAAAGACTATGATTTGATTTGTTTCCAAGAAATCAATCAGGAGATTACTTCGCCAGAGGTGGAGGTTAATGACCTTTATCAAGCTTTGCCAGCTGCTGAGCCGATTCATCAAGACCACTATGTTAGACTCTTGGTTGAAAAGTTGTCAGAGCAAGGAAAAAATTACTATTGGACTTGGGCTTATAATCATATCGGTTATGACCGCTACCATGAAGGTGTGGCTATCTTGTCTAAAACACCTATTGAAGCCAGAGAAATTTTGGTTTCAGATGTGGATGATCCAACAGACTATCATACTCGCCGTGTTGCCCTGGCTGAAACTGTAGTCGATGGTAAGGAGCTAGCAGTTGCAAGTGTCCACCTTTCTTGGTGGGATAAAGGTTTCCAAGAAGAATGGGCACGATTTGAGGCTGTCTTGAAAGAATTGGACAAGCCACTTTTGCTAGCTGGAGATTTCAACAACCCGGCTGGTCAGGAAGGTTACCAAGCTATTTTAGCTAGTTCATTAGGGTTACAAGACGCATTTGAAGTTGCTCAAGAGAAAAGTGGTAGCTATACTGTTCCACCTGAAATTGATGGATGGAAAGGGAACACAGAACCCCTTCGAATCGACTATGTTTTTACTACCAAAGAGTTAGAGGTGGAAAAATTACATGTCGTATTTGATGGTAACAAGAGTCCACAAGTTAGTGATCACTATGGCTTGAATGCTATTTTAAACTGGAAATAATGACTGATACTCTTCGAAAATCTCTTCAAACTACGTCAACGTCGCTTTGCCGTATAGATGTTACTGACTTCGTCAGTTCTATCTGCAACCTCAAAACAGTGTTTTGAGCAAGCTGCGGCTAGTTTCCTAGTTTGCTCTTTGATTTTCATTGAGCATGAAAAGAGGTTGGGATTATAAAATTCCAGCCTTTTTCTGACTAGAAAAGCTACTGGAAATAGCCTAAATAAGTGAGACTACTGTAATGGAATAAAATATGGTATAATTGATAAGATAGATAGAATCGAGGATATTATGTCATTTACGAAATTTCAATTTAAAAAATATATTAGTGAAGCCTTGGAGGAGTTGAAATTTACAACTCCAACAGAGGTGCAAGACAAGTTGATTCCTATTGTTTTGGCAGGTCGTGATCTAGTCGGTGAATCAAAAACAGGTTCAGGTAAGACTCATACTTTCTTGTTACCGATTTTCCAGCAGTTAGATGAAGCTAGTGATAGTGTGCAAGCAGTCATTACTGCACCAAGCCGTGAGTTGGCTACTCAAATTTACCAAGCGGCCCGTCAGATTGCTGCCCACTCAGATGTCGAAGTTCGTGTGGTTAATTATGTGGGTGGTACGGATAAGGCTCGCCAAATTGAGAAATTGGCAAGTAATCAGCCTCATATTGTTATCGGAACACCAGGCCGTATCTACGACTTGGTTAAATCTGGTGATCTAGCTATTCACAAGGCCAAGACCTTTGTGGTCGATGAGGCAGATATGACCTTGGATATGGGATTCTTGGAAACCGTTGATAAGATTGCTGGCAGCCTTCCAAAAGACCTGCAATTCATGGTCTTCTCAGCAACTATTCCACAAAAGTTGCAGCCATTTTTGAAAAAATACTTGTCAAATCCTGTTATGGAGAAAATCAAGACCAAAACGGTCATTTCTGATACCATTGATAATTGGTTGATTTCGACCAAGGGCCGAGATAAGAATGCTCAAATTTACCAGTTGACTCAGTTGATGCAACCTTATTTAGCAATGATTTTTGTTAACACTAAAACGCGTGCTGATGAATTGCATTCATATCTGACTGCTCAAGGCTTGAAGGTGGCAAAAATCCATGGGGATATTGCCCCTCGTGAACGCAAGCGAATCATGAATCAGGTAAAAAATCTGGATTTTGAGTATATTGTCGCAACAGATTTGGCAGCGCGTGGAATTGACATTGAAGGTGTCAGTCATGTTATCAATGATGCCATTCCGCAAGATTTGTCCTTCTTTGTTCACCGTGTTGGTCGTACTGGACGAAATGGCTTACCAGGTACAGCTATTACCCTTTATCAGCCAAGTGATGACTCGGATATCCGTGAATTGGAGAAATTGGGAATCAAGTTTACTCCTAAGATGATCAAAGACGGGGAATTTCAAGATACTTATGACCGTGATCGTCGTGCCAACCGTGAGAAAAAGCAAGATAAGCTTGATATCGAAATGATTGGTTTGGTTAAAAAGAAAAAGAAAAAAGTTAAACCAGGTTATAAGAAAAAAATTCAATGGGCGGTTGATGAAAAACGTCGTAAAACCAAGCGTGCTGAAAATCGCGCTCGTGGTCGTGCAGAGCGTAAAGCAAAACGCCAAACATTTTAAGGTAATTGTTGGAGTGATGAGCTCCAACCTTTTTATTTATGAGAACGAACTATCTAAACAGAAACACTACATTAAAGACTGCAAATTGCGCTTAAAAATGATATAATGGTAACGTTATATAGTCCCGATAAGATGGTAGAAATTTCTATTTTTTCTTTTGAGTCTCAATTCGCAAATACTGACGGCTCCAAAGTCGTTCGTCATTCTACGGTTGTCGCAATAATGCGGTTACCCTATGCACCTGACTAGCTTCAGAAATAAAAAAGTATCGTTTTTATTTCTTTCGTGTTGTAACTCTAAGATAATGGAAATACCTACTAGTACTTTGTAACTCTATAACACTATTTTTAAGGGGGGACATTTTTATGTCAGAACGTAAATTATTCACGTCTGAATCTGTATCTGAGGGGCATCCAGATAAGATTGCAGACCAAATTTCAGATGCGATTTTGGATGCTATTTTAGCTAAGGATCCAGATGCGCACGTTGCTGCTGAGACAGCTGTATATACTGGTTCCGTCCATGTTTTTGGTGAAATATCTACAAATGCCTATGTGGATATTAACCGTGTGGTTCGTGATACCATTGCAGAGATTGGCTACACCAATACAGAATATGGTTTTTCTGCTGAGACGGTGGGAGTCCATCCGTCACTTGTTGAGCAGTCACCGGATATCGCCCAAGGTGTTAACGAAGCCTTGGAGGTTCGTGGAAATGCAGATCAAGATCCATTGGACTTAATTGGAGCTGGAGACCAAGGGCTCATGTTTGGATTTGCAGTAGATGAAACAGAAGAGCTCATGCCATTGCCAATCTCACTCAGTCATAAATTGGTTCGTCGTCTGGCAGAGCTTCGTAAGTCTGGGGAAATCAGCTATCTTCGCCCAGATGCTAAATCACAAGTTACAGTTGAGTATGATGAAAATGACCGCCCAGTACGTGTGGACACCGTCGTGATTTCTACTCAGCACGATCCAGAAGCCAGCAACGAACAAATTCACAATGATATCATTAACAAGGTTATCAAAGAGGTTATTCCAGCCTCTTACTTGGATGAGCAAACAAAATTCTTCATCAATCCAACTGGTCGCTTTGTAATCGGTGGGCCTCAAGGAGACTCAGGCTTGACTGGTCGTAAGATTATCGTGGATACCTATGGTGGCTACTCTCGTCACGGTGGTGGTGCCTTCTCTGGTAAAGATGCGACTAAGGTGGACCGTTCTGCCTCATATGCAGCTCGTTATATTGCCAAGAATATTGTTGCAGCGGGTCTTTCTAAGAAGGCGGAAGTACAATTGGCTTACGCTATTGGTGTTGCCCAGCCTGTTTCTGTCCGTATCGATACCTTTGGTACAGGAACAGTAGCTGAAAGCAAACTTGAAAAAGCGGCTCGTCAAATCTTTGACCTTCGCCCTGCAGGAATTATCCAAATGCTGGATCTCAAGCGTCCAATTTACCGTCAAACAGCGGCTTATGGACACATGGGGCGTACAGATATTGATCTTCCATGGGAACGTTTGGACAAGGTAGATGCTTTGAAAGAAGCAGTCAAATAAAATTTTAAGAGGGGAACTTCCTCTCTTTTTAATATACTGTTTTCTCTAAAATCATTGAAATTATAGCCTGAATTTGATATGATGGTCTTATGGATAAAAGTAGAGCAAATCGTGTTGAATACGATAAAAAGAGAATCGGTTTAATAGCCCTAGTAGCTATCTTTTCAGTAAGTATTTGTGTTCTTGGATCGATGATTGGCTACAAGGTATTTTCAAAACAAAGCTTTGAACAAAAGATTGAATCGCTCAAAAAAGAGAAAGATGATCAATTGAGTGAGGAAAATCAGAAAGATCATTTTCGTAAGGGACAAGCTGAAGTGATTACCTATTATCCTCTCCAAGGGGAGCAAGTGATTTCGTCTGTAAAAGGAATCATAGTGCAGGATATTAAGGAAAATTTAGAAGATAAGGAAAATCTGGTTTTTTATTATACAGAGAAACAGGATTCGACTTTAAAAGGGATTGTTAACCGAAGTGTGATGAAACAAGTCTATGATTTAACTTGGTCAAAAGTTGAAGAGACTGAAAAAACTAGTCTGGCAAAAGTCCATTTGACAGAAGATGGCAAACTTTTTACACTTGATCAATTATTTTCAGATGCTAGTAAAGCCAAAGAAAAGCTGACAAAAGAACTGACTTCTTTCTTACAGTATAAGAAATTGGAGCAAGAAAAGGTCGATCAGCTTGTTAAAGACTTCTCTGATCAAGACTTGTCTGCATGGAACTTTGATTATAAGGATAGCCAAATTATTCTTTATCCAAGTCAGGAAGTTGAAAATCTAGATGAGATTGCCTTGCCAGTATCTAGTTTCTTTGAGCTTATTCAGTCCTCATATTTGCTAGATAAGGATGCGGAACTTTATAAAGCTTATTTGGAGAAGAAAAATCGTAAAGTAGTAGCCTTGACTTTTGATGATGGACCAAATCCTACAACGACAACTCAAGCATTAGATACTCTTTCTAAGTATGGAATTAAGGCTACTTTCTTTGTTTTAGGTAAGAATGTTGCTGGTAATGAAGAGATTTTGAAACGCATGAAATCGGATGGTCATGTCATTGGAAACCATAGTTGGAGCCATCCAGTTCTTTCAAAACTTTCGCTTGATGAAGCCAAAAAACAAATAACTGATACTGAGGCTGCACTAACTAAAGTGTTGGGTTCTAGTTCTAAGCTCATGCGTCCTCCTTATGGAGCCATTACAGACGATATTCGCAATAGCTTAGATTTGAGCTTTATTATGTGGAATGTGGATAGTCTGGACTGGAAGAGTAAAAATGAAGCATCTATTTTGACAGAAATTCAGCGTGAAGTCAAGAATGGTTCTATTATTCTCATGCATGATATCCATGCTGAGACTGTAAATGCTCTACCGAAGGTTATTGACTACTTGAAAGGGCAAGGTTATGACTTTGTCACAGTTCCAGAAATGCTTAATTCACGATTAAAATCACATGAACTATTCTATAATCGTGATC
This sequence comes from Streptococcus mitis, assembly GCF_000722695.1. Lineage (GTDB taxonomy): Bacteria > Bacillota > Bacilli > Lactobacillales > Streptococcaceae > Streptococcus > Streptococcus mitis_O. The sequence goes on along the minus strand of NZ_JPFU01000012.1, from coordinate 233,389 downwards.
AGTAAGATTTTTGCTGAATGACCAATTAAATAGCAAGTAATTTTTCAATAAAGAAATTTAGTCTTGTATCACTCAAGGCTAATTTTTTATGTTTAAATCGTATGATATGATTAATATTACAATTTTGTTACAAAATATTTTTTTGATAGAATTTTCTGATAATTTAGTATATAATACTTTTAATTTAAATAAAAAGGAGTGATTTTATGGGAGATTGCAAAGATTTTTGTCATCAAAAGTACCAAATAGCAACGATTTTTCTGCTATCGGTCTTTGTATTCGGATTTACTTTCGCACAGGTTAGTGCCGATGAGGGAAAAATTGAAACATCCAATCAAGTTACACATGCAGTAACAATTAATAAATTAGATGATTCAAATAAGCTCGCACCGCCAGTCACGGCTGACAAGAATGCTCTAGATTCTCCTTCAAAGGAAAAAACAGAAGTGACAGAGTCATTAAAACAAGATGATTCTATAGAATATAGAGATAATAAGTCAGACAAGAATGTAATCACACAGAAAGAAAAGACTGCTATAAAAAGTGAAGAGAAGAAGGAAGAATCAGCAGTAAAAAGCAGTTCTTCTTCCGAAAGTTCACAATCACAGTCCTTATCTCAAAGTGGGCATAAAGAAAAGCCAAATAGTATCTCCAGTAATGAAATGATTACTGTCCCTAAAACATGGGAAGCAGGACACAAAGGGCAAGGAACTGTAGTCGCTGTTATAGATTCAGGCCTTGATTTGAATCATGAAGTTCTGCGTATTTCTGATCCGTCAAAGGCGAAATTTAAAAATCAGAATGATATCGAAAAAGCTAAAAAGGCTGCTGGTATTGACTATGGGAAATGGTACAGTGACAAGGTAGTATATGCTTATGATTACTTTGATGGAACAGATAATATAAAAGAGGCTGAAAAAGAGTCTCATGGAATGCACGTTACTGGTATTGTAGCTGGAAATCCAGTTAATAAAGCTCCGAATTCTGAGAAGGTATATGGAGTTGCACCAGAAGCTCAAATAATGTTTATGAGAGTTTTTTCAGACAGAGATAAAACTACAGCATCTGCCTTTTATGTAAAAGCCATTGATGACGCAGTTGCGTTAGGTGCAGATGTGATCAATATGAGTTTGGGTGCAGGTGCGGGTTCAACGGTAGATGCAGGTTCAGATATTATTGAAGCAGTAAAAAGAGCACGCGCTAAAGGAGTATCTGTTGTTATTGCTGCTGGTAATAGCAATACTTTCGGTAGAGGTTTTTCACAACCATTAGCAGAAAATCCTGATTACGGACTGGTTGGAAATCCCTCTACAGTAGAAGATTCAATTTCTGTTGCTTCGATTAATAATAAAATTCTAACTACTGAAGTCTTTGAAGTAAAAGGTTTAGAAAATGATACTAAACTTGATTATGGTAAGTTTGATTTTAATAGACCTGAAGCAGAAAAAGATTTTGAAAAAGGGAAAGAATACGAATATGTAGCAGCGGGTATTGGTCGTGAAGAAGATTTTGCTAATATTGATGTAAGAGGCAAGTTAGCACTGATTCAACGTGGTAAAATCCATTTCTCTGATAAGATTAAAAATGCTCTTCAACACGGTGCAGCTGGAGTTTTAATTTATAACAACGTTGAAGGTGCAAATGTTAGTATGTCTGTTACAGGTGATGCTAAGAAAATCCCATCTGTCTTTATTTCAAAACATTATGGTGAAATTCTTAAATCTGGTCAGTATAAAATTGTCTTTAATCATAAGATGGATAATCGTAAATCAGATGTTGCAGACCAATTATCAGATTTTTCAAGTTGGGGAGTTACAACAGATGGACAATTGAAACCAGATGTTACTGCACCTGGTGGAAATATCTATTCATCATTTAATGACAATAGTTATGGAAGTATCAGTGGAACAAGTATGGCGGCTCCTCATATAGCTGGTGTCGCAGCATTAGTCAAAGAATATTTAGCAAAGAAACATCCTGAATTATCAGCTAGTCAAATTTCAGAGATTGTAAAAGCTTTAATTATGTCTACTGCAAAACCACATTTTAATAAACAAACTGGAGCATATACTTCTCCACGTCAGCAAGGTGCCGGTGTAGTTGACACGATGGCGGCAACCAGCACAGATCTATTTGTAACAGGTACAAATAACTATCCAAGTGTTACTCTTGGCAATGTTGGTGATAAATTTACCTTTGAAGTTACAATTCATAATATTTCGGACAAAGACCAAACTTTGAAGATGGTTGTAAATACAAATACGGATGAAGTTAACGAAGGGAAATTCACTCTCCGTCCACGAAAACTAACTGAAACAGTCTGGCCTGAAGTAACTGTGAAAGCTCATAGTACGAAGACGGTAACAGTTAGAGTAGATACAAGTAAGTTTACTGAAGAACTTAGTAAAATAATGCCAAATGGTTATTTTCTAGAAGGATTTGTTAGATTTGTCAATCCTGCAGATGATGGTTCTATTATTGGTTTACCATTTATGGGATTTAAGGGAGAATTCCAAAATCTACCTGCAATAGAAAAACCAATTTATAATTTGATTCAGGAAGGAAAAAGTGGATTTTACTCTAAAATTGATAAAGATAATCCAGCAATTTCACCTTCGGACGATGCAACTTATTTAACAAGTTCTGAAAATGATTTAAATGTTTTAAAAGCAGAGCGTCAAGGAAATCGAGTGACTGTACTCGGAGTGAAACAAGATGCCGAAGGAAAATACCATCTTCAATTAGATGAAAAGGGGAACATCCGCCTTGCTATCTCACCAAACGATGATGGTAATAAAGATTCTGTTCAATTTAAAACTCTTGTTTATAGAAACTTGGTAAATCTTCGTGCAACAGTTTATGATTCTTCAGATACAACACATAGTAACCCTATTTGGAAAAGTCGTCCAACAGACCTTGTAAAAAATTATTTTGATGGCGATACTAGAAATCCAAGAAGTTACGTTCTAGATAAAACAGCTTGGGGAGGAAAAGATTCTAACGGAAATCGAGTCTCTGATGGAATTTATGACTATGTTATTAGTTATAAGCCAGATGTCCCTGGAGCTGAAGAACAATACACAACATTTAAAATTCAAATCGATACACAAAAACCTCTGATTACTTCGGGATATATTCGTTCTCAAAAAGATCAAGAACAATTTATAGCTCGTAAACCTCAGGATGTAGGAAATGGGGGAATTCTTTTAGAAAAAGTCTTTTATATTCGTCCTTCTGAAAATAGAGAATCAACAGATTCAGAAATCGAACAGTATCAAATTATCAAACAAAATGAAGATGGTAGTTATACACTTCCTAAGAACATTGATAAATCGAAAATCTTCTATTATGTGGAAGACTTTGCGGGAAATGTAGACTTTATATCTCTAAAAAATCTTGTAGGTGAAGAAAATAGTGGCCGTGTAAAAATTGCTATATTAAATAATAAAACAAAGAGTGAGATTGATACGACTTATGTTTATCGCATTAAAAATAGTGAAGGCCAATATGTAACTGTTGATAAATCAAAAGATATTAATTTCTTGAAATTTGGACATTATGTTGCAGAAATTTTTAGCTATGACCGTACAGAGTTGAAATTTGTGAGTGCCTTATCTAAGGAATTTGATTTAACGAAAGAAAATAGTTTTCAAACTATTACCTTCTTGGCTAACAAAATGAAATATGCCCCAGTAACGGTTGGCTTTAATCAAGCTGTTCCTGGAACTACAACGATTACTTTGGTAGGTGAAGACGGTCAGAGTCAAGTCTTGCCATCTGAAACATATGGTAAAAATTCTTATGGTAAGAAAGTGGTTCCTGGTGAATATAAGGTTCTTGTAAATCTGTCAAACGGTTATGAATTACTTGATAATCTTCAACCATTTAAAGTTCTGTTTGGTCAAAATAATGTTTTGTCACTTTCAGTTGTTTCTAAGTTAGCCTTGATTGCAGCTTTAAATAAACAAATGGAAGTAGTTAAAACTCCAAGATATTATAATACAAAACAGAATTTAAAAGAGATGTTTGACCAAAGTGTCAAAGATGCGCAACTAGCATTGGGAAGTAAACTTAACCAAGATAAAATTGACCAAATTGTTAAGGCTTTAGAGTCTGCTATGCAAACATTGGATGGTAAGGAATCTGATATCACATCATTGAAGAATGCCATTAAAGCATATGCTGAGACAGTTAAAAAAGGTAAATATATAAATTCTGATCAAGAACGCAAAGGTCAATATGATCGTGAATTTAAACTCTTAGCATTATTAATTACAAAAGATTTGATAACTCAAGATGAAATCGATCGTCTATTGACCACTTTCTTGAAAGCACAAGAACAGCTGAATGGGAAAGAAACAGATTTCATGAGCCTAAAAAATGTTATCGTGGATGAAGTGAAGTTCCAAGACAAAGATCCAAGATTTTTGACAGCTAGCAAAGAGGAGAAGGATGCATATAATCTTATTTTCAGGAAAGCTAAGCTACTTTTAGAAAATTCAGAAGCTAGTCAAGAAGAAATTAATGCAGCAATCAATGCTCTAAAAGAGACGACTGTAAAACTGAAGGCTAATAAAGTAGAGATTCCAACCAAACCAGTTGCACCAGTTAAGCCGGTTGATTCAACTAAAGAAGTTGCACCAGTTAAGCCGGTTGATTCAACTAAAGAAGTTGCACCAGTTAAGCCGGTTGATTCAACTAAAGAAGTTGCACCAGTTAAGCCAGTTAATCCAGCTAAACCGGTTGTAACGATTAAACCATCTAATCCAACTAAACCAGTTGTAACAATTAATCCAGTTAATCCAACTAAACCAGTTGTAACGATTAATCCAGTTATTCCAGCTAAACCGGTTGTAACGATTAAACCAGCTAATCTAACTAAACCAGTTGTAACGATTAAACCATCTAATCCAACTAAACCAGTTGTACCAGTTAAGGCAGTTAATCCAACTAAACCAGTTGTAACGATTAAACTAGCTAATCCAATTAAACCAGTTGTACCAGTTAAGGCAGTTAATCCAGCTAAACCGGTTGTAACGATTAAACCATCTAATCCAACTAAACCAGTTGTAACGATTAAACCATCTAATCCAATTAAACCAGTTGTACCAGTTAAGGCAGTTAATCCAGCTAAACCAGTTGTACCAGTTAAGGCAGTTAATCCAGCTAAACCAGTTGTACCAGTTAAGGCAGTTAATCCAGCTAAACAAGTTGCATCGATTAAGCCAGTTTCTCAAGTGCAACCTGTTAAATTAGTCAGTCACAATAGACAAGTCTCAACTATTAAGCCTTCAATTAGCAATGATAAAATTGAGAAAACTCCATCAATTATAGAAGCTAATCATGAGAATAAAACACTAGCTGGAAGTGGTCAACAAGTGCTTTTAGCTACAGTCAACAAAGAAGGAAAACAATTACCAGTCACTGGTGAGAATAACATGATTTCTATTATTCTAAGTATTTCAGGAATTTCTCTCTTATTGTCAGTTATTGGACTTGCAACTTTTTCAAAAAGTGAGTAGAGAATACTATACATCTTTCTATAGTTTTTGATTTACAGTATGTTACAATTCTGATATAATAGTCAGCAGGAAAGAAAGTCTTATGGCGTTCTTCAAGCGAGCTTGGGATAGTGGGAGCCAAGTAGGGCAAAATAAAGAACTGGCGCTTTCTGTAGTATTTTCAAAAACAATGAAGTAATAAATTAGGGTGGAACCGCGTTTCTGACGCCCCTAGTCGCAAGGCTCGGGTGTTGAAATTCGGTTCTTTTTGAATTCGTCTAATGCCTAAGTAGAAAGGAGCATAATGCTTAAAGGATCTTGTTTATGTAAAGCAGTGACCTACACTCTAGATGAGGAATTATCGGAATTAGTTTTTTGTCATTGCTCATTTTGTCGGAAAGCAACTGCGTCTGCCTATACAGTTAATGCTAAAGTTAGCAGTGAAAAGCTAGTATTGCATGGAAAAGAAAAGCTTGTTTCCTATAGTTCTTCTTCAGGAAAACAGCGTTATTACTGCCAGAACTGTCATAGTCAAATTTTCACTGTTCAAGAAAATATACCAGAAGTCTGTGCTTTGAAATTAGGTACAATAGATGAATGCGATCAGAATTTACAAACTGTTCCCAAACGTCATATTTTTCAGGACCCAGCCTTTTCTTGGTTGCTTGATAAATAAATCTAAGAAGATAATATAAATTAAAGGAGGAAACAATGTCTAAAAAATTGACTTTCCACTGCGTCAGTGGCAGAGACCTCCTTACAGTCGGGCTGCCCCACGCTCAGCACTAGAGTGCCTGAGCTAGACGCAGTACTAACTCGTCTTGCCTCGTATGATCGACGAGGCAGACTCGTGTCGCAAGTAATTTATAGAAAAAGGAGTAAACAATGTCTAAAAAATTGACTTTCCAGGAAATCATCCTTACTTTGCAACAATTTTGGAATGACCAAGGTTGTATGCTTATGCAGGCTTATGACAACGAAAAAGGTGCGGGAACAATGAGTCCTTACACTTTCCTTCGTGCTATCGGACCTGAGCCATGGAATGCGGCTTATGTAGAACCATCACGTCGTCCTGCTGATGGTCGTTATGGGGAAAACCCTAACCGTCTTTACCAACACCACCAATTCCAAGTGGTTATGAAACCTTCTCCATCAAATATCCAAGAACTTTACCTTGAGTCTTTAGAAAAATTAGGAATCAATCCTTTGGAACACGATATTCGTTTTGTTGAGGACAACTGGGAAAATCCATCTACTGGTTCGGCTGGTCTTGGTTGGGAAGTTTGGCTTGATGGGATGGAAATTACTCAATTCACTTATTTCCAACAAGTTGGTGGATTGGCAACTGGCCCTGTGACTGCGGAAGTGACCTATGGTTTGGAGCGTTTGGCTTCTTACATTCAAGAAGTTGATTCTGTCTATGATATCGAGTGGACCGATGGTGTAAAATACGGAGAAATCTTTATCCAGCCTGAGTACGAGCACTCAAAATATTCATTTGAAATTTCGGACCAAGAAATGTTGCTTGAAAACTTTGATAAGTTTGAAAAAGAAGCTGGTCGTGCTTTGGAAGAAGGCTTGGTTCACCCTGCCTATGACTATGTTCTCAAATGTTCACACACCTTTAACCTGCTTGACGCGCGTGGTGCTGTATCTGTAACAGAGCGTGCAGGCTATATTGCTCGTATCCGTAACTTGGCCCGTGTCGTAGCCAAAACCTTTATCGCAGAACGAAAACGCCTAGGCTACCCACTTTTGGATGAAGCAACACGAGCTAAACTCTTAGCAGAAGACGCAGAATAGTGAGTAATACTGTGCTCTAAAATCGTTAGAGGCAAGTCGAAGACTTGCTAGAGGGATATGCACCGCTGTACTTTTATGTGGGGATTTTTGAAACCTTATACTCTTCGAAAATCAAATTCAAACCACGTCAGCTTAACCTTGTCGTACTCAAGTACAGCCTACGGCTAGCTTCCTAGTTTGCTCTTTGATTTTCATTGAGTATTAGGTTCAAAAATCAGTCAGCTAAATCCACTTTGATGAGACTGTTGGAAATCTTGATCAATTTAGCATTGGATTTCCATACAGACTCACAAAGTTAGTTAGCGACGTCCCCAGTACCTAAGGTGCATATCAAAAAAGATTGAAGAAAATGTAAAGGAAAAAACATGACAAAAAACTTATTAGTAGAACTCGGTCTTGAAGAATTACCAGCCTATGTTGTCACACCAAGTGAAAAACAATTAGGTGAAAAAATGGCAGTCTTCCTCAAGGAAAACCGCCTGTCTTTTGAAACCATTCAAACCTTCTCAACACCACGTCGTTTGGCTGTTCGAGTTACTGGTTTGGCAGACAAGCAGTCTGATTTGACAGAAGATTTCAAGGGTCCAGCAAAGAAAATTGCCTTGGATAGTGATGGGAACTTCACCAAAGCAGCTCAAGGATTTGTCCGTGGAAAAGGCTTGACGGTTGAAGATATCGAATTTCGTGAAATCAAGGGTGAAGAATATGTCTATGTCACTAAGGAAGAAGTTGGACAAGTAGTTGAAGTTATTGTTCCTGGTGTTGTAGATGTCTTGAAGTCACTGACTTTCCCAGTCAGCATGCACTGGGCTGGAAATAGTTTTGAATACATTCGTCCTGTTCACACTTTGACTGTTCTTTTAGATGAAGAAGAATTTGACTTGGATTTCCTTGATATCAAGGGGGGGCGTGTGAGCCGTGGTCATCGTTTCTTGGGACAAGAAACTAAGATTCAGTCAGCATTGAGCTATGAAGAAGATCTTCGTAAGCAGTTTGTAATAGCGGATCCTCGTGAACGTGAGCAAATGATTGTTGACCAAATCAAAGCAATCGAAGTTGAACATTGTGTACGCATCGAGATTGATGCTGATTTGCTGAATGAAGTCTTGAACTTGGTTGAATACCCAACTGCCTTTATGGGAAGTTTTGATTCCAAATACCTTGACGTTCCAGAAGAAGTCTTGGTGACTTCGATGAAGGAACACCAACGTTATTTTGTTGTCCGTGATCAAGATGGTAAACTCTTGCCAAACTTCATTTCTGTTCGTAATGGAAACGCAGAGCATTTGGAAAATGTTATCAAAGGAAATGAAAAAGTCTTGGTCGCTCGCTTAGAAGACGGAGAATTCTTCTGGCGTGAAGACCAAAAATTGGTTATTTCTGACCTTGTTGAAAAATTAAACAATGTAACCTTCCATGAGAAGATTGGTTCCCTTCGTGAACACATGATTCGTACTGGTCAGATTGCTATTCTCTTGGCAGAAAAAGCAGGCTTGTCAGCGGATGAAACGATTGACCTAGCCCGTGCAGCAGCCATTTACAAGTTTGACTTGTTGACTGGGATGGTTGGTGAATTTGACGAGCTCCAAGGAATTATGGGTGAAAAATATGCCCTTCTTGCTGGGGAAACTCCAGCGGTAGCAGCTGCTATTCGTGAACACTACATGCCTACATCAGCTGAAGGAGAACTTCCAGAGAGTAAGGTCGGTGCAGTGCTTGCTATTGCAGACAAATTAGATACGATTTTGAGTTTCTTCTCAGTAGGCTTGATTCCATCAGGTTCTAATGACCCGTATGCCCTTCGTCGCGCGACGCAAGGTGTGGTTCGTATCTTGGATGCCTTTGGTTGGCACATTGCTATGGATGAGTTGATTGATAGCCTTTATGCTTTGAAATTTGACAGCTTAACTTATGAAAATAAGACAGAGGTTATGGACTTTATCAAGGCTCGTGTTGATAAGATGATGGGCTCTACTCCAAAAGATATTAAGGAAGCAGTACTTGCAAGTTCGAACTTTGTTGTGGCAGATATGTTGGAAGCAGCAAGTGCTCTCGTAGAAGCAAGTAAGGAAGAAGATTTCAAACCATCTGTTGAATCACTTTCTCGTGCCTTTAACTTGGCTGAGAAGGCAGAAGGAGTAGCTACAGTTGATTCAGCTCTCTTTGAGAATGAAGAAGAGAAAGCCTTGGCAGAAGCAGTAGAATCACTCGTTTTGTCAGGGACTGCCAGTCAGCAATTGAAACAGCTCTTTGCTCTTAGCCCAGTCATTGATGCATTCTTTGAGAATACCATGGTTATGGCTGAAGACGAGGCAGTCCGTCAAAATCGTTTGGCAATCTTGTCTCATTTAACTAAAAAAGCAGCCAAACTTGCTCGTTTTAACCAAATCAATACCAAATAAAATCTGTTAAACGGATTAAATCTTATTATAAAGGAGAGAAACATGGATCCTAAAAAAATTGATCGTATTAACGAGCTTGCCAAAAAGAAAAAAACAGAAGGCTTGACACCAGAAGAAAAAGTTGAACAAGCCAAACTACGTGAGGAGTACATCGAAGGTTATCGTCGCACTGTTCGTCACCACATCGAAGGGATCAAAATTGTGGACGAAGAAGGAAACGATGTTACACCAGAGAAACTACGTCAAGTCCAACGTGAAAAAGGTTTACATGGCCGTAGTCTCGATGATCCAAATTCATAATAAATATTCTTTCTTTTAACAAAGATAGATAAAATAATACCAAAAGACTAGCAGTTTGTGTTTGCTAGTCTTTTTTTGCTAAAAAAGGAACCAATTTGGTTCCTAAAACTATTATTAGTTACTTGCTCCAGATGTAGCGTCTGCACCACCACCGTGGCCTCCAGCATCACCTGCATCAGAAGCTCCAGATGTAGCATCTGCATCACCGTGACCATGTCCGCCAGTAGGAGCTGCAGCATTTCCACCAACTAGACGTTGACCAGTTGTATTGAGGTACCAATCAAGCCATGGTTGGAAGTTGAAGACTATTTCATTGATACCAGCGTATGATCCATCAGGATAGTACATAGCTTGATAGTTGTGAGTATTGATAACCCCTGCAGGAGAGCCAGGAACGATTGTACGAACATATTCTTGATCACCATTACGCAGTACACCGACAACCCATTCAACATTTTTCATACGTCCACCGGGAAGTGAGTTATGGACAGTTGAGAGACGGTTACCAGATTGAGATGGTACACGTTTAGCAAACATGGTGTTTGGATCTTGGTGAACATTATTGTAGTATAAGAATTGGTTGTTATCATCTGCATAGGTCAACTCAAATGGCATTGCTTTCAAGAACATATCGATTTGGTTAACAGTTAAGATACCATGATCTAGTTTGACATAGGTATCACCTGAAACCGCACCAGTAATTTCAGCAACTTTTTCAACCCATTCTGGATCATCGGGATCAACTTCTGTGATTGTGGTAGCAATTGGTCTGCCACAATCCAAATCTTCTGGTTCAATTGGTTTTGGTTTTTTCAATTTTGAAACAACTCCTACATATTTTACAAAATTATCCAAGCAAGTTTCGAGGAATTTAACTGTTCCGTCATTTGTAATATTCCCATCAACATCAAAGGCTTCCTTAGCTTTACCAAGAAGGAATTCGTTTCCAGGAAGTGTGTAGGCATTGACACCTGGAGCGTCAAGAATCTTACGAAGGTGAACTTGGGCACGAGAAGTACCTTGGTCGTAGTAAGATGCTCCCACAATCATGACTGGTTTGTTTTCAAATGGATGAACTTCGTATGAAAGCCATTCAAGAACAGATTTTAGGGAAGCTGAGATTGTGTGGTTGTGCTCAGGAGTAGCGATGATAACACCATCAGCACGAGTAATTTTGTTATATAAATAACGTAATTGGAAACTTTCGTCCCATTTTTCGTCTTGGTTAAACATTGGAACTTCGTCAATTTCAAGAACTTCTAATTCAAATTTAAGTTTGAAGTGACGACGGATGAATTCCAAGAGTTTACGGTTATATGATTGATCGTAGTTTGATCCTACAAGTCCAACAAATTTCATTCTTTTTGGTCTCCTATCTTACAAATTTTCCCAGTCAAAGTCTTCAGCATCTTTGCGAAGTAGTTCTTGTGCGTTACGTAATTTTTCAGTAATTTTTACAAAGATACGGAAGTCGTCAAAAGTAGCATCCAGTTTTTTGATAACATCAAGATCCACTAGGTCTCCACTTGGGGTGAAGGCTTGAAGAGAATGTGAAAGCAAGAATTCATCTGGAAGGACACTTGCTTTAATTTCTGGTGCGTTTAAGATTTGACGAAGTTGTAATTGGGCGCGTGATGAACCAAGTGTGCCGTAAGAAGCACCTGTAATCATGATTGGTTTGTTCAAAAGTGGATAGATACCATAAGACAACCAAGCAAGAGCGCTCATCAAAACAGCTGGGATAGAGTGATCATACTCAGGAGTACCGATAATAACACCATCTGCCTCTTCAATTTTAGTAGCGATTTCTAGAATTTCAGCAGGTACTTGCTTGTCAGCTGGTTTATTGAAGACAGGAATGTCTTTAATTTCAACAAGTTCAATTTCAGCTTTTTCAGCAAAGTGTTTTTGCATGTATTGAAGCAATTGACGGTTTGTAGAACGTTTTGAATTTGTTCCAACAATAGCAATAAGTTTTAACATGAGATTTCCTTTCTCTTTTTACATAATACGATTTTAAAACTCCATTGAAACATCTGTTTCTATAGAGTAGGAATTCCTGAAGAACAGCTTAGGTGACCTTCCTTATCGATGAGGATGGCTTCTATGCCCTCCAAACTTTCGACTTGCCAAAGGATAGAAGCGGGTCTTTCTCCAAATAGACGAGTTGTCCATATTTCACCATCGACTGATTTATCAGAGATGATTGTCAGACTAGCTAGTTCCGTTTCAATAGGATATCCTGTTTGACTGTCAAAAATATGATGGTAATCTTTTCCATCAACTGTCAGGTGACGTTCATAAATGCCCGAAGTCACGACAGATTGATTGACAACAGGGATAGTCATTAAATGATTACCCCTCGGATTGGCTGGGTCTTGAATCCCTATTTGCCAAGCTTGATTCCCTCTTGCCTGATTTTTTCCAATGGTCAGGATATTCCCTCCCAGATTGATCAAGGCAGATGTCACTCCCTCTTCTCTAAGAAATTGGGCAACCTTATCCGCACTATACCCCTTGGCTAAACAACCAAGATCGATCTTCATTCCTTTCTGTTTCAAGAACACAGTGGAAGTAGTAGATTCTAACTCGATATAATGAGGATTGATTAAAGGGAGCACCTCTTTAATTTCTTGAGGTTGTGCAACTTTGGCATCTGAAAAACCGATACGCCAGGTTTGAATCAAGGGACCAATGCTGATGTTGAGATGACTAGAGGGCGCTAGGCTATGCTCTAAACCAAGTGAAATCAGCTCAAACAGATCCGGATGAACCTTGACGGGGGCTATTCCAGCTTGATGATTGATTTCCATCAACTCAGATTCTTGGCTATTGGCATTGAAGCGGTATTCTAGCTCTCTGAGTAAATCAAAGGATTTTTGAAGCAAGATATCGGCTTGCTCATCTACTAATGAAATAGTGATAGTAGTCCCCATTAGCCGTTCGGAATGTGAACTAAGAGGCAAGCTATCAACTCCTTTCTCTTATGAAAAGAAGGTAAAACATAGTGAATTAATATTAAATTTAATCCCTTACATTTTCTTTCCATGATACTAGCATACCATAAAGTCAGCGTTTTCACAAATAAAATTTGTAAAGATGTCAAGAAATATGCTCACGGAATGAAGAAAAATTGGAAGAATCCGTGTTAAGATACAGATTGTTTACAATTTTTTACAAAAAAATCGGGAAAATTAGTTAAACTCTTGTAAACGCTAACAGTAAATGTTATACTAGAAGGGTAAATTTAAAATTGAAGGTAGGAATTTTTCTATGAGTAAAATCGTTGTAGTTGGTGCTAACCACGCTGGTACAGCATGTATTAATACCATGTTGGATAATTTTGGTAATGAGAATGAGATCGTTGTATTTGACCAAAACTCTAACATCTCTTTCCTAGGATGTGGAATGGCCCTTTGGATTGGTGAACAAATTGACGGTGCTGAAGGCTTGTTCTATTCTGATAAAGAAAAATTGGAAGCAAAAGGTGCTAAAGTTTACATGAACTCACCTGTTCTTTCAATTGACTATGATAACAAAGTAGTTACTGCAGAAGTTGAAGGAAAAGAGCACAAAGAATCATACGAGAAATTGATTTTCGCTACAGGTTCTACACCAATCTTGCCACCAATCGAAGGTGTTGAAATTGTTAAAGGAAACCGCGAATTTAAAGCAACTCTTGAAAACGTACAATTTGTGAAATTGTACCAAAATGCTGAAGAAGTGATCAATAAACTTGCTGATAAGAGCCAACACCTTGACCGTATTGCCGTTGTTGGTGGTGGTTACATCGGTGTTGAACTTGCTGAAGCCTTTGAACGTCTTGGAAAAGAAGTTGTCCTTGTTGATATCGTTGATACTGTCTTGAACGGTTACTATGACAAAGACTTCACACAAATGATGGCGAAGAACTTGGAAGACCACAACATCCGTTTGGCTCTTGGTCAAACTGTTAAAGCAATCGAAGGTGACGGTAAAGTTGAACGCTTGATTACTGATAAAGAAACTTTCGATGTGGATATGGTTATCCTTGCAGTTGGTTTCCGTCCAAACACAGCCCTTGCCGATGGTAAGATTGAACTCTTCCGCAACGGTGCCTTCCTTGTAGATAAGAAACAAGAAACTTCACTTCCTGGTGTATTTGCAGTTGGTGACTGTGCGACTGTTTATGACAATGCTCGTAAAGACACTAGCTACATTGCTCTTGCTTCAAACGCTGTACGTACTGGTATCGTTGGTGCCTACAATGCTTGTGGCCATGAATTGGAAGGAATCGGTGTTCAAGGTTCAAACGGTATCTCTATCTACGGTCTTCACATGGTTTCAACTGGTTTGACACTTGAAAAAGCGAAAGCAGCAGGTTACAATGCAACTGAAACTGGCTTTAACGATCTTCAAAAACCAGAATTCATGAAACATGATAACCATGAAGTAGCGATTAAGATTGTCTTTGACAAAGATAGCCGTGAAATTCTTGGTGCCCAAATGGTTTCACATGATATTTCAATCAGCATGGGAATCCATATGTTCTCACTTGCTATCCAAGAGCATGTAACAATTGATAAATTGGCATTGACAGACCTCTTCTTCTTGCCACACTTCAACAAACCATACAACTACATCACAATGGCTGCCCTTACAGCTGAAAAATAAAAATAAATGAGCTATCTGGCCTTAAGTTAAGGTCAGATAGTTTTTTAAGTCAATGTGTACCCATACAATTATGATTTTTTTATCTTGTGGTTCATCCTTTTCTGACTTAAAATGAAATGGTAGCTACCAATACAAATGATGAGGATACAACAAATGACTGAAAATAGATATGAATTAAATAAAAACTTGGCACAGATGCTTAAGGGCGGAGTTATCATGGACGTTCAAAATCCTGAACAGGCTCGTATTGCAGAAGCTGCTGGTGCGGCAGCTGTCATGGCCTTGGAGCGGATTCCAGCAGATATTCGTGCAGCTGGTGGGGTTTCTCGTATGAGTGATCCAAAGATGATTAAGGAAATCCAAGAAGCGGTTAGCATTCCAGTGATGGCTAAGGTCAGAATTGGGCATTTTGTTGAAGCTCAGATTTTAGAGGCTATTGAGATTGACTATATTGATGAGAGTGAAGTTTTATCTCCAGCTGATGACCGTTTCCATGTGGACAAAAAAGAATTTCAAGTTCCTTTTGTTTGTGGTGCCAAGGACTTGGGTGAAGCCTTACGTCGTATCGCTGAAGGTGCTTCCATGATTCGTACAAAAGGAGAACCAGGGACAGGGGATATTGTCCAAGCTGTTCGCCATATGCGTATGATGAATCAGGAAATTCGCCGCATTCAAAACCTACGTGAGGACGAACTTTATGTTGCTGCCAAGGACTTGCAAGTCCCTGTAGAATTGGTTCAATATGTCCATGAGCATGGAAAATTGCCAGTTGTAAACTTTGCGGCTGGAGGTGTTGCAACGCCAGCAGATGCTGCGTTGATGATGCAATTAGGGGCAGAAGGTGTATTTGTCGGTTCAGGTATTTTCAAATCAGGAGATCCTGTTAAACGAGCGAGTGCTATTGTTAAGGCTGTGACTAACTTCCGTAATCCTCAAATCCTAGCTCAAATCTCTGAAGATTTAGGAGAAGCTATGGTTGGTATCAATGAAAATGAAATCCAAATTCTCATGGCAGAGCGAGGAAAATAGATGAAAGTCGGAATATTGGCCTTGCAAGGTGCCTTTGCAGAACATGAAAAAGTACTAGATAAATTAGGTGTTGAGAGTGTTGAAATCAGAAATTTAGAGGATTTTCATCAACATCAGAGTGACTTGTCTGGTTTGATTTTGCCTGGTGGTGAGTCTACAACCATGGGCAAGCTCTTACGAGACCAGGACATGCTGATCCCCATTCGAGAAGCCATTCTCTCTGGTTTACCAGCCTTTGGAACCTGTGCGGGCTTAATTTTGCTGGCTAAGGAAATCACTTCTCAAGAAGAGAGTCATCTAGGAACTATGGATATAGTAGTTGAGCGCAATGCCTATGGGCGCCAATTAGGAAGTTTCTACACGGAAGCAGAATGTAAGGGAGTTGGTCAGATTCCAATGACCTTTATCCGTGGTCCAATTATCAGTAGTGTTGGAGAGGGTGTAGAAATTCTAGCAACAGTTGATAATCAAATCGTTGCAGCCCAAGAAAAAAATATGCTGGTAACTTCTTTTCATCCAGAATTGACTGATGATGTTCGCTTGCACCAGTACTTTATCAATATGTGTAAAGAAAAAAGACAGTAAAAAAGCTCAAAAAATCACTTCCTGTGCTATACTGTAATTGAAATTTTTTTAATTTGGGTGTTAGAACTGTTTTCTCAGTTCTAGCGCCTTTTCTTTTTGATAAGTCTAGTTAGTGGAGAGTAGTTTGTAAATGATTCTGAGAATCTTATGAGCACAAGCAATGACGGCTTTCATCTTGCTTCCTCTTTAGGAAATTCGATTGTAAAACTCTAAGCAGGCAGAGCCTGCTTAGAGTTTTACATGTAATAAACAATAGCGATGTATTGGAGTGCGGACGCGGCTAGGATAAAGAGATGCCAAATCATGTGGAAATAAGGTTTTTTCTTGGCGTAAAATCCAGCTCCAACTGTATAACAGAGTCCGCCAGTTACCATGAGGCTCCAGAAAATTGGCGTTGTTTGACTGATAATGGCAGGAATGATAGACAGAACCAACCAGCCCATAATCAGGTAAAGAGCAAGGCTGAATTTCTCATTAACCTTTTTAGCAAAGATTTTATAGAGGATGCCAAAGATGGTCGTTCCCCACTGAATGGCAATAATGAGATAGCCAAACCAGTTATTCATCAAGGTCAAGACGACTGGCGTATAAGAACCTGCGATAGCCACATAAATCATAGAATGGTCGATGATTCTCAAGACATATTTGTGGGTCGAACCATAGGCCATAGAGTGGTAAATGGTTGACGAGAGGAACATGAGAAATAGACTGATAACGAAAATGGAAACACCGATAGAGGATAAAAATCCGTGTGTTTCATAACTATAGGTGGATGAAATAGGCAGTAAGATGAGCATGATGACTGCACCCACAGCATGGGTCACGCTATTAGCAATCTCCTCTCCAAAGCTAAGTTGTTTGCTGAGTTTAAGACTAGTATTCATTAGATTTCCTCCTCTTCAGTATGATGGATTAAGGCTAAAGTTTGATGATAGAGTTTAACGGTTTGGCAGCTACTTTGGATAATAGGATTTTCTGGATCAATCCCATTGTTCATGTAGTTCACAAAAGCGTCGTATAGCTGGTCTGAGCTGGCTTGACTTTGGAGAGTATTGAGGGTATGAGCTATTTCTTGAATAGAAAAGACAGACTTGAGGCTTGTGATAGCAATCAAACGGGCAATCTGTTGGCGTTGGTATTTTTTCTTGTCAGGCTTTATCAGATAACCATGTTTGACATAGTTATTGACCATGGATGCTGTTAGGCCCTTGTCTTTATCAAGAGAGATAGGGGCGCAGACCTGATTGACATAGAGTAAAACCTGGTCCAGATAGAGGTCAATGTTTGGAATTTCTGCCCATTTAGGGTAGGAAAAGGTAGTTTTCATTTTCAACTCCTTTTTATCTAGTTTTAATAACTAGATTATAAAATAACAAAAACAGAAAATCAAGTTTTAACTGCTTGTGAAAAGGCTTAAATTATGCTATGATGAGAGAAATTAGTCAGAAAAGAGGACAAAAGATGGAGATTCGTTTAGCTTTTCCAAATGAAGTAGATGCCATTATGCAGGTAATTGAGGAAGCCAAGAAATGTTTAGCAGATGCTGGTAGTGACCAGTGGCAAAATGGCTATCCAAATACAGACATTATTATCGATGATATTATCTCGGGTCAAGCCTATGTAGCCTTGGAAGAGGGAGAACTACTAGCCTATGCTGCTGTGACCAAGAGTCCAGAGGAGGCCTATGAAGCTATTTATGAGGGAAACTGGCAAGCTGTTGAGTCAGAGTACCTAGTCTTTCACCGTATTGCTGTGGCAGCAGATGTGCAGGGACAGGGGGTTGCTCAAACCTTCTTAGAGGGCTTGATTGAAGGTTTTGATTATCTAGATTTTCGCTCGGATACACATGCAGAAAATAAGGCCATGCAACATATTTTTGAAAAACTCGGTTTTAAACAGGTCGGTAAGGTGCCAGTAGATGGGGAACGCTTGGCCTATCAAAAATTAAAGAAATAATGCAAAAGAAGTATGCAAAAATGTTCTACTCTTCGCCAATTGGTATTCTATCTCTCGTAGCTGATGAGCATTATTTATATGGAATTTGGGTGCAGGAGCAGAAGCATTTTGAGAGAGGAATAGGAGATAAAACGATAGAAGAAGTTGTTAGTCATCCTATTTTAGACCCAGTTTTTGCTTGCTTAGATGATTACTTTAAAGGCAAGTCGCAGGATTTATCCAACTTACCTTTGGCTCCAATCGGTACGGATTTTGAAAAGCGAGTTTGGTCCTATTTACAGGGAATTCCTTATGGTCAGACAGTGACCTATGGACAAATAGCCCAAGACCTGCAAGTGGCTTCTGCTCAAGCAATTGGTGGAGCAGTGGGACGCAATCCTTGGTCTATCCTAGTACCTTGTCACCGTGTGCTGGGAGTAGGCAAGCGTCTGACAGGTTATGCTGCAGGAGTGGAAAAGAAGGCCTGGCTCTTGGAGCATGAATGCGCAGATTTTAAAGATACAAACAAATAGAAGGAGAAACACATGTTAGAATTTATCGAATACCCAAAATGTTCAACTTGTAAAAAAGCAAAACAAGAATTAAACCAACTCGGTGTGGACTACAAAACCGTCCATATCGTGGAAGAAACACCCAGCCAAGAAGTTATTTTAAACTGGATAGAAACCTCAGGTTTTGAGTTGAAGCAATTTTTCAACACCAGTGGGATCAAATACCGTGAATTGGGGCTGAAAGATAAGATAGGAAGTCTGTCAAATCAAGAAGCAGCCGAGTTGCTAGCAAGCGACGGTATGTTGTTAAAACGTCCAATTTTAGTAGAAAATGGAACTGTTAAGCAAATCGGTTATCGAAAACCTTATGAAGAATTGGGATTGAAATAGTTTTTACTTATCTCTTTGATAGATAAAATATATAACCTCTCTGTTTCAAAGTATGATAAACTAGTAGGTAGACAAAGTCTGTATCTGACCGTAGCAAATAATTTCATTGACGGCAGAAGTATGGTAGAATGAATCATTATCAGGAGAGGATGTTTTTATGAATGTTACAACGATTTTAGCATCAGATTGGTACCAAAACTTGATGCAATTGATTCCGGATGGAAAGCTTTTTAGCCTACGTTCGGTCTTTGATGGAATCCCTAGAATTGTCCAACAACTTCCAACAACGATTATGTTGACAATTGGTGGTGCCCTTTTTGGCTTGGTTTTAGCACTTCTTTTTGCTATTGTGAAAATCAATCGTGTCAAGATTTTATACCCCTTGCAGGCCTTCTTCGTTAGTTTCTTAAAAGGGACACCGATTTTGGTGCAACTCATGTTGACCTACTACGGAATCCCTTTGGCTTTGAAAGCTCTCAATCAGCAATGGGGAACTGGTCTCAATATCAATGCAATTCCAGCTGCTGCTTTTGCGATTGTAGCCTTTGCCTTTAATGAGGCAGCTTATGCCAGTGAAACCATTCGTGCAGCCATTCTCTCAGTCAATCCTGGTGAGATTGAGGCGGCACGCAGTCTGGGGATGACCCGAGCACAAGTTTATCGACGAGTGATTATTCCAAATGCGGCCGTTGTGGCGACTCCAACTTTAATCAATTCCCTCATTGGCTTGACCAAGGGAACTTCCCTAGCATTTAGTGCGGGTGTTGTTGAAGTCTTTGCCCAAGCTCAGATTTTAGGTGGAGCTGATTACCGCTATTTTGAACGCTTTATCTCCGTTGCCCTTGTTTATTGGGTAGTCAATATCGGAATTGAAAGCCTCGGTCGTTTCATCGAGAGAAAAATGGCTATTTCTGCACCTGATACCGTGCAAACAGATGTGAAAGGAGACCTTCGTTAATGATTAAGATTTCGAATTTAAGCAAATCCTTTTCAGGACAGACTGTCTTGGATCATCTGGACTTGGATATCAAAAAAGGGGAAGTCGTAGCCTTGATTGGTTCTTCAGGAGCTGGAAAATCAACCTTCCTTCGCAGTCTCAATTATCTTGAAACACCTGACAGTGGCTCTATTCAGATTGATGATTTCTCAGTTGATTTTTCTAAAATCACGCAAGAAGAAATCCTGGCCCTGCGTCGCAAGCTGTCAATGGTTTTCCAACAATTTAATTTGTTTGAACGCCGCACAGCACTTGATAATGTGAAAGAAGGCTTGGTTGTGGTTAAGAAATTATCTGACCAAGAAGCAACTAAGATTGCCAAGGAAGAGTTGGCTAAGGTTGGGCTTTCTGATCGTGAGAATCATTATCCTCGTCATTTATCAGGTGGACAGAAGCAACGGGTTGCCTTGGCGCGTGCCCTTGCTATGAAACCGGATGTCTTGCTCTTAGACGAACCAACTTCAGCCCTTGACCCAGAATTGGTTGGTGAAGTAGAAAAATCTATTGCAGATGCTGCTAAGTCAGGTCAAACCATGATTTTGGTCAGTCATGACATGTCCTTTGTAGCCCAAGTGGCTGATAAAATTCTCTTCTTAGATAAGGGGAAAATCATCGAGTCTGGCACACCAGATGAGATTATCCACCATCCTAAAGAAGAGCGGACAAAAGAATTCTTCGCTAGTTACAAACGGACTTATATTTGATATAATAGATAAAGAAAAACTCAGTTAGCTGGACTAGCTGAGTTTACTCTTTAAAAAAGATAGAAATGAGAGAAATCATGCTACTGCAACTATTTTCTTTATATTTCGAGAGTTTGATCTTGACCACCATCCTCGTCCTGATTTTTTTAGGGATTTGGATTGGACTGAGAGCAATGTCGGGAGTGGATAAGACAGCCAAGGCTCGCCAAGCCCATCTCTATGATATGATTATGATAGGGGTCTTGGTTGTTCCAGTATTATCCTTTGCGGTTATGAGTTTAATTCTTGTTTTTAAGGCATAATCCTTGCATGATTAACAAGAAAGAGTTAGAATAAAGATAGTTACAACAAGAAAGAAGGAATTTATATGTACGATACTATTATTATTGGTGCTGGACCTGCAGGGATGACTGCAGCCTTATACGCTGCTCGAAGCAATCTGAAAGTAGCCTTGATTGAAGGTGGTTTACCAGGTGGTCAGATGAACAATACATCGGATATCGAAAATTACCCAGGATACGCTAATATCAGTGGACCAGAATTGGCAGAAAAGATGTTTGAACCGCTTGAAAATCTTGGTGTTGAGCACATTTATGGTTATGTTGAAAATGTCGAAGACCATGGTGATTTTAAGAAAGTGATGACCGATGACCAAACATATGAAACACGTACAGTTATCGTAGCGACTGGTTCGAAACACCGTCCTTTGGGAGTGCCTGGAGAAGAAGAACTGAACAGTCGTGGTGTATCTTACTGTGCCGTTTGTGATGGTGCTTTCTTCCGTGACCAAGATTTGCTGGTAGTTGGTGGGGGAGATTCAGCTGTTGAAGAAGCCCTCTTCTTGACTCGTTTTGCCAAAACTGTTACCATTGTTCATCGTCGTGACCAACTTCGTGCACAAAAAGTGTTACAAGACCGCGCTTTCGCTAATGAGAAAGTCAGCTTTATCTGGGATTCTGTAGTGAAGGAAATCAAGGGTGAAAACCGAGTAGAATCTGTCGTATTTGAAAATGTGAAAACAGGTCAAGTGACAGAGCAAGCCTTCGGTGGTGTCTTTATCTATGTTGGCTTGGACCCTCTTAGCAATTTTGTTAAAGAATTGAATATCCAAGATCAGGCTGGCTGGATTGTGACAGACAACCACATGAAGACTGCAGTTGATGGTATCTTTGCAGTTGGAGATGTTCGCTTGAAAGACCTTCGCCAAGTAACAACAGCAGTTGGAGATGGTGCTATCGCAGGTCAGGAAGCTTATAAGTTTATCACCGAACATAGTTAATACACTTCGAAAATCTCTTCAAACCACATCAGCTTCGCTTTGCCGTATATATGTTACTGACTTCGTCAGTTCTATCTGCAACCTCAAAACAGTGTTTTGAGCTGACTTCGTCAGTCTTATCTACAACCTCAAAGCAGTGCTTTGAGCTGTCTACAGCTAGCTTCCTAGTTTGCTCTTTGATTTTCATTGAGTATAATCATAAAAAAGTTTCCAATCATACGACTGGAAACTTTTTTATAGTCTATTTCGGAAAACTTCGTACATGAGAATGGCTGCAGCCACACTGGCATTGAGACTTTGAACATGTCCATTCATGGGAATGGTAATCATCTCATCGACCTGTTTTTTGATGTTGCTAGAGATGCCTTTTCCTTCATTTCCGATGATGAGGGCGATTTTCCCTTTTGTATTCCACTTGTGGCAAGGAGTACCATTCATATCTGTTCCAAAGGTCCAGAAACCTTCATCCTTGAGTTTGTCTAGAGTTTGACTCAGATTGGTTACTCGGGCAATTGGAACGTGTTCAATAGCACCTGTGGCCGTTTTGGCAACGACAGGAGTTACTCCGACAGCACGGTGCTTGGGAATGATGACACCTGAAACATTGGTCGCATCGGCTGTTCTCAGGATGGAGCCTAGATTATGGGGATCAGTTAAGCCATCTAGAATCAATAGAAGTGGATTTTCTTCTTGGCGTGTTTTGGCTAGGATGTGATCCAGCTCACTATAGGCAAATTCGGACACTCGTAGAACAAAACCTTGATGAACGGCACCTTCAGTCATCTCGGAGAGGGATTTTTTTGAAGTCCAAGAAATGGACACCTTCTTTTCTGTAGCCAGTTCCTTGACTTTCTCAACGTTCTTACCTCGGAGATCTTCTTGGAGGTAAAGTTTGTTTCCTGTGTTTGCAAGGAGGGCTTCGGTAACGGCGTGGACGCCATAGACAATATCATTTGTTTTCATGCCTCTATTATAACACAAAACCCCGTCTTGCAACGGGATTTTCTTTATTCTAGAATCAGTAAACCATCTTTAACTGCAAATGGGTCTTTTTCATTGATACGATCGTAAAACATGATACCGTTAATGTGGTCAATTTCATGCTGAACAACAATGGAGTTATAACCTTTAAGTTTGATACGGTGTTTTTCGCCGTCCTTGTCAAAGTAGTCAACAGTAACGCGGGCATGGCGAACAACATAGCCAGGCACGTTGCGGTCAACAGACAGGCAGCCTTCTCCTTCACCAAGAGCAGCGTCCTGAACAGAGTGAGAGACGATTTTTGGATTGTACATAATGGCTTGTAAGTCGTAGGCTTCCTCTGGAGTTTCGCCTTCTTCAACAATATTTGGCACCAAAACAGCGATAATGCGTTTTGAGATATCCAATTGAGGAGCAGCAAGTCCAACACCACCGCGTAGCCCCATCTTTTCAGCCATGACAGGATCTTGGGAATGTTTGAGGAATTGCATCATCTTTTCGCCAAGGATGATTTCCTGGTCAGATAGGGGGAAAGTGACTTCCTCAGCAACCGCGCGTAGAGTTGGGTTCCCCTCGCGAATAATATCTTTCATATCAATTAAGTGAGCAGCTTTTGTAATACGTTCTATAGCAGACATTTTCTCTCCTTTCATTACCTCTACATGATATCACAAAATGACAAGGATTGAAAGTATTACGGCATCGAGCTTTTATAGAAAATGTCTAGTAGGTTCGATTCAATTGTGAAAGAATTATGTATCTGTGATATAATAAAAAGAAAAGGCTTGCATTAGAAAGTTGGGAGAATAAAGATGCAAAGAAGACAGGAAAGACATAAACGTGGTTCAGCTTTTCGTTTTATGATGGGCTTGGTAAACTTTTTTAGGAGTTATCGCAAGTGGAGCAATAAGGGATTTGTGACCATACTCTTGCTAGCAGTTGCTTTGTCAATGGGCTTGGTCTTGTTGTTTGAAAGTTTCCAAGGAATCCCCTTGATCAGTCAAAAAAAGGATACCATTTCTCAAGAAGCAAATAAGACCAATCAAAATGCTAAAGATCAGGACGAGGAAAAAACTGCAAGAATTATGGCTAACGGGGACCTCCTCTATCACATTCCTATCTATCGTTCTGCCTTAAAAGAAGATGGAACCTATGATTTTCATGAAAATTTTGATTATGTGAAACCATGGCTCAAACAAGCAGACCTGATTATAGGCGACTTTGAAGGTACGGTAAACAAGGACCACTATTTGGCTGGTTATCCTCTTTTTAATGCACCTGGCGAAGTCATGGATGCCATCAAGGATGCCGGTTATCAAGTGCTAGACTTGGCGCATAACCATATCCTAGATTCACAAATAGAAGGTGTGGTCTCAACAGCAGATGCTATTGAAAAGGCAGGAATGACACCTATTGGAGTGTATACGCATGAGTCACGTGATCAAGCTCCTCTCGTTATCAAGGAAGTGAACGGTATCAAGGTGGCACTTTTGGCCTATTCTTATGGTTTTAATGGAATTGAGCAAAGTATTTCTCAAGAGGATTATAACCGCTATCTTTCAGACTTAAATGAAGACAAGATGAAGGCTGAAATTGAACGAGCAGAGAAGGAAGCGGATATCACCATTATCATGCCTCAGATGGGTGTCGAGTATCGCTTGGAACCAACTGAAGAACAAAAGGCTCTTTATCACAAGATGATCGATTGGGGAGCGGATATTATCTTTGGAGGGCACCCTCACGTTGTAGAACCATCTGAAACAGTAGAAAAAGATGGGGATAAGAAACTCATTATCTATTCAATGGGGAACTTCATTTCCAATCAACGAATTGAAACTATGCAAGATGAAGAGAATGCTAAGTGGACAGAGCGTGGCGTGCTTATGGATGTGACCATTAAGAAAAAAGCAGGTAAGACGACAATTGAAACTGCCAAAGCGCATCCTTCTTGGGTAAATCGAACTCCAAAAGGCACTTATTCACCAGAAGGTTATCCACTCTTCCTTTACCAAACCTATATCTTAGAAGATTTCATCGAGGGTGGCAGTCATCGTGATCAGTTAGATGAAGCGACTAAGGAACGAATTGATACAGCCTATAAAGAAATGAATGAACATGTGGGATTGAAGTGGGATTAGCTTGATTCTAGAGGAAAGTAAATGACTATTAAGGTAATTGCGACAGATATGGATGGGACCTTGCTGGATGCTAGAGGCCAGCTGGATCTCCCACGCTTGGAAAAGATTTTAGATCAGTTGGATCAAAGAGGCATTCATTTTGTCATTGCAACGGGCAATGAAATTCACCGTATGAGGCAACTACTGGAGCACTTGGTGGATCGAGTTGTTCTGGTTGTTGCCAATGGCGCTCGTATTTTTGAAAACAATGAACTGATTCAGGCTCAGACTTGGGATGATGCCATTGTCGATAAGGCCTTGGCTCATTTCGAGGGTCGAGCGTGCCAGGACCAATTTGTTGTAACGGGGATGAAGGGTGGTTTTGTCAAAGAAGGTACGATTTTTACAGAACTTGAAAGTTTTATGACTCCAGAAATGATTGAAAAATTTTACCAACGGATGCATTTTGTAGATGAGTTAACATCCGACCTCTTTGGTGGTGTGCTCAAGATGAGTATGGTTGTTGGTGAGGAACGTTTGAGTTCAGTCTTGGAAGAAATCAATGGGCTCTTTGATGGCCGTGTTCGGGCTGTCTCGAGTGGCTATGGTTGCATTGATATCCTCCAAGCTGGGATTCATAAAGCATGGGGCTTGGAGGAATTACTCAAGCGCTGGGACTTGAACCCTCACCAAATCATGGCTTTTGGTGACAGTGAAAATGATGTTGAAATGCTTGAAATGGCTGGGATTGCCTATGCGATGGGAAATGCTGATGACAAGGCCAAAGCTGTGGCGACTGCTCTAGCGCCAGCCAACAGCCAAGGAGGAGTTTATCAAGTCTTGGAAAACTGGTTAGAAAAAGGAGAATGAAGTGGCAGTACAGTTATTAGAAAATTGGTTACTAAAGGAACAAGAAAAAATCCAAACCAAGTATTGCCACTTAAATCAAGTTTCTGTTGTAAAACCAGATGTTCTCTTTATTGGGGATTCCATTGTCGAATATTATCCTCTGCAGGAGCTATTTGGGACTGCAAAGACGATTGTCAATCGAGGCATTCGAGGTTATCAGACAGGGCTGTTATTAGAAAATCTAGATGCGCATCTGTACGGTGGGGCGGTAGATAAAATTGTCCTTTTAATTGGGACAAATGATATCGGAAAAGATGTACCTGTTAATGAGGCTCTCAATAATCTCGAAGTTATCATTCAATCCATTGCTCGTGATTATCCATTGACAGAGATGAAACTGCTTTCCATTTTGCCAGTCAATGAGGGAGAGGAGTACAAGCAGACAGTCTATATCCGAACGAATGAAAAGATACAGGAGTGGAATCAAGCCTATAAAGAACTTGCCTCTGCCTATATGCAGGTAGAATTTGTGCCAGTTTTTGATAGTTTGACAGACCAAGCAGGCCAACTCAAAAAAGAATATACAACTGATGGGCTGCATCTTAGTGTTACTGGTTATCAAGTTTTGACCAAAGCTTTGAAAGACTATCTTTTGTAGTTAGTTGATTTCCTTTTTGCATTTTTGAGTTAGATAAGGTATAATGGTTTTGTTGTCTTTTGGGGTCGTTACGGATTCGACAGGCATTATGAGGCATATTTTGCGACTCGTGTGGCGACGTAAACGCTCAGTTAAATATAACTGCAAAAAATAACACTTCTTACGCTCTAGCTGCCTAAAAACCAGCAGGCGTGACCCGATTTGGATTGCTCGTGTTCAATGACAGGTCTTATTATTAGCGAGATACGATTGAGTCTTGTCTAGTGGCTTGATAAGAGATTGATAGACTCGCAGTTTCTAGGCTTGAGTTATGTGTCGAGGAACTGTTAAACTAATACATAACCTATGGTTGTAGACAAATATGTTGGCAGGTGTTTGGACGTGGGTTCGACTCCCACCGGCTCCATTATTCCTTTGCATTCCTTGGTAAAACGTTGTTAAATCAACGTTTTTTATTTTTGTCTTTGGTATTCCTTGGTATTCTTTTGCAAAAAAGGGAGTCACAAAAGGAGTCACAAAAAGGAGGGTGAACCTCCTTAAAAATCAATATAACTCGCAAAGCGTTCTCCGATGTCGTCCTTTGCTTGCTTGGTTATGTGAGTATAAACATTCATGGTCGTTTTTAAGTCAGAGTGTCCGAGACGATGTTGGACCTGTTTCAAAGTCATACCTGCATCGAAACATAGACTGGCATGTGTGTGCCTGAATCCGTGGATTTTAATTGGACGCAGGTCGCTACCTTCTACAATTTTGATAAGCCATTTTCTGGGAAGAGTGCTGGGAATTGGCTTTTTTAAATCATTCTCAAAAATGTATTTGGTATTTGGGTTTTGCCTTCTCCATTTTTTTAAAATACTTTTTGTTTTCTTGTCCAAGCTGATTAGTCGATTACTGCTGACTGTTTTAGTATTGCCTATCTCTTCCCCTGAAAAACCTCTTGTAATGGCCTTGTTTATGTCCAGAGTATTATCGTTCCAGTCGCTCCATTCCAGGGCTAAAATCTCCCCTTTTCGTGCCCCTGTGAAGGCTAGAAGACGAAATAGAGTTATCTTTTTTAGATCCTTTGTTTTGGCAACAAGTTTCAGGAATTTTTGAAGCTCATCTTTGCTGTAAAAATCGCTCTTGTTATCTGATTTCTTTCTTGTTGAGGTAATCACACTATCAACTGGATTGGTTTCAAGGTATCCATGCCTTATAGCGTATTTGAATACATTATTCATCAAACCTTTCATCTTACGACCATAGACTAATTTCTTAGACCACTCGTTGGCTTGTTCTTGCATTTGAAGAGGTGTGATTGTTGCTATCTTTCGTTTGCCGAAAGCTGGATAAATGTGATTCTTAAAATTCCTAGAGATCTTGATATAAGTGCTCTCTTGGACTGTCTCAGAATAATCTTTAAGCCATTTTTTAGAAATTTCCTCAACCGTTATTTCTTTCTTAGTTTGCTCGCCACTCTCAATATCATCTTGAAGTTGAAGTAGTGCTGCTCTTGCTTTAGCTTTTGTAGCAAAACCTCGGCGGGTAGCATATTGACTATATCCGTTCACTTTACCGATATACGCACGAAACATATAAGCTGTTTCTCCGTTTTTCTTTTTATAAGATCTAATTTCCATTGATTTTCACCTCATTTCTTGATAAAATGGGTATAGTAAAAAGGGCTTTTTAATGCCTTTTACTATACTAGCTGATTCTCACACTCTCCTCAACCAAAATTTGAGTGTGGGGATTTTTTGAGTTGTTTCCAAAATGGAAACAGTTGGCAGCTCGTCAGATAATAAAATAAGGCGTACCTCTTAGAAGTACACCAGACGAGTTTATCCTTGACGAACAAGGCTTTTTTACATTCTTAGTGTATTTCTTTTTTTAATTTCTGTCAAGCAGTTATTTCCTAAATGGAAACAGTTGGTTTTAATTTATACTCTTGGTTCATTACGGTGCCAATCATTAGGAAAACCTAAAGACTGGTTGATTACATTGATGTCTATAGAAGGCAGCTTTTTCTCTAGTTTGATAACTTTCTTTCTAAGAGTATTCCACAAAATGTTGAATTCTGCTTTACTAATAAAGCATTGAAGGCTAATAATTGTTGAATATACAGTTTTTCTACTGTCATCTCCCATCAAGATCTCTTCGTTATGAATCGTTTCCCAAAACGTACTATTAGAACGACATCTGAAGTTTAATAAGCGATTATTGTGAGCGCATTTGTTTCGTACCTCGTTAATATTTTTTAGAAAAGATATCAAGGTTTCTGGTGGGAAAACATCGTTAAAGTCAGGTATGTTTGTGCTTATAAAACTTACTAAATCCCGTGCGATTTCATTTTGGAGTGAATTCGGCAGGTTTTCAATAATCGTGCGCAAATCTCCAAACTCTAGATAATCAGTTAGTACCCAGATTGGGACATCTGAATGAGTATGTGCGTAGTGGTGAATTGAATTTCCTCTGTATCGCTTGTTTGTGTTTATGATTTTGGATAGTTTTGATACAATAAATCCCACGTCTAATATTTTATTATCTGCATAAGAATTGGTGTTTAAATAAGCGTATTTTTGACTGGGGTAAGCTTCGGCGAATCTGTGAGCAGTGATTGACTTAATATGGTGTTCAGCTTCAAGAATAGCTTGCAAAATGGCTCGTTTTACATCTTTGTCAAATGTATAGAGACTTGAAACTTCGTCAAATGTGACGCTGTCAATATAAGTGTCAGTACCAGGGTGTTGAAAAAACTTACTGTATCCATTGATAATATTGTAGTAATTGTTACTTAGCAGGTACTTAGCTGCTTTAGATTCATCTGTAATGGATAACCCTCTGATTTTTAGTGTTGCGATTTGTTCCTCGATTGTTTTAAATGGCTTCAAAAAAACTCCCCCATTCTAATTTAGAATGAAGGAGTTTTCCCGTATCGGTCCCCGTAGAGATCCCGACGCTTTTTTCTAATGAATTCATTCTAAATGATTTTTTTTTAAAGTCAACTGTTTTTTTAATATTTTTAAAAAATAATTTTTTTATTCCCCCCCTATACACCCCGACAACTGCATAAATATTGATGTGTGTGTCTTCGGCTGGTGGGAAGTCTAGGATGATATCTTCATACTTGTCATTGAGGGACACTAGGCGTAAGCGTCCGTTTTCGGTATATATCTTCTTGAAGTAAGAACGGTCTCCGTATACGATAACTGCTAAATCGCCGTTGTAGGTAGTCAGTCCTTTGTCTACTAAATAGAGAATGTCTCCGTCTTGGTAGTCAGGTTGCATGGAGTCTCCGCTGACCTTGGTAGCAATATCGTGGCGTGGTGGTTGTTCGTCAACCTCTATAGTTTCTCTGTCTGTATCATCGTAACCGAATCCATAGTTAAATCCAGAAGCTGCTGCCGTCTCAGATACTACCTCAACTTGGTACAAGCTGATAACCTCCGATACTTCGTTTATCTTCGTTTATCTTCGTTTCTTCTTCGTTTCTTCTTCGTTTTTCTGCTCTTTCAGAAGATCCTCAGACGTTCGTAGAACGATTTTTTTATTTTCAGGAGATAATTTTCGAGCGGTGTTTGTGATTTGCTGTGTGAGTAAATCTGGAGCATCTGATAAGGAATTGATAGATTCTTCTTTAAAAGTAGTATCTATATCTGATTTTTTAACACCGAAATAATCAGCCAGTTTTTGGATAACACCAAAAGAAGGAGCGCTTCTTAACTTCATATAGTCTGTCATAGTACTTGCTGTAATTCCAACTTCTTTAGCCAACTCCTTTTGGGTGATGCCACGTTGCTTTCTAAAGTGTGTAATGTTTTCAGCAATAATTTGCATTCGTTTTTTTTCATCCATTTACGATTACCTCGTATTTTTTATAATTACATTATATATCATTTTTGATTGATAAACAATCAAAAAATACGAAAAAATCCTATTTTTTGACAAAAACTATTGATAATACGAAAAAATCATATTGTAATTAAATCAAGCTTAAGGAAAAGGAGGTAAGGCAAATGATGGAACACATCATAAAAAGCCTAGCAACCAAGGACACTGCAACCGTCATCTTGGTACTAGGCTTAACCAGAGAAGCACGTTTGTGGCACAAACAAATCTTAGAACACAAACGTAAGCTTCAAAACAAAAAGTAGAGAAAGGGGCAGAAGCCCCAACCTCTACTTGATAGTGTACCATCATTTGCCGTGAAAAGCAATGAGTGAAGAAACTGGATTGATAATCCTAGCAGGATTTGTGATTGTGTCTTTTACTATCCGTCAGATAGTGAAGTACCGATGTGATAAAAAAGATAAGGAGTAGGAAA
This sequence comes from Streptococcus mitis, assembly GCF_000722695.1. Classification (GTDB taxonomy): domain Bacteria; phylum Bacillota; class Bacilli; order Lactobacillales; family Streptococcaceae; genus Streptococcus; species Streptococcus mitis_O. The sequence goes on along the minus strand of NZ_JPFU01000012.1, from coordinate 202,391 downwards.
ATGGAAAGTGTTTTTTCAGCGGTTCTCGTCTCAGTAATTACTTCGTTTTTGATAACGGTAATGCTATTGCGAGGATATTCGAATAGATTGACCGAAATGCTTGATTCTTTCTTTCGCAATGAATTGCAAGCACGAGAAGAGATGCGAAAACTTGTTTTAGATACAATAGATGAAATTGCTAATAAAAAAATTCACTAATAGGAGTAGAAGATGATTGAAGAAGAAACAATTGAATTATTGAAATTCTTATCGACAGACTACGGACGAGGGTATCTAGCTGGGTTAGCTAGTGGGCTTTCAATACTTTTGAAAATTTTAAAAAAAGCAGAGTAAGTTCTCCACTTTCATCGAATTATTTTGATAGCTTATTTACAACTTTTTGAAGTTCTGCGATTCCGTTAACTGCTTGAGTAAGTTTATTGACATCAAGTTCACCTGTGAAAAATTTTGAAGTGATATCCACTTGTTGGCTTTGTTTCAAGGCATCCAGTTTCAATTCATGTTCTTTTTCAAGTCTCTGTAACTCACTTTCAGCTTGTGTTTTTAATTCTTTTATTTTGGCGTTTGTTTGATGTTTATTAGTGAGATAAACAAGAAATGCAGGGACACATGAAGTTAAAAAAGTTATTGCAATTTGATTGAAATCCATAATTTTCTCCTTTCTATTGGAATTTTGACTAAAACGTGAGAGGTCTTAGTCAAGATATATTATAACTCAAATATATTTGATTGTCAACATATAGTATAAGAAATGATATAATGTGCTTGAAAAACACAACATATGGTGTTTTAGATGTGGGATAAAATTGAACAATAATTAAAATTAAAAGGCTGGTCAATGTACAGATTAGCCAAAGAATCAAATGTCCATCATTCTAATTTTTCTAACCTAAAAGCTGGAAGATTAAAAGAGATGTCGTGGACGAATATCTGCAAAGTCGCTGACGTACTAGAAGTCAGTTTGGATGAAATTAGAAAGGAGAAAGAATGATTGAAAATAAGCGAAGTAAAGAACAACGCTTTCTATCAGTTTCCACAATGGTTACTGGATGAAGAATACAAGAGATTGAATCTGAGAGTAAAAGTAGTGTACATGTTTATTTTTGATAGACGAACATTATCTATTCAAAATAAATGGAATGATAAAAATGGAGATGTATTTGTTTACTTCACAAATAAACAGCTTATGAGTTTACTTAATTATGACGAAAAAAATGTAATTAAAGCAAAAAGAGATTTACAAGATTTTGGATTACTAAAGGAAGTTCAGCAAGGAGTTAACCAACCTAATCGTCTTTATATTTATGGTACTGGAAAAAATATAGGTCAAGGACTGGAAAAAGTACAGTCAATCAAGACTGAGTGAACCAGAGGGTGCTGGTACTGACTCTTTATATAATATAGAGGACGCCCTGCTGAAAATGACTTGGGAATTGTCTACGATTGGATTTATCCAGGGTTTGGAAGACAACCGACATCGTTTGATATTGAGGATTTGAAAGCATTTTTGGAAGACCATAAGAAAGAAGTTATCAAGTTAGCAATCAAGGAATGTGTTGGAAACGGCAAGCCGTACTTTAAGTATCACAGTAGCATTTTAAGAGATTGTAAGCAGAAGGATATGGTTACTGCTGAGTTAGTAGAGAATAGACAGAAACCGAAGCGACAACCTGCATATTCTGGTGGTGCTAGAGCAGTGCGTCAAGAATATCATGGCGAGTTACTATTCTAGGAGGGGATAAGATGTAGAGATTAGGATTTGAACCGCGCCATTATGTGAATGAGAAAGAGATTTGTCAGAAACATTCTTGCTTCATGTGGACATTTAAAGAACCAGTTAGAGCTACCAATCGGAAAGAACCGTGTAAGACTACGTTTTGCCCTGAGTATAAGCGTGAAGATATGGAACGAGAGTAACTGCAAAAAATCGAATAGGTTTATATCTCGTCTATCTTGAGTAACACGTTTGAAGTGTTAGCTAGAAATAGCTTAATGTCAAGCGATATGAAAGACGCTAGTTTCTGTACTGTACTGACCCCAAAAGTTAGATTTTTTTGTCTAACTTTTGGGATGCAGTTCAAAATCAACGTTTTTTATTTTTGTCTTTGGTATTCCTTGGTATTCTTTTGCAGAAAAAGGATACAACAAAGGAGTCACAAACAGACCCTAAAACAGATCCTATTTTTTAAAAAAGTGATAAAAAAGGATACAACATTTGTTGCATCCTAGAAATAATTTTTCTTTTCTACGGAAGACATGGGATTCGAACCCACGCACGCTGTTACACGCCTACCGCGTTTCCAACACGGCCTCTTAAGCCTCTTGAGTAATCTTCCAATACTTACTAAAATAGTCTACCATAAAGGCTCTTATCTTGCAATAAAAATTCTGGAAATAAGAAAAAATGATAGATTTTGAAAGAAAATGACAAAAAGTGCTTGACTTTGAAAGAAAGTGTGATAGAATGAATAGTGTAAACGATAACAGGAGGTGGTTCGGTGTTAAAAACAGAGCGGAAGCAACTGATTTTAGAGGAGCTAAATCAACACCATGTAGTTTCTCTAGAAAAATTAGTTAGTTTGCTAGAAACGTCAGAATCAACGGTTCGAAGAGACTTGGATGAGTTGGAAGCAGAAAACAAGCTTCGTCGCGTGCATGGTGGAGCAGAATTACCCCACTCCTTGCAGGAAGAAGAAACCATTCAAGAAAAATCTGTCAAAAACCTTCAAGAGAAGAGGTTGCTGGCTCAGAAAGCAGCCTCTCTCATCAAGGAACAAGATGTCATCTTTATCGATGCTGGAACAACTACAGCCTTTTTGATTCATGAATTGGTTAATAAGAATGTTACAGTCGTGACCAACTCCATTCACCATGCAGCACAGTTGGTTGAAAAGCAGATTCCAACGGTCATGGTTGGAGGAAGTGTCAAGATGGCGACAGATGCGAGCATCGGGGGCGTTGCTCTTAACCAGATTAACCAATTGCACTTTGATCGTGCCTTTATCGGGATGAATGGTGTGGACGATGGTTATTATACGACTCCTGATATGGAGGAGGGAGCTGTGAAGCGAGCCATTTTGGAGAATGCTAAACAGACTTATGTCTTGGTGGATTCGTCAAAAATTGGACAAACTTGCTTTGCCAAGGTAGCACCACTTAAACGAGCAATTGTTATCACAAGTCAAGGGCATGAGCTCTTGCAGGTTATTAAGGAGAAAACGGAGGTAATAGAAGTATGATTTATACAGTCACACTCAATCCATCTATTGACTATATCGTTCGCTTGGACCAAGTCCAAGTCGGTAGTGTCAATCGTATGGACAGTGATGATAAGTTTGCTGGTGGGAAAGGAATCAATGTTAGTCGTGTCTTGAAACGCTTGGATGTTCCCAATACAGCAACTGGATTTATCGGTGGTTTTACTGGTAAATTTATCACAGATACTCTGGCAGAGGAAGAAATCGAGACACGTTTTGTCCAAGTAGCAGAAGATACTCGCATCAATGTCAAGATTAAAGCAAACCAAGAAACAGAAATCAACGGAAGGGGTCCAACTGTCGAACCAGCCCAGTTAGAAGAATTGAAAGCTTTTTTGTCTAGTTTGACTTCAGAAGACACGGTTGTATTTGCGGGTTCAAGTGCTAAAAATCTAGGCAATGTCATCTACAAGGATTTGATTGCCTTGACACGTCAGACGGGTGCGCAAGTGGTTTGTGACTTTGAAGGACAGACCTTGATTGATAGTTTGGACTACCAGCCGCTTTTGGTCAAACCAAACAATCATGAACTGGGAGCGATCTTTGGGGTTAAACTCGAAAGTTTAGATGAAATCGAGAAATATGCTCGTGAGTTACTGACTAAAGGTGCCCAAAACGTTATTATCTCTATGGCTGGTGACGGTGCCCTTCTTGTCACATCTGAGGGATCTTACTTCGCAAAACCTATCAAGGGAACAGTCAAAAATTCAGTGGGAGCTGGTGACTCTATGGTTGCTGGATTTACCGGTGAATTTGTCAAATCAAAAGATGCAGTAGAAGCCTTCAAATGGGGAGTGGCTTGCGGAACGGCAACTACCTTCTCGGATGACTTGGCAACAGCGGAATTTATTAAAGAAACATATGAAAAAGTTGAGGTAGAAAAACGATGAAAATTCAAGACCTATTGAGAAAAGAAGTCATGTTGCTAGATTTGCAAGCAACTGAAAAAACAGCTGTCATCGACGAGATGATTAAAAGTTTGACAGACCACGGTTATGTAACAGATTTTGAAACCTTTAAAGAAGGCATTTTGGCGCGTGAAGCTTTGACTTCTACAGGTTTGGGTGATGGAATCGCTATGCCTCACAGCAAAAACGCTGCTGTAAAAGAAGCGACTGTTCTCTTTGCTAAGTCAAACAAGAGTGTTGACTATGAGAGCTTGGATGGGCAACCAACAGACCTCTTCTTCATGATTGCGGCTCCAGAAGGCGCCAATGATACTCACTTAGCAGCCTTGGCAGAATTGTCTCAATACTTGATGAAAGACGGTTTTGCTGACAAGCTTCGTCAAGCAACATCAGCTGACCAAGTTATCGAACTTTTTGACCAAGCTTCAGAAAAAACTGAAGAAACTGTTCAAGCACCTGCCAATGACTCTGCTGACTTTATCGTAGCTGTTACAGCTTGTACGACAGGTATTGCCCACACTTACATGGCTCAAGAAGCCCTTCAAAAAGTGGCTGCTGAAATGGGTGTTGGAATTAAGGTCGAAACCAACGGTGCTAGTGGTGTTGGTAACCAACTAACTGCGGAAGACATTTGTAAGGCTAAAGCTGTTATCATCGCAGCAGACAAGGCAGTTGAAATGGATCGTTTTGATGGCAAACCATTGATCAATCGTCCAGTTGCTGACGGTATCCGTAAGACAGAAGAATTGATCAACTTGGCTCTTTCAGGAGATGCTGAAGTCTACCGTGCTGCCAATGGGGCAAAAGCTGCAACAGCCTCTAACGAAAAACAAGGCCTTGGTGGTGCCTTCTACAAACACTTGATGAGTGGTGTATCTCAAATGTTGCCATTCGTTATCGGTGGAGGTATCATGATTGCCCTTGCCTTCTTGATTGACGGTGCTTTGGGAGTTCCAAATGAAAATCTTGGAAATCTTGGTTCCTACCATGAACTAGCTTCTATGTTCATGAAAATTGGGGGAGCTGCCTTTGGTTTGATGCTTCCAGTCTTTGCAGGTTATGTTGCCTACTCTATTGCTGAAAAACCAGGTTTAGTAGCAGGTTTTGTGGCTGGTGCTATTGCTAAAGAAGGTTTTGCCTTTGGTAAAATCCCTTATGCAGCAGGTGGTGAAGCAACTTCAACTCTTGCAGGTGTCTCATCTGGTTTCCTAGGTGCCCTTGTTGGTGGATTTATCGCAGGTGCTTTAGTTCTTGCTATCAAGAAATACGTTAAAGTTCCTCGTTCCCTTGAAGGTGCTAAATCAATCCTTCTCTTGCCACTTCTTGGAACAATCTTGACTGGATTTGTCATGCTAGCTGTGAACATCCCAATGGCAGCAATCAACACTGCTATGAATGACTTCCTTGGCGGTCTTGGAGGCGGTTCAGCTGTCCTTCTCGGTATCGTTCTTGGTGGAATGATGGCTGTTGATATGGGGGGACCAGTCAATAAAGCAGCTTATGTCTTTGGTACAGGTACGCTTGCAGCGACTGTTTCTTCAGGTGGTTCTGTAGCTATGGCAGCAGTTATGGCTGGAGGAATGGTGCCACCACTTGCAATCTTTGTCGCAACTCTTCTTTTCAAAGATAAATTTACTAAGGAAGAACGCAATTCTGGTTTGACAAATATCATCATGGGCTTATCATTTATTACTGAGGGAGCGATTCCATTTGGTGCCGCTGACCCAGCTCGTGCGATTCCAAGCTTCATCCTTGGTTCAGCAGTAGCAGGTGGACTTGTTGGTCTTACTGGTATCAAACTCATGGCGCCACACGGAGGAATCTTCGTTATCGCCCTTACTTCAAATGCTCTCCTTTACCTCGTTGCTGTCTTGGTAGGAGCAATCGTAAGTGGTGTGGTCTATGGTTACCTACGCAAACCACAAGCATAAAAATTAGATATAATATGAAAAGATTGTACCGATTGGTGCAGTCTTTTTCTCTTTCCGAAATACCTGTGAAATATGGTATAATAGAAGAATGGCAAACAAGAATACAAGTAAAACAAGACGGAGACCGTCTAAAGCAGAACTCGAAAGACAAGAAGCGATTCAACGGATGTTGATTTCGTTGGGAATAGCGATTTTATTGATTTTCGCAGCCTTCAAATTAGGGGCTGCAGGTATAACCCTCTATAATTTAATTCGCTTGCTGGTGGGTAGCCTAGCCTATCTAGCAATATTTGGTATCCTGCTCTACCTCTTCTTTTTCAAGTGGATACGAAAACAAGAAGGACTCTTATCTGGCTTTTTCACCATATTTGCTGGTTTGCTCTTAATTTTTGAGGCCTATTTAGTTTGGCAATATGGTTTGGACAATTCGATCTTAAAAGGAACCATGGCTCAGGTTGTGACGGATTTGACTGGTTTTCGAACGACCAGTTTTGCTGGAGGGGGCTTGATTGGGGTCGCTCTTTATATGCCAATTGCCTTTCTCTTCTCAAATATCGGTACTTACTTTATTGGTTCAATCTTGATTTTAGTGGGTTCTCTTCTGATCAGTCCTTGGTCTGTTTACGATATTGCGGAATTTTTTAGTAGAGGTTTTGCAAAATGGCGGGAAGGGCATGAGCGTCGAAAAGAGGAACGCTTTGTCAAACAAGAAGAAAAAGCTCGCCAAAAGGCTGAGGAAGAGGCTAAATTAGCAAAAGAAGCGGTTGAGAAAGCCTTACTCGATTTGCCTCCTGTTGATATGGAAACAGGTGAAATTTTGACAGAGGAAGATGTTCAGGATCTTCCACTTATGCCTGAAGAAGAGTGGGTGGAACCAGAAATCATCCTGCCTCAAGCTGAACATGAATTCCCCAATCAAGAAGAAATCTTTGATGATGAAGATGTTCAGGTTGATTTTTCAGCCAAGGAGGCTCTTGAATACAAACTTCCTAGTTTACAACTATTCGCACCAGATAAACCCAAAGACCAGTCTAAAGAGAAGAAAATTGTCCGAGAGAATATCAAAATTCTAGAAGAAACATTTGCTAGCTTTGGTATCAAGGTGACGGTGGAACGGGCTGAAATTGGGCCATCAGTGACCAAGTATGAAGTCAAACCAGCAGTTGGAGTACGGGTTAACCGCATTTCTAATTTAGCAGATGACTTAGCACTGGCACTGGCCGCTAAGGATGTTCGGATTGAAGCACCAATTCCTGGGAAATCCCTAGTCGGAATCGAAGTGCCTAACTCCGAGATTGCGACTGTGTCCTTCCGCGAACTATGGGAACAATCTCAAACGAAAGCAGAAAATCTCTTGGAAATTCCTCTAGGGAAGGCGGTTAATGGCACAGCAAGAGCTTTTGACCTTTCTAAAATGCCCCACTTGCTAGTCGCGGGTTCAACAGGTTCAGGGAAGTCAGTAGTAGTTAACGGCATTATCGCTAGCATTCTCATGAAGGCGAGACCAGATCAGGTTAAATTTATGATGGTCGATCCCAAGATGGTTGAGTTGTCTGTATACAATGATATTCCTCATCTCTTGATTCCAGTTGTGACCAATCCACGCAAGGCCAGCAAGGCCCTGCAAAAGGTTGTGGATGAAATGGAAAACCGTTATGAACTCTTTGCCAAGGTGGGGGTTCGGAATATTGCAGGCTTTAATGCCAAGGTAGAAGAGTTTAATGCCCAGTCTGAGTACAAGCAGGTTCCGCTGCCACTTATTGTTGTGATTGTGGATGAGTTGGCTGACCTCATGATGGTGGCCAGCAAGGAAGTAGAAGATGCCATTATCCGACTTGGACAGAAGGCGCGGGCTGCAGGTATCCACATGATTCTTGCAACCCAACGTCCATCCGTTGATGTCATCTCTGGTCTGATTAAGGCCAATGTCCCATCTCGTGTGGCGTTTGCGGTTTCATCAGGGACAGACTCGCGCACCATCTTGGATGAAAATGGAGCAGAAAAACTGCTTGGTCGAGGTGACATGCTCTTTAAACCGATTGATGAAAATCACCCAGTTCGTCTCCAAGGCTCCTTTATCTCGGATGACGATGTCGAACGCATCGTAAACTTCATCAAGGCTCAGGCAGATGCAGACTACGATGAGAGTTTTGAGCCAGGAGAGGTTTCTGAAAATGAAGGAGAATTTTCAGATGGAGATGCTGGTGGAGATCCGCTTTTTGAAGAAGCCAAGGCTTTGGTTATCGAAACCCAGAAAGCCAGTGCTTCTATGATTCAGCGTCGTTTGTCAGTTGGATTTAACCGTGCGACCCGTCTCATGGAAGAACTTGAAATGGCAGGTGTCATTGGTCCAGCTGAAGGTACCAAACCAAGAAAAGTGTTGCAACAATAAAAAATAGCTTCTTTCCAAGTTTGGAGGGAAGCTATTTTACTGGCTATTGATTACTTTTGTTTTCTGAAGTTGGGGTATTGGACTGTTTTTCATTTTTAGTGGCAGGTTTACTTGGAGTAGGAGCAGGAGTAGAAGAATCCTGAGTTGCTGTTTTCTGCTCTTCTTTTTTCTCTTCCTTGACGCTAGATTTTGGCGTTTCTTCTGGTTGTGTTTTTTCTTGACTAGTGTTAGTTTCTTTATTGGGACTAGTGTTTTCCTGAGGGGATTCCTTTTGAATTTCTTTGACAATGGTTGTCGTCTGGCTTGTCGTAGGTTCTTTTTTAGTATTTTTATTATTATCTAGGGCATTCATAATCGTGATACTTGCGGTAATCAAACCAAGGATACTACCGATAGTCGCAACGGTTTTTTGAAAGACCGTAAAGCCTTTTTTGATGTGTTCTGTTTTTGGTTTTGAAGTTCTACGATAATTAGACATACATTCTCTCCTTTAATTAAAACTTATTATACCGCATTTCTTTAAAAAAATCTTAAAAAAAGGGGAATTGCCCTTTCTTGTCGCAAGCTCCATTTCATGATACAATAGAAGGAGTGATTTTAGAAAGCGTGAGAATACATGATTTACTTTGATAATTCGGCGACGACCAAGTCCTATCCTGAAGCCCTTGAAACCTATATGCAGGTGGCTTCAAAAATTTTAGGAAATCCATCTAGTCTCCATCGTTTGGGAGACCAGGCAACACGAATTTTAGATGCTTCTCGTCAGCAAATTGCAGATTTGATTGGCAAGAAAAGTGATGAAATCTTCTTTACTTCTGGTGGAACAGAAGGGGATAACTGGGTTATCAAGGGTGTGGCCTTTGAAAAAGTTCAGTTTGGCAAGCACATCATCGTCTCAGTCATTGAACATCCAGCAGTTAAGGAATCAGCCCTCTGGTTAAAATCTCAAGGTTTTGAAGTAGATTTTGCTCCAGTTGATGAGCAAGGATTTGTGGATGTTGAAGCTCTAGCAGGTTTGATACGGCCTGATACAATCCTAATTTCTGTCATGGCTGTGAACAATGAAATCGGCTCTATCCAACCTATTGAGGCTATTTCAGAACTCTTGGCAGACAAGCCGACTATTTCCTTCCATGTTGATGCGGTTCAGGCACTTTCTAAGATTCCGACTGAAAAATATCTAACAGAACGAGTGGATTTTGCGACCTTCTCTAGTCATAAGTTTCATGGTGTCCGAGGTGTTGGTTTTGTCTATATCAAGTCTGGCAAGAAGATTACGCCCCTTTTAACAGGTGGTGGTCAGGAGCGTGATTATCGTTCGACAACTGAAAATGTAGCAGGGATTGCAGCGACAGCCAAGGCCCTCCGCTTGTCTATGGAAAAGCTAGATATCTTTACGAGCAAGACTGGGCAGATGAAAACTGTTATTCGCCAAGCTCTTCTGGACTATCCAGATATGTTTGTCTTCTCAGATGAGGAAGGCTTCGCCCCTCATATCCTGACTTTTGGAATCAAAGGTGTTCGTGGAGAAGTCATTGTTCACGCTTTTGAAGACTATGATATTTTCATCTCAACGACCTCTGCTTGTTCATCCAAGGCAGGGAAACCTGCAGGCACCTTGATAGCCATGGGAGTGGACAAGGATAAGGCTCAGTCAGCTGTACGTCTTAGCCTAGACCTTGAAAATGATATGAGTCAGGTCGAGCAGTTTTTGACCAAGCTAAAATTAATTTATAATCAAACTAGAAAAGTAAGATAGGATCATTTATGCAGTATTCAGAAATTATGATTCGCTACGGAGAATTGTCAACCAAGCACAAAAATCGTATGCGTTTCATCAATAAACTTCGTAATAATATTTCAGACGTTTTGTCTATCTATCCCCAAGTTAAGGTAACCGCAGATCGCGACCGTGCCCACGCTTACCTCAATGGAGCTGATTATACAGCAGTAGCAGAATCCCTCAAGCAAGTCTTTGGAATTCAAAACTTTTCTCCCGTTTATAAAGTCGAAAAGTCCGTGGATGTTCTTAAATCTGCTGTCCAAGAGATTATGAAAGAAACTTACAAGGAAGGGATGACCTTTAAAATCACTGGTAAGCGTAGCGACCACACCTTTGAACTTGATAGTCGTGAACTTAATCAAACTCTTGGTAGTGCTGTTTTCAAGGTTATTCCAAACGTGAAAGCTCAGATGAAAAATCCAGATATTAATCTTCAGGTTGAGATTCGTGAGGAAGCGGCTTATATTTCCTATGAAACCTTTCGTGGAGCAGGAGGATTACCTGTGGGAAGTTCTGGTAAAGGTATGCTCATGTTATCAGGAGGAATTGACTCACCTGTGGCGGGTTATCTAGCTCTTAAAAGAGGGGTAGATATTGAGGCGGTTCACTTTGCCAGCCCACCATATACTAGTCCAGGGGCTCTTAAAAAAGCCCAAGATTTGACCCGTAAATTGACCAAGTTTGGGGGCAATATCCAGTTTATCGAAGTGCCTTTCACAGAGATTCAAGAGGAAATCAAGGCTAAAGCACCAGAAGCCTACCTCATGACCTTGACACGCCGTTTTATGATGAGAATTACTGATCGTATCCGTGAGGTACGAAATGGTTTGGTTATCATCAATGGGGAAAGTCTTGGTCAAGTAGCTAGCCAGACCTTGGAAAGCATGCAGACTATCAACGCTGTGACCAGCACTCCAGTTATTCGTCCTGTGGTGACTATGGATAAGTTAGAAATCATTGACATCGCCCAAGCAATCGATACCTTTGATATTTCTATCCAGCCTTTTGAAGACTGCTGTACGATTTTTGCACCTGACCGTCCTAAGACCAATCCTAAGATTAAAAATGCAGAGCAGTATGAAAAACGAATGGATGTTAAGGGCTTAGTTGAGCGAGCTGTGGCAGGGATTATGATCACTGAGATTACGCCTCAGGCCGCAAAAGATGAAGTCGATGACTTGATTGACAATCTCCTCTAATCAGAAAATCCAAAATAATTTAGAAAAAATAAATAAAAAAGTTGGTTTTTAATCCAAATATGGAAGCAAAACTAACTTTTTTTCTATAATTGTGATATAATGAGATAAAATTTTGAATATAGAGAGTTTTCTGACAATGAATCAATCCTACTTTTATTTAAAAATGAAAGAACACAAACTTAAGGTTCCTTATACTGGTAAGGAGCGCCGTGTACGTGTTCTTCTTCCTAAAGATTATGAGAAAGATACTGACCGTTCCTATCCTGTTGTTTACTTTCATGATGGGCAAAATGTCTTTTATAGTAAAGAATCTTTCATTGGTCACTCGTGGAAGATTATCCCAGCCATCAAGCGAAATCCTGATATCAGTCGCATGATTGTCGTTGCTATTGATAATGATGGTATGGGGCGGATGAATGAGTATGCGGCTTGGAAGTTCCAAGAATCTCCTATTCCTGGGCAGCAGTTTGGCGGTAAAGGTGTGGAGTACGCCGAGTTTGTCATGGAGGTGGTCAAGCCTTTTATCGATGAGACATACCGTACAAAAGCTGATCGCCAGCATACGGCTATGATTGGTTCCTCACTAGGAGGCAATATTACCCAGTTTATCGGTTTGGAATACCAAGACCAAATTGGTTGTCTAGGGGTCTTTTCATCTGCTAACTGGCTTCACCAAGAAGCTTTTAACCGCTATATCGAGCGCCATAAACTGTCGCCTGACCAGCGCATCTTCATCTATGTAGGAACGGAAGAAGCGGATGATACAGACAAGACCCTGATGGCTGGTAATATCAAGCAAGCCTACATCGACTCGTCGCTTCGCTATTACCATGATTTGATAGCAGGGGGAGTTCATTTGGACAATCTTGTCTTGAAAGTTCAGTCTGGTGCCATCCATAGTGAAATCCCATGGTCGGAGAATTTACCAGACTGTCTGAGATTTTTTGCAGAAAACTGGTAAAGTAAGAAAGGAGAAAATATGCATATTGAACATCTTAGCCATTGGAGTGGCAATCTTAACCGTGAAATGTACCTTAACCGTTATGGTCATGCTGGGATTCCAGTTGTGGTATTTGCTTCATCAGGTGGTAGCCATAATGAATACTATGATTTTGGCATGATTGATGCCTGTGCTTCCTTTATCGAGGAAGGCCGTGTCCAGTTCTTCACCCTATCCAGTGTTGACAGTGAGAGCTGGTTAGCCACTTGGAAAAATGGTCATGACCAAGCAGAGATGCACCGTGCCTATGAACGCTACGTGATTGAGGAAGCCATTCCCTTCATCAAGCATAAGACAGGTTGGTTTGACGGCATGATGACGACAGGTTGCTCCATGGGCGCCTACCATGCACTCAATTTCTTCCTCCAGCATCCAGATGTCTTTACCAAGGTGATTGCTCTTAGTGGTGTTTACGATGCACGTTTCTTTGTCGGCGATTACTACAATGACGATGCCATTTACCAAAACTCGCCAGTAGATTATATCTGGAATCAGAACGACGGCTGGTTTATTGATCGTTACCGTCAGGCAGAGATTGTGCTGTGTACGGGTCTTGGTGCCTGGGAACAAGATGGCTTGCCATCTTTCTATAAGCTCAAAGAAGCCTTTGACCAGAAACAAATTCCAGCCTGGTTTGCTGAATGGGGACACGATGTCGCCCACGACTGGGAATGGTGGCGCAAACAAATGCCTTATTTCCTTGGAAATCTCTATTTATAAAAGGAGTTACCTATGAATTACCTTGTTATTTCTCCCTACTATCCACAAAATTTTCAACAGTTTACCATCGAATTAGCTAATAAAGGCATCACAGTCTTGGGAATTGGCCAAGAACCATACGAGCAATTGGATGAGCCTTTACGCAATAGCCTAACAGAGTATTTCCGTGTTGACAATCTTGAAAACATAGACGAAGTCAAACGTGCAGTTGCTTTTCTCTTTTATAAACATGGCCCAATTGACCGTATCGAGTCCCACAATGAATATTGGTTAGAGTTGGATGCAGCACTCAGAGAGCAATTCAATGTTTTTGGTGCCAAACCAGAGGATCTCAAAAAGACGAAATTTAAGTCTGAGATGAAGAAACTCTTCAAAAAAGCAGGTGTCCCTGTGGTACCTGGAGCTGTTATCAAGATGGAAGCAGATGTTGATCAAGCAGTGAAAGAAATCGGTCTTCCAATGATTGCCAAACCTGACAATGGAGTGGGCGCAGCCGCAACCTTTAAACTTGAGACAGAAGATGATATCAATCACTTCAAACAAGAATGGGACCATTCAACCCTTTATTTCTTTGAAAAATTTGTCACCTCCAGTGAAATTTGTACCTTTGACGGTCTTGTGGACAAGGATGGCAACATCGTCTTTTCAACAACCTTTGACTACGCCTATACACCGCTTGATCTCATGATTTATAAGATGGACAATTCCTACTATGTTCTTAAGGATATGGATCCTAAATTACGTAAATATGGTGAGGACATCGTTAAAGAATTTGGTATGAAAGAACGGTTCTTCCATATTGAGTTCTTCCGTGAAGGGGACGACTACATTGCCATCGAGTACAATAATCGTCCTGCAGGTGGTTTTACCATTGATGTTTATAACTTTGCTCACTCTTTGGATCTTTATCGTGGCTATGCAGCTATTATCGCAGGAGAAGAGTTCCCAGTTTCAGAGTTTGAACCTCAGTATTGTTTGGCTACTTCTCGACGTGCAAATGCTCATTATGTTTATTCAGAAGAGGAACTGCTTGCTAAATATAGCCAGCAGTTCAAGGTTAAAAAAATCATGCCAGCTGCCTTCGCGGAACTTCAAGGAGATTACCTTTATATGCTGACAACTCCGAGTCGACAAGAAATGGATCAGATGATTGCAGATTTCGGACAACGTCAGTCTTAAGAGACTATAGGATTAAGGAGAATAACTTTCTTAATCCTTTTGTTTTGTCTGATAAAAAATAAGAGCATCCTAACAAAGTAGCTATCATAAGATTCGCTTGGAAATTATAGTGAACTGAATCTGAAGTAGTAGACTGTAGTTCCTAAAGCATTGTTGGAACTTAGTTTGAGTTTCCTAATCAATTTGTTTAGTTTTTTAAATTATGTGACTATTAGTCACATAATAATAAGACTGATAGTATTAATTTCACTATCAGCCTTACAGGTTATTTAACGTTTCAGAAAAACTATAATATCAAGATTAACTAAACAGTATCTAATTCTTTCAAATAATTTTCTATCTTCATCAACATTAAAGGATTGTTATAAATCTTACATAACTCTCTTGCTTCTATATAATAATTTTTGACTTGTTCTTTGTCTAGAAATTTGGCTCCAGCATTTCCTACAAGAATAAGTAGAGGAGCCAGTTGGTAGCTTGTCTGTCTTTGTTTACAGAGTTCAATCGTCTCAAGAGCTTCTTGGATGGCTTCATTATATTTTTCATTTGATACTAGGTAGTGAGCGTAGTTGTAACGAACTCTGATGTAGCCAAATAAAAACTCTTGATGCTCAAAATTTTTTGTCTGATATAACTCCATTAAATGAAAGTAGTTTGCTTCATAATCTTCTTCACGACCAACAAGGGAATAGAAGTTAGATAGAGTATTCAATGCCTTTAAATAAATCAGAGTATCTGAGGAGACTTTTAATAATATATTTTCCAATGAAGAAATTGCCTCACACTTACTGTCATATTGATAGAAGTCAATAATAGCTTTAATCCATTCAAGGTAAGTTCGGTCTTCTAGTGTTAGAAAAGTACTTCGTTCAATCTCTATTCTATAAATATATTCCAAATTGTCATAATTTCTATCATTTAATAGTCGAGCAGATAATTGCTTGAAATTAGAGAGGTTAGATTTAATTTCAATTTGTTCATTAAAAAAATAATCTAATGGCACTTCGAGTCGTTGTGAGAGTTTGAACAAAAGGTCTGCGGAGGGAATGAAATGCCCTCTCTCAATTTTACTAATCTGGCTTTGTTCACAAATTCCTTCTGCAAGAGTTTGTTGAGATAGACCTAACTCTTTTCTCTTTACTCTGAATTTCTCAGCGAGTATATTCATAAAAAATATTATTCCTTTCTACTTAACTTAATTATATTTCTTTTAGTTAAAAATAGCAAATTTGTAATAAAAAATGTTTATGTGTAATTAATATAAAAAAAAGTCAAAATAAATATAAAAATTTGACTGATTTTCATATGTGTGTTAGAATTAAGCAGAAAGAAAGGAGGTTCACAATATAAGATGAGGAGAAATCGTGGAATTAAAAAAATAGTTATATTTGTATTACTAAGTGTTCTTGCATTTGGCAATACAATTCCCTATCAACAGTTTGTTCAGAAGAATAGACAAATGGTAAAGTTTATAATTTCGCTTCATCTGGTGAGTGGATCTAATATTGGAGGAATATATAAATGAAACTTTTGAAAAAAACTATGCAAGTTGGGCTAACAGCACTTTTCTTTGGTTTGCTAACTACAAATACTGTATTTGCGAATACCACAGGTGGCCGATTTGTTGATAAGGATAATAGAAAATATTATGTAAAAGATGATCATAAAGCAATCTATTGGCATAAAATAGACGGTAAAACTTACTATTTTGGTGATAAAGGAGAAATGGTAGTTGGATGGCAATACTTAGAAATTCCTGGAACCGGTTATCGTGATGATTTATTTGATAATCGTCCAGTCTTCGAAATTGGCCTTCAGGAGAAGTGGTACTATTTTGGACAAGATGGTGCTTTGCTAGAACAAACAGATAAACAAGTACTAGAGGCAAAAACGTCTGAAAATACAGGAAAAGTATACGGTGAACAATATCCTCTATCTGCTGAAAAGAGAACTTATTATTTTGATAATCATTATGCTGTAAAGACAGGCTGGATTTATGAAGACGGCAATTGGTATTATTTAAATAAGCTAGGAAATTTTGGCGATGATTCTTACAATCCACTACCAATTGGTGAAGTTGCTAAGGGTTGGACTCAAGATTTTCATGTTACTATTGACATTGATAGAAGCAAACCTGCTCCATGGTACTACTTGGATCCAAAAACTGGAATCATGCAAACTGGTTGGGCCAATGTTGGTAATAAATGGTACTATCTCCGTTCATCAGGAGCGATGGCGACTAGCTGGTATCAAGATGGTTCAATGTGGTATTATCTAGATGCTCAAAACGGTGATATGAAGACAGGTTGGGTCAATGTTGGTAATAAATGGTACTATCTTCGATCATCAGGTGCAATGTCCACAGGTTGGGTGAAAGATGGTTCAATATGGTACTATCTAAATGCAAGTAATGGAGATATGAAAACAGGCTGGTTCCAAATCAATGGTAAATGGTACTATGCGTATGGTTCAGGTGCTCTAGCTGTTAATACCTCAGTAGATGGTTACTACGTAAACTATAATGGTGAGTGGGTTAAGTAACGAATGCTAATCGTAACTGTAGTTGATACTTAACTTAGTAAAAAGGGCTTTTTTCTACCATTTGTCAACTCTATCAATTTTTAAGAATTAAATGAGTCAAGACAGTAGCTATTCAGTATGTTTATCTACTGTAGTAGGTTGAAGAAAAGCTAAGAATGAGAAAGGACGAATTTCGTCCTTTCTTTATTATGTGACTAATAGTCACATAATAAAACCGCTTTCTCATATAATCTTTTTGAAAACCTGTTGCTAAAAGAAATAAAAATTGATAGAATAAGGATTGTCTAAAAAATTTTAAGGAGAATCTATCAAATGGATTTCACATGGGCAATTAAATATGCCACTGAATTTTTGGCTACTGCTCTTTTGATCATTCTTGGAAATGGTGCAGTTGCCAACGTTGAACTTAAAGGTACGAAAGGTCACCAAAGTGGCTGGATCGTTATCGCTGTTGGTTACGGTATGGGGGTTATGATTCCTGCCTTGATGTTTGGTAACGTATCTGGAAACCACATCAACCCAGCCTTCACTCTTGGACTTGCAGTAAGCGGTCTCTTCCCTTGGGCACAAGTTGCGCCTTACATCATTGCACAAGTTTTGGGTGCTATCTTTGGTCAAGCCTTGGTTGTGGCAACACACCGCCCATACTACTTGAAAACTGAAAATCCAAACAACATCTTGGGTACTTTCTCAACAATTTCAAGTTTGGATAATGGTACAAAAGAATCACGTTTTGCAGCAACTGTTAATGGTTTTGTAAACGAGTTTATCGGTTCATTTGTTCTTTTCTTTGCAGCCCTTGGTTTGACTAAAAACTTCTTTGGTGCTGAATTAGTATCAAAAGCACAAGCGGCTATTAATGCTCAAGTTACACAAGCAACTACTCAAGGTCAAACTATTCCTCAAGAACAAGTAACAGCAGCACTTGACCAAGCTAAAGAACAAGTAGCACCATTTATGACATCTGGTCTTGGAATTGCTCACTTGGCACTTGGTTTCCTCGTTATGGCCTTGGTAACATCACTTGGTGGACCTACAGGACCTGCCTTGAACCCTGCGCGTGACTTTGGCCCACGCCTCCTTCATGCTTTCCTTCCAAAATCAGTTCTTGGTGAGCACAAAGGGGATTCAAAATGGTGGTATTCTTGGGTACCAGTAGTAGCACCTATTGCAGCAGCAATTGCAGCAGTAGCTATCTTCAAATTCCTTTACCTATAAGAAATTGAAACCGAGGAAAGCCTCGGTTTTTTAGATGAAATTTTTACGAAAATCGGTAAATTTGAGCATAATATCTTGTAAAAAATTCTAAAATCCTTTAAAATAAAAGAGTTGGAGGAATTTATGAATGTAAATCAAATTGTACGGATTATTCCTACTTTAAAAGTTAATAATAGAAAATTAAATGAAACATTTTATATTGAAACCCTTGGTATGAAGGCCTTGTTAGAAGAATCAGCCTTTCTATCACTAGGGGATCAAACAGGCCTCGAAAAGCTGGTTTTAGAAGAAGCTCCCAGCATGCGTACTCGTAAGGTAGAGGGGAGAAAAAAGCTGGCTAGATTGATCGTCAAGGTGGAAAATCCCTTGGAAATCGAAGGACTCTTATCTAAAACGAATTCGATTCATAAATTATATAAGGGGCAGAATGGATACGCTTTTGAAATTTACTCTCCAGAAGATGATTTGATTTTGATTCATGCGGAAGATGATAGAGCAAGTCTAGTAGAAGTAGGAGAAGAACCTGAATTTCAAACAGATTTGGAATCAATTTCTTTAAGTAAATTTGAGATTTCTATGGAATTACATCTCCCAACTGATATTGAAAGTTTCTTGAAAGTATCTGAAGTTGGGGCTTCACTTGATTTTATCCCAGCTCAGGGGCAGGATTTGACTGTGGATAATACGGTTACCTGGGACTTATCTATGCTCAAGTTCTTGGTCAATGAATTAGATATAGCAAGTCTGCGCCAGAAATTTGAGTCTACCGAATATTTTATTCCTAAGTCTGAAAAATTCTTCCTTGGTAAAGATAGAAATAATGTTGAATTGTGGTTTGAAGAAGTATGAAGTGGACCAAGATTATTAAAAAAATAGAAGAACAAATCGAGGCAGGGATTTATCCCGGAGCCTCTTTTGCGTATTTTAAGGACAATCAATGGACGGAGTTCTATTTAGGCCAGAGTAATCCAGAACATGGCTTGGATACTGAGGCAGGACTAGTTTATGACCTAGCCAGTGTCAGCAAGGTTGTTGGGGTTGGCACCATTTTTACCTTCTTGTGGGAAAACGGTCAATTAGATATTGACAGACCAGTAACCGATTTTTTACCTGAAAGTGATTATCCAGATATCACTATTCGTCAACTCTTGACTCACGCAACAGATCTTGATCCTTTTATTCCTAACCGTGATCTTTTAACAGCTTCAGAATTAAAGGAAGCCATGTTTCATCTCAACAGACGAAGTCAGCCAGCCTTTCTTTATTCGGATGTCCATTTTTTGCTGTTGGGCTTTATTTTGGAAAGAATCTTCGATCAAGACTTGGATGTGATTATACAGGAGCAAGTCTGGAAACCTTGGGGAATGAATGAAACCCAGTTTGGGCCTGTTGAGTATGCTGTTCCAACGGTTAGAGGTGTAGAGGCAGGTCTAGTACATGATCCCAAGGCTCGTCTCTTGGGCAGACATGCTGGTAGTGCTGGTTTGTTTTCGACTGTAAAGGATTTACAAATCTTTTTGCAGCACTATTTAGAGGACGATTTTGCTAGAGATTTGAGTCAAAATTTTTCTCCTTTGGATGACAAGGAACGTTCTTTGGCATGGAATTTAGAAGGAGATTGGCTAGACCATACGGGCTATACAGGTACCTTTATCATGTGGAATCGTCAGAAGCAAGAAGCGGTCATTTTCCTATCGAATCGTACCTATGAAAAGGATGAGAGGGCTCAATGGATTGTAGATCGTAATCAAGTGATGGACTTGATTCGTAAAGAAGAGTAAGGAGAGACATGTCAAACAGTTTAAAAGGGACTCTATTAACAGTTGTGGCTGGGATTGCTTGGGGCTTGTCAGGAACGAGTGGCCAATACCTGATGGCACATGGAATTTCATCTCTGGTTTTAACTAACTTACGACTTTTAATTGCCGGTGGAATTCTCATGCTCTTAGCTTATGCTACTGCAAGGGATAAAATGCTGGCCTTTTTAAAGGATAGAAAGAGTTTGCTGTCTCTTCTTATTTTTGCTCTGATTGGTCTCTTTCTCAACCAATTTGCCTATCTAACTGCTATTCAGGAAACCAATGCAGGTACCGCAACAGTGCTTCAATATGTTTGTCCTGTAGGGATTTTGATTTATAGCTGTATCAAGGATAAGGTGGCGCCGACTCTGGCAGAGATTGTTTCTATCATATTAGCCATTGGAGGGACCTTCCTGATCGCCACTCATGGGCAGTTGGACCAGTTATCTATGACACCTGCAGGTCTGTTCTGGGGACTCTTTTCTGCTCTGACTTACGCACTTTATATCATTTTGCCCATAGCCTTGATTAAGAAGTGGGGAAGCAGTTTGGTCATTGGTGTGGGAATGGTCATAGCAGGTTTGGTCGCCCTTCCTTTTACAGGAGTTCTACAGGCCGATATTCCGACTAGTCTTGATTTTCTCCTTGCGTTTGCAGGCATTATCCTTATCGGGACTGTCTTTGCCTATATAGCCTTTTTAAAAGGAGCAAGTCTGATTGGACCGGTTAAGTCAAGTTTATTGGCTTCAATTGAACCAATCTCGGCGGTTTTCTTTGCCTTTCTAATCATGAATGAACAATTTTATCCCATTGATTTTCTTGGCATGGCAATGATTTTAATTGCAGTAACTCTGATTTCTTTGAAAGATTTACTCTTAGAAAAATAAAAAAAGACTCTTTGTCCGTGACAGAGAGTTTTTGCGTAGTATTTTATACTCAATGAAAATCAAAGAGCAAACTAGGAAACTAGCCGCAGGTTGCTCAA
Organism: Streptococcus mitis; assembly: GCF_000722695.1. Lineage (GTDB taxonomy): Bacteria > Bacillota > Bacilli > Lactobacillales > Streptococcaceae > Streptococcus > Streptococcus mitis_O. The sequence continues at coordinate 181,479 of NZ_JPFU01000012.1, read as the reverse complement.
AGCACTGCTTTGAGGTTGTAGATAGAACTGACGAAGTCAGCTCAAAACACTGTTTTGAGGTTGCAGATGAAACTGACGAAGTCAGTAACATATATACGGCAAGACGACGTTGACACGGTTTGAAGAGATTTTCGAAGAGTATTAATTGTTTTCAAGATAAAATTCAAAACGTTCGCCTACATACTGACTTTTTACGTATTCAAATGCAGTTCCATCTTCTAGGTAGGAAACCTGAGTCAGCCCAAGAATAGCGTGTCCTTTTTCAACCTCTAAGTAGTGGGCAATTTTTTCCTTAGCAAGACGAGCATAAATAGTCTGCTGTGATTTACCAATACGATAGCCGTGTTTTTGCAAGGTTTGGAAGAAATGACTGGTGATTTCTTCTTTTTTAAACTTTTTAATGAATTTTTCAGGAATAGAAGCAACCTCATAAACCAGAGGAATTTGGTCAGCATAGCGTACCCGCTCCATTCGGATAATATTCTCCGTTGGAGAAATTCCTAGCTTGGCAACTTCCTGCTCATTAGGAATAGTTTTTCTGTAGGAAATGAGCTGGCTAGAGGGTACTTTACCTTGGGACTTAACAATTTCAGTAAAACTGGTTGTCCCTCGCATCTTTTCTTGTACCCGAGTACTGGATACAAAGGTACCGCTTCCAACTCTGCGCTCCAGAACACCTTCTTCAACTAATAGAGATACGGCTTGGCGGAGGGTCATGCGACTGACCGCAAACTGCTCTGCTAAATCTCTTTCACTGGGAAGCCTCTCCCCAATAGCCCAACGATGATCGTCAATATCCTTTTTAATCTGATCATGGATTTTCATATAAGCTGGTAGCATGTTTTCACTTCATTTCTATCTTTTCTCTATTGTACCCCAATAAACTAGAAAAAGTCAATCTTCGCCTTGTTTAGTTGGTAATTCGCCCTTATTTGTGATAGAATATTGGAAAAAGATATTTCTTTTGAGAAAGGAAAAAGATGAGCAACATTTCAACTGATTTGCAAGATGTAGAAAAAATCATCGTATTGGATTATGGTAGCCAATACAACCAGCTGATTTCACGCCGTATCCGTGAGATTGGTGTTTTTTCAGAACTAAAGAGCCATAAAATTTCAGCTGCTGAAGTTCGTGAAATCAATCCTGTAGGAATCATCCTTTCAGGTGGTCCAAACTCTGTATATGAAGATGGTTCATTCGATATTGACCCAGAAATCTTCGAACTCGGAATTCCTATTTTGGGAATTTGTTACGGTATGCAGTTGTTGACCCATAAACTTGGAGGAAAAGTTGTCCCTGCAGGTGACGCTGGAAATCGTGAATACGGTCAATCAACTCTTACACACACACCATCAGCTCTTTTTGAATCAACACCTGATGAACAGACTGTTTTGATGAGCCATGGTGATGCGGTTACTGAAATTCCTGCTGACTTTGTTCGTACAGGTACATCAGCTGACTGCCCATACGCAGCCATCGAAAACCCAGATAAACACATTTACGGTATCCAATTCCACCCAGAAGTTCGTCATTCTGTATACGGTAATGACATCCTTCGTAACTTTGCCCTTAACATCTGTAAAGCTAAAGGAGACTGGTCAATGGATAACTTCATCGACATGCAGATCCAAAAAATCCGTGAGACTGTCGGTGATAAACGTGTCCTTCTTGGTTTATCAGGTGGAGTTGACTCATCTGTCGTTGGAGTTCTTCTCCAAAAGGCTATTGGCGATCAATTAATCTGTATCTTCGTGGATCATGGTCTTCTTCGTAAAGGAGAAGCGGACCAAGTTATGGACATGCTTGGTGGTAAGTTTGGTTTGAATATTGTCAAAGCAGATGCTGCTAAACGTTTCCTTGACAAACTTGCTGGCGTTTCTGACCCAGAACAAAAACGTAAAATCATCGGTAACGAATTTGTCTATGTCTTTGATGACGAAGCAAGTAAGCTCAAAGATGTGAAATTCCTTGCTCAAGGTACCTTGTATACAGACGTAATTGAGTCTGGTACGGATACTGCTCAGACTATCAAGTCACACCACAACGTGGGTGGTCTTCCAGAAGACATGCAGTTTGAATTGATTGAACCACTCAACACTCTTTATAAAGACGAAGTTCGTGCCCTTGGTACAGAGCTTGGTATGCCAGACCATATCGTATGGCGCCAACCATTCCCAGGACCAGGTCTTGCTATCCGTGTTATGGGTGAAATCACTGAAGAAAAGCTAGAAACAGTTCGTGAGTCAGACGCTATCCTCCGTGAAGAAATTGCTAAAGCTGGCCTTGACCGTGACATCTGGCAATACTTTACTGTTAACACAGGCGTTCGTTCAGTTGGTGTTATGGGTGACGGTCGTACATATGACTACACGATTGCAATCCGTGCTATTACCTCTATCGATGGCATGACTGCTGACTTTGCCAAAATTCCTTGGGAAGTCCTTCAAAAAATCTCGGTACGTATCGTAAACGAAGTAGACCATGTTAACCGTATCGTCTACGATATCACAAGTAAACCACCTGCAACCGTTGAGTGGGAATAGTCATTTAAGGGCTCATTTATGTATTTTCACTAGCCAGTATCTTTGGATACTGGTTTTTACTTTTCTAGACTTTTTGACTATCTGTTAAAACTGGGTTAATTTTCGACAGTTTATCAGTCATGATGCACAGCTTAAAAGATTAGAATTGTCAAAACAATCCGGCTAGGCTTGATTTTATCCTTTATTTACTATAAAATGAGAAGGAAAAACGTCAAACTTTTATATTGCAAATAGGAGAAAATATGATAAAAATATTAAAACGTCCTGAGGTTTTATCACCTGCAGGGACTTTAGAGAAGCTAAAAGTAGCTGTTCAGTATGGGGCAGATGCTGTCTTTATCGGTGGTCAGGCCTATGGTCTTCGTAGCCGTGCTGGAAACTTTACCTTTGAACAGATGGAAGAAGGAGTCCAGTTTGCTGCCAAATACGGAGCTAAGGTCTATGTAGCTGCTAACATGGTTATGCACGAAGGGAACGAAGAGGGAGCTGGTGAGTGGTTCCGTAAACTGCGTGATATCGGTATTGCAGCAGTTATCGTATCTGACCCAGCCTTGATTATGATTGCAGCGACTGAAGCACCAGGTCTTGAAATTCACCTCTCTACCCAAGCAAGTGCCACTAACTATGAAACACTTGAGTTCTGGAAAGAACTGGGTTTAACACGTGTTGTTTTGGCGCGTGAGGTTTCAATGGAAGAATTAGCTGAAATTCGCAAACGTACAGACGTTGAGATTGAAGCTTTTGTTCACGGAGCCATGTGTATTTCTTACTCTGGTCGTTGTACTCTTTCAAACCACATGAGTATGCGTGATGCTAACCGTGGTGGTTGCTCTCAGTCTTGCCGTTGGAAGTATGATCTTTACGATATGCCATTCGGGAAAGAACGTAAGAGCTTGAAGGGCGAAATTCCAGAAGAATTTTCAATGTCAGCCGTTGACATGTCTATGATTGACCATATCCCAGATATGATTGAAAATGGTGTGGACAGTCTTAAGATTGAAGGACGTATGAAGTCTATTCACTACGTATCAACAGTAACCAACTGCTACAAGGCGGCTGTTGATGCCTATCTTGAAAGTCCTGAAAAGTTTGAAGCTATCAAACAAGACTTGGTGGACGAAATGTGGAAGGTTGCTCAACGTGAATTGGCAACAGGTTTCTACTACGGTACACCATCTGAAAATGAGCAGTTGTTTGGTGCTCGCCGTAAAATTCCTGAGTACAAGTTTGTCGCTGAAGTGGTTTCTTATGATGATGCGACACAAACAGCAACTATTCGTCAACGTAACGTCATTAATGAAGGAGACCAAGTAGAGTTTTATGGACCAGGTTTCCGTCATTTTGAAACGTATATCGAAGATTTACATGATGCCAAAGGAAATAAGATCGATCGCGCTCCAAATCCAATGGAACTGTTGACTATTAAGGTGCCTCAACCTGTTCAAGCAGGAGACATGGTTCGCGCCCTCAAAGAGGGTCTCATCAATCTTTATAAGGAAGATGGAACCAGCGTCACAGTACGTGCTTAAGAAAGGAAAAGGAAATGATAGAGGCACAGGGTTTCTTAGTGGATAAGCAAACAAGATGTATTCATTACCATAGCAAGCTTGATATTATTGCTTTACAATGCTATGACTGTAAAAAGTACTATGCTTGTTATCAGTGTCATGATTCATTAGAAAATCACCCTTTTGAACCGTATCCCTTATCTTTGATACAGGATAAGCCTATTTTATGTGGTGTTTGTTTAAAACTACTAACATATAAGCAATATAAAGAAAGCTTAAGTTGCCCCTTTTGTTTTTCTCGCTTTAATCCAGGTTGCCAAAATCATAAGGAACGCTATTTTAAATAGCCAATCATCTAGTTTTGAAGGAGCCGAAGACACAACTCCAAGAGGAAATGAAGTAAATATTCCTATAATAAACCGTATAGTATCAAGTTTTTCAATACTTTATACTATACAGTTTTTTGATTTTCAAGCCTTTTTGCCCAGCATCTTTGCAGTATTTTTCAGAAAGACCTAGATAATGGTTGGATTTATTACAAGTTTTTTACAAAGTTTTCTATATAATAGACTCAAAAAATGTAAAATTGTAAATAATTTTCATTAAACGCTTTCAACGTTATAAAAAAGTTGACAAATCCAATTTTTAGGACTAAACTAAGTAAGTAAATTTTAATTAAAAGGAGAATTCGTCATGAATTTAACATTTTTCGGTCTATGTCTTGCCTGTATGGGTGTATCTCTTGGTGAGGGTATGTTGATGAATGGTTTGTTGAAATCAGTAGCTCGCCAACCAGATATTATCGCTGAGTTTCGTAGTTTGATGTTTTTAGGGGTTGCCTTTATTGAAGGAACTTTCTTCGTAACTCTTGTCTTCTCATTTATTATTAAATAACGAAATATAAATTGGAGAAGGGAGAATGTTAGATGGAAGAAAGTATCAATCCAACCATCAATATTGGTCCTGTTACCTTTGATTTAACTTTGACAGCCTTGACTTTGCTGTCTGTGTTTCTGATTTTTGCATTTATCTATTGGGCAAGTCGTAATATGACCTTGAAACCCAAAGGTAAACAAAATGTACTAGAGTATCTCTATGATTTTGTAATTGGATTTACAGAACCTAACCTTGGTTCCCACTACGTGAAAGATTACTCACTCTTTTACTTATGTTTATTTCTTTTTATGGTCATCGCCAATAACCTTGGTTTGATGGCTAAAATTCAAACAACAGATGGAACAAACCTTTGGACATCGCCAACTGCAAATCTTTCATTTGACCTTGTCTTGTCTTTCTGTATTATTGTGATGGCGCACATTGAGGGGATTCGTCGTCGTGGGATTAAACAATACCTCAAAGGTTTTGTAACTCCGGCATTTATGACACCGATGAATCTACTTGAAGAGGTCACGAATTTCCTTTCTCTGGCTTTGCGGATTTTTGGGAATATCTTTGCAGGTGAAGTAATGACAAGCTTGCTTCTCTTACTTTCACATCAGGCTATTTTTTGGTATCCAATCGCGTTTGGGACAAACTTAGTTTGGACTGCATTTTCCGTGTTCATTTCTTGTGTACAGGCCTATGTCTTTACACTATTATCCTCTATGTACCTAGGAAATAAAATTAATGATGAAGAGTAGAAAGGAGTAACTGATGCACGTAACAGTAGGTGAATTAATTGGTAATTTTATTTTAATCGCTGGCTCTTTTATCCTTTTGCTAGTCTTGATTAAAAAATTTGCATGGTCTAATATTACAAGCATTTTCGAAGAAAGAGCTGAAAAAATTGCTTCAGATATTGACAGAGCCGAAGAAGCACGTCAAAAAGCGGAAGTATTGGCTCAAAAACGCGAAGATGAATTGGCTGGTAGCCGTAAAGAAGCTAAGACAATCATTGAGAATGCGAAAGAAACAGCTGAGAAAAGTAAGGCTAGTATTTTAGCAGATGCTAAACTAGAAGCAGGACGCTTAAAAGAAAAAGCAAACCAAGAAATTGCTCAAAACAAAGCTGAAGCTTTACAAAGCGTTAAGGGTGAGGTTGCAGATTTGACAATCAGCTTGGCTGGTAAAATCATCTCACAAAACCTTGACGGTCATGCCCATAAAGAACTCATTGATCAGTATATCGATCAGCTAGGAGAAGCTTAATGGACAAGAAAACAGTAAAGGTAATTGAAAAATACAGCATGCCTTTTGTCCAATTGGTACTTGAAAAAGGAGAAGAAGACCGTATCTTTTCAGACTTGACTCAAATCAAGCAAGTTGCTGAAGAAACAGGTTTACCTTCTTTTTTAAAAAAAGTGGCAGTAGACGAGTCTGACAAGGAAAAAACGATTGCTTTCTTCCAAGACTCTGTGTCACCTTTATTGCAAAACTTGATCCAGGTTCTAGCATACAATCACAGAGCAAATCTTTTTTATGATGTGCTTGTAGATTGCTTGAACCGACTTGAAAAAGAAACAAATCGATTTGAAGTGACGATTACGTCTGCTCATCCTCTAACTGATGAACAGAAGAGTCGCTTGCTCCCTTTGATTGAGAAAAAAATGTCTCTGAAAGTAAGGAGTGTAAAAGAACAAATCGATGAAAGTCTCATTGGTGGTTTTGTCATTTTTGCCAATCACAAGACAATTGATGTGAGTATTAAACAACAACTTAAAGTTGTTAAAGAAAATTTGAAATAGAAAGTGGTGTTCTTTTGGCAATTAACGCACAAGAAATCAGCGCTTTAATTAAGCAACAAATTGAAAATTTCAAACCCAATTTTGATGTGACTGAAACAGGTGTTGTAACCTATATCGGGGATGGTATCGCGCGTGCTCACGGCCTTGAAAATGCCATGAGTGGAGAGTTGTTGATTTTTGAAAACGGCTCTTATGGTATGGCTCAAAACTTGGAGTCAACAGACGTTGGTATTATCATCCTTGGTGACTTTACAGATATCCGTGAAGGCGATACAATCCGCCGTACAGGAAAAATCATGGAAGTTCCAGTAGGTGAGAGTCTGATTGGTCGTGTTGTGGACCCACTTGGTCGTCCAGTTGACGGTCTTGGAGAAATCCACACAGATAAAACTCGTCCAGTAGAAGCGCCAGCCCCTGGTGTTATGCAACGTAAGTCTGTATCAGAACCATTGCAGACTGGTTTGAAAGCTATTGACGCCCTTGTACCGATTGGTCGTGGTCAACGTGAGTTGATTATCGGTGACCGTCAGACAGGGAAAACAACTATTGCGATTGATACAATCTTGAACCAAAAAGGTCAAGATATGATCTGTATCTATGTCGCGATTGGACAAAAAGAATCAACAGTTCGTACGCAAGTAGAAACACTTCGTCAGTACGGTGCCTTGGACTACACAATCGTTGTGACTGCTTCTGCTTCACAACCATCTCCATTGCTCTTTCTAGCTCCTTATGCTGGGGTTGCCATGGCAGAAGAATTTATGTACCAAGGGAAGCATGTTTTGATCGTTTATGATGATCTTTCAAAACAAGCGGTAGCTTATCGTGAACTGTCACTCTTGCTTCGTCGTCCTCCAGGTCGTGAAGCCTTTCCAGGGGATGTTTTCTACCTTCACAGTCGTTTGCTTGAGCGTTCAGCTAAAGTTTCTGATGAGCTTGGTGGTGGATCAATTACAGCCCTACCATTTATCGAGACACAAGCAGGAGATATCTCTGCCTATATCGCAACCAATGTGATTTCTATCACTGATGGACAAATCTTCCTTGGTGATGGTCTCTTCAATGCGGGTATTCGTCCAGCCATTGATGCGGGTTCATCTGTATCACGTGTAGGTGGTTCTGCACAAATTAAAGCCATGAAAAAGGTTGCTGGTACACTTCGTATCGACCTTGCTTCATACCGTGAGTTGGAAGCCTTCACTAAGTTTGGTTCTGACTTGGATGCGGCAACACAGGCTAAGTTGAACCGTGGACGTCGTACAGTTGAAGTTTTGAAACAACCTGTTCACAAACCATTACCTGTTGAGAAACAAGTAACTATTCTCTATGCTTTGACACATGGTTTCTTGGATACTGTTCCAGTAGATGAAATTGTTCGTTTTGAGGAAGAGTTCCATGCCTTCTTTGACGCTCAACATCCAGAGATTTTGGAAACCATTCGTGATACAAAAGACTTGCCAGAAGAAGCAGTCTTGGATGCTGCGATTACAGAGTTTCTCAATCAAACCAGCTTCCAATAAGAATAGAGGTGTCAGATGGCAGTATCTCTAAATGATATTAAAACAAAAATCGCCTCAACAAAAAATACGAGTCAAATCACAAATGCCATGCAAATGGTATCGGCTGCTAAGCTAGGTCGCTCTGAAGAAGCAGCTCGTAACTTCCAAGTATATGCCCAAAAAGTTCGTAAACTTTTAACGGATATTTTACATGGAAATGGAGCTGGTGGTTCAACCAATCCCATGTTGATTAGTCGTCCAGTTAAGAAGACAGGCTATATCGTTATTACTTCAGATCGCGGTTTGGTTGGAGGGTACAATTCTTCTATTTTGAAAGCCGTTATGGAGTTGAAAGAAGAATACCATCCAGACGGTAAAGGCTTTGAAATGATCTGTATCGGTGGAATGGGAGCCGATTTCTTTAAGGCTCGTGGTATTCAACCACTTTATGAACTACGTGGCTTGGCGGATCAGCCTAGCTTTGATGAAGTTCGTAAGATTATTTCAAAAACTGTTGAAATGTATCAAAATGAACTTTTTGATGAACTCTATGTCTGCTATAACCACCATGTCAATACACTAACCAGTCAAATGCGTGTGGAACAAATGCTTCCGATTGTTGACTTGGATCCAAATGAAGCGGATGAAGAGTACAGCTTGACTTTTGAATTGGAAACCAGCCGAGAAGAAATTTTGGAGCAGCTATTGCCTCAGTTTGCAGAAAGTATGATTTACGGTGCTATTATCGATGCCAAGACAGCTGAAAATGCTGCTGGTATGACAGCCATGCAAACAGCGACAGATAATGCTAAGAAAGTCATCAATGATTTGACAATTCAGTATAACCGTGCCAGACAGGCGGCGATTACACAAGAAATTACAGAAATCGTAGCAGGAGCTAGTGCCTTAGAATAGGCTTTAGTCCAGCTCGTATGAAATGAACTTAGGACCTAGTTGAGCTAGGAACCGACAGTATCTTATATAGAATAGGAGAAGGAGATGAGTTCAGGTAAAATTGCTCAGGTTATCGGTCCCGTTGTAGACGTTTTGTTTGCAGCAGGGGAAAAACTTCCTGAGATTAACAATGCACTTGTCGTCTACAAAAATGACGAAAGAAAAACAAAAATCGTCCTTGAAGTAGCCTTGGAGTTGGGAGATGGTATGGTCCGTACTATCGCCATGGAATCAACAGATGGGTTGACTCGTGGAATGGAAGTATTGGACACAGGTCGTCCAATCTCTGTACCAGTAGGTAAAGAAACTTTGGGACGTGTCTTCAATGTTTTGGGAGATACCATTGACTTGGAAGCTCCTTTCACAGAAGACGCAGAGCGTCAGCCAATTCATAAGAAAGCTCCAACTTTTGATGAATTGTCTACCTCTTCTGAAATCCTTGAAACAGGGATTAAGGTTATCGACCTTCTTGCCCCTTACCTAAAAGGTGGTAAGGTTGGACTTTTCGGTGGTGCCGGAGTTGGTAAAACCGTTTTGATCCAAGAGTTGATTCACAACATTGCCCAAGAACACGGTGGTATCTCAGTATTTACTGGTGTTGGGGAACGTACTCGTGAGGGGAATGACCTTTACTGGGAAATGAAAGAATCAGGCGTTATCGAGAAAACGGCCATGGTATTTGGTCAGATGAATGAGCCACCAGGAGCACGTATGCGTGTTGCCCTTACTGGTTTGACAATTGCTGAATACTTCCGTGATGTGGAAGGCCAAGACGTGCTTCTCTTTATCGATAATATCTTCCGTTTCACTCAGGCTGGTTCAGAAGTATCTGCCCTTTTGGGTCGTATGCCATCAGCCGTTGGTTATCAACCAACACTTGCTACGGAAATGGGTCAATTGCAAGAGCGTATCACATCAACTAAGAAGGGTTCTGTAACCTCTATTCAGGCTATCTACGTACCTGCGGATGACTATACAGACCCAGCGCCAGCTACAGCATTTGCTCACTTGGATTCAACAACTAACTTGGAACGTAAGTTGGTACAATTGGGTATCTACCCAGCCGTTGACCCACTTGCTTCAAGCTCACGTGCCTTGGCACCTGAAATCGTTGGAGAAGAGCACTATGCAGTTGCTGCTGAAGTAAAACGTGTTCTTCAACGTTACCATGAATTGCAAGATATCATTGCTATCCTTGGTATGGATGAGCTTTCTGATGAAGAAAAGACCTTGGTGGCTCGTGCCCGTCGTATCCAGTTCTTCTTGTCACAAAACTTCAACGTTGCGGAACAATTCACTGGTCAGCCAGGATCTTATGTCCCAGTTGCTGAAACTGTTCGTGGCTTTAAGGAAATCCTTGATGGTAAACATGATCAGTTACCAGAAGATGCCTTCCGTGGTGTAGGTTCTATCGAAGACGTGATTGCAAAAGCTGAAAAAATGGGATTTTAAGAGGTGATCTATGGCTCAGTTAACTGTCCAGATCGTGACACCAGATGGTCTCGTCTATGATCACCATGCCAGCTATGTATCAGTTCGAACTCTGGATGGTGAGATGGGGATCTTGCCACGACATGAAAATATGATTGCGGTTTTAGCAGTTGATGAAGTAAAGGTGAAACGTATTGATGATGAAGATCACGTGAACTGGATTGCAGTAAACGGAGGCGTTATTGAAATTGCCAATGATATCATTACAATCGTTGCGGATTCTGCAGAACGTGCTCGTGATATCGATGTTAGCCGTGCAGAACGTGCAAAGCTTCGTGCGGAGCGTGAAATCGAAGAAGCTCACGAAAAACACTTGATTGATCAAGAGCGTCGTGCTAAGATTGCTTTGCAACGTGCTATTAATCGTATTAATGTCGGAAAAAGACTATAAGAAAAAATGAACTTGAGTTACCAAGTTCATTTTTTTATGTTTTCTTAAGGAGCAAAACTGATGCAGACTGCTTCTGGTACATGGAAGTCGTTAGAAAGTTCTGCTAGACGACCAGTTTCAGGATTGCGTTTAAAGACGGTTGCATTGTCAGAGTCTTGATGGACAGCAATGACAAATTCTTGGTCTGGTGTCAAATCAAAATCACGTGGAGTCTGACCATGAGTAGGAACGATTTCTAATAACTCTAAGCTACCGTCTGCAAGAATTGTATATACTGCGATAGAATCATGGCCACGGTTAGAAGCGTAGAGGTATTTACCATCTTTAGAGAGACGAATAGCAGCAGTTCCATTAAAACCTTCGTAACCTTCTGGTAGAGTTGAAATAACTTGCATGCGTTCAAATTCGCCAACACCATCGTAGATTAAAACTTCGACAGTGCTATTGAGTTCACAAATCAGATAAGCGATTTTATAGTGATTATGGAAAATGATATGACGTGAGCCTGCTCCTGGCTGACTGTGATAGGTATAGAGTTTAGATAATTTCCCTTCTTGATCAAGGTCATAAGTGATGACTTGGTCAGTTCCTAAGTCGCATGTCACTAGATAGTGGTCAGGTGTTAAGTCTGTAAAGTGAACATGGGGAGAAGCTTGATTCTCATGTGGACCTTGGCCACTGTGTTGATCCACATCACTAAGTAGAAGACTACCATCTCCCTGACGTTTATAAACAAGAACCTGTCCCTTGTGGTAGTTGGCTGCGTAAACCAAATCACGCTTTTCATCAACAGCAACATAACAGTGGGGAGCTCCTTCTTCCACGACATGATTTAATAAAGTCCCGTCAGTTTGATAGGCTGCAATGCCTCCCTTGTCATCCTGACTACCAACAGTGTATAGATGTTGGTGCTGATCAAAAGCAAGATAGGTTGGACTTGGTTCAGGAGCAAAAAGTCCTAGATTTGAAAGCTGCCCAGTTTCTGTATCAAAGTCTGCCTTGTAAATTCCTTGGGAAATACGACGTGTATAAGTTCCAAAATAAACAGTTTCTTTCATGACTATACCTCTTTATAAAGATAAGACTATTATATCACAAAAACGGTAGTTGGAGGAACTCTATATAAGACATAAAAAATATAACAAAATATTAAATTTGACTTAGTTTTGTGTTGATTTCCTTTTGAAAAGTGCTATAATAATCCTATATAAATTGCAAAGGAGTTTTTTATGAAAAAACGTGTCTTCTTAGCAGCTGGAGTTGCTGTACTCTCAGCAGCTGTTCTAGCAGCTTGTTCATCTGGTAATGGGAATAAGGAAGCAACTAAACCAGTTACTTATGCCTATGTATTTTCATCAGATCCTGCGAGTCTGGATTATACAGTTGCTGGGCAAAAGTCTACAAAACAGATTACTGGTAATGTCATTGATGGACTACTGGAAAATGATCAATATGGGAATCTAGTACCATCAGTTGCAGAAGATTGGACGGTTTCCAAAGATGGTTTGACTTATACCTATAAAATTCGTAAGGGTATCAAGTGGTATACCAATGAAGGCGAAGAATATGGAGAAGTTAAGGCTCAGGATTTTGTGACTGGTCTAAAACACGCAGCTGACAAGAAATCAGAAGGACTTTATCTTGTACAGGATTCTATTAAAGGATTAGATGACTATGTAAATGGGAAAACAACGGATTTTTCTACTGTTGGTGTAAAAGCAACAGACGATTATACTGTAGTCTATACTTTAAACCATCCAGAATCTTTCTGGAATTCGAAAACAACAATGGGAGTTCTTGCTCCTGTTAGCGAAGACTTTTTAGCTTCTAAAGGAGATGACTTTGGTAAGGCGACTGATGTAACAAGCATTCTATACAATGGGGCTTATCTTCTCACAGGTCTTACATCTAAATCTTCTATTGAAATGACCAAAAACCAAAACTATTGGGATAAACAAAATGTCTTTATTGATGATATTAAGTTGTCTTACTTTGATGGTCAGGATGCAGACTCTCTTGGACGTGGTTTTGATGAAGGAAATTATCCTGCAGCACCTCTCTTTAAAAACTCTGCTAACTATGAACGGCTAAAAGAAAAATATAAAGATAACATTATTTATAGTCAACAACAAGGAACTACTTTCTATATTTCGACCAATATTGACCGTGTTGCCTACAATCACACTGCTAAAACAAGTGATGCAGAAAAATCATCTACTAAGAAGGCTTTGCTGAACAAAGATTTCCGTCAAGCTTTGGCTTTTGCTACAGATCGTAAAGCAGGAATCTCTCAAGTATTTGGGGACGAAGTAGCACCGCGTAAATTACGTACAAGTTTAACACCTCCAACATTTGTACAAGTAGGAGAGCAGTCATTTGGGCAAGTAGCTAAGGCAGAATTGGATAAGTTAGATGGTGTATGGAAAGATGTCAGTCTTGATGATGCCCAGGATTCACTTCATAATGTAGATAAGGCTAAAGCTAAATTGGAAGCTGCCAAGAAAACTCTTCAAGCTGATGGAGTACAGTTCCCTATTCATTTAGATATTCCAGTATCTTCTACTCGTCCACAGTTTGTGCGTCAATATCAATCTTATAAACAATCTATCGAGGAAGCTCTTGGATCAGATAATGTTATAGTTGATATTCAACAAGTTTCTGATGATGAATTGGCAAGTATGACGGTTCTAGCTACTTCTAATACCAATACTGACTGGGATATTAATGCAAATAGTGGATGGGGGCCTGATTACGCAGATCCATCAACTTATCTAGATATATTTGATCCAACATCTGGACCAAATCTTCTTGGTTCCCTAGGTGTAGTACCAGGTAAAGACAGTTCAGCAATCAAAGCGGTTGGGTTAGATAAGTTTAAAGAGTTAATCACGGATGCTAATAGTGAGAAAACAGATCTTGAAAAACGCTATACCAAATATGCTAAAGCTCAAGCTTGGTTAACAGACAGTGCCTTGGTTATTCCTGCACAGTCAGACGGTGCCCAAATGCTCGTAACGAAGAAAGTTCTAGGTACTGGTGCATATGGCTGGGTAGGTGATAAGACTGGTGAACTTAGCTATAAATATCTTAAACTTCAGGATAAGATTGTCACTACTAAAGAAATGGATGAGTTCCGCAAGAAATTTGCTGAAGAAAAAGCCAAATCAAACGCAGATTATCAGAAGAACTTAGACCGTCATATTCAAGACTAATTGAATCTCCTCTTTTGAGGGGATTTTTTATGTCGCTGTCTCCATGTAAGCACTTTAAAAAAGAGTTATTTTTTCCTAAAAATGATATAATGAGAGAACGATAGAAAGGAAGTATTTATGGAACAAAAAGAGAAACATTTTAGCCTATCTTGGTTTTTCAAGTGGTTTTTGGATAACAAGGCCATTACGGTATTTTTGGTAACCTTATTATTGGGACTCAATCTTTTTATTTTAAGTAAGATTAGTTTTTTATTTTCACCTGTTTTAGACTTTTTGGCGGTTGTGATGTTGCCAGTCATTCTATCTGGACTGCTATATTATTTGTTAAATCCTATTGTTGATTGGATGGAAAAACACAAAGTCAATCGCGTTATAGCCATCAGTATTGTTTTTGTGATTATCGCCCTCTTTATCATTTGGGGATTGGCAGTAGCTATTCCAAATCTGCAGCGTCAGGTCTTAACATTTGCAAGAAATGTACCAATCTATCTCGAAGATGCAGACAGAGTTATTAATGATTTGGTAACCAAGCGTTTGCCAGATGATTTCAGGCCCCAGCTAGAGCAAGTTTTGACCAATTTTTCTAGCCAGGCTACAGTTTGGGCAAGCAAGGTTTCTTCTCAGGCAGTCAACTGGGTGAGTGCCTTTATTAGCGGGGCATCTCAAGTGATTGTTGCCTTGATTATCGTTCCTTTCATGCTCTTTTATCTCTTGCGTGATGGGAAAGGCTTGCGTAACTATTTGACTCAATTCATGCCGATGAAATTGAAGGAGCCTGTAGGACAGGTTCTGTCAGATGTGAATCAACAGTTGTCCAACTATGTTCGAGGGCAAGTAACAGTGGCTATTATTGTAGCAGTAATGTTTATCATCTTTTTCAAGATTATCGGTCTACGCTATGCGGTTACGCTGGGTGTTACTGCTGGTATTTTAAATCTGGTTCCTTATCTTGGTAGCTTCTTGGCCATGCTTCCTGCCTTAGTTCTGGGCTTGATTGCAGGGCCAGTCATGCTGTTAAAAGTGGTGATTATCTTTATCGTGGAACAAACTATTGAAGGCCGTTTTGTCTCTCCACTGATTTTGGGAAGTCAATTAAACATCCATCCTATTAATGTTCTTTTTGTCTTGTTAACTTCAGGATCCATGTTTGGTATCTGGGGAGTCTTGCTCGGTATTCCAGTTTATGCCTCTGCTAAGGTTGTCATTTCAGCTATTTTTGAATGGTATAAGGTAGTTAGTGGCCTATATGAACTAGAAGGAGAGGAAGTAAAGAGTGAACAATAGTCAACAGATGTTACAGGCTTTGGAGGAGCAAGATTTAACCAAGGCTGAGCACTATTTCGTCAAAGCTTTAGAAAATGATCCAAGTGACCTTCTGTATGAGTTAGCTACCTATCTAGAAGGGATTGGTTTTTATCCTCAGGCCAAGGAAATTTACCTGAAAATCGTAGAGGACTTTCCAGAGGTTCATCTTAATCTAGCAACTATTGCTAGCGAAGATGGTCAAATAGAAGAAGCCTTTGCCTATCTAGAGGAAATCCAAGCTGACAGTGACTGGTATATATCGGCTTTGGCCCTTAAGGCAGACCTTTACCAGATGGAAGGTTTGACAGATGTGGCGCGTGAGAAATTGTTAGAAGCATTAACTTACTCAGAGGACCCTCTCTTGATATTGGGCTTGGCAGAGTTGGATAGTGAGTTGGAAAATTACCAAGAGGCTATTCAAGGATATGCCCAGTTAGATAATCGTTCGATTTATGAGCAAACGGGCATTTCTACCTATCAACGGATTGGATTTGCCTATGCCCAGTTAGGGAAATTTGAAACAGCTACAGAATTTTTAGAAAAAGCCCTGGAGTTAGAATACGATGATTTAACAGCTTTTGAGTTAGCTAGTCTTTACTTTGATCAAGAAGAATACCAAAAAGCTGTCTTCTACTTTAAGCAGATTGATACCATTTCTCCTGACTTTGAAGGTTATGAGTATGGGTATAGTCAGGCCTTACATAAGGAACACCAAGCTCAAGAAGCCCTGCTTATCGCTAAGCAAGGCTTGGAGAAAAATCCCTTTGAAACTCGTCTCTTGCTAGCTGCTTCACAATTTTCTTATGAACTGCATGATGCTAGTGGTGCAGAAAATTATCTCCTTACTGCAAAAGAAGACGCTGAGGATACGGAAGAAATCTTACTCCGTCTAGCTACTATTTATCTAGAACAAGAGCGTTATGAGGATATTTTAGACTTACAAAGTGAGGAGCCAGAAAATCTCTTGACCAAGTGGATGATTGCTCGCTCTTATCAAGAAATGGACGATTTGGATACCGCCTATGAGCATTACCAAGAGTTGGCAGGAGATTTGAAGGACAATCCAGAATTTCTGGAACACTATATCTATCTCTTGCATGAATTGGGCTACTTTGAGGAAGCAAAAGTCAATGCCCAAGCTTACTTAAAACTGGTTCCAGATGATGTACAAATGCAAGAACTGTATGAAAGACTTTAGGAATAAAATGATTTAAAGCTATATCTTATCAATTTTGAAAGATATAGTTTTTATTTTTGTTAACAATGTAATTTTTTTATAAAAATAGTTGTAATTTAGTTTATGTATGCTATAATAGGGACAATTATTTTAAGGAGGTGTCAGTATGTCTTATTTATTTGAGATATTACCGAGTTTATTGAGCGGTGCAAGCATGACTTTACAGGTTTTTGCACTGGTCTTGATTTTTTCTATTCCCTTGGGCGTTTTGATTGCCTTTGCCTTGCAAGTCCATTGGAAGCTCCTCCATCATCTGATTAACATTTATATTTGGATTATGCGGGGGACACCCTTGCTCTTGCAATTGATCTTTATCTATTATGTGCTCCCAGGCATTGGGATTCGTTTGGACCGTCTTCCTGCAGCTATTATTGCCTTTGTTCTCAATTATGCGGCTTACTTTGCTGAAATCTTCCGTGGGGGGATCGATACGATTCCCAAAGGCCAATACGAGGCTGCTAAGGTCTTGAAGTTTAGTCCTTTTGACACAGTGCGCTATATTATCTTGCCTCAGGTGACCAAGATTGTTCTCCCTAGTGTATTTAATGAGGTTATGAGTTTGGTCAAGGATACGTCTCTAGTCTACGCTCTAGGAATTTCAGACCTTATCTTAGCAAGCCGAACAGCTGCCAACCGTGATGCCAGCCTTGTTCCCATGTTCTTGGCAGGAGCCATTTACTTGATTTTGATTGGTATTGTGACAATCATTTCCAAAAAAGTTGAGAAGAAGTACAGTTATTATAGATAGGAGGTTGACATGTTAGAATTACGAAATATCAATAAGAAATTCGGAGACAAACGAATCCTGTCTGATTTCAGTCTAAATATTCCTGAAAAGCAAATCCTAGCTATCGTTGGGCCTTCTGGTGGAGGTAAGACGACTCTCTTACGTATGCTTGCAGGTCTTGAAACCATTGATTCAGGTCAAATCTTTTATAATGGAGAACCCTTAGAATTGGATGAATTGGAGAAGCAAAATCTACTGGGATTTGTATTCCAAGATTTTCAACTTTTCCCTCATTTGTCAGTTTTAGACAATTTGACCTTATCGCCTGTGAAAACAATGGGAATGAAGCAGGATGAGGCTGAACAGAAGGCGCGTGGACTCTTGGAACAGTTAGGGTTAGCAGGGCACGCAGATGCTTATCCATTCTCACTATCAGGTGGGCAAAAACAGCGGGTGGCCTTGGCGCGTGCTATGATGATTGACCCAGAAATCATTGGCTACGATGAACCAACTTCGGCCCTGGATCCAGAATTACGCTTGGAAGTGGAAAAACTAATCTTGCAAAATAGAGAACTTGGCATGACCCAGATTGTGGTTACCCATGATTTACAGTTTGCGGAAAATATTGCAGATGTATTATTAAAAGTAGAACCTAAATAGGAGGAAAAAGTGATGAAAAAATTGATGCTTATATTAGTCAGTCTAATGACTGCTTTGTTCTTAGTAGCTTGTGGGAAAAATGCTAGTGAAACTAGTGGAGATAATTGGTCTAAGTACAAGTCTAACAAGTCTATTACTATTGGATTTGATAGTACTTTTGTTCCAATGGGATTTGCTCAGAAAGATGGTTCCTATGCAGGATTTGATATTGATTTAGCTACAGCTGTTTTTGAAAAATATGGCATTACGGTAAATTGGCAACCGATTGATTGGGATTTGAAAGAAGCTGAATTGACAAAAGGAACGATTGATCTGATTTGGAATGGCTATTCCGCTACAGACGAACGCCGTGAAAAGGTAGCATTCAGTAACTCATATATGAAGAATGAGCAGGTATTGGTGACTAAGAAATCTTCAGGTATCACGACTGCAAAGGATATGGCTGGAAAGACATTAGGAGCTCAAGCTGGTTCATCTGGTTATGAGGACTTTGAAGCAAATCCAGCGATTTTGAAGGATATTGTTGCTAATAATAAAGCGAATCAATACCAAACCTTTAATGAAGCCTTGATTGATTTGAAAAACGATCGAATTGATGGTCTATTAATTGATCGTGTCTATGCAAACTATTATTTAGAAGCAGAAGGCGTTTTAAACGATTATAATGTCTTTACAGTTGGACTAGAAACAGAAGATTTTGCGGTTGGAGCACGTAAGGAAGATACAACTCTGGTTAAAAAGATAAATGAAGGATTTTCTAATCTTTATAAGGATGGTAAGTTCCAAGAAATTAGCAAAAAATGGTTTGGTGATGATGTAGCAACCAAAGAAGTGAAGGAAGAAAAATAAAATATATAAAAAAGTCTAGTTTTACCATTTTAAACTAGGCTTTTTTTATAAAAAACATCAACAATATAGATATTATTTATATTTTAAATATATTATAACTAACAATCTGATGGGATTAATATATTATCTTTTAGAAAACCGAAATACTTGATTTATAAAGGATTAAAGGGTATAATTTTAATAAGAACCTTTAAATATACAAATATATTTGAGGGGGGGCTTGTTGTTTTTAGCCTTCCTATATATATTAACTGACATTTGTCAGAAAAAAGGAGTAAGGGAATGTTTAAACCCAAAGGGCGTCATGTTCGCCAATCGCAAGTGGAGAAATTCACACGTTACAGTATTCGTAAGGTTAGTTTCGGTGCGGCTAGTGTAGCTGTAGCTACTGGATTGTTTTTCCTTGGTGGAGGAAGTGTTCAAGCGGCTGAACAAGCAACTAATCCAGAAACTAGAGAAGTTCAAAATCCTCAAAATCTAAATGATAAGTCCCCGGAACCCTCTAAGGAAGTTGTTGGACAAGCATCTGCTACTGATAAAGCGACCGATGGACAACAAACTAGTTCTGCTAAAGAGTCTGCGACTAACACACAAGCAAGTCCAGTTGAAACTCCAAATGTAGTGACAGAAAAAGTTGCTATTAATACCGCAGCATTAGAAGATTTAGTTGCTAAAGTTGAAAGTAGATTGAGTCAATTAACCGAAGGCAAGAAAACAAAATCAGTCATTGATGATGCTAAAAATTTGGTTAACAAAGCAAAAGAGCTTTTAAATGATGATACAAAAACACAGGCAAAAGTTAATGCATTGGCTAAACAACTTTCAAGTAACCTTGTCATTTTAAACAGTATCAAATCAGAAGCAACAAAAGTAAACAAAAACCAAAATCCAAGAAATGGACAAGCCATTCCTGGAAAAGGAGAAAGTGGGTTTAGAGATACAGGTACGGTTGCAGATGGTACTGAAAATCCTGTTGCTGTAAATACAAATGATATTACACAAAAAGCTTCTGAATTAGAGGCGGAAATCGCAAAAGTTGAATCTTTAATCTCAGCTGAAAATGCTAAAGGAGAAGGGCAAACAGATAAAGAGTTCGTAGGAATACTAACACAGGTAAAAGAGTCTGCACAAGCTGTTAGAAATAAAGGGAACAACATCCCAACAACAGAAAAAGAAAAGCATGCACTTTTACAAGAGTTAAAAGATAAAGTAGATTTATTGAAACTATACCAAGCTAAAAAATTGGATTGGGGAGCACCTGCCAATAATCACTTAGCAAATTATGGGAATAATCCATCTGATGCAGTAATTAGTAATTTAAATGATACTTTTGGAACGCCTGACTTTTCAAATGCTACATCACATACAAAACGTGCAGAAAATCAAGCTTCTGGTATACGTGGTGCTATTAATTTGGGTTCAGCAACTTATCATTGGAAACAAAAAGAAATAACGGTTGATGAAGCCAAAGCAGGAGCTTTGGGCGGCTGGAAGATTGTTGATAAAGAAGGTGCAAACACCGTAAATATTGTTAAACCAGAAGCACCTACTGATATAGAATATAAAGAAGGACAATCAGCAACCACATATGCACCAAAACCAGCAAAAGTTTATGATAATAACGGTCATGTTACTGCTACTGGTGGTCAAGGTAGAGCAAACGCTGGTGGTGGAGTACTAAGATATATGATTAGTACTGATCGTTTGGGAAATGGAAGTATAGGAAAAGTTAATAAAGATTATTATGTAGAATTAAAAAAACAAGGAACAACTATCTATAAAGATTTCGACGTAAACCCTAACTCTCATTTGTATGCTAATCTTGTCTTTTCTAGTGCGTATGGAGAAATGGGTCTTTCATCTGAAGGTGAAAAAATAAAAATGAGAATAGTGGATGCCTATACTGGCCAACCGCTATCAGAATTAACTAGAAAAGATGGAAAAGCTTCAGATACAGAATTTATTGGAAAACCTGGATCAGATTCGGATGGTTTTGCTGCATTATGGCGTGTAGTAAAAGTGCCTGAAGGGACGACTAAGGTACGTGTATTTGTAGAAGCAGGAGATCAGCCAACAACTTCTGGCTACTTGAATGGTCATAAGGTTGAAGATGGATATATAGTTGCAGGACTAGGATTAACTCCAGGACCAGCACTGACTTTAACGACGACAGTTGTTTCAGGTAGAGATAAAGAAGCATATGGTTATACAGAGGACTCTATTTATAAAAATGCTCAAAAAGGAACGTTTAATGTAACGCTAAGTAATAATGGTGGAGTAGGAGTAGTATATCAGACTAAGTATGAAGTTACATTGAAAGTTCCTAAAGGTGTTAAGTTAGGTACATTACAAGGGACAGACTTAAATGAAGTAAATGGCAAAAGTTTATTTGCTCCAAGTTATACTTATGACTTTAAATATAACAAAGATACACGAGAACTTACTTTTAAAATTGATTTACCAAAACGAGATATTAATCCAACAAGTGGTAAATCCAACACTGTTACGATCCCATTTGAAGTAACGCCTGATTTTGTCGGGGAAGCAACATTTGAGGTAGTAGGGAAAAATGGATTTGGAGGAAAAGATAAATTAGGAAATATGATCTTACCGTATGGAATAGTTGGTGCGGATAGATATAATATTCCAGTGAATGTAAATGCTAATAGTTTAGAAACTTCCGATAATCCTGACTATAAATATAATCGTAGTATTTATATTGATTCTATGACAGGAAATAGCACTATAACTGTACCAGTTGGAACAACTTTTGAAAAAGCAAAAGAAGCAGCAACAGTAAGTGCTGAAGAATTACTAAATTCAGAAGCTTATAGAGAAAAATTAGCAACATTAAAAGCTACTGCTGCCCTAAACTTAAGTGAAACAAGTTCAATTGCAATGGTACAAGGTTATTCTACAGCTGCTGTAAAAGAAAATAGTGGAACTCTAAAAGTGCCAGTTATTCATACTATCGGAAGTAAGAATTTTAATAATCAAATAGACATTAATGTGAATGTAGTGGCATCTACTAAGCAACAGAAAGTTGTTTTTGAAGGAGATACTATTCAAAATGATGATATTAAGGGGAAAATAACTCCTGCTACAATTCCTGGGTATACAGCTACAATCAATAATGTTCAAAATATGCCTACAACAACTGGTAAAGCTGGACAAATCATTAATGTTGAAACAACAGTATCTTATACGAAGGGAAATGTTGTACTTCCTGAAACAGTAACAGTTCCTGTGTTGGTCTTACCAAAAGCAACAGGTAATGTAGAAGTAATTAAAGGTGCAACTGTTGATAAAGTAAAAGAAGTAGCGAAAGCAAAAGCGACAGAAGTAGCAACATCAGCTGACTTCAAAGCTAAATTACCAGAAGGTTCTAAAGATGTAGTGGTTGGTGAGATTACAGAAGAAGTTTTAGCAACAATCACCGCAGAAAAAGGAACGAACAAAGGAATCGTTAAAGTTCCAGTAACATACACAGTAGATGGAACAACTTATACAAAAGATGCAGAAATTACGGTTAATGTATTAGGTTCAGAACCAAAAACAGTCTACACTGTAGAAGGCACAAAACCAGATGCTGAGAAAGTTAAAAATGCCGTAACACCAGGTACTGGAGGAACTGTAGGAACACCAACAGAAACTGCTTTACCAGAAACAACAGGTAAAGCTGGAGCTAAGGATGTAACTGCAACTACAACAGTAACATACTCAAATGGAACAGAAACTGTAAACGTTCCAGTAGAAGTATTGCCAAAAGCAACACCAGAAAAAGTAACAACATTAAAAGATACAACTGGTGAAAACTTAACAACAGCAGTGAAAGAAAAAGCACAAGCTGCAGTAGGTAAACTAGCATTACCATCAGGAGTTACAGCAGAATTAGTACCAAATCAAGATTATACTGTACCAGCAACAGATTCTAATGGTGATAAAACAGCAGTACCAGTAAAAGTACAATACAAAGACAGCACAGGTACAGTAGTAGCAGAAGATACTATTTTAGTCCCAGTTACAGTAGTAAGCTCAACTCCAAGTAAAATTGTCGTATTCGAAGGTGAAAAACCAACAGCAGAGCAAGCGAAGGGAGCAGTACCTCCAGTTACTGGAGGTACAGTGGGAACACCAGCAGAAACTGCTTTACCAGAAACAGCAGGTAAAGCTGGAGCGACTGATGTTAAAGTAGACGTACCAGTAACATATGATAATGGTAAGTTGACAGAAACAGTAAGTGTTCCAGTAATAGTTTTACCAACAGCAACTGGTGAGGTAGAAGTACCAAAAGGTTCAACCGTAGATAAAGTAAAAGAAGTAGCTAAAGCAAAAGCTAAAACTTTAACGGAATCAGCAGACTTTAAAGGGAAATTACCAACAGGAGCGACAGTAACAGTTGGGGATATAACAGAAGCTGTTGCAGAAACTCTAACAAATGAAAAAGGTACAAACAAGGGCGTTGTAAATGTTCCAGTAACTTATACAGTAGATGGAAAAACATACACTACAACAGTACCAGTAACTATTAACGTAGCAGGCTCAGAACCAAAAACAGTCTACACTGTAGAAGGAACAAAACCAGATGCTGAGAAAATTAAGAATGCAGTAACACCAGGTACTGGAGGAACAGTAGGAACACCAACAGAAACTGCTTTACCAGAAACAACAGGTAAAGCAGGAGCAACAGATGTAACTGTACCAACAACAGTCACATATCCAAGTGGAACAGAAACTGTAAACGTTCCAGTAGAAGTATTGCCGAAAGCAACCCCAGAAAAAGTAACAACATTAAAAGATACAACTAGTGATAACTTGAAAACAGCAGTGAAAGAAAAAGCACAAGCTGCCCTAGGTAAACTAAGATTACCAACAGGAGTTACAGTAGAATTAGATCCAAATCAAGATTATACTGTTCCAGCAACAGATTCAAATGGTGATAAAGATAATGTACCAGTAAAAGTACAATACAAAGACGCAACAGGTACAGTAGTAGCAGAAGATACTATTTTAGTCCCAGTTACAGTAGTAAGCTCAACTCCAAGTAAAATTGTCGTATTCGAAGGTGAAAAACCAACAGCTGAACAAGCGAAAGCAGCTGTAACACCAGGGACAGATGGTACAAAAGGTGAACCAACAACATTACCAGAAACAACAGGTAAAGCAGGAGCTAAAGATGTAAAAGTTGATGTGCCTGTGACATACGACAATGGTAAGGTAACTGAAACAGTGAAAGTTACAGTAACAGTATTACCAAAACCAGAAGCAGATGCAATTATTGTTCCTAAAAATGGCGACAAAGAAAAAGCAAAAGAAAAAGTACTTGCTCAAACGAAAAAAGCAATCGAAGACGCAACATTTAAAGGAAAATTACCTCAAGGTGCAACAGTTGCTATTGATGAGACAGCTACAGTAACAGTTCCAGACTTAACAGAAGATACTGAAGTAGATGTAACTGTTAAATATACAGTAGATGGTCAAGAAAAAACAACGACAGTTAAAGTACCAGTTACAGTAGTTGAGAGTGTACCTCAAATTGTACCAGTGGATGAAGGTAAGAAACAACCATCTGCAAAAGATAGTATTGATTCTAATGACTACCCAGAAGATGCAACATTTGAGTATAAAGAAGAAGTAGATACATCTACACCAGGTGATAAGAAAGTTACTGTTGTTGTGAAACAAGGGAATAAGGTACTTGTTGAAGTTCCAGCAACTGTACGTGTTGTAGGTAGCACACCACAATTTGTAGTAGCAGATCCAGCTAAGAAACAACCAGAAGCGAAAAACAGTGTTACTCCAGGAGACTATCCAGAAGGAACAACATTTGAGTACAAGACACCAGTAGATACAACAACACCAGGTGAGAAACCTGTAACGGTAGTAGCTAAGCTAAATGGTCAACCAATTGCAGAAGTTCCTGCAAAAGTAGTAGTTGTAGAGCCTAAGACACAATATGTAGTAGCAGATCCAAGCAAACCACAACCAGATGCATCTAAGAGCATTGATCCAGAACAATATCCAGAAGGAACAACATTTGAGTACAAGACTCCAGTAGACACAACAACACCAGGTGAAAAAGATGTGATTGTTGTTGCTAAAAATGGAGAAGACAAACTTGTAGAAGTACCAACAAAAGTGAAGGTTGTCCAAGGAAATCCACAAATCGTTCCAGTGGATGAAGGTAAGAAACAACCATCTCCTGAAGATAGTATTGATCCGAATGATTACCCAGATGATGCAACATTTGAGTACAAAGAAGAAGTAGATACATCTACACCAGGTGATAAGAAAGTTACTGTTGTTGTGAAACAAGGGGATAAGGTATTAGTTGAAGTGCCATCTACAGTACGTGTAGTAGAAAGTTATCCTAAATATGTCCCAGTAGATCCAACTAAGAAACAACCAAATCCAAAAGATAACATTAATCCGAATGACTTCCCAACTGGAACAACATTTGAATACAAAGACAATACACCAGTAGATACAACAACACCAGGTGAAAAACCTGTAACGGTAGTAGCGAAATTAGACGGGCAACCAATTACAGAAATTCCAGCTAAGATTGTTGTTGTAGAACCTAAGACACAATACGTAGTAGCAGATCCAAGCAAACCACAACCAGATACATCTAAGAGTATTGATCCAGAACAATACCCAGATGGCACAACATTTGAGTACAAAACTCCAGTAGATACGACTACACCAGGCGAAAAAGATGTTACTGTAGTCGTGAAAGATTCAGATGGAGATACAATTGTAGAAGTACCTGCGAAGATTAAAGTCGTTCAAGGCAAAGAACAATTAACTCCAGTAAATGCTGAAGATAAAGATAAACCTAAAGCTGAAGATAGTATCACACCAAGTGACTATCCAGAAGGTTCAACATTCGAATACAAAGTTCCAGAAGGACAAACAACTCCATATGATGGAACAACTCCAGGGGATAAACCAGTTACAGTAGTTGTAAAAGATAAAGATGGAAAAGTGTTAGTTGAAGTTCCAGCTACTATTAAAGTAGTTGAAACAAAACCAACACCGATTGAAACACCAGTAACCACAACACCGTTAACCCCAGAGGATTACACAAAAGGAATTAAGATTCCAGAAGGCGGTAAAGTAAAGAATGTTGCAAACATTCCCGACTTAACAACTCCAGGTAAGAAAGATCCAGTTAAGGTAACGATTGAATTGCCAAATGGCAAAGTGATTAAAGTGGACGTTCCAGTAACTGTTACTCCAGTTAAGGAAATTGAAACCCCAGTAACCACAACACCGTTAACCCCAGAGGATTACACAAAAGGAATTAAGATTCCAGAAGGTGGTAAAGTAACGAATGTTGCAAACATTCCCGACTTAACAACTCCAGGTAAGAAAGATCCAGTTAAGGTAACGATTGAATTGCCAAATGGCAAAGTGATTACAGTGGACGTTCCAGTAACTGTTACTCCAGTTAAGGAAATTGAAACCCCAGTAACCACAACACCGTTAACCCCAGAGGATTACACAAAAGGAATTAAGATTCCAGAAGGTGGTAAAGTAACGAATGTTGCAAACATTCCAGACTTAACAACGCCAGGTAAGAAAGATCCAGTTAAGGTAACAGTAGAGTTGCCAAATGGCAAAGTGATTACAGTGGACGTTCCAGTAACTGTTACTCCAGTTAAGGAAATTGAAACACCAGTAACTACAACACCGTTAACCCCAGAGGATTACACAAAAGGAATTAAGATTCCAGAAGGTGGTAAAGTAACGAATGTTGCAAACATTCCAGACTTAACAACGCCAGGTAAGAAAGATCCAGTTAAGGTAACAGTAGAGTTGCCAAATGGCAAAGTGATTACAGTGGAAGTTCCTGTAACAGTAACACCTAAATCACAAAATGGTGGAGGAGTCATTTCTCAAAATGGCGATTCAACTGTTCAGATTGTAACGGAATATCTAGATGAAAACGGAAACCGTATTACTTCAGATAAAGAAGGAAAACACAATCCAATAGAGTTGGAAGGATATGAATATAGTCATTCAACAACTGATTTTAAAGGAAATACCCTACATCACTATAAGAAAGTTACAAATTCAATCAATCAAGAGCAACCAAGTGCTCCAGAGACTCCTACAAGTCCAGAAAAACCAGTAGCTACTCCAGTTCAGACAAGTTCTACAGATTCTAAACAAGTAGCTGAAACAACCGTATCCAATGATAAGAAGGAATTACCAAATACTGGTACAGAAGATAAGGCTGGTCTAGCTAGTCTTGGACTTCTTGGAATGTTGGGTGCATTCGGACTCGTAGCTCGTAAGAAAAAAGAAGACTAAGAAAGAAACTTCTTTTCTGAAGTCTGATAGAAAAATAGACTGAGGTGAAAACTTCAGTCTATTTCTTTTTACTGTAAAAAAACCTCTGGCAAGTACCAGAGGATAAGAGCTTATTTCATTGTTGGGAAGAGCAATACATCACGGATAGTTGTTGTATCAGTGAGGAGCATGCAGAGACGGTCGATACCGATTCCCAAACCACCTGTTGGTGGCATACCATATTCAAGAGCTTCGATGTAGTCGTAGTCGATACCTGTCGCTTCATCGTCACCAAGTTCTTTGGCTTTAGCTTGGGCTTCGAAACGGCTAAGTTGGTCGATTGGGTCGTTGAGCTCAGTAAAGGCATTACCGTACTCCTTAGTCATGATGAAGAGCTCGAAACGGTCTGTAAAGCGTTCGTCTTCAGGATTCTTCTTCGCGAGTGGAGATACAGCTACTGGATGTCCATAGACAAAGGTTGGTTGAATCAAGGTTTCTTCAACGAACTCTTCAAAGAAGGCATTGATAATGTGACCAACTTCAGTGTAGTGTTTCTCAACTGGAACTTTCTTCTCAGCAGCGATAGCTTTGGCTTCCTCGAAAGTAATGTCTTGCCAGAAATCGACACCAGTAATTTCTTTGATAGCATCCACCATATGAACACGTTTAAATGGCTCGTTAATCTTGATTTCAGTACCTTGATAGTTAACTGGGCCGTCGCCTTTGACTGATTTAGCAGCGTGTTGGATAATACCCTCAGTCAAGTCCATAATGTCTTGGAAATCTGCATAAGCTTGGTAGACTTCGATAGAAGTAAACTCAGGGTTGTGAGTAGCATCCATTCCTTCATTACGGAAGATACGGCCAATCTCATAGACACGTTCCATACCACCAACGATAAGGCGTTTTAAGTGAAGCTCAGTCGCGATACGAAGCACCATATCAATGTTTTGGGCATTGTGGTGGGTGATAAATGGACGGGCAGCAGCACCACCAGCTTCGTTGTGAAGAACAGGTGTTTCCACTTCAAGGAAACCTTTTTGGTCAAGGTAACGACGGATTTCAGAAATGATTTTTGAACGAGTGACAAAGCGCTCAAAGCTTTCACGGTTAGAAATCAAGTCAAGGTAACGTTTACGGTAAATGGTTTCAACGTCTGTCAAACCATGGAATTTCTCTGGTAGAGGACGAAGAGCCTTAGACAAGTGTGTGATGTGAGTAGCCTTGATAGAGAGTTCTCCCATATCTGTACGCATCACTTCGCCTTCGACACCAAGGAAGTCACCAAGGTCTGCTTTTTTGAAGATTTCGTAGTTTTCTTCACCGACAGCATCCTTACGAACGTAGATCTGGATTTGACCTTCGCGGTCTTGAAGGTGGGCAAAACCTACTTTACCTTTACCACGTTTGGTTACCAAGCGTCCTGCGATAGTAGCTGTTTCGTTTTTATCATGTAATTGTTCTTTATCGAGGTCAGCAAATTTATCTTTTAATTCTTGTGAATTTGCAGTGCGTTCAAAGCGTTTTCCGAAAGGATCGATTCCTTGTTCACGAAGCGCAGCCATTTTTTCACGGCGAACGATCTGCTGGTCATTTAGTTCTTCCATATGTTCTGTTGACATGGGATCCTCCTAGTTTTACTCAAAATTGAATACGATGAGTCATTTTTTGCGATACTCCCATTTTATCATAAATAGCCAAGAAATTCACGGATAATATTTAAAAACTAAAAAGAACTTGACACTAAAATCAAGTTCTTTATTGATAAGAGGTATCATTCCAAGTGTCGAGAGTGAATCTTTCAAAATCATGGGTTTCTAGAATGGTTAGGCTGGCATTTGCTAGACCACCATCTTTACGAAGAAGAGGTTCTTTATAGCCTAGTAGAGTACGAAGACTGGCAGTAAGATTGGCGCCGTGGCCGACAATTAGAATACGCTCAGCTGGACTATCTTTGAGTGATTTGATAAATTGGATGGTCCGTTTTGTTGTGCTATAGAGGGATTCGGCTCCAAACATTTGAGTGTCAAATTTAGCAAGATTCGTACGGAAAGCTTTGATTTGTTGCGGGTAAATAGCTTCCAAGGTTGCGATTTTTAATCCTTCTAATTTCCCCAGCTGCCATTCACGGAGATTAGGAACACTTTCTAAAGGACAAGGCATCTGAAGTTGACTTTGGATAATCTCAGCAGATTTGACCGCTCGAGGTAAATCACTTGCATAAATCTGATCAAAAGGAATCTCCTTGAGATACTGGCCGAGTTTTTTGAGAGTGTCAATGGATTCAGGAAGAAGGGGAGAATCGCCACTAGCACCTTGAAAACGTCCTTCCTGATTCCAGACTGTACGGCCGTGGCGGACAAAGTAGAGTTTCATTACTTACTGTCCTCCAAGATATCTGCAAAGTCAGCTTTTACAAAGCTAGCCAAGTCTTGTGGTGCGACGATAATGCTGTGACCAAGTTCGCCAGCAGAGACAATCATTTGATCCAAGTCTAGAGCAATCTTATCGATAAAAATGGGGTAATTGTGTTTCTGACGAATACCGACAGGATTATTGGCTCCATGAATATAACCTGTTGTTTTTTCCAAGTCCTTTTGGGGAATCATGCTCACTTTTTTATTTCCAGAAATTTTAGCTAGTTTCTTTTCAGACAAGTGTTGAGTGATAGGCACAATTCCTATAATCGGTCCTGTCTTATCTCCCAAAAGAGCCAAGGTTTTGAAAATCTGATCTCGTTCATAACCTTGAGGAAGTTCTCCTTCAAGGGCATTGAGTTGAATCCCCTGATGTGGGATAGCTGCTTTAGACAGGATTTGTTCTACCAATGTTTTTTTGATTTTAACTTTTTTTGCCATTATTTATACTTGTCCTCCAATTGGCTCATCCAAATACCAAGCCAAATTCCCAACGCAAAGAAGAAGGCGATGATGACATAACCGACATGTGAAAGTCCCATGTATTGGATACTTTCAGCGTTTCCTGCATTTGGAATCAAGATCAAAAGAGTACTTGATAGGACGATACCGATGATGAAATGATAGACGCGTGAGTGGTAGTTGTTTAAGGCATAATCCATCAATTCTGAAAAAATAATGAGAGTTGCACCTGCCCCGATTCCAATCGGGAAGAAGGTTCCCAAGAGGTCAAAGGTTTTAAAACCAGTCAACATAGGAGCATAGAGTCCCAAAATCAAAAGTAGATTTGATGGACTGAGGCCAGGAACTAATACGCCAAGAGCCAGCAGTGCTCCTGCTAGGACGAAATTAAGAAAGCTGGCGTTTAAGGTTCCAACGACAAAATTTAAGGCATAGAGTCCTAATCCAGAAATAATAAAGGTTGTCCAGAACCAAGCCAAATCAATCTTGTCTCGGTCAGATTCTCGAGTTGATTCTTTAAGGAGGCTAGGAACTGTACCAATAATGGCGCCCGCAAAGCTCCATAGGACAAAGACCTGATAATTTTCAAGCAGGTATTCAATCGGGTAGGAAAATAAGCCGATTCCCAGAAGCATACCAATGGCAACTGGTATAAAATACAAAACATTTTCTTTAAAGTCTTTAAAGGGATGGGCCAGAAAGCCAATCATCCGTTCATAAATTCCTAAGATTGCTGCTAGAACCCCTCCAGAAATTCCCGGTAAGATAAATCCAAGAGCAATGACAATCCCTTTAACAATGCGCGCTAACCATGAGAGCATATATTTCCTCCAACTATTTCTATTTCAAAAAATCCTTACTATATTGTATCACAATCTATAATAAAAAGAAAAAGCAAATGCTAAACAAATGCTTTTAAGGTTTTAAAAAGATTTTTCTAAAGGTTTCTTCTTTGTTTTTTAGGGAAGAGATGACGTTGATATCCAAATCGTGATCAAAGCCAGCAATTTTTCCTTTAGAAGTGTACTGATGAATGTCGTAATCTAAATCAGTCTTAGGAGTTGCCTCGTAAAATCCTGAGTCAGAACCATAGGAAGGAATCCAAACAGAGGTAAACTTATCTGTATCAATACTGTGTTCTTCCATGAAGTAGACCCCAACGTAGATTCCGATGTTTTTAGCACCTAGGGATTCTAGCTTTGCCCGAAAGGCTTCAACCCCATCGTTCATATTGGACATGGTTTTGTCTTCCACATCTAGCCAATAGTAGCTAGGGCTGTATGGAGATGAAGCGTTATAAAAAACTTCAGCAGCTTTTTCCATTTCCTGTACATTTTTTCCAGCTACATAGGCATAGACACCAACTGGGACATTTCGTTTTTGAAACTCCGTGATATGGGTTTTAAAGGCCTTATCAACACCATTAACATAGGAAGCATCGTTCTCTTTGGACGTTTGAGCACCACTATGGACGCGAACAATAGCTCCAGAAATGTTTTGGGAGAGAGTATCGTAATTAATTTCCTCAGGACGTTGCCAACCAGAAACATCAATTACCGGTTTATCTATATTGTGTAGCGCTTGTGTTTCTACTTGCGCAATATTTGACTTTGTTTTTACAGGATGGTCCTCAAAACGAGGGCGATTCAGGATTAAAATGAAAATTATAATCCCAAAAAAACCAAATAAAATAAGCGGATTAATTTTCTTTCTCATATCTCATAATTTTACCTTAAAAATGGAAAAAAATCAAAAAAAAACACTCAAAAAATGGGTTAAGGAAAGGACTTTAGAGCATTTTTTCATTCAAGAGCGCGGAATGATTTGAAATATGGTATAATAAAAGGGAATTTCTAGAGAAAAGAGAAGATTATGTCAAATTATGCCATTATTTTAGCAGCAGGTAAAGGGACTCGCATGAAATCTGATTTGCCAAAAGTGTTGCATAAGGTTGCGGGTATTTCTATGTTGGAACATGTTTTCCGTAGTGTGGGAGCTATCCAACCTGAAAAGACAGTAACAGTTGTAGGACACAAGGCGGAAATGGTTGAAGAGGTCTTGGCTGGACAGACAGAATTTGTGACTCAATCTGAACAGTTGGGTACTGGCCATGCGGTTATGATGACAGAGCCAATCTTAGAAGGTTTGTCAGGTCACACCTTGGTCATCGCAGGAGATACTCCTTTAATCACAGGTGAAAGCTTGAAAAACTTGATTGATTTCCACATCAATCATAAAAATGTGGCCACTATCTTGACTGCTGAAACAGATAATCCTTTCGGCTATGGACGAATTGTTCGTAATGACAATGCTGAAGTTCTGCGCATTGTGGAGCAGAAGGATGCCACAGATTTTGAAAAGCAAATCAAGGAAATCAACACTGGAACTTACGTTTTTGATAACGAGCGTTTGTTTGAAGCTTTGAAAAATATCAATACCAACAATGCTCAAGGCGAATATTACATTACAGATGTCATTGGCATTTTCCGTGAAGCTGGTGAAAAAGTTGGCGCTTATACTTTGAAAGATTTTGATGAAAGTCTTGGGGTAAACGACCGTGTGGCTCTTGCGACTGCTGAGTCAGTGATGCGTCGTCGCATCAATCATCAGCACATGGTTAATGGCGTTAGCTTTGTTAATCCAGAAGCAACTTATATCGATATTGATGTTGAGATTGCTCCTGAAGTTCAACTCGAAGCCAATGTTACCTTGAAAGGGCAAACGAAAATTGGTGCTGAGACTGTTTTGACAAATGGTACATATGTAGTGGATAGCACTATTGGAGCAGGAGCTGTCATTACTAACTCTATGATTGAGGAAAGCAGTGTTGCAGACGGAGTGACTGTCGGACCTTACGCCCACATTCGTCCAGGTTCAAGTCTAGCTGCCCAAGTCCATATTGGTAACTTTGTTGAAGTGAAAGGCTCTTCAATCGGTGAGAATACCAAGGCTGGTCATTTGACTTATATCGGAAACTGTGAAGTGGGTAGCAACGTTAATTTCGGCGCAGGAACTATTACAGTCAACTACGATGGCAAAAACAAATATAAAACAGTCATCGGTAACAATGTCTTTGTTGGTTCAAATTCAACCATTATTGCGCCAGTTGAGTTAGGTGACAATTCCCTCGTTGGGGCTGGTTCAACTATTACTAAAGACGTGCCAGCAGATGCGATTGCTATTGGTCGTGGTCGTCAGGTCAATAAAGATGAATATGCAACTCGCCTTCCTCATCATCCCAAGAATCAGTAGGAGCCTATCATGGAATTTGAAGAAAAAACGCTTAGCCGAAAAGAAATCTATCAAGGACCAATTTTTAAACTGGTTCAAGATCAGGTTGAATTACCAGAAGGCAAGGGAACTGCTCAACGGGATTTGATTTTCCACAATGGAGCTGTCTGTGTTTTAGCTGTGACAGATGAGCAAAAACTCATCTTGGTCAAGCAGTACCGCAAAGCCATTGAGGCAGTCTCTTACGAAATTCCAGCTGGAAAACTGGAAGTAGGAGAAAATACAGACCCTGTCGCAGCAGCCCTGCGTGAATTAGAGGAAGAAACAGCCTATACAGGGAAGTTAGAACTCTTGTACGATTTTTATTCAGCCATTGGCTTCTGTAATGAAAAACTAAAACTATACCTAGCAAGAGATTTGACAAAGGTGGAAAATCCACGTCCGCAGGATGAAGATGAAACCTTGGAAGTCCTTGAAGTGAGCCTAGAAGAAGCCAAGGAATTGATCCAATCGGGTCATATCTGCGATGCCAAGACAATTATGGCTGTTCAGTATTGGGAATTGCACAAAAAATAGAGGAGGTCAGTATGGGTAAACCTTTATTAACGGATGAAATGATTGAAAGAGCTAATAGAGGCGAAAAGATTTCAGGTCCCCCTTTGCTAGATGATGAGGAGACTAAGATTTTACCAACATCTTCTTCCCGTTTTGGTTATGCCAATCCTAAGGATCATGGTTTTAGCCAGGAAACCTTGAAGATTCAGGTTGAACCGTCTATTCATAAAAGCCGTCGCATTGAAAATACCAAGAGAAATGTCTTCAATTCTAAACTGAATAAAATCTTATTTGCAGTCATCTTTCTCTTGATTTTGCTTGTCTTAGCAATGAAACTTTTGTAATAGAAAAGGAATTGAAATGAAAATAGGAATTATTGCGGCTATGCCAGAAGAACTGACTTATTTGGTCCAGCATCTAGAAAACGCTCAGGAGCAAGTTGTTTTAGGGAATACTTATTATACAGGAAACCTTGCCTCTCATGAAGTCGTTCTTGTAGAAAGTGGAATTGGTAAGGTCATGTCTGCTATGAGTGTGGCGATTTTGGCTGATCATTTCCAAGTGGATGCTCTAATTAATACGGGATCAGCTGGGGCAGTAGCAGAAGGTATTGCTGTTGGAGATGTTGTGATTGCTGATAAATTAGCCTATCATGACGTGGATGTCACAGCTTTTGGATATGCTTATGGACAAATGGCGCAACAACCGCTTTATTTCGAATCAGATAAAACCTTTGTTGCCAAACTCCAAGAGAGTTTATCTCAATTGGATCAAAACTGGCATCTTGGTTTGATTGCTACAGGAGATAGTTTTGTCGCAGGAAATGACAAGATAAAAGCGATTAAGTCCCATTTCCCAGATGTTTTGGCTGTTGAGATGGAAGGGGCAGCTATTGCTCAGGCATCTCATGCCCTTAATCTTCCAGTCTTAGTCATCCGAGCTATGAGTGACAATGCCAACCATGAAGCAAACATTTCTTTTGATGAGTTTATTATCGAAGCTGGACGTCGCTCTGCTCAAGTCTTATTAGCCTTTTTGAAGGTCTTAGCTTAAGCGAAAATTTGACAGTTTTTCTAGCTTATGATAAGATTTAAGTAAAGAAAAGCTAGAAAACGTTTCAGAGGATATTATGAGTATTGAAATGACCGTCAGTGAGATTGCAGAGGTCTTAGGATTATCTCGTCAAGCAATCAATAACCGTGTCAAAGAATTACCAGAAGAAGACACAGATAAAAATGACAAAGGGGTAACGGTAGTTACCAGAAGTGGCTTGATTAAGCTAGAAGAAATCTATAAAAAAACGATTTTTGAAGATGAGCCTGTCAGTGAAGATGTCAAGCAACGTGAACTGATGGAGATTCTAGTTGATGAGAAGAATGCAGAAATTCTCCGTCTTTATGAACAATTAAAAGCCAAGGATCGTCAGTTATCAGAAAAAGACGAGCAGATGCGTATCAAAGACCGTCAGATTGCTGAGAAAGACAAACAACTCGATCAGCAGCAACAATTGACCCTTCAAGCCATGAAGGATCAAGAAAATCTTAAGCTAGAGCTGGACCAAGCAAAAGAAGAAGTCCAATCAACTAAGAAAGGCTTTTTTGCTCGTTTATTTGGAGGATAATCAAGGAGCTGTTTAGGTTAAATGCTAACCTGATGGCTTCTTTTGTTTCTAAATAGTATAGTTGCTCAAGTAAAACAATAGAAGAGGAGAGGTATAGAATGGAACGATTAGAAGATTACATTGCTTTTGACTTAGAATTTAATCAGCATGAAGGGCAAACACACTTGATTCAAGTATCGGCAGTGCGTTTTAGAGATGGTCAGGAAATCGCTACCTATGATTCCTATGTTCATACCAATGTACCTTTAAAAAGTTTTATCAATGGTTTGACTGGGATTACAGCTGAGACATTAAAAGATGCTCCTACAGTGGAGGAAGTCATAAAAGAATTCCAAGAGTTTGTGGGTTCTTTACCCATGGTTGGCTACAATGCTGCTAAAAGTGATTTGCCTATTCTAGCAGAGCATGGTTTAGATTATAGCCAACAGTATAAGGTGGATTTGTATGATGAAGCTTTTGAACGTCGGAGTTCGGATCTACATGGTATTGCCAATCTTAAATTGCAAACCGTTGCCTCGTTTCTTGGATTTCAAGGTCAGTCTCATAATAGCCTAGAGGATGCTCGGATGACGGCGCGTGTTTACGAGTCCTTTCTAGAGTCAGACCAGGCTAAAGAATTGTTAGGGGCAGAAAGTAGTCTATCAAACAATCCTTTTGGTGGCCTAGACTTGTCTCAACTATTTGACTAGGAGTGCCTATGAAACCTGAAAAATCTAAAAATCTAGGTTTTAAGCAGATATACTTTAATCTAGATAAAATACTCTTTCTATTTTTCTTGACTTTTATGATGATTGAGTTTGTCTGGTTACCATCAAATTCTTGGATTGCTGGACTTTTGCTCCGTCAGACAGGCTATCTCTTTCTATCCTACAACAATATTTTTGCCATTATAACGGGTTCGCCATTTGTTAGTCTTGCTCTATTTATTCTGGTAATCGTTAATTTACTGATCGCCTATTACCAGATAGGACTTCTCTTTATCGGAGCCCGGCATTTATTATGCCATGAAAAAAGGACCTTGCTGGAGTACAGTCGTAAGGTCTTTCGCCAAAGTTTCTTGTTTATGAAACAAGTCACGCTTTCAAAGATAGCCTTTATCTTCTTTTATGTCATGATGCTCTTTCCATTGATTCGAAAGATTTTAAAGATTTACTACCTCAATAAAATTGTCATTCCGGAATTCATAGTAGCCTATGTAGAAGATAAGTACTGGTTGGTCGGTTTGGTAATCACTGTTCTAGCCTTGCTACTGTTTTACATTTCAGTGCGTTTGATGTTTGCCTTACCCCAGCTTTTATTTGAGAAGAAAACAGTCAAAGAAGCAGTCAGATACAGTCTAGAGAAGACAAGAAAGCACTCCTGGTTTTATACTTGGAACTTGCTTTGGATTGTCGTCAAAACCTACCTATTTTTCATTCTTTTATTGATTCCAATCTTGGCAAGTCAGGCACTGATGGATGGTTTGACCCATAAGGAATCTCTTGTACTGGGAATTATCAACTTTGTCTTGATTAAGAATTTCCACTATATAGCCTTGACTTACTTTCTCATTAAGTTTGTTTCCTTCTTAACAGGAGAAGAACTAGAAATTACACCAAGGAGAAAGAAAGACCACTGGATGAGATGGGGAGTGATGGGCTGTGCTTGTATCTTTTTCACTCTTGAGGGTTATGTTTATTTAGAAGCTCCAGTCGCTAATAAACCTTTAATCATTTCTCACAGGGGAGTATCTAATAAGAATGGTGTGCAAAATACCGTTCAATCACTAGAAAAAACCGCTCAGTTATCTCCAGATTTCGTTGAGACAGATGTTCAGGAAACAAAAGATGGCCAGTTTGTCATGATGCATGATGCCAATATCAAAAATTTGACAGGTGTTAATGCTAATCCACAGGATCTAACTTTGAAAGAATTAACCAAACTTGATATTTCAGAAAATGGTTATCATAGCAAGGTGTCTAGTTTTGATGACTATCTCAATAAAGCCAATGAATTACATCAAAAACTTCTTATTGAGATTAAAACCAGTCGAAAAGATAGCCCAGATATGATGAAACGATTTATGGAAAAATATGGAACGGTTCTTAAGCAGAATGGTCATCAAATGCAATCTTTAGACTACCATGTGATTGACCAGGTTTTAGCCTACGATTCTCAAATTCCAGTCTATTTCATCCTACCTTATAATAGTATTTTTCCAAGAACCAAGGCTACAGGTTACACCATGGAGTATTCAACTTTAGATGAAAATTTTGTCAACAAGCTTTGGAATACGGATCAGAAATTGTACGTTTGGACCATCAATAGTTCAGAGTCCTTTGATAAATCAGTTCATTTGGGAGCTGATGGCATGATAACGGATGATTTGGAAATGATTCAAGATCAAGTTACCATTGCCCAAGAAGACCCAGAGTATACTGAATTGCTTTTCAAACAGGCCATGGAATTCTTTAATTTTTAGTAAGCAAAAAGAGGAACAGTTGTTCCTCCCACGATAGGCAAGTATTCATTTGAATGCTTGTTTTTTTAATGCTTAGAATGGCAATTTCCCAGCGAACGCACCCAGTTTTTTCTTTGTAGTTTCATCAATTTGTTCAAGAGCAGAGTTGATGGCTTGAACGGTCATATCAGAAAGAGTTTCAAGGTCTTCTGGGTCAACGACAGCTGGATTGAAGTCAATGCTGATAACTTTTTTGTCACCTGTTAAGGTCGCTTGGACAAGGTCTTGAGCAGATTTGCCAACAAATTGCATAGCAGCAAGTTCAGCTTGGCTTTGTTCCATTTGTTTTTGAAGTTTTTGTGCTTGGCGCATCATGTTTTGCATGTTCATCATGGTGATTTACAGTTTCCTTTTATCTTATTTTCTTTTTTATTTTATCAATTTTGGGGTTAAAAGTCTATTGTTAGTATAAATCCCCTAACATTAAATTACCGAAGAGATTTTCTAAGAGTATGAGTCTAGAACATAAAAATAGCAGTTGATTTGAAGAAACAAAAAAGAACAGCCGAAGCTGTCTTTTTATCATTATTTGAGACCGTATTTTTTGTTGAAACGATCCACGCGTCCATCTGCTTGAGTGAACTTTTGACGTCCAGTGTAGAATGGGTGTGAGTCTGATGAAATTTCCACACGGATCAATGGGTAAGTTTCGCCTTCGAACTCAACTGTTTCGTTAGAGAGTTTTGTTGAACCGCTAAGGAATTGGTAACCAGTAGTTGTGTCCATGAAGACAACTGGGCGATATTCTGGATGGATATCTTTTTTCATTTTGCAATATTTCCTTTCTGCCATGGTCTCTTTGCGAGCCATAGATTGTTACCATACTAGTCTATCAGATTCTGAAAAGTTTGGCAAGTATTTTATCAGTTTTTAAGCAAGTTTTTTAACTTTTGGTAGATGATTTCGTTTTCCTCTAGGCTATAGGAATTAGCACCACTTGCTAGAGGGTGGCCTCCACCATCATGTTCTTTGGCAATTTCATTGATAGGATGAATTTTACTTCGTAAGCGAACACGGTAGTGGCCATCAGCCTGTTCCACAAAAATTCCCCAGAGACTGACGCTGTCAATCCGACCAGGTGCACCGACAATGGCTGCAGTTTCAGCATCGGTAACATTAAATTGTTTCAAGACTTCTTGACTCAGGATAACACGAGCTGCACCATTTTCATCCACTTCCAGATGGTCGTAGATGTAGCCTTGAAGTTTAGCAATTTTGTAGCTCATAGTATCCATTTTACGAGTGAGAGCCGCAAAGTCAAAGTTTTGTTCTCTCAGAGACGCAGCCAGGCGAAGAGTCCGTGCAGTCGTAGAAGGATAAAGGAAGCGACCTGTATCACCAACAATTCCTGCAAAGAGCAACTCAGCAGCGCGATCTGACAAGGCCATTTGAGTTGTTTCTGCAAATAAGGTAATCATCTCGCTAGCGCTGCTTGAACTAGTATCTACCCAAGACAGGTCACCATATACATCATCATTTGGATGGTGGTCAATCTTAATGAGAAAATCACCTTGACTATAGCGCTTATCATCGATTCGAGCAGTATTCGCCGTATCACAGACGATGACAAGTGCCCCTTGGTAGACACTATCTTCAACAAGATCCATCTCAGCCATCCAAGTTAGAGTTGGTTCATCATAACCAACGGCTTTGATGGTTTTTTCAGGGAAATGATATTCTAGCAAGGCTTTCAAGCCCACTTGACTTCCCAAGGCATCAGGGTCTGGTTTCATATGACGATGAATGATAATCGTGTCGTATTCTTTGATTTTTTCTAAAATTTGATGGCAAATGTCCATAAATAACCTCAATTCTTTCTCATTTCATTGTAGCACAAGAATTTTTATTTTTAAAATGAAAAAGATGTGATATAATGGAGAAAGATAAATTGAGGAGGACGATATGGCATTAGCAAAAATTGTATTTGCCAGTATGACCGGTAATACCGAAGAAATTGCAGATATTGTAGCAGACAAATTACGTGACTTGGGCTTGGATGTCGATGTTGATGAATGTACAACTGTTGACGCTTCAGACTTCTTGGAAGCAGACATCGCTATCGTTGCGACCTATACTTATGGTGATGGAGAATTGCCAGATGAGATGATGGACTTCTACGAAGACTTAGCAGACCTCAACTTGAATGGCAAAATCTACGGAGTGGTTGGCTCAGGTGATACTTTCTACGATGAATTCTGTAAAGCTGTTGATGACTTTGATCGTGTCTTTGTTTCAACAGGAGCAGAAAAAGGTTCAGAGTGTGTTAAAGTTGATCTCTCTGCTGAGGAAGAAGACATTGAACGTTTAGAACAATTCGCAGAAGAATTGGCTGCTAAAGTAGGATAAGCATAAATGTGCGCTGATGCAATCAATCAGTGCATTTTTCTTATCGTGAGTTGGGATTTTACTAGCCTATTTGGTGGCTTTTTGATAAAATAATTCAAATAAAGGAGGAGATTGTATGGATTTAAAGAGTATTCGGCAAGAGATTGATCAAATCGACAACCAAATTGTCAAACTGTTAGAAGAGAGAATGCATTTAGTTGAAGGGGTTGTCGCTTATAAGAAGGCTTCAGGGAAACCGATTTTAGATACCAAGAGAGAAGCAGTTATTTTTGAAAAGGTCAGAAATCGTGTAGAAGACAAGCGCTATCAGGAGACTATTGTAGCAACGTTTTCGGACATACTCAAACGTTCGCGT
The DNA here is from genome assembly GCF_000722695.1 of Streptococcus mitis. Lineage (GTDB taxonomy): Bacteria > Bacillota > Bacilli > Lactobacillales > Streptococcaceae > Streptococcus > Streptococcus mitis_O. The sequence continues at coordinate 140,634 of NZ_JPFU01000012.1, read as the reverse complement.
GATTATCAGGATCAAAACATCAAATGAAAAAAGAACAATTTTATCCGTTAGGCATTTTTCTAGCTGCTATGTTGGGCGGACTTGTGCGCTACCTTGTTTCTACTTGGTTACCAGCTAGTCCAGATTTCCCTTGGGGCACCCTTCTTGTTAACTATCTAGGCATTTTCTGCTTGATTTACCTTGTCAAGGGCTATCTGGTCTATAAGGGAACCAGTAAGGGCTTGGTTTTAGCACTTGGTACAGGATTTTGTGGAGGTTTGACAACCTTTTCTAGTCTCATGTTAGATGCTGTAAAACTATTTGATACAGGTCGTTGTCTTAGTTTGGTCATGTATTTGCTTTTGAGTATTGGTGGAGGCCTACTTTTGGCTTACTATTTAGGGAGGAAGAAATGGTAATCGTCTATCTTGCAATTGCTTGTGGTCTTGGAGCGCTCGTACGGTATTTCTTTTCCCGCTATAATCAAACTTCTAAATTGCCATTCGGAACGCTGGTTGCAAATCTGTTGGGGTGTTTTTTGATTGGATTACTCTATAATCATGTAGAGTCTAAGGAAGTCTATGCTATTTTAGCAACAGGATTTTGTGGAGGTTTGACAACTTTTTCGACCTTGAATGATGAACTGCAAAGACTGTTAAGTGATAAGAAGGTCTTTTATTCTTACCTGACTTTGACCTATCTAGGTGGTTTGGTTGCGATTTTTTTAGGAATTTTGCTATAAATTTCTTTACTTTTTTGTGGAAATTTGGTAAACTGTATATTGTGTGTAATGGACGCACAAAAATACAGTTTATCCGCTGAGGAAGATTCCTCAAGATTGACAAAGATAGGAGAATAAAATGAATCCATTAATCCAAAGCTTGACTGAAGGTCAACTTCGTACAGATATCCCATCATTCCGTCCTGGTGACACTGTTCGTGTACACGCGAAAGTTGTCGAAGGTAACCGTGAACGTATCCAGATTTTTGAAGGTGTTGTTATCGCACGTAAAGGTGCTGGTATCTCAGAAAACTACACAGTTCGTAAAATCTCTAACGGTGTAGGTGTTGAGCGTATCTTCCCAATCCACACTCCACGTGTTGAAAAAATCGAAGTTGTTCGTTACGGTAAAGTACGTCGTGCGAAATTGTACTACTTGCGTGCTCTTCAAGGTAAAGCCGCTCGTATCAAAGAAATCCGTCGTTAATTCGACTAAAAAACTCTGCTTTTTCAGCAGAGTTTTTATCTAGCTCCCTTAGTTCAATGGATATAACAACTCCCTCCTAAGGAGTAGTTGCAGGTTCGATTCCTGCAGGGGGCATTTTTGAAATGTAAAGAAAGACAAAGAAAATTCAAAGTGTTTTTTTATGGGCAATCATCACAATTTAGTTTTTTAAAATAGCTTAGTATTTTTGGAATCTTTGACCAAAGTGTGATCAAAATTTGACCAAAAGTCAATGAATATAGAATAAAGTAGGTCAGGAAGCTGGTCTATTTTGTTTTGTAGTTATTGCTAAATATTTGTTTTAGTTTGACAAATATACGCATAATGTGTATAATGATAAATGGATATGCGTAAGGAGGTAACGACTATATATGCCACTTACAGGTAAAGAAATGGTGAAACTAGCTCTTGAGAATGGATGGGTTGAAGTTCGTCAAAGAGGAAGTCATCATCATTTTAAGAAAGAGGGTTTTTCTTATCTTGTCACGATTCCAGTTCATGGAAATGAAGATTTGGGAAAGGGATTAGAAAGAAAAATTCTCAAGGATTTAGGATTGTAAGTTTTACTTTCCTAAGTCTTTTATATCAGAGGTAGTAGAATGTTGGAGGTAGTAGAATGTTAAAAACGTATCCAGCTATATTTCATAAAGAAGGAACAGGATATTGGGTAGAATTTCCAGAATTTGGTGGTGGTACAGAAGGAAAAAATATCGAAGAAGCGATGAAAAATGCTCGAGAAATGCTTGAAAATGTTTTAGCTTCTTATATCGATGAAGGGATGGCGTTGCCTACTCCAAGTGATATTTTAAAGATTGAAGTTTCAGATGGCTTTGTATCAATGATTCAAGTAGATCCTGCGCCTTTTGTGAGAAGTAACAAGGCGATTAGAAAGAACGTGACCGTTCCTGAATGGCTAGTTCGTCTTGCTGATCGAGAAAAGATTAACTATTCAGAAGTTTTGGCACAAGCATTAGAGAAGAAGTTACAAGTTTAAAGCCTTTATTTAATAGGGATATGATTGTAATGTATTGACAATATAAAAAAAGGATAGAAGCTATGGTTTATACAATAGATCAGATAAAGGAAAAAATTGCTCCTATTGCTAAACAATATGATTTATCTAAAATTTATCTATTTGGCTCTTATGCTAGGGGCGAAGCTGATGGGAAAAGTGATGTTGATATTGCTTTGGAGTTAGAGGATGATTCGATCTATTTTGATGTATATGGTAGACTTTTGACTATTTTTGATGGTAATATAGATATTCTATTGGTTAGTGATTTACTTTCTCCAAAAACAAATATTGGGAAGTTAGTCAAGAAAAATTTTTTGAATGATAGAGAGGTTATTTATGAGAAGTCAATCTCTTGAAACTGATATAGCATATTTGAAGGATATGGTTTTATATCTTGATAAGGCTGTTGCTGTTTTGGAAAAAACAAGAAGATATAATTTACCTTTAGATGATGATATGGTAGTTGATTCTATCGCAATGAATTTGGGATAAGTAGGAGAATAGTTATCGTTAGGCAAATTGTCAGAGGAAGTAAAATAGAAGTATTCAGATAGGATAAACTGGATTCAGATAAAAGGTTTTAGAAATTTTATTTATCATAATTATTCCAACTTAAATTTTAAAATTGTAGAGGTTATATTGAAGAAATCTGTTCCCAAAACTAAAGAATCTTTATATTCGATTATAAGAGAATTAGAAGGTGAATCATAAAATAGAAAATATTATTTTTCAGAAAGACAAACTATAAAGACGTATGAAAGATTTGCTAGAAATCGACAAATTATGTTCCTCAAAAAACGAATACTTCCATAAGAGAAATTCTTATTGATAAAGATTTAATATCTGTATTGGATGCATTGAAAGAGGAACAAGATAAGGTTCTTTATAATCGTGACGAATTAAAGAAATATGATTTGGTCTTTTGTGATAGAAGGTATAAACTTTCTACAAATTATGGATTGAATAAATGCTTGAAAGTATTTTTATCCGAACTTGGGATAGATAGTCAAACCATGATAGCAACAGCAGGAAGGCATATTTACGGTTCATATTTATTATCAAAAGGTGTTGATATATAGGCTGTTTCAAGATTACTAAGGCGTAAAGATATACAACAAATTATTCAAACTTACGGACATACTCTAAAATAGGGTTATTAATAAAAAGTATGATTTAGTAAGAGAATGAATGTTAGTAAAAGGATAAAATAATTTTGACCAATTAAATAGGAAAAATAAGGACTTCCTTTATTAGAATGTCCTTATTTTTATTATGGAATTGGACAAATGAGGTAAAGGTTCAGATTTATGAATTCAGAAAGTAAGTACAAAGCTTTAAACAGCTTTCGAAAAGATTTGGTGTGGATTTTTTGGGCTAAGGTTTGTGACAAGATGAATTGATTGTTATGAACTAGAGAGTGTAAAAAATGGGGAAAATCGTTATTATTCTCCTGAATTTGATATGTTGTAAAAGACTATTTCTGGTCTGTTAAATCTATCAATAGCAAAATCTAAACGTGATAGTCTAACATCTAGTACATTTAATGTTAATAGTTTTATCAATCGCTTGAGTAAGAAAATTTCAAAAGAAGAAGGGATAGGTTTTCAAAGGTAACCTATCTAGTCATTGCTTATATATAATTTGTATCTTTTGGTTTATTAATTTGTATTTAAAATTTAATCATGTTACAATTGAAATTGAAATCGAATAGAAAAGAAAAGGAAAATGCAAACGTGGGTACACTATTAGCAACAAGATTAAAAAATAGACGAAAAGAATTAAAAATGTCTCAGCGAGAATTGGCTGAGGGGATATGTAAACAGGGGCAGATTAGTCGATTAGAGAATGGAGAATTTACTCCAGGAGCAGACTTTTTATATGCTCTGTCTAAGAAGTTAAAAGTTAGTATAGATTATTTTTTTAATGAGCAGATTGGAGAGGAGATTGATGAGTTATCAGAGTTTAAGAAGTTAGCCCAGACATTTATCGCAAATCGAAATTATGAGTCTTTGAAATATATATATGAATTAGAGAGTGTAAAGGTACATCGCTTGTCTCTAGTAGATAAGTTTTATATGGAGTGGATAAAATCTCTTATAGATTTTTATCTCTATGGGCAAAAAGAGGAGGGTGTGGCAAGATTGGAGAAGGTACTGTCTCAGTTAAATGTAACTGACCTGATCTACCTTCAAGTTTCAAATACTCTATTTAATTTTTATTATGATATTGAAGATGTAGAGAGTTTTAATGAAATTCGAGAAAAGTTAGAGTGTCAAGTAAATCAACTCAAGTTAAACACCATCGAAGAATTAAACCTTTCTATTAAATTTAATTATAATGTTTGTCGCTATCTATGGTTGCAGAATAATACTGAAGAGGCTATTACTAAAATCACAGATACGATAAAGCAATGTAAGACGTATAGAACAACATATCTTTTGGCTGATTTGTATTTATTGATGGGAAATATCAGTAAGAATTTTTCTTCTAAAGTTGCAGTAAAAGAGTACTTTGAAACGGCTTATTTCCTGTATAAGCTTGAGGGCAATATGTCAATGGCTCTTAAAATCGAGCATTATATTGCAGATATAACAGAATAGTAAAGACGATGTTCAATTAAGCATCGTTTTTTTAATCCAGAAAGATACAAATATGTATTTAATAAAAATAAATAAAAAACATTATTAAAATTCTTGACATTATTATATTGAAGTGCTAAAATGAGTACAAGAAAATATTAGGCTTTTTGTCCATAAAACATCTACAGAAACTTACTATAGACTGAGTGAATGTATAGAGACTTCAGCCTTTAAAGAATTGAGAGGTAAAATTAATGAATGAATTAGAAGTGAGATTTGAACTCAACGATGAGAGAGATTATAATAATGCTATTTCATATTTAGAAAAATCTTATAAATTTAAGAGTGAAAATAAGCAAGTTGATGAGTATTTTAAAACAAAAGGAAGAGAATTTGAAAATGATGAGGTAGGTAGCTTTATCTACAGAATTCGTCAAGAAGATGATAATAGAGCAAGTGTTTTCACAAGAAAAGATACGATAAAACAAGGAATGTGGAGTGAAAGTGAAATAGAGTTAGAATCTGAAAAATTAGAATTTGTAAGGAATATCTTGCAAGATGGTTTTTCAAATATTTTCACAATAAGTAAATATAGAAAGACTTATCATGATGAATTAGAAAATAAAACGATTAATCTAGATAAGATTGATGGTCTTGGATTTTATCTTGAGATAGAGATTTTAGGAGATTTTTCAAAAGAAGATTATAGTAATTTTTATGATAAAATGTGCGGAGAGTTCTCGTTTTTAAATTCAAAAATAGAAACAAAGGGCTATGTCCAATTAATGAGAGAAAAAAATGGACGTAATTAAAATTATCAAATAGTCTTGTTGGGATTGTTTACTCCATTGCTGGATTTGGTAGTTTGATAGCAGTAACCCTTCTTTCTACTTTTTTAAATAAGAAGGATACCTTTATCTTAATGAATATATCAATGGCAACTATCCCACTTGTCATTATGGCAAGCGGAATAGTAGAAAATTGGATTTTTTTTGGAATTTGTTACTCAATTTTAAGTGGACTAATTACAATAGCTTCTGTCTCAATTACAACAATACAGCAACAAGAAAGTACTGAGTATAATATTGGTAAAATACTTTCTAGTTCTTTTGTAATAGCTACCATTTTTGCTCCTTTTGGAGGGATACTGGCTGCTTATTTTAATTGGCTTTTAAACCCGAGATTAAGTCTAGTTATTTTGGGATTACTAAGTAGTTTATTGGTTATTCTTATAAAGAGTTATGAAAAAAAGCTAATTAAGAAAAGCACTGCAATATTTATAAAGTAAGATTAGTGAATCAATTATCATTAGAAAAAATAATATTAAATTGTAGTAAAATAAAAAATTGAAAAAGGTTTTACATAATGTACTACCTTTTTCAGATTTAATAATTATTGAGGGGATAGAACTAGAAACCAAAAATACTGAATCTTAAACTGCACCCCAAAAGTAAGATTTTTCTGTCTAACTTTTGGGGGCAGTACCTTATCTCTAACTTCTGGAGTGCTTTTTCTACACTCAAATTATTTTACAGTACCCATGTACGGATGGCATGGGCAACGCCAGATTCATCATTAGATTTAGTGATGTATTTGGCGATTTTTTTGATTTCTGGATTTCCGTTTTCCATGACAACTGGGTTACCAACGACTTCCAGCATGGCGCGGTCATTTTCTTCGTCACCAATCGCCATGGTTTCATCTTTGGTCAATCCTAGTTTTTCAGCTAAGTGAGTGATGGCTGAGCCCTTTTCTACATTCTTTTTAAGGAGTTCGAGGTAGAAAGGAGCGGATTTGTTGATGGAGTAGCGTTCGTAAAATTCGGCTGGAATTTTTTCAATGGCAGCATCGAGAATTTCTGGTTCATCGATGAACATACATTTGACGATTTCCTTGTTAGCCATTTCTTCAGGTGTGCGGTAGAAGATGGGCATGCTGACGAGGGTTGATTCGTGCACTGTATATTTTCCGATATTGCGATTGGCAGTGTAGATACCGTCTTTGGTAATGGCATGCATGTGGACACCGAGTTTACGACTGAGGAATTCCATATCCAGATAATCCTCATAGGTCAAGGATTCGCTGATAATCTCATGTCCTGTAGCAGTTTCTTGGACCAGGGCCCCGTTGAAGGTTACCACATAGTCACCCTCGTCTCTCAACTGCAAGTCGTCTAGAAGTTTGGCAACACCTGCGATAGGGCGACCAGTTGCAATCACGACTTTGACACCAGCTTCTTTGGCATCTTGGATGGCAGAAAAGACCTCAGGAGTGATCTCCTTTTGGCTATTGACTAGGGTTCCGTCAATATCGACGGCGATTAGTTTAATACTCATAAATTTCCTCTTCTAGTTTTGATTTGGCGTAAAATGATCGTTCTCAATCAAGTGTAAAAATTGCTGGGTGATACTTGCGAAGATGCTGTTTTGATCCAACATTTCTTTTGGGAAATAGAAACGATTATCGCCGTGGCGACTGCCAGCAAGGGATTGGACGATAGGAGACAGGCTAGAGAGTTCGGCTAGTTCTCCATTTTTTTGTAAAATCTCAATCTGTGTCCGTGGATTTTCAGATTCGGGACGATAGATATCATAAGGGAGGTCGAAGTTCTTATGAATGGCAGTATAGTAGTCGGGATCAAAGCCAATGTCCTCAACCAAATTTCTCATGCTAGCGAGTTGTTCTTGATCTTCTTGTGAAAAGGTAATGGATTTAAAGACCTTGCGGTTGACAAAGCGTTGCGACAAGTCTGCAAGAATCTTGTCAGGACTGGTCATCCAGAGCTGGAAGTAGGTATTCATCACACCATCATCTAGAGCCAGATAATCAGACAAGGTCACATTTTTTTCAAAGAAAGGCAGGAGATGTGGGGAAGTTCGTGCAAAGAAGTCCTTGTCCGCAGGATATAGTTCCTTAGCGCGTTTAAGAAGATTTTGTAGGAGAACTTCCATAGCGCGTGTTGCTGGGTGGAAATAAACCTGCATATACATCTGGTAACGACTGAGGACGTAGTCTTCGATGGCATGCATGCCATTGTGCTGAAAGGCAATACCGTTTTCGACAGGACGAATGACTCGGAGGATGCGAGTTAGGTCAAATTCTCCATAGGAAGCTCCAGTAAAATAGGAGTCGCGCAAGAGATAGTCCATGCGGTCTGCATCAATCTGACTAGAAATGAGTTGCACGACCTGCTTGTTAGGATAGGTATGGTCAATGACACTGGCTACCTTTTCTGGAAAATCTGGTGCCACTTGTAGCAGGACTTGGTGAATCTCCGTCTCAGGATTTTGGATAATCTCCTGAGTAATGGCTTCGTGGTCTGTATCAAAGAGATTTTCAAAAGTATGGGAGTAAGCACCATGTCCAAGGTCATGTAGGAGCGCAGCAGTCATGGTGAGGAGCGATTCAGCAGGATTCCATTCTTCAGGATATTTTTCTTCAAAAATCTCCGTGATACGTCGTGCAATTTCATAGACTCCTAGACAGTGGGAGAAGCGGCTGTGTTCTCCACCGTGGAAGGTATAACTGGAAGTTCCTAGTTGCTTGATACGGCGCAAACGTTGAAATTCTTTTGTATTAATCAAGTCATAGATGATCTGATTATTGACATGGATGTAGTTGTGAACTGGGTCACGGAATACTTTTTCGTTCATATGACCATTATAGCAAAAAGCTAGAGTTTTTGGTAAAATAGTAGGACAAGAGAGAAGAAAGAGGACCTGATGTGAAGATTCGGATGCGAAATACGATTCAGTTTGATGAGCAGTTGGAAGTGATTGACCAGCTTTATGATGTAGAAGTGCATGAAAAGGGAGATTATCGCTATTTGCTTTTCTATAATGAGGAAAAAGAAAAAGTAGTGATTAAATTTCATGGTCAAGAACTGGTGATGAGCCGATTTTCCAATCCCAAGACCATTATGCGCTTCCTAAAGGATAGTGATAGTTTGGCCTATATTCCCACCCCCATGGGCATGCAGGAGTTTATTATCCAAACGAATCGTTATCAAGTGGATGGACAAAAGATTTATTTAGACTATCAACTACAAAACCAAGAGGGACATCCCTTTGCCAGCTATCAATTGGAAATTACTTGGGGCTAGTCTCTTGTCTTTTTCAAGTTTAGCTTGCTATCTTCTCGGATTGGCTTTCTAGTGTGGTAGATTAGGCTAATTTTTGGTATAATAAAAGTTATGGAAATCGAAAAAACCAATCGTATGAATGCGCTCTTTGAATTTTATGCAGCGCTTTTGACAGATAAGCAAATGAATTATATAGAACTCTACTACGCTGATGATTACAGCCTTGCTGAAATTGCCGAGGAGTTTGGTGTCAGTCGTCAGGCTGTCTATGACAATATCAAGCGAACAGAAAAGATTCTGGAAGATTATGAGATGAAATTGCACATGTACTCGGACTACATTGTCCGCAGTCAGATTTTTGACCAGATTTTGGAGCGCTATCCCAAGGATGACTTTCTGCAGGAGCAGATAGAAATTTTAACAAGCATTGATAATAGAGAATAAGAGGAAGAAAAATGGCATTTGAAAGTTTAACAGAACGTTTGCAGAACGTCTTTAAAAATCTACGTAAAAAGGAAAAATCTCTGAAGCTGATGTCCAAGAGGCAACCAAAGAAATTCGCTTGGCCTTGCTTGAGGCCGACGTTGCCTTGCCTGTTGTGAAGGATTTTATCAAGAAAGTTCGTGAGCGTGCAGTCGGGCATGAGGTCATTGATACCCTTAATCCTGCGCAACAGATTATTAAAATCGTTGATGAGGAACTGACAGCTGTTTTAGGTTCTGACACAGCGGAGATTATCAAGTCACCTAAGATTCCTACAATCATCATGATGGTTGGTTTGCAGGGGGCTGGTAAAACAACCTTTGCTGGTAAGCTGGCCAACAAACTCAAGAAGGAAGAAAATGCCCGCCCTTTGATGATTGCGGCGGATATCTATCGTCCAGCTGCCATTGACCAGCTTAAGACTTTGGGGCAACAGATTGATGTACCAGTTTTTGCTCTAGGGACAGAGGTTCCAGCTGTTGAGATTGTACGTCAAGGTCTGGAACAAGCCCAAGCCAATCACAACGACTATGTCTTGATTGATACGGCAGGTCGTTTGCAGATTGATGAGCTTCTGATGAATGAGCTTCGTGACGTGAAAGCACTGGCTCAACCAAACGAAATTCTGCTCGTCGTTGATGCTATGATTGGTCAAGAAGCAGCCAATGTTGCGCGTGAGTTTAATGCTCAGTTGGAAGTGACTGGGGTGATCCTTACTAAGATTGATGGGGATACTCGTGGTGGTGCGGCTCTATCGGTTCGTCACATTACTGGAAAACCAATCAAGTTCACTGGTACAGGTGAAAAGATTACAGATATCGAAACCTTCCACCCAGACCGTATGTCTAGTCGTATCCTTGGCATGGGGGATATGCTCACTTTGATTGAGAAAGCTTCTCAAGAATACGATGAGCAAAAAGCCCTTGAAATGGCTGAGAAGATGCGTGAGAACACCTTTGATTTCAATGATTTCATTGATCAGTTGGATCAGGTGCAAAACATGGGGCCAATGGAAGACTTGCTCAAGATGATTCCAGGTATGGCCAACAATCCAGCACTTCAAAACATGAAGGTGGATGAGCGTCAGATTGCGCGCAAACGTGCTATTGTGTCTTCCATGACACCTGAAGAGCGTGAAAATCCAGATTTGTTAAATCCAAGCCGTCGCCGTCGTATTGCTGCAGGTTCTGGAAATACCTTTGTCGAAGTCAATAAATTCATCAAAGACTTTAACCAAGCTAAACAGCTCATGCAGGGTGTTATGTCTGGCGATATGAACAAGATGATGAAGCAAATGGGTATCAATCCAAATAACCTTCCTAAAAATATGCCAAATATGGGAGGAATGGATATGTCTGCCCTTGAAGGCATGATGGGACAAGGTGGTATGCCTGACTTGTCAGCTCTTGGAGGAGCAGGAATGCCAGATATGAGCCAGATGTTTGGTGGAGGACTCAAAGGTAAAATCGGTGAATTTGCCATGAAACAGTCTATGAAACGCATGGCGAATAAAATGAAGAAAGCGAAGAAGAAACGTAAGTAAGACAAGAGATTGAGTTAAATAAAGCAAATATTATAAACAAACGCATAGTGTCAAGGTTTATGAACACCTGATATTATGCGTTTTTGATTTTAACAAATTTGTCAAAACATTTTTATTGCGGTATACGAAAAATCCACTCAGTTGTCTAAGTGGATTAGGTACGTTTAGACTCTTAGTCTTTATTTTCGTATGGCAAGATCAAGTTCAAGATGATTCCTGTCATGGCTGATAGGGCAGTTCCTGAAAGGGTAACTGGACCAAGTTTAAGGATAGCTCCTCCAAGTCCAAGAACCAACATAGCACTTGCGATGATTAGGTTACGCATTTGAGCAAAATCAACACGTTCTTTAATCAAGACTTTCAAACCGTTGCTGGCGATAACTCCATAGAGAAGGATTGACATACCACCAAGAACAGCATTTGGAATGGTTGAAATCAAGGCAGTGAATTTACCAAGGAAGCTAAGGGCAATCGCGATGAAGGCAGCGTTACGGATAACTGAGACAGAAGCGATACGAGTCATACCGATAACCCCTGTATTTTCTCCATAAGTTGTATTGGCTGGTCCACCAAGGAAGGCAGAAACAGAAGTTGCGATACCGTCACCAAGAAGAGTACGGTGAAGGCCTGGTTCTTTCAAGAATTGACGACCACAGATTTGACCCAAAACAGTATGGTCTCCGATATGTTCAGAAATTGTTACGATAGCGATTGGCAAGATAGCGATGGTTTCTGGACCAAAGTAAAGACTGTACTCTTTAAAGGCACCACCAGTACTAAATGGCAAGTAGAAACTAGGAATTTCAAACCAGTCAGCTTTAAGAACTGGTGTAAAGTCAACTAGCCCAAGAGCTAGAGCGAAGAGGTAACCACCGATAATGGCAAATAGGAAAGGAATGATTCGTAGGAAGCCCTTTCCTTTAGTATTGATAAAGGCAGCAATCAAGAAAGTAACAACTGCTACAAGAGCATTTTTCCAGTTTCCATCAGCTACAAGACCAGCGTTGGTAACAGCTGAACCTGCAAGTCCAAGACCGATAACGATGATCATAGGTCCGATGATGATTGGTGGCAAGAGTTTATCAATCCATTTTGTACCCGCAAAACGAACACCAGCAGCGACAAGGACATAGATAAAACCTGTAAGGATAACCCCTGTTTGTGCAGCTGATACATCCCCTCCTAATTCCTTCATAGCTAGTGACATTGCTGTGATAAAGGCGAATGATGATCCTAGATAAACTGGAACTCTAAAACCAGTTGCGATCATGTAGATGAGTGTTCCAACACCTGAAGCAAAAAGGGCAACAGATACAGGCATTCCCAAAATCAATGGTACCAAGATGGTCGCACCGAACATGGCGAAAACGTGTTGGAAACTAAGGAGAATTCCTTTTCCAGCCGAAGGACGTTGGTCAACGTCTAGTAACAAATCAACAGTTGATTCTTGTTTCATATAAACCTCACTTTTGGGCATCAAAAAAGAGCCCATTATTTTACAGCAATAGGCCCTCAGAGTAAGACTTCTCTAAAATCTAGACTTTAAAGAGTTTCAAGTATTTCTTCGTCTTCGTCACCTCACGGGATGACATTAAAAACCTTTGCTTGTGATAGTATAGCAGAAAAAAATGATTTTGTAAATCATTTTTTCCCGAGCATGGAAATAAAGGAGCGAGGCTGATTTTGTAAATCATTTTTTCCCGAGCCTAGAAATAAAAGAGCGAGGCTGATTTTGTAAATATTTTTTACTAAAAAATTTAAAGCGGGCGTTTGTTGGGCATACCAGCCTTTCTTGGATATTTATTTGGTGTTTCTTTTTTCTTTTCCACCACTGTGATATAACGCGGATCTCCATTCGGTAGGGCGTAGCTGAGATTGTCTCCGACCTTACTAAAAAGGAGGTTGAGAGCATTCTTAGCTTCTAATAATTCCTCAGGCGCATTGCTAGCCTTGAGTGCCAATAGTTTTCCGCCAACTTTAAGGTAGGGAATAGTCAATTCAGACAAGACCTGCATACGGGCAACCGCACGAGCTGTTACAAAATCATATTGAGCACGGAAGTTCTTGTCTTGGGCCAAGTCTTCTGCACGTCCATGGTAGAAATGAACACCATCCAAATCCAGTTCTTGAGCCAAAAGTTGGAGGAAGTTGATGCGCTTGTTGAGAGAATCAATGATAGTTACATCTAACTGAGGATAGAGGATTTTCATTGGTAGACTAGGAAATCCTGCCCCAGCCCCGATATCAAGAAGTTTGATAGTTTCATTGGGAATCAAACCTTGCAGAATAGGTGCAATCGAATCGTAAAAATGTTTGAGATAAACTTCTTCCTTGTCCGTAATGGCTGTTAAATTAATCTTTTCATTCCACTTGACCAGGAGCTCAAAATAGCGTTCAAATTGTTTTTTTTGCTGGTCCGAAAGTGGAAGATTTTGCTCGGCAAGCAAGTTGTAAAATGTTTCTGGTTTCATAGTTATTTCCTTCTTTAGTATCATCTTATTTTACCACAATCATTAAAAATTTGATATACTGGTACTAATCTAAAAGTAGAAAGGACTTATATAATGACTTGGATTATTCTTGGAGTTATCGCTCTTGTTGTTATTTTTGTGATTGTTAGCTATAACGGTTTGGTTAAGAATCGTATGCAAACAAAGGAGGCTTGGAGTCAGATTGATGTTCAGTTGAAACGTCGAAACGATCTCTTGCCAAACTTGATCGAAACTGTAAAAGGTTATGCTAAATATGAAGGTTCTACCCTTGAAAAGGTGGCAGAACTTCGTAACCAAGTGGCGGCAGCGACTTCACCAGTAGAAGCTATGAAAGCTAGTGATGCCCTCACTCGTCAGGTTTCAGGTATTTTTGCAGTTGCAGAAAGCTATCCAGATTTGAAAGCCAGTGCTAACTTTGTTAAATTGCAAGAGGAGTTGACTAATACAGAAAATAAAATTTCTTACTCTCGACAACTCTACAACAGTGTTGTCAGCAACTACAATGTAAAATTAGAAACTTTCCCAAGCAATATTATCGCTGGAATGTTTGGCTTTAAAGCAGCAGATTTCCTTCAAACACCTGAAGAGGAAAAGGCAGTTCCTAAAGTTGATTTTAGCGGTTTAGGTGACTAAGATGTTGTTTGATCAAATTGCAAGCAATAAACGAAGAACCTGGATTTTGTTGCTGGTATTTTTCCTACTCTTAGCTCTTGTTGGCTATGCGGTTGGTTACCTCTTTATGAGGTCTGGGCTCGGCGGTTTGGTTATTGCACTGATTATCGGCTTTATCTATGCCTTGTCCATGATTTTTCAATCAACAGAGATTGTCATGTCTATGAATGGCGCTCGTGAAGTTGATGAACAAACGGCACCAGACCTCTACCATGTAGTGGAAGATATGGCTATGGTCGCTCAGATTCCTATGCCCCGTGTTTTCATCATTGATGATCCAGCCTTAAATGCCTTTGCGACAGGTTCTAACCCTCAAAACGCAGCGGTTGCTGCGACGTCAGGTCTCCTTGCTATCATGAATCGTGAAGAACTAGAAGCTGTTATGGGACATGAAGTCAGTCATATTCGTAACTACGATATCCGCATTTCAACTATTGCTGTCGCCCTTGCTAGTGCCATTACCCTGCTTTCTAGTATGGCAGGTCGTATGATGTGGTGGGGTGACGCAGGTCGCAGACGAAGTGACGATGACCGAGAAGGAAATGGCTTAGAAATTATTATGCTAGTGGTTTCCCTACTAGCTATCGTGCTGGCCCCTCTTGCTGCAACCTTGGTGCAACTAGCTATTTCTCGTCAGAGGGAATTCCTAGCTGATGCTTCCAGTGTCGAGTTGACGCGCAATCCTCAAGGGATGATTAATGCCCTACGTAAGCTGGACAATAGCGAGCCGATGCATCACCATGTCGATGATGCTAGTAGCGCACTTTATATCAATGATCCCAAGAAAGGTGGAGGGTTCCAAAAACTCTTTTATACCCACCCACCTATTTCAGAACGGATTGAACGTTTGAAACATATGTAAAATGTAGGCTGGGAAAAAGTCTTTAAAATCTTAAAAACGCATAATATCAGGTGAAATGAACTGCACCCCAAAAGTTAGACAGAAAAAATCTAACTTTTGGGGGTCAGTACAGAAAAAACTTGATATTATGCGTTTTATTATGGGGAGATTTGCTTCCTTTTCTCCTGAAATTGTGTTTTTGCCCCACCTATCTGCTATGTTGCAAATTTATAAATCTTGAAAATTAACTATCTCCAGACCATGTTCTGTTAAGCGATAGATGATTGAACAGACCTCTTTTAAGAAACGACGGTCATGCGAAACAGTGATGAGACCGCCTGGATACGTAGCAAAGAGTTTTCTGATTTGGGGTTGAGAAGTGGGAGAAAAGTTTCGTGTGGGTTCATCTAGCAGGAGAAAGTTTGGTTTGCGCAAGACTAAATCCAAAAGCAGGAGTTTACCTTGTTGTCCGCCAGATAAGGAGCGAATTTGATGCTGCATTTCTGGATAACTGAAATTGAGACTGGCTAAGTGAGATTGGATTTTCTGTAGTTCCTCTTTTTCTCCAGTTTTGCTGAGATAGGCTATTGGTGATAAATCCAATTGTAGTTTTTGGTGGTAATCTTGTGGCATAAAACCAAGAGCAATCTCTCTTTTGGTACTTAATAGTTGCTGTAACTTGGCTAACAGAGTTGATTTTCCAACACCATTCGGCCCGATAATACCGATTTTTTCTTGGCCACGGACAGTTAGTTGCAGTTCCTGAGACAAAACACGGTCGTCAATGGACAAACTTTCTTTTTCCAGCTGGATTAAGATTTTAGAAGTCGGTAATGGTTGGATGTCTGAGAAGAAAAGTCTGATTTCTTCCTCTTCAAGTGGCTTTTGGGTCATGGACTGAGCTACCTTTTCGTAGCGTTTTTCTTGAGAGAGTACAGTTTTCATCTTTTTAGCCAATAGGCGACCGGCAGTACTGTCTTTGGTAGCTCGAAGAGCGGTTTCTACATTTTGCTTGACTCGGCGATGCTTTTCCATGGTTTTGTCATAGGCTCTCTGGTCGTTAGCAGCTTGCTGGCTTTGTCTGACAAAATTAACCTTTCTCTGCTCACTGTATCGATCATAGTCTAAATGCTCGACTAGCGTTTCAGCTTCTTTACGGTGCTTGACCAGTCGCAAGTGGACAATAGTGTCTGCCGTTTGAGAAAGAAAGTCCTCATCATGTGAAATGAAAATAACAGTTTGCCTAATCTTGCGAATCTGACCTTTTAGCCAATCAACCGTCTCAAGGTCCAGGTCATTTGAAGGTTCATCTAAAAATAGAATCTCAAAGGGTTTGGCTAACTCATGGATGAGCTGAATTTTCAAAGCTTCGCCCCCTGATAAACTACCAATCTCTTGGTCGCTAGCGAAACCATCGCTATCAAACTGCAATTCCTCAGCCAAACGATAGAGGATACTGTAGTCTAAATCAATAGAATCTAAAAAGAAGTAGTCCTGTAGACTTTTCTTTTTCAACTCTTCGGGGAGTTTTTGAGGAATGTAAGCCAGTGACTGATAGTCAGACTGGATGTCTCCCTTGATAGTGAAATCAGATAAATATTCCCCCATTAAAGTTTTAAGTAAGGTTGATTTGCCATTTCCTTCTTCACCAATAATAGCTACCTTTTCCCCGTCTTGGATGGTCATGCTTAAGTCGGATACAAGATCCCGTAAATCTTTGTTTTGTGTGATGGTCAGGTGATTGATTTTTATCATATTGTTGCCCTTTCTATAATGTCAATAGTGCATAACAAAAAGCTCTACTTTACCTAGTAGAGCCCAAAGTCTATGTCAAAAAAAACTCTATTAAAATGCCAGAAAAAGAGCATAAAAGAGCACACAAAAAGAGACAAAAACAAGATCTACTAAATAAAGGTTCTTTATTTGATAGACTTAGTTGTTCATGTCTCCCTTACCTCCGAGTATTAGTACTTCTATCCTATACCTTTCAGGATATTTTGTCAACAGAAAACTGACAATTCTAAGCTCTAAAATCCGCGTGGTAAGCATTAGTAATGAGTTCTTTGTCTTCCATATGAGCATCCTCCTTGCTCTGATGTATTCTTGCCTATAGTATAGTACTAAAAAACAAAAATATCATAGTAAACATGTTAAAAAATCGAATTTTAATTACAAAGTTTGGTGGGCTGATTTGTAGCTTTTTCATGGTATAATCAAGAGAGTAAATCTTTATGGAGGAAGTATGAAATTAAATATTCAAGAGATTCGCAAGCAGTCTGAGGGCTTGCATTTTGAACAAAGTTTAGATCTAGTTGCAGACCTGCGTGCACGCAATCAAGAAATTTTAGATGTGAAAGATATTCTTGCAGTTGGGAAAGTACAGTATGAAGACCGTATGTATTTCTTAGATTACCAGTTGTCTTACACCATTATCCTTGCTTCAAGTCGTAGTATGGAGCCAGTTGAGTTAGTTGAATCTTATCCAGTCACAGAAGTTTTCATGGAAGGCGCAACCAACCAGCTAGATCAAGAGGTTCTCGATGATGATTTGGTCTTGCCTATCGAAAATGGAGAACTTGACCTTGCTGAGAGTGTATCAGATAATATCTTACTCAATATCCCTATCAAGGTCTTGACGGCTGAAGAAGAAGCTGGTCAAGGATTTGTGTCAGGAAATGACTGGCAAATCATGACAGAGGAAGAATATCAAGCCCAACAAGCAGTTAAGAAAGAAGAAAACAGTCCTTTTGCTGGCTTACAAGGACTATTTGATGGAGACGAATAATGGTCTTGTCAAAAAAACGCGCACGAAAGGTGCTAGAAGAAATCATTGCCCTCTTCCCAGATGCCAAGCCTAGTCTTGATTTTACCAATCATTTTGAACTACTGGTTGCGGTCATGTTATCAGCTCAGACGACGGATGCAGCAGTCAATAAGGCCACACCAGGTCTCTTTGCTGCCTTTCCAACGCCACAAGCTATGTCCGTAGCAACTGAGAGTGAGATTGCTTCACATATTTCTCGTCTGGGACTGTATCGGAATAAGGCTAAATTCCTTAAAAAATGTGCCCAACAGTTACTAGATGATTTTGATGGTCAAGTTCCTCAGACACGTGAGGAATTGGAGAGTCTGGCAGGAGTTGGTCGCAAGACAGCTAATGTTGTCATGAGTGTAGGATTTGGGATTCCAGCCTTTGCAGTTGATACTCATGTGGAGCGTATTTGTAAACACCACGATATTGTCAAAAAATCAGCAACGCCACTTGAGGTGGAAAAGCGTGTCATGGATATCTTGCCACCTGAGCAGTGGTTAGCTGCCCATCAGGCCATGATTTATTTTGGAAGAGCTATCTGTCACCCTAAAAATCCAGAGTGTGATCAGTACCCACAGTTATATGATTTTAGCAATTTATAAGATGGGGGCTCAAAAGTTTTTGCTTGATTTTAGGCCCTCTTTGTGCTATAGTATTTGATAACTAAATATTCCTTTAAACCTGTCCCGTGAGGCAGGCAAGGAGCGCGATAAAGTAGAAGGGCGAAGTCTATACTATCTGCAGTAGGGCTCGCTTAGCTATACATTTCAAGTCTCCTTGTTTAAGGAGACTTTTCTTTTTGGAGGTTTGTCATGAAGACAAAAGAAGTTGTAGACGAATTGACCGTCAAACGAGCGATTACGCGTATTACTTATGAGATTATCGAACGCAACAAAGATTTGAATAAAATCGTCTTGGCTGGTATTAAAACTCGCGGTGTCTTTATCGCCCACCGTATCCAAGAACGTTTGGAGCAACTAGAAAACCTTTCAGTTCCTGTTGTGGAATTGGATACGAAACCTTTCCGTGATGATATTAAAAGTGGAGAAGATACTTCTTTGGTTTCTGTTGATGTGACAGGCCGTGAAGTTATCTTGGTGGATGATGTGCTTTATACAGGTCGTACCATCCGCGCTGCTATTGATAATATTGTAGGTCATGGTCGTCCTGCGCGCGTGAGTTTAGCAGTTCTAGTCGATCGTGGACATAGAGAATTGCCTATCCGTCCAGATTATGTTGGGAAAAATATCCCAACCAGTCGTTCTGAAGAAATCATCGTAGAGATGGTAGAACTTGATGGCCAAGATAGAGTTCTGATTACTGAAGAAGCTTAGAAAGCTAAAGGAGTAGCCATGTCAGAAAATCAACAAGCATTGAACCATGTGGTGTCCATGGAATACCTCACTGTCGATCAAGTGATGAAATTGATCAAGCGAGGAATTGAGTTTAAAAACGGAGCTCAGCTTCCTTATGAAAATCATCCGATTGTTTCCAATCTTTTCTTTGAGGATTCTACACGGACGCATAAGTCCTTTGAAGTGGCAGAGATTAAACTGGGGCTGGAGCGACTTGACTTTGATGTGAAGACTAGTTCAGTCAATAAGGGTGAGACACTTTATGATACCATTTTGACTCTGTCTGCTTTAGGAGTGGATGTCTGTGTGATTCGCCACCCAGAGGTCGACTACTACAGAGAGTTGATTGCTAGTCCGACGATTACGACTTCCATCATCAATGGTGGAGATGGTTCGGGACAACATCCTAGCCAGAGCTTGCTTGATTTGATGACCATTTATGAGGAATTTGGTCACTTTGAGGGGCTCAAGGTTGCGATTGCAGGTGACTTGGACCACTCACGCGTTGCCAAATCTAATATGCAGATTTTGAAACGCTTGGGAGCTGAACTTTACTTTGCTGGACCTGAGGAATGGAGAAGTCAAGAGTTTGCAGACTATGGACAGTTTGTAACCATTGATGAAATCATTGATCAGGTGGATGTCATGATGTTTCTCCGTGTGCAACATGAACGTCATGATAGTGGAGCTATCTTTTCAAAAGAAGACTACCATGCCCAACATGGCTTGACTCAAGAACGTTACGATCGTTTGAAAGAAACAGCAATCCTTATGCACCCAGCTCCAGTCAATCGTGATGTAGAAATCGCAGATCACTTGGTTGAAGCACCAAAATCACGGATTGTCCAACAAATGACCAATGGTGTCTTTGTTCGAATGGCAATCTTAGAATCCGTATTGGCGAGTAGAAACGCCAACTAAAACACAAGACGTTAAAAGACGCCAGTGAGCGTCCACGAGAGGTGAAAATATGACAAAAAGACTTCTAGTATTAGAAGATGGAACAATTTTCGAAGGCAAGGCCTTCGGAGCAGATATTGATGTAACTGGTGAAATTGTCTTTAATACAGGCATGACCGGCTACCAAGAATCCATTACAGACCAGTCTTATAATGGACAAATCTTGACCTTTACTTATCCTTTGGTCGGAAATTATGGAATTAACCGTGATGATTATGAATCCATTATTCCAACTTGTAAGGGAGTTGTTGTTTTCGAAGAAGCGCGTAGAGCAAGTAACTGGCGTAATCAAATGACCTTGGATGAATTTTTGAAAGCCAAGAAAATTCCTGGTATTTCAGGGATTGATACGCGTGCACTTACCAAGATTATCCGTAAGCATGGTACCATGCGTGCAACCTTGACCCATGTTGGGGACAGCATGGACCATGTGACGGACCAGCTCCAAGCAACAGTATTGCCGACAGACAATATTAAGCAGGTTTCTACTAAAACATCCTATCCAGCTCCAGGAGTTGGTTTGAGCGTGGTGTTAGTGGACTTTGGCCTCAAGCACTCAATCTTACGTGAACTTTCTAAGCGCAACTGTAATGTGACCGTGGTTCCATACACGACAACTGCAGAAGAAATTCTTCATCTTAATCCTGACGGAGTTATGTTGTCAAATGGGCCAGGTAACCCAGAAGATGTTCCACAAGCACTCGACATGATTCGCGGTGTGCAAGGGAAAATTCCAATCTTTGGTATTTGTATGGGACATCAACTCTTTGCAATGGCAAACGGGGCAAAGACTTACAAGATGAAGTTTGGTCACCGTGGCTTTAACCACGCGGTACGTGAGATTGCTACAGGACGTGTAGACTTTACTAGCCAGAACCATGGTTATGCAGTTAGCCGTGAGGATTTACCAGAGCACTTGATCATTACCCACGAAGAAATCAATGACAAGTCAGTTGAAGGTGTGCGTCACAGATACCAACCTGCTTTCTCTGTTCAATACCACCCAGACGCAGCCCCTGGTCCACACGACGCAAGTTACCTATTTGACGAGTTTATCGAGATGATGGAAGCATTTAAACAATCAAATTAATAACGAGTAAAAGCTTGTCGAAGAATTTATGTAACTGAACACGGACGGAAAGCTCGGAATTTAGAGAAACCAATTTGGATTGTCATTCCTTCCTTGTTTTCCTAAAATTCAATCGTTTTCTATTTGTCCTTTGTATCTTATTTAATGGCAACCCGAGAGTTGCCAAATAGAAAGGCAGGTCGTTTCTTTTAGTCGCTATCAGGCGAACTAAAAACTCCCTGCACTAGATTTTTTACCGAAAAGTATCGTTTCGCTAAAAAATCGTCGGAGAATTTATTTAATGTCGCTCTGTGAGGCGACGAATAGAAAGGAGAAGGGGGGTCCGTATTTGCTGAACTGAATACGGGCTACGGACTGTGCTAAAAAGATAGTTATTCCTAGAACTGATAGTTCTGCGTCATAACTCCTATTTTAGCTTTGTCCGCTTTATGCCCTTAATATCTTATAAATGCCTAAACGTACTGATATTCAAAAAATTATGGTGATTGGTTCTGGTCCGATTATTATTGGTCAGGCTGCTGAGTTTGACTACGCTGGGACCCAGGCCTGCTTGTCTTTGAAAGAGGAAGGTTATGAGGTTGTCTTGGTTAACTCAAACCCTGCTACCATCATGACGGACAAGGAAATTGCTGATAAGGTTTATATTGAACCAATTACACTTGAGTTTGTGACACGTATTCTTCGTAAGGAACGTCCAGATGCCTTGCTGCCTACTCTCGGTGGGCAAACTGGTCTTAATATGGCCATGGAATTGTCTAAAAATGGTATCCTCGATGAGCTTGGGGTTGAACTTCTGGGAACTAAATTATCTGCTATTGACCAAGCCGAGGACCGTGACCTCTTTAAACAATTGATGGAAGAATTGGAACAACCCATTCCAGAATCTGAAATTGTTAACACAGTAGAAGAAGCAGTTGCATTTGCAGCGAAAATCGGCTACCCAGTCATCGTTCGTCCAGCCTTTACCCTAGGTGGTACTGGTGGTGGTATGTGTGCCAATGAGGAAGAATTACGTGAAATCGCTGAAAATGGATTGAAATTGTCACCTGTGACCCAATGTTTGATTGAGCGTTCAATTGCTGGTTTCAAGGAAATCGAATACGAAGTGATGCGTGACTCAGCTGACAATGCTTTGGTTGTTTGTAACATGGAAAACTTTGACCCAGTTGGGATTCACACAGGGGATTCCATTGTATTTGCCCCTGCCCAAACCATGTCAGACTATGAAAACCAAATGCTACGTGACGCGAGCTTGAGCATTATTCGCGCCCTCAAGATTGAAGGTGGATGTAATGTTCAGCTAGCCCTTGACCCACACAGTTTCAAGTATTATGTCATCGAAGTAAACCCTCGTGTGTCGCGTTCGTCAGCCCTTGCCTCTAAGGCGACAGGTTACCCAATTGCTAAGTTGGCTGCTAAGATTGCAGTAGGTTTGACCTTGGATGAGGTTATTAACCCAGTTACAGGTTCAACCTATGCCATGTTTGAACCAGCCCTTGACTATGTGGTTGCCAAGATTCCACGTTTCCCATTTGACAAGTTTGAAAAGGGTGAACGCCGTCTTGGTACCCAGATGAAGGCGACTGGAGAAGTCATGGCAATCGGTCGTAACATCGAGGAATCTCTCCTTAAGGCTTGTCGTTCCCTTGAAATTGGGGTTCATCACAATGAAATACCTGAACTTGCATCAGTTTCTGATGATGCCTTGATTGAAAAGGTTGTGAAAGCCCAAGACGATCGTCTCTTCTATGTATCAGAAGCTATTCGTCGTGGTTATACACCTGAAGAGATTGCTGAATTGACCAAGATTGATATCTTCTATCTGGATAAACTCTTGCATATCTTTGAAATTGAGCAAGAATTAGGTGCCCATCCACAAGATATAGACGTTTTGAAAACAGCTAAACTAAATGGATTTTCAGACCGTAAGATTGCGGAACTTTGGGAAACGACTGCAGACCAAGTTCGCCAACTTCGCTTGGAAAACAAGATTGTTCCAGTTTATAAGATGGTCGATACCTGTGCGGCAGAGTTTGACTCTGAAACACCATACTTCTATTCAACTTATGGTTGGGAAAATGAGTCTATCAAGTCTGATAAAGAATCTGTACTTGTTCTAGGTTCTGGTCCAATCCGTATCGGTCAAGGGGTCGAGTTTGACTACGCAACTGTTCACTCGGTTAAGGCTATTCAAGCTGCTGGTTATGAGGCTATTATCATGAACTCAAACCCAGAGACCGTTTCAACAGACTTCTCTGTATCAGATAAGCTTTACTTTGAGCCATTGACACTCGAAGATGTTATGAATGTCATTGACTTGGAACAACCAAAAGGGGTTATCGTTCAGTTTGGTGGTCAAACAGCTATCAACCTTGCGGAGCCATTGGCAAAAGCAGGTGTGACCATCCTTGGTACACAGGTCGCTGACCTAGACCGTGCCGAAGACCGTGACCTCTTTGAGCAAGCTCTAAAAGACTTGGACATTCCACAGCCACCAGGACAAACGGCTACCAATGAAGAAGAAGCAGTTCTTGCAGCTCGCAAGATTGGCTTCCCAGTTCTTGTCCGCCCATCTTATGTTTTGGGTGGACGCGCCATGGAAATCGTAGAAAACGAGGAAGACCTTCGTTCTTACATGCGTACAGCTGTTAAGGCTAGTCCAGACCACCCAGTTCTTGTTGACTCTTACATCGTTGGGCAAGAATGTGAAGTTGATGCCATTTCAGATGGGGAAAATGTCCTTATTCCTGGTATCATGGAGCATATCGAACGAGCTGGTGTCCACTCAGGTGATTCAATGGCCGTTTACCCACCACAAACCTTGTCGCAAAAGGTTCAGGAAACCATCGCAGACTATACTAAACGCCTAGCAATCGGCCTTAACTGTCTTGGAATGATGAACATCCAGTTTGTTATCAAGAATGAAAAAGTCTACGTTATTGAGGTCAATCCACGTGCCAGCCGTACGGTTCCATTTCTTTCTAAAGTGACCAATATCCCTATGGCTCAAGTAGCAACCAAGCTCATTCTTGGTCAAAAACTTGAAGAACTGGGCTACCAAGATGGACTTTACCCTGAAAGTACTCGCGTTCATATCAAGGCACCTGTCTTCTCCTTTACCAAACTAGCTAAGGTAGACAGCTTGCTTGGTCCTGAAATGAAGTCAACAGGTGAAGTTATGGGTTCTGATACGACTTTGGAAAAAGCTCTCTATAAAGCCTTTGAAGCTTCTTACTTACACTTACCAACTTTTGGTAACGTTGTATTTACCATCGCTGATGATGCCAAAGAAGAAGCCTTGGACTTGGCTCGTCGTTTCCAAAATATTGGCTATGGAATCCTCGCGACAGAAGGGACAGCAGGCTTCTTTGCCAGTCATGGATTACAAGCTCAACCTGTTGGTAAGATTGGTGATGACGATAAGGATATTCCAAGTTTTGTTCGCAAAGGAAGAATTCAAGCTATCATTAATACAGTTGGAACCAAACGAACTGCAGACGAAGATGGTGAGCAGATTCGCCGTTCAGCTATTGAACACGGAGTGCCTCTCTTCACAGCCCTAGATACAGCTAACGCCATGCTCAAAGTATTGGAAAGCCGTAGTTTTGTCACAGAAGCGATTTAGTTGAGAAAAATTTTTTCACATTTTTAAAGCCAGTGTTTTCTGACGCTGGCTTTTGCAATACTGCTGTTGCTTGTTTCAACTATCATGCTTTCCTGAAGAATCATTCCAAAATGTGATGCAATAAGACTAAATTGGAAATAGGAAACTATTTTCAACATTTCTTTCAAAGACTCCATTAATAAAATAGGTAAAGACAAGATTAGAAAGTGAATATTCCGATGTCTTCTTACAAAAAGGTCTCTCTTTCTGAGATCAACCAATCTATTGAAACTCCGAATAATAATCATTTTGGCACAATCTAAAAGTATTTTTGGGGCCTGGAGCTTTTGTGTCAGTTGGTTATATGGATCCTGGGAACTGGATTACCAGTGTGGTTGGTGGTGCTTCTTACAAATATAGTCTCTTATTTGTTATTTTGATTTCATCTATTATTGCCATGCAGTTACAACAAATGGCTGGAAAGCTCGGTAGTGACTAGGATGGATCTAGCGCAGGCAACAGCTCATCATGCTCCCAAGTGGCTTCGCTATAGTCTGTGGGTGATTTTAGAATTAGCTTTAATGGCGACAGACCTGGCTGAAGTTTTAGGTTCAGCGATTGCCTTAAATCTTTTGTTTAAAATACCGATTATGGTTGCTATCCTCCTAACCGTTTTAGATGTATTTCTTTTACTTTTGTTGATGAAATTTGGCTTCAAGAAGATTGAAGCTATTGTTACGACCCTTATCTTAACCATATTAGGCATTTTTTCCTATCTGGTAGTTTTATCCAGTCCAAGTATTCAGGGAATCTTTAGTGGTTATTTACCGACTTCGACTTTATTTGAAAGTCCTCTTCCGGGACATGAGAGTCAATTGACCTTGGCTTTAGGGATTGTAGGAGCGACAGTCATGCCTCATAATCTCTATCTTCATTAATCCTTATCACAAACAAGAAAAATCAATCATAAAGATAAGAAGGACGTCCGAAAAGCAGTGTGCTTTATGACCTGGGATTCTAATCTTCAGTTGTCCTTAGCCTTTATTGTCAATTCCTTGTTACTCATTTTAGGTGCTTCGCTCTTTTTTGGTCATGCATCTGAAATTTCGGCATTCTCTCAAATGTACAATGCTTTACAGGATTCGACAATAGCAGGAGCAATAGCCAGCTCAACTTTGTTTGCTCTGGCTCTCTTAGCAAGTGGTCAAAATTCGACCATTACAGGCACCTTGACAGGACAGATTGTCATGGAAGGCTTCTTACATCTAAGATTACCTCAGTGGCTTATCCGTATCGGTACACGTATTTTTGCCTTGCTCCCTGTGATTATAGTCGCCGTCTTGTTTGGACATCAAGAAAAAACCTTGGATTAGTTATTGGTTTATTCACAGGTCTTTCTGTCAATCGCTCTTCCGTTTTCAATCTTTCCTTTAATCTATTTGACCTCTAAGAAGTCACTAATGGGAGAATTTACAAATGCCAAGTGGAACACAATCCTAGGTTACGCAGTTGCAATTGTCTTAACCATTCTTAATATCAAGCTTCTTTTCGATATTTTTTAAACTTGTTTAAATTAGGTCTTAAGTATTAGCTTGAAGCTTGATAAAGAGAAAGTAGTAGTGGTTGGTTTATGAAATGAAGTATTAAAAAGAGATTGGGAAAAACTCAATTTCAGTAATAAATGAAGTAAATTTTTCCACAATAAAACGCATAGTATCAAGTTTTTCAATGCCTGATATTATGCGTTTTTTTGATTTTAAAGACTTTTTCCCAGCCTCTTTGTAGTTTATATGGTAACCCTCAATCAGCTTTTACGATAAGCTTTAATACTGTGACTATACCACTCTTGCATTTCTTTTGATGGTGGTGTCATATAATCTCCATACATCTGGGTTAAAAATTTGTCATACTTTTTAGGTACTGGCAACATACGGCCTTCAAACTCTGTTAAAATCAGTTCTTTAAAGGTATCAATTGGAAAGACTTCTTTCATTCCTTCCTTACCGATTCCAATTCCTCCTTCATATTGAGGAGTGTTGGTTGCAGCATTTTTGACTAGATGATCAATTTTCTTGTAAAAATAACGAGGATTGACAAATCGGAGAGCGTACCAGCTACATAATCTTAGAAAATCTTTTAATTTGCTATCACCGTGAACTGCTCGTGATTTTTTAATATAAGCTAGTTGACGAAGAGCCACATACTTATAGCTCTTGTCGACAATGCTCAAATCTGTAAAGCGATCAATTGGGAAGACATCGATAAAGAGACTGGTGTCATGACGCTTGTACTTAACATGGTCTTCGATAACGGTAGAAGTATCTAAAATCGATGCAAAATTATGGAAGTACCAAGAAGAGGTGTCGTAGGAAAGAACTTTGTAGCGAGGGTGATTTTCTTTCTCTATAATATCCAGTAAACGTTCATAATCCTCACGATAGAGAGAAATATCAATATCATCATCCCAGGGAATCATACCTTTGTGGCGGATAGCTCCAAGCATGGTTCCATAACTGAGAAAATAAGGAATATTATGTTTCTTACAAGTCTCATCAATATAATCTAGCAGAGCTAGTTGGATTTCTTTAATTTCTTCTTTTTCTAAATATTGCATCCTAATCCTCCAATTTGTAGGCATGAAATTCATGACTGTAGAAGCGTTTTTCTTCAGGTGGCAAGGTCATATAATCCCCATAAAATTGAGTCAAAATAGTATCAAATTTTTCAGGTGCTGGAAGGCTTAAATTTTCAAAGGCTAAATCGATTGTTTTATCGAAGGTACCACTTGGGAAGACTTCCTTTTCCTTAAATTTAGAAGGGATAAAAGCCATATACTGCCCATTCTCACGACTATATTTTTGAATTTCTTTCTCGATTTTATGTGCGAAATAACGAGGAGAAACCGGTCGAAGGAGCAACCAAAAGGCTGTTCGTATCCAATCTTTTAAAAGGTTATCTTTATAGACAATATTTTTATGTTTACTGAAAGATAGAAGTTTGAAGCTTTCCAGTTTATAACAAGTATCAATGACCTTAGGATCATCAAAGCGATCCATGGGGAAAATATCGATAAAGACACCAGAATCATAGGTTTTTGTATTTCGAGTATCAATGATTTTAGTCGTACTGTCGATTATTTTGATAAAGTTATTAAAGTAGTTCCTATCAGTTTCTAAGGCTAGGAGCTTATACTTGCTTTTTTCCTTTTGAAAAATGTTAATAAATCGTTGATAGTCTTCTCGAGACATGGACAGATCAATATCGTCGTCCCAAGGGATAAAGCCCTGATGTCGAACTGCCCCGATCAGAGTCCCGTAGTTAATAATATAGTTGATATTGTGCTTTTTACAGAGAGTATCAATATAATCCAAAATTTCTAATTCAATTTGTTTGGCATCTTCAATGGTTAGTTGTTTCATTCTAAACTCCTATGATCTTTTGAATTTATTTTTTAAGGCTAGGACATGGTTTAAAAATTCATAGAAAATGCTATCTTTTGTGAAGACAAGTAGACCAATATAAGAGATGGCTGATAGCAAGACAATCAAACCAGTATTAATCAAAAATGGCAAATTAATGACCATATCCACGGGATACAAGAAATTAATCAGGAAATAAATTCCTACAAAGGAAAGTGAAAAGAGCGAGTATCGAACAGTATAGCTAAAGATATGTCCCAAGTGGATAAGCTGTTTTCTATGGATGAAAATGATATAGAAAACAAGTAGAGAGGCCTCTGATAACATAGTTGTCAGTAAGTAGTATTCAGGAGCCACGATATTGTTGAAAAAGAGGAGACTATTTAAGCCCAAATTGAGTAATCCAGCGAAGACCGTATAGACTGTGATACGTTTTTCATAGCCATTTGTAAAGAGAATTTGGGAACCAAGAATGGTATCTAAGGCCAGTATAACCGTCCGAAAAGCGAAGAGAGAGGTCAAGATGCCACCTCCGATATATTTTTCACTCCCGTAAAGTAGGATGGCATTTGGTCCTAAAACCATGAGTCCAAAACTTAAAGGAATGATAAAGAAGTTAAAGATTCGACTACCTCTGTTAACCAGAGAAACATAGGCTTCTTTGTCTCCTTTACCCAAATAGTAACTGAGACGGGGTACACTCACTCCAATTGCACCAGTTACAACACCAGCTATAACGGTCACAATTCGTTGAGCCATAGTATAGTAACTAACGTTGACATCAATCCCTGTTTTAACGAGGAAGAGACGATCCAAAAAAGTGAAGAGCATATTGGCATTGGCAAAGACCAACATGGCTGTTAGAGGGAGAAAGAGCGGTTTAAAATCACTTATGTGAATCTTAACAAGCTTAATGTCTCTTTTAATCCAAAAATAACTAATCAGGTAGTTAATCAGTGTCGATAAACTCATCACAAGTGTGTAGACAACAATATCGTGTTCATTTTTGACAAACAGGAAAATAGAGACCAGCATCAGGATACGGATGAAGGCAGTTTTGTAAAAGAGAAAACTATAATTTTCCAGAGCTTCATTGACCCATTCGATTGAAAAAATCTGAGCAATGAGTTGAATCCCCATAACAAGGTAGACTTTTTTGATAATTGGATTATCAGTAAAGAAGAAAGGATAGGCAAGAATATAGATAGCAGTGGTCAAAATTGTACAAGCGATACACAAATAAAAAAGACTAGAAAAGGTTCTATTCAGATCTTTTTTGTTATCTTTGACATTACTGATAGCCCTTAAACCATAGTTATAGACACCATAAGTTGCAAAGGGCAAGAAAAATGACAAAATAGTGTCAACTGAGTTGAAGTAACCATAGTCAGTACGGTCTAAGACACGGGCGACATAAGTTCCTGTTAGAATGGGAAAAATAATATTTAAGACACGAATTCCCATGTAAGATAGAGCATTTAATTTTATACTTTTCATTCAATTTACCTCGTTTTTCATTATATCATAAAGTCAGCTAATAAGAAATGAAGGGCAGTAAAGTAAGTAATCACTTTGAAGCCTCAAATCTTAATTTTAAGTTTTCTTTAAGTAAATTATATTATTCTAAAGGACTCTAAAATTTCACAGCTATTTATTAGTAATGACTACAGAATTCCTAGTCACTACTGGAAATGGACTAGTTTCTGTGAATAATAGAACTGTATAATTCTCCTATTCTAGAAGGGGAGGATCAGTATTTCTTTCATGATAGAACTAGATTGTGGTATAATAGAGAGAATAAGTTTTTTAGTAAGACAAAGGAGAAAATAGATGATTTATGCAGGAATTCTTGCCGGTGGAACTGGCACACGCATGGGGATCAGTAACTTGCCAAAACAATTTTTAGAGTTAGGTGATCGACCTATTTTGATTCATACAATTGAAAAATTTGTTTTGGAACCAAGTATTGAAAAAATTGTAGTTGGGGTTCATGGAGACTGGGTTTCCCATGCAGAGGATCTTGTAGATAAATATCTACCTCTTCATAAGGATCGTATCATCATTACAAAGGGTGGTGCTGACCGTAATACGAGTATTGAGAAAATCATTGAAGCCATCGATGCTTATCGTCCGCTTACTCCAGAGGATATCGTTGTTACCCACGATTCTGTTCGTCCATTTATTACGCTTCGCATGATTCAGGACAATATCCAACTTGCTCAAAATCATGACGCAGTGGACACAGTGGTAGAAGCTGTTGATACCATCGTTGAAAGCACTAATGGTCAATTTATTACAGATATTCCAAATCGTGCTCACCTCTATCAAGGACAAACACCTCAAACATTCCGTTGCAAGGACTTCATGGACCTTTATGGTTCTCTCTCTGCTGAAGAGAAGGAAATCTTAACAGATGCATGTAAAATCTTTGTAATCAAAGGAAAAGATGTGGCCTTGGCTAAGGGGGAATACTCAAATCTAAAAATAACAACAGTGACAGATTTGAAGATTGCAAAAAGTATGATTGAGAAAGACTAGTGATATGATTAATCAAATTTATCAACTGACTAAGCCCAAGTTTATCAACGTCAAATACCAGGAAGAGGATATTGACCAAGAGAATCATATCCTCATCCGCCCCAACTACATGGCTGTCTGTCATGCGGATCAACGTTACTACCAAGGAAAACGTGATCCAAAGATTTTGAATAAAAAACTTCCAATGGCAATGATTCACGAATCATGTGGAACCGTTATTTCTGATCCGACAGGAACTTATGAGGTTGGGCAAAAAGTTGTCATGATTCCTAATCAGCCACCTATGCAGAGTGATGAAGAATTTTATGAGAACTACATGACAGGGACTCATTTCTTGTCTAGTGGATTTGATGGCTTTATGAGAGAGTTTGTTTCTCTCCCTAAAGACCGTGTGGTGGCTTACGATGCTATCGAAGATACGGTTGCAGCGATTACAGAGTTCGTCAGTGTCGGTATGCACGCTATGAATCGTCTATTGACCCTTGCTCATAGCAAGCGGGACCGAATCGCTGTTATCGGAGATGGCAGTTTAGCATTTGTGGTTGCCAATATTATCAACTATACTTTGCCAGAAGCAGAGATTGTGGTTATTGGTCGTCATTGGGAAAAGTTGGAACTCTTTTCATTTGCCAAAGAATGCTATATCACTGATAATATTCCAGAAGATTTGGCCTTTGACCATGCTTTTGAGTGTTGTGGTGGTGATGGTACTGGACCAGCCATTAATGACTTGATTCGCTACATTCGTCCTCAAGGAACGATTCTCATGATGGGCGTTAGCGAATATAAAGTCAATCTCAATACACGTGATGCCTTAGAAAAAGGCTTGCTCTTGGTTGGGTCCTCTCGTTCTGGACGCATTGATTTTGAAAATGCAATTCAAATGATGGAAGTCAAGAAATTTGCCAATCGTCTTAAAAATGTCCTTTATCTAGAAGAACCTGTAAGAGAAATTAAAGATATTCACCGTGTCTTTGCGACCGATTTAAACACAGCCTTTAAAACCGTGTTTAAGTGGGAAGTATAAGTATTGGAGGTTAATTGTGGAGAAAATGATTAAAGAAAAAATTTCTTCCTTACTTAGTGAAGAAGAGGAAGTCCTCAGTGTTGAACAACTGGGGGGAATGACCAATCAAAACTATTTGGTCAAAACAACAAATAAGCAATACATTGTTAAGTTCTTTGGTAAAGGGACAGAAAAGCTTATCAATCGTCAAGATGAAAAGTACAATCTTGAACTACTTAAAGATTTAGACCTAGATGTCAAAAATTATCTTTTTGATATTGAGGCTGGTATCAAAGTAAATGAGTATATTGAGTCGGCTATCACGCTTGATTCAACGTCAATCAAGACCAAATTTGATAAAATCGCTCCAATTTTACAAACCATTCATGCTTCTGGTAAGGAATTAAGAGGAGAATTTGCTCCTTTTGAAGAAATCAAAAAATACGAATCCTTGATTGAAGAAAAAATCCCTTATGCTAACTATGAAGCAGTTAGAAAAGAAGTCTTCTCCTTAGAGAAAAGGTTAGTTGACTTAGGTGTTGACAGAAAATCTTGTCACATTGATTTGGTGCCTGAAAACTTTATCGAATCACCTCAAGGACATCTATATCTGATTGATTGGGAATACTCATCAATGAATGATCCAATGTGGGATTTGGCAGCCCTATTTTTAGAATCTGAATTCACTTCCCAAGAGGAAGAAGCTTTCTTATCTCACTATGAGAGTGAGCAAACACCTGTCTCTCGTGAAAAGATTGCCATTTATAAAATTTTACAAGACGCTATTTGGAGTTTATGGACAGTTTACAAAGAAGAGCAAGGTGCAGATTTTGGTGATTATGGTGTGAGCCGTTACCAAAGAGCTATTAAAGGTTTATCATATTATGGAGGTTCAGATGAAAAATAAAAATGGAGTTTCTTTTGGTCTACTCTCAGGTGTTTTCTGGGGATTAGGTCTAACGATTAGTGCTTATATCTTTTCGATTTTTACAGATTTGTCGCCCTTTGTGGTAGCTGCTGCTCACGATTTCTTGAGTATCTTTATCTTACTAGCTTTTCTTTTGGTAAAAGAAGGAAAAGTGCGTCTCTCAATTTTCTTAAATATTCGCAATGTTAGTGTTATCATCGGAGCCTTGCTAGCTGGTCCTATCGGAATGCAGGCCAATCTTTATGCAGTTAAGTATATTGGAAGTTCCTTAGCTTCATCGGTATCTGCTATCTACCCTGCAGTTTCAGTTTTATTGGCTTTCTTCTTTTTGAAGCACAAGATTTCGAAAAATACTGTGTTTGGGATTGTCTTGATTATTGGAGGGATTATTGCTCAAACTTATAAGGTTGAACAGGTTAATTCCTTCTACATTGGGATTCTCTGTGCTTTGGTTTGTGCTATCGCATGGGGAAGTGAGAGTGTTCTTAGCTCTTTTGCTATGGAAAGTGAACTGAGTGAAATAGAAGCCCTCTTAATCCGTCAAGTGACTTCATTCTTGTCTTATCTTGTGATTGTGCTCTTCTCTCATCAGTCATTTGCAGAAGTAGCCAATGGGCAATTACTAGGTCTTATGATTATCTTTGCAGCCTTTGATATGATTTCCTATTTGGCTTATTATATCGCTATCAATCGCTTGCAACCAGCCAAGGCTACAGGCTTGAACGTGAGCTATGTAGTTTGGACTGTCTTGTTTGCAGTTGTTTTCTTAGGTGCACCGCTAGATATGCTGACAATTATTACGTCACTTGTCGTCATTGCTGGAGTTTATATTATTATTAAAGAATAAAGGAGATTCGTGTGAAAGCCATCATCTTAGCAGCGGGATTGGGAACTCGCTTGCGTCCTATGACTGAAAATACCCCTAAAGCCTTGGTTCAAGTTAATCAAAAACCTTTGATTGAATATCAAATTGAGTTTCTCAAAGAAAAAGGGATTAACGAGATTATTATCATTGTTGGTTATCTTAAAGAACAATTTGATTATTTGAAAGAAAAATATGGTATTCGCCTCGTTTTCAATGATAAATACGCTGACTACAATAACTTTTACTCTCTCTATCTTGTAAAAGAAGAATTGGCCAACAGCTATGTTATTGATGCAGATAACTATCTCTTTAAAAATATGTTCCGCAATGATTTGACTCGTTCGACTTATTTTAGTGTCTATCGTGAAGATTGTACCAACGAATGGTTCTTGGTCTATGGAGACGACTATAAGGTTCAAGACATTACTGTTGATAGTAAGGCTGGTCGTATCCTTAGTGGTGTCTCTTTCTGGGATGCTCCAACTGCAGAAAAAATTGTCAGCTTTATCGACAAGGCCTATGCAAGTGGCGAATTTGTTGATCTCTACTGGGACAATATGGTTAAGGACAATATCAAAGAGTTAGATGTCTATGTTGAAGAATTAGAAGGCAATAGCATCTATGAAATTGATAGTGTCCAAGACTATCATAAATTAGAAGAAATTCTTAAAAACGAGAATTAATGATTCCAACATCTGGCTGAAATAGTCGGATGTTTTTTGATTTTTTTACGAATAAATAGATGAGTAGAAAAAGAAATGGAGTTATTTATGAAAATCACAAACTATGAAATCTATAAGTTAAAAAAATCAGGTTTGACCAATCAACAGATTTTGAAGGTCCTAGAATACGGTGAAAATGTTGATCAAGAACTGTTGTTAGGTGATATTGCAGATATATCAGGTTGCCGAAATCCAGCTGTTTTTATGGAACGTTATTTTCAGATAGACGATGTGCATTTGGAGAAAGAATTTCAAAAATTTCCATCTTTCTCTATTTTAGACGACTGTTATCCTTGGGACTTGAGTGAAATTTATGATGCACCTGTGCTTTTATTTTATAAGGGCAATCTTGAACTCTTGAAATTTCCTAAGGTAGCGGTTGTGGGCAGTCGTGCTTGTAGCAAACAGGGAGCTAAGTCAGTTGAAAAAATCATTCAAGGCTTGGAAAATGAACTGGTTATTGTCAGTGGATTAGCCAAGGGGATAGACACAGCAGCTCATATGGCAGCTCTGCAGAATGGTGGAAAAACCATTGCAGTGATTGGAACAGGACTGGATGTATTTTATCCTAAAGCCAATAAACGCTTACAAGACTACATCGGAAATGACCATTTGGTTCTTAGTGAATATGGACCTGGTGAACAACCTCTGAAATTTCATTTTCCTGCCCGTAATCGCATCATTGCTGGACTTTGCCGAGGTGTGATTGTAGCAGAGGCCAAGATGCGCTCGGGAAGTCTCATTACCTGTGAGAGAGCAATGGAAGAAGGGCGAGATGTCTTTGCTATTCCTGGTAGCATTTTAGATGGACTATCAGACGGTTGCCATCATTTGATTCAGGAAGGAGCAAAATTGGTCACAAGTGGGAAGGATGTTCTTGCGGAATTTGAATTTTAATACTCTTCGAAAATCTCTTCAAACCACGTCAGCTTCCATCTGCAACCTCAAAACAGTGTTTTGAGCAACCTGCGGCTAGCTTCCTAGTTTGCTCTTTGATTTTCATTGAGTATAAGAAGAAAGTCCGCTTACTAGACAAACTTTTCTTCTATTATAGTAGCTAAGTCTTGACAGGGTTCAAAAAATGGTTTACACTTTATAAAGTTTATTACTTTGAAAAGGTGTGATACTGTGGCTACGGCAACAAAAAAGAAAAAATCAACAGTTAAAAAAAATCTAGTAATCGTGGAGTCGCCTGCTAAGGCTAAGACGATTGAAAAATATCTAGGCAGAAACTACAAGGTTTTAGCCAGTGTCGGGCATATCCGTGATTTGAAGAAATCTAGTATGTCCGTCGATATTGAAAATAATTATGAACCGCAATATATCAATATCCGAGGAAAAGGTCCTCTTATCAATGACTTGAAAAAAGAAGCCAAAAAAGCTAATAAAGTCTTTCTGGCGAGTGACCCAGACCGTGAAGGAGAAGCGATTTCTTGGCATTTGGCCCATATTCTCAACTTGGATGAAAATGATTCCAACCGAGTGGTCTTCAATGAAATCACCAAGGATGCGGTCAAAAA
Source organism: Streptococcus mitis (assembly GCF_000722695.1). GTDB lineage: Bacteria > Bacillota > Bacilli > Lactobacillales > Streptococcaceae > Streptococcus > Streptococcus mitis_O. The sequence continues at coordinate 104,904 of NZ_JPFU01000012.1, read as the reverse complement.
TGCTTTTAAAGAACCGCGTAAGATTGATATGGACTTGGTCGATGCTCAACAGGCACGCCGTGTCTTGGACCGCTTGGTAGGCTATTCGATTTCGCCTATTTTGTGGAAGAAGGTCAAGAAGGGCTTGTCAGCAGGTCGCGTTCAGTCTATTGCCCTTAAGTTAATCATTGATCGTGAGAATGAAATCAATGCCTTCCAGCCAGAGGAATACTGGACAATTGATGGCGTCTTTAAAAAGGGAACCAAGCAATTCCAGGCTTCCTTCTATGGAGTAGATGGTAAAAAGCTGAAACTGACTAGCAATGACGAGGTTAAGGAAATCTTGTCTCGTCTGACTAGTAAAGACTTTTCAGTGGATCAGGTAGATAAGAAAGAGCGCAAGCGTAATGCTCCTTTACCTTATACCACTTCATCTATGCAGATGGATGCGGCTAATAAAATCAATTTCCGTACTCGAAAGACAATGATGGTTGCCCAACAGCTCTATGAAGGGATCAATATTGGTTCTGGTGTTCAAGGTTTGATTACCTATATGCGTACCGATTCGACTCGTATCAGTCCAGTGGCGCAAAATGAGGCAGCAAGCTTCATTACGGATCGTTTTGGTAGCAAGTATTCTAAGCATGGTAGCAAGGTCAAAAATGCTTCAGGTGCTCAGGATGCCCACGAGGCTATTCGTCCGTCTAGTGTCTTTAATACACCTGAAAGCATCGCTAAGTATTTGGATAAGGATCAGCTCAAGCTTTATACTCTTATCTGGAATCGTTTTGTGGCTAGCCAAATGACAGCGGCTGTCTTTGATACCATGGCTGTTAAATTGTCTCAAAATGGGGTCCAATTTGCTGCCAATGGTAGTCAGGTTAAGTTTGATGGTTATCTTGCCATTTATAATGATTCTGACAAGAATAAGATGTTACCGGATATGGCTGTTGGAGATGTGGTCAAACAGGTGAATAGTAAACCAGAGCAACATTTCACTCAACCGCCTGCTCGTTATTCTGAAGCGACCCTGATCAAGACCTTGGAGGAAAATGGGGTTGGACGTCCGTCAACCTACGCACCGACCATTGAAACCATTCAGAAACGTTATTATGTTCGCCTTGCATCTAAACGCTTTGAACCGACAGAGTTGGGAGAAATTGTTAACAAGCTCATCGTTGAATATTTCCCAGATATCGTAAACGTGACCTTCACAGCTGAAATGGAAGGTAAACTGGATGATGTCGAAGTTGGAAAAGAGCAGTGGCAATGTGTTATTGATGCCTTTTACAAACCTTTCTCTAAAGAAGTCGCCAAGGCTGAAGAAGAAATGGAAAAAATCCAGATTAAGGATGAACCAGCTGGGTTTGATTGTGAAGTGTGTGGTAGTCCAATGGTCATTAAACTTGGTCGTTTTGGTAAGTTCTACGCTTGTAGTAATTTCCCAGATTGCCGCCATACCCAAGCAATCGTGAAAGAGATTGGTGTTGAGTGTCCAAGTTGTCATCAGGGACAAATCATTGAACGTAAAACCAAACGCAATCGCCTTTTCTATGGTTGCAATCGCTATCCAGAATGTGAATTTACCTCTTGGGACAAGCCTGTTGGTCGTGACTGTCCAAAATGTGGCAACTTCCTCATGGAGAAAAAGGTCCGTGGTGGTGGCAGACAGGTTATTTGTAGTAAAGGCGACTACGAAGAAGAAAAGATTAAATAAGAGGAGAGTCCTGAAAGTGAATTTCAGGCTCTTTTGGGTTGGAGCTTGACAAAATTCATCATTGTATGCGAAACTAGAAGAAGATTATTTTAATTAGGAGTAGTTATGCGTATTATTTATCTTATTATTGGTTTTTTATCACTGGCCTTGGCTATTGTTGGGGTTGTTTTACCCTTGTTGCCGACAACGCCTTTCCTTTTGTTGTCTATTGCTTGTTTCTCCAGAAGTTCCAAGCGCTTCGAAGATTGGCTTTACCATACCAAGCTCTATCAAGCATATGTAGCTGATTTTCGCGAGACCAAGTCTATTGCGCGTGAACGTAAGAAAAAAATCATCGTATCCATCTACATTCTGATGGGAATTTCCATTTATTTTGCTCCTCTATTACCAGTCAAAATCGGTCTGGGAGCTTTGACCATCTTTATCACCTACTATCTCTTTAAGGTTATTCCAGACAAAGAATAGGTAAAATTTGTTACTATTTCCCTTGATAAAATTGAAAGCATATTCACAACAATATGATATAATAAATTTAAAGTAATACTCAAGGAGAATTAAATGATTTACGAATTTTGTGCTGAAAATGTGACCTTGCTTGAAAAAGCGATGCAGGCTGGAGCTCGTCGAATAGAACTTTGTGATAATCTAGCAGTTGGTGGAACAACACCCAGCTATGGAGTAACTAAGGCAGCAGTTGAACTGGCAGCTAACTATGATACGACCATTATGACCATGATTCGTCCTCGTGGTGGCGATTTTGTCTATAATGAACTAGAAATTGCTATCATGCTAGAAGACATTCGGTTGACTGCTCAGGCTGGAAGTCAAGGAGTTGTATTTGGTGCCTTAACTGCTGAGAAGAAGTTGGATAAGGCTAATCTAGAGAAGCTGATTGCGGCATCCAAAGGGATGGAAATTGTCTTCCACATGGCCTTTGATGAATTGAGTGATGAAGATCAGTTGGAAGCCATTGACTGGCTCAGCCAAGCTGGAGTTACTCGTATCCTAACTCGTGCTGGTGTGTCTGGCGATTCACTAGAGAAACGTTTTGCTCACTATCACAGAATTTTGGAATATGCTAAAGGTAAAATTGAAATTTTACCAGGTGGGGGGATTGACTTGGACAATCGTCAAACCTTTATCGACCAGCTGGGTGTGACACAATTGCATGGAACCAAGGTTGTCTTTTAAAAAATAGAAAGGAACTGCTAGCTTTGGGTAGCAGTTTTCACTTATGTTTGAAATTTTTAAATCCTATCAGTTTAATCAAGAAAAGGCTCATGCTTTTGGTTTTGTAGAAAATAGTGGAGTCTGGACCTATAGTTGCCAGATTTTGCAGGGTGACTTTGTCATGACTGTGTCCATTACTGCTGATAATGTGAACTTTCAAGTCTTTGACCAGGAGACTGCTGACCTCTATCCTCAAGTTCATATGGAAAGCATGAGGGGTAGTTTTGTCGGAAATGTCCGTGAGACTTGTCTGGAGATTCTTTACAAGATTCGGAAGGCTTGTTTTGATGTGCAAGATTTTATCTGTCCTCAGACTAAGCGAATCATGACTCAGGTTCAGGAACAGTATGGTAATCAGTTGGAGTATCTGTGGGAGAAATCTCCTGATACGGCAGTATTAAGACATGAAGGCAATCAAAAGTGGTATGCTGTTTTGATGAAAATTTCTTGGGATAAGCTGGAAAAGGGCAGAGAAGGACAGGTGGAAGCAGTCAACCTCAAGCATGATCAAGTAGCGGACTTGCTTTCACAAAAAGGTATTTATCCAGCTTACCATATGAACAAACGCTACTGGATTAGTGTGGCTCTTGATGATACTTTATCAGATGAAGAAGTACTGGAATTGATAGAAATAAGTTGGAACTTAACCTTTAAAAAATGAAACATTTCAAGGATTTTCAAGAACTTTCAATTAGCTAAATATTCTTTACTGAAGAAATTTTCAGAAAATATTTGATTTTTTCTTGACAAGTGCTTGTGCCTATGCTAAAATACTAAACAAGATATCAAACGAAGGAGAAAGTCAAACATGAAAACAGCTAAGTTTAATCAATTTGCTTTGTTGTTGAGGTACTCGGGCTAGTGCAAAAAGCATTAGTCCTGTTTGGCTTACCAAGCGGGAGTGAATCAACATCTCGCTTGGGTTTCTAAGCGAGATGTTTTTTTAAAACCACATTTGGAAAAGGGGAAATCTTATGAGAACAGTTGAATTTCTAGATACCAGCCTTCGGGATGGAGAACAGACACCAGGTGTTAATTTTTCAATCAAAGAAAAAATTGCCATCGCAAGGCAGCTGGAGAAATGGGGCATTTCAGCAATCGAGGCTGGTTTTCCAGCGGCGAGTCCAGACTCATTTACGGCAGTTCAGGAGATTGCTAAGGTCTTGAAGAAAACAGCAGTGACTGGTTTGGCCCGTTCTGTCAGGTCTGATATTGATGCTTGTTACGAGGCCCTCAAGGACGCCAAGTATCCACAGGTTCACGTTTTTATCGCTACCAGTCCGATTCACCGCAAGTATAAGCTCAATAAGAGCAAGGAAGAGATTTTGGAAGCTATTAAGGAGCATGTCTCTTATGCACGTTCTAAGTTTGAAGTGGTCGAATTCTCTCCAGAGGATGCGACTAGAACAGAGTTAGATTTCCTCTTGCAAGTTGTTCAAACAGCGGTTGATGCAGGGGCGTCTTATATCAATATCCCTGACACGGTTGGATTCACCACTCCAGAAGAGTACGGTGCTATCTTCAAACACCTGATTGAGAATGTTAAGACAGATCGTCAGATTATCTATTCGCCTCACTGTCACGATGACCTCGGAATGGCAGTGGCAAATAGCCTTGCTGCTGTCAAGAATGGAGCAGGACGTGTTGAAGGAACCATCAACGGTATTGGTGAGCGAGCTGGAAATGCTGCCCTTGAAGAAATTGCAGTGGCCCTCAATATTCGCCAAGATTACTATCAAGCAGAAACAAGTATTGTCCTAAATGAAACAATAAATACGTCAGAAATGGTTTCTCGCTTCTCAGGTATTCCGGTTCCTAAAAACAAGGCTGTGGTTGGTGGTAATGCCTTTTCTCACGAATCTGGTATTCACCAAGACGGAGTCCTTAAAAATCCTCTTACTTATGAGATTATCACCCCTGAATTGGTTGGTGTTAAGAGCAATAGCCTTCCTCTTGGAAAATTGTCAGGTCGCCATGCCTTTGTTGAAAAACTAAGAGAATTGGCCCTAGACTTTTCAGAAGAGGATATCAAACCACTCTTTGCCAAGTTCAAGGCGCTGGCAGACAAGAAACAAGAAATCACAGATGCAGATATTCGTGCTCTGGTAGCTGGAACCATGGTTGAAAACCCAGAAGGTTTCCACTTTGATGATTTACAACTTCAAACTCATGCAGATAATGACATTGAAGCACTCGTTAGCCTAGCCAATATGGATGGTGAGAAAGTTGAATTTAATGCGACAGGTCAAGGTTCCGTTGAAGCGATCTTTAACGCTATCGACAAGTTCTTTAACCAATCCGTCCGCTTGGTGTCCTATACTATTGACGCGGTAACGGATGGAATTGATGCCCAGGCTCGGGTCTTGGTTACTGTTGAAAACAGAGATACAGAAACCATCTTTAATGCAGCAGGTCTTGATTTCGATGTGTTGAAAGCTTCGGCTATTGCCTACATCAATGCCAATACCTTTGTTCAAAAAGAGAATGCTGGCGAGATGGGCCGTAGCGTTTCCTATCGCGATATGCCTAGTGTGTAAAGGAGGATGCTATGACAAAGAAAATAGTAGCTCTAGCAGGGGATGGAATCGGCCCAGAAATCATGGAGGCTGGTTTAGATGTTCTGGAAGCCCTAGCTAAAAAAACAGGCTTTGTCTATGAAATAGACAGACGACCTTTTGGAGGTGCAGGTATTGATGCAGCAGGCCATCCCTTACCTGATGATACTCTTAAGGCTTGTAGAGAAGCAGATGCCATTCTCCTAGCGGCTATTGGGAGTCCCCAGTATGATGGGGCAGCGGTTCGGCCTGAACAAGGACTGCTGGCTCTCCGTAAGGAACTCAATCTTTATGCCAATATTCGCCCCGTAAAAATCTTTGACAGTCTCAAGCATTTGTCACCACTCAAACCAGAACGAATTGCTGGTGTAGACTTTGTCGTGGTGCGTGAGTTGACAGGCGGGATTTACTTTGGGGACCATATCCTTGGAGAGCAAAAAGCACGTGATATCAATGACTATAGCTATGAAGAAGTAGAGCGGATTATTCGTAAGGCATTTGAAATCGCAAGAAGTCGGAGAAAAATCGTTACTAGTATCGATAAGCAAAATGTTCTAGCGACCTCAAAACTCTGGCGCAGAGTAGCTGAGGAAGTCGCACAGGATTTCCCAGATGTAACCTTGGAGCACCAGCTAGTCGACTCAGCTGCCATGCTTATGATTACCAATCCTGCTAAGTTTGATGTCATCGTGACGGAGAATCTTTTTGGAGATATCTTATCTGATGAATCAAGTGTCCTATCTGGCACACTTGGAGTCATGCCATCAGCCAGTCACTCTGAAAAGGATCCAAGTCTCTATGAACCCATTCATGGTTCGGCACCCGATATTGCAGGTCAAGGAATTGCCAATCCTATTTCCATGATTTTGTCTGTTGCTATGATGCTTAGAGACAGTTTTGGTCGTTATGAGGATGCAGAGCGTATCGAACGTGCAGTAGAAGCCAGTTTGGCAGCTGGCATTTTAACGAGAGATATAGGTGGACAGGCTTCGACCAAGGAAATGACGGAAGCTATTATTGCAAGGTTATGAAGTTAGACGAAAAAATTACTCTAGTCCTTTTGATTTGGAATGTCATAATTTTCTTGATTTATGGCATTGACAAATCTAAGGCAAGGAGAAGAGTTTGGCGCATCCCAGAGAAAATCTTACTCATTTTAGCCTTTACTTGTGGTGGTTTTGGAGCTTGGTTAGCAGGAATCACCTTTCACCACAAGACTCGAAAATGGTACTTTAAAACGGTTTGGTTTCTTGGGATGGTGACCACACTAGGAGCCTTATATGTTATTTGGAGGTAATAGATGGCAGGAAAATCGATTTTTGATAAATTATGGGACCGTCATGTCATCACAGGAGAAGAGGGGCAACCCCAACTCATGTATGTGGACCAGCACTATATTCACGAAGTGACCAGTCCTCAGGCTTTTCAAGGATTACGAGATGCAGGTCGTAGATTGAGACGACCAGACTTGACATTTGGAACCTTTGACCACAATGTTCCAACAGTCAATATCTATGATATTCGAGATGTGATTTCCAAGGCTCAAATTGATAAGCTAGCTGAAAATGTTGAGGAATTTGGGATTGAACATGCGGCCCACGGTTCTGAAAAACAAGGGATCGTACACATGGTTGGTCCAGAAACAGGACGGACCCAACCAGGAAAATTCATTGTCTGTGGAGACAGTCACACAGCAACCCACGGAGCTTTCGGAGCTATCGCATTTGGAATTGGGACCAGTGAGGTTGAGCATGTCTTTGCTACCCAGACCCTCTGGCAAGTTAAACCCAAGAAAATGTTGGTAGAATTCACTGGTGTTCCTCAAAAAGGAGTTTATTCCAAGGACTTCATTTTAGCCTTGATTGCCAAGTACGGCGTTGCCTGTGGTGTTGGCTACGTGGTGGAATATCGAGGTCAAGCTATTGATGCACTGAGCATGGAAGAGCGAATGACCATCTGCAATATGTCCATCGAGTTTGGATCCAAGATGGGAATCATGAATCCGGACCAAACCACCTATGATTATCTTAAGGGACGTGAGTGTATTCCAGAGAATTTCGAAGAGGCTGTGGCTGATTGGAAAACCCTTGTCAGTGATGATGATGCCGTTTACGATAAGGTTATCCAGATGGATGTTTCTGACTTGGCTCCCATGGTAACCTGGGGAACCAATCCTGCTATGGGAGTTGACTTTGACAGCAGTTTCCCAGAAATTAAGGATATGAATGATGAACGAGCTTATCATTACATGGATTTGGAGCCTGGTCAAAAGCCAGCGGATATTGAACTAGGCTATATCTTTATTGGCTCATGTACCAATGCTCGTCTCAGCGATTTGCAACTGGCTGCTCGATTTGTCAAAGGGAAGAAGATTGCTCCCAACTTAACAGCTATCGTAGTTCCAGGCTCTCGTCCTGTCAAACGAGCTGCGGAGAAGTTGGGCTTGGACAAGGTTTTCCTAGACGCTGGCTTTGAGTGGAGAGACCCGGGTTGCTCCATGTGCCTGGGGATGAATCCTGATAAGGTGCCTGATGGTGTCCACTGCGCCTCAACCAGCAACCGCAACTTTGAAGACAGACAAGGCTTTGGTGCTAAGACCCATCTCTGTAGTCCAGCCATGGCAGCAGCAGCAGCTATTGCAGGGCGCTTTGTAGATGTTCGACAAATGCCAGAAGCCCAGTAAGGAGAGGATATGGAAAAATTTACAGTTTATACAGGAACGACCGTTCCTCTCATGAATGATAACATCGACACCGACCAAATCCTACCCAAGCAGTTTCTCAAGTTAATTGATAAAAAAGGCTTTGGTAAGTACCTCATGTATGCTTGGCGTTATCTGGACGATAACTACACTGAGGATCCTGACTTTGTCTTTAACCGACCTGAATACCGGAAAGCCAGTATCCTCATCTCAGGGGATAACTTTGGGGCAGGGTCTTCGAGGGAACATGCAGCTTGGGCCTTAGCAGACTATGGTTTTAAGGTAGTGATTGCAGGATCTTTCGGTGACATTCATTACAATAATGAACTCAATAATGGTATGTTGCCTATTGTTCAGCCCAGAGAGGTTAGAGAAAAGCTAGCCCAGCTTAAACCAACCGATCAGGTAACTGTGGACTTGGAACAACAGAAAATCATCTCACCAGTTGGAGAATTCACTTTCGAAATTGATAGCGAATGGAAACACAAGCTCTTAAATGGTTTGGATGATATCGGTATTACTTTGCAGTATGAAGACTTGATTGCTGCTTATGAAAAACAACGACCAGCCTACTGGCAGGATTAGAAAAAATAGAAAAGGAAATATAGAACTATGACAAAACACATTCAATGGAACGGAACACTTTCACAAGAAGGCTACGACATTTTAAAAGGTGAGGGCGGATGTATCGTTTGCCCTACAAAAGTTGGTTATATCATCATGACCAGTGACAAGGCAGGACTTGAGCGTAAGTTCGCAGCCAAAGAGCGTAACCGTAACAAACCAGGGGTTGTTCTCTGCGGTAGCATGGACGAGCTTCGCGCTTTAGCACAACTCAACCCAGAAATTGAAGCCTTTTACCAAAAACATTGGGACGAAGACATTCTCCTTGGTTGTATCCTTCCTTGGAAACCAGAAGCCTTTGAAAAACTCAAAGCATACGGTGATGGCCGTGAAGAACTCATGACAGACGTGCGTGGTACTAGCTGTTTTGTTATCAAATTTGGTAAGGCTGGTGAACAATTGGCTGCTAAACTTTGGGAAGAAGGCAAGATGGTATATGCTTCATCAGCAAACCCATCTGGAAAAGGAAACCGCGGTAAGGTAGAAGGTATCGGAGAACGTATCGAAGGATCAGTGGACCTTGTCATAGAAGCAGACGACTACGTGGCATCCATCCAACCTGACAAAACGATTGAAACTCGCTACGAGCAAGGTGTGATGGTGTCTATGGTCGATAAAGATGGTAAACTCATCCCAGAACAAGGAGGAGCACGTTCAACTTCACCAGCTCCAGTTGTGATCCGTAAAGGTCTTGATATTGATAAAATCATGATGCACCTGTCAGATACCTTTAACTCATGGGACTATCGTCAGGGTGAGTATTATTAAGATAGAGAAGAAGTGGGGAGAAAATAATCTCTCCTCTTTCTTTTATTATTTATACAACAAAATCCGAACAATATATTTTAAATTATAACATTATTTGACAAAAACTGTACTTTGGTTTATAATAAATTAAGGAAACGTCGGAAAAGACGTAGTGATGCGAGAGCATAGGTAGGTCATTACAAAAGAAACGAGACATCGATATGTTAAATGAATTTCCAATTTTTGATTACGAAGATATTCAATTGATTCCAAATAAATGTGTCATTAAAAGCCGTGCAGAAGCGGATACAAGCGTCACTCTAGGAAATCACACCTTTAAACTACCTGTTGTACCAGCTAATATGCAAACGATTTTGGATGAAAATGTAGCAGAGCAACTGGCTAAAGGGGGCTACTTCTACATTATGCATCGTTTTGATGAGGCGGGACGCATTCCTTTTATCAAACGCATGCACGATCAAGGGCTCATTGCTTCTATTTCTGTCGGTGTTAAGGACTATGAGTATGATTTTGTTAGCCAGCTCAAGGCTGACGCTCCTGAGTATATCACTATTGATATTGCCCATGGTCATGCGGATAGCGTGATTTCTATGATTCAACACATCAAGAAAGAATTGCCAGATACTTTTGTTATTGCTGGAAATGTGGGAACACCAGAAGCTGTGCGTGAATTGGAAAATGCTGGTGCGGATGCTACTAAGGTTGGAATCGGTCCTGGTAAGGTTTGTATCACCAAGGTCAAGACTGGTTTTGGTACAGGTGGTTGGCAGTTGGCTGCTCTACGCTGGTGTGCCAAGGCTGCACGTAAACCGATTATCGCTGATGGAGGAATTCGTACTCACGGTGATATTGCCAAGTCTATCCGTTTTGGTGCCAGCATGGTCATGATTGGTTCCCTCTTTGCAGGACACATCGAAAGTCCAGGGAAAACGATTGAAGTCGATGGTGAACAGTTCAAAGAATACTATGGTTCAGCTTCCCAATACCAAAAAGGAGCTTATAAAAACGTCGAAGGAAAACGTATCTTACTTCCTGCCAAAGGCCATCTACAAGATACTTTAACTGAGATGGAACAAGACCTTCAAAGTGCTATTTCTTATGCAGGTGGACGTCAGGTTGCTGACCTTAAACACGTTGATTATGTTATCGTGAAAAACTCCATCTGGAATGGGGATGCTTCCCACTAAGACGGGTTATATCACTAGAAAAAACTTGTTATTAGAGCAAATTTTTGTTATAATAAAACAAGTTTCCACCCTTAGTGTAATGGATATCACGTAAGATTCCGGTTCTTGAGATGGGGGTTCGATTCCCTCAGGGTGGATGTAAAAACCCTAAGAAAGCCTTTAATAGGGCTTTTGTATTTATCCTGTCTCAAATTTGACTCTAATACTCTTCGAAAATCTCTTCAAACCACGTCAGCGTCGCCTTACCGTAGTTATGTTACTGACTTCGTCAGTTCTATCTGCAACCTCAAAACAGTGTTTTGAGCTGACTTCGTCAGTTCTATCTACAACCTCAAAGCAGTGCTTTGAGCAGCCTGCGGCTAGCTTCCTAGTTTGCTCTTTGATTTTCATTGAGTATAAAACTGAAAAACTCTGTCTATAGAATGCCCAAATCCCCTCCAGCCCCGTTTTAAAGTGACTCAGGGGGCTTTTTTTGATATAATAAAAAGGACTGTTATCAGTTAGAAAGAGGTTGGTATGAAAGAATTACAAACTGTACTAAAGAACCATTTTGCAATCGAATTTGCAGACAAAAATTTACTGGAGACTGCCTTTACTCATACGAGTTATGCCAATGAGCACCGCCTCTTAAAAATTTCACACAATGAGCGCTTGGAATTTTTAGGAGACGCTGTTCTACAGTTATTGATTTCAGAATATCTGTATAAAAAATATCCTAAAAAGCCTGAGGGTGACTTGTCTAAACTCCGTGCTATGATTGTCCGTGAGGAGAGTTTGGCTGGTTTTGCGCGTGATTGCCAGTTTGATCAATTTATCAAGTTGGGTAAAGGGGAAGAAAAATCTGGCGGTCGCAATCGTGACACCATTCTTGGTGATGCCTTTGAAGCCTTTCTTGGTGCCCTCCTTTTGGACAAGGATGTGGCCAAGGTTAAGGCATTTATCTATCAAGTTATGATTCCTAAGGTTGAAGCAGGCGAGTTTGAGATGATTACAGACTACAAAACCCATCTTCAAGAGTTACTTCAGGTCAATGGGGATGTGGCTATTCGGTATCAAGTGATATCTGAAACAGGTCCTGCCCACGATAAGGTTTTTGAAGTAGAAGTTCTCGTTGAAGGTAAGAGCATTGGTCAAGGCCAAGGTCGTTCTAAGAAATTAGCAGAGCAGGAAGCTGCCAAAAATGCCGTTGAGAAAGGGCTGGATTCATGTATTTAAAGGAAATCGAAATTCAGGGATTCAAGTCTTTCGCTGATAAAACCAAGGTTGTGTTTGACCAAGGGGTTACAGCAGTTGTGGGGCCAAATGGATCAGGAAAGTCGAATATTACAGAAAGTCTGCGTTGGGCCTTGGGAGAGTCTAGTGTCAAGAGTCTCCGTGGGGGCAAGATGCCGGATGTTATTTTTGCTGGAACTGAAAGTCGCAAACCGCTCAATTATGCTTCTGTAGTTGTGACTCTGGATAATAATGACGGATTTATCAAGGATGCAGGCCAAGAAATTAGGGTGGAACGCCATATCTATCGTAGTGGAGATAGCGAATACAAGATTGACGGCAAGAAAGTGCGTCTGCGTGATATTCATGACCTCTTCTTGGATACTGGATTGGGACGAGATTCCTTCTCCATTATTTCCCAAGGGAAGGTTGAGGAGATTTTTAATTCCAAGCCTGAAGAACGCCGAGCTATTTTTGAAGAAGCTGCTGGAGTTTTAAAATACAAGACTCGCAGAAAAGAAACTGAGAGCAAACTACAACAAACTCAGGATAATCTAGACCGCTTAGAGGATATTATCTACGAGTTGGACAATCAAATCAAGCCTCTTGAGAAGCAAGCTGAAAATGCTCGTAAGTTTTTAGACTTGGAAGGTCAACGCAAGGCTATTTATTTAGACGTGCTGGTTGCTCAAATCAAGGAAAATAAGGCTGAACTAGAGTCGACAGAAGAAGAGTTGGCGCAGGTTCAGGAACTCTTGACGAGCTATTACCAGAAGCGTGAAAAATTAGAAGAGGAAAATCAGAATCTCAAGAAGCAACGCCAAGATTTACAGGCTGAAATGGCCAAAGATCAAGGCAGTTTGATGGACTTGACCAGTCTGATTAGTGATTTAGAGAGAAAATTAGCCCTATCGAAACTGGAATCTGAGCAAGTAGCCCTGAATCAACAGGAAGCACAAGCTCGTTTGGCTGCTTTGGAGGATAAGAGAAATTCGCTTAGCAAAGAAAAATCTGATAAAGAAAGTTCTTTAGCTCTCTTAGAAGAAAATCTAGTCCAAAATAATCAAAAACTCAATCGTTTAGAAGCTGAATTGCTGGCTTTTTCAGATGATCCTGATCAGATGATTGAGCTATTACGTGAACGCTTTGTGGCGCTTTTACAAGAAGAAGCAGACGTCTCAAACCAGTTGACCCGTATCGAAAACGAGTTGGAAAATAGTCGTCAGCTTTCTCAAAAACAAGCAGATCAACTAGAAAAGCTGAAAGAACAACTGGCTACAGCTAAAGAGAAGGCTAGTCAGCAAAAGGCGGAGCTTGAAACTGCTAAGGAGCAGGTTCAAAAATTATTGGCCGACTACCAAGCTATTGCCAAGGAGCAAGAGGAGCAGAAAGCTTCCTATCAAGCTCAACAAAGTCAACTCTTTGACCGTCTGGACAGTCTTAAAAACAAGCAGGCTAGAGCCCAAAGTTTGGAAAATATCCTGAGAAATCATAGTAACTTTTATGCAGGTGTTAAGAGTGTTCTCCAAGAAAAAGATCGCCTTGGTGGGATTATTGGTGCAGTCAGTGAGCACCTGACTTTTGATGTGCATTATCAAACTGCCCTAGAGATTGCGCTTGGAGCCAGCAGTCAGCATATCATCGTAGAAGATGAACATGTGGCAACCAAGGCAATTGATTTCCTAAAACGAAATAGAGCTGGTCGTGCGACTTTCCTTCCGTTGACAACGATCAAGGCGCGTACGATTTCTAGCCAGAACCAAGATGCTATCGCTGCAAGTCCAGGATTTCTGGGCATGGCAGATGAGCTGGTGACATTCGATACTAGACTGGAAGCTATTTTCAAGAATTTGCTAGCCACGACGGCCATATTTGATACAGTAGAACATGCGCGTGCAGCAGCTCGCCAGGTTCGTTATCAGGTTCGTATGGTGACTTTAGATGGGACAGAGTTGCGCACAGGTGGTTCTTATGCAGGTGGTGCCAATCGCCAAAATAACAGTATCTTCATCAAGCCAGAACTGGAACAATTGCAAAAAGAAATTGCTGAAGAAGAAGCAAGTTTGCGTTCAGATGAAGCGAGTTTGAAGATCTGGCAAGATGAGATGGTTTCATTGACAGAAAAGTTAGAAACCATCAAATCTCAGGGAGAGCAGGCTCGTATCCAGGAGCAGGGCTTGGCCCTCGCTTATCAGCAGACCAGTCAACAAGTTGAAGAGCTAGAAACTCTTTTGAAACTCCAAGAAGAGGAATTAGATCGTCTTTCTGAGGGAGATTGGCAAGCAGATAAGGAAAAATGCCAAGAGCGCCTCACTACTATCTCCAGCGACAAGCAAAATCTGGAAGCTGAGATTGAAGAGATTAAGTCTAACAAAAACGCCATCCAAGAACGCTATCAAAACTTGCAGGAAGAGGTAGCGCAGGCTCGCTTGCTTAAGACTGAACTGCAAGGACAAAAACGTTATGAAGTAGCTGATATTGAGCGTTTAGGCAAGGAATTGGACAATCTGAATATCGAACAAGAGGAAATTCAGCGCCTTCTTCAAGAAAAGGTTGATAATCTGGAGAAGGTTGATACAGCCTTGCTCAGTCAACAGGCCGAAGAAGCCAAAACTCAGAAAACAAGCCTCCAACAAGGTTTGATTCGCAAGCAGTTTGAGTTGGATGATATTGAAGGGCAGCTGGATGATATTGCTAGTCATTTGGATCAGGCTCGCCAGCAGAATGAGGAGTGGATTCGCAAGCAAACACGTGCTGAAGCCAAGAAAGAAAAGGTCAGCGAGCGCTTGCGCCATCTACAAAGTCAATTAACAGACCAGTACCAGATTAGCTATACTGAAGCTCTAGAAAAAGCGCATGAATTGGAAAACCTCAATCTGGCAGAGCAAGAGGTGCAGGATTTAGAGAAGGCTATTCGCTCACTGGGTCCTGTCAACTTGGAAGCTATTGAACAGTACGAAGAAGTCCACAACCGTCTGGACTTCCTAAATAGCCAGCGAGATGATATTTTGTCAGCGAAAAATCTGCTTCTTGAGACTATCACAGAGATGAATGATGAGGTTAAGGAACGCTTTAAATCAACCTTTGAGGCTATTCGTGAGTCCTTTAAAGTGACCTTCAAGCAGATGTTTGGCGGAGGTCAGGCTGACCTGATTTTGACTGAGGGAGACTTACTGACAGCTGGGGTTGAGATTTCTGTTCAACCACCAGGCAAGAAAATCCAGTCTCTCAACCTTATGAGTGGTGGGGAAAAAGCCCTATCGGCTCTTGCCTTGCTCTTCTCCATTATCCGTGTCAAGACCATTCCATTTGTCATCTTGGATGAGGTAGAGGCTGCGCTAGACGAAGCCAATGTTAAACGTTTTGGGGATTACCTCAACCGCTTTGACAAGGACAGCCAGTTTATCGTTGTGACCCACCGTAAGGGAACCATGGCAGCGGCTGATTCCATCTATGGAGTGACCATGCAGGAATCGGGTGTTTCAAAAATTGTTTCGGTTAAGTTAAAAGATTTAGAAAGTATTGAATGATGACAATTAAACTAGTAGCAACGGATATGGACGGAACCTTCCTAGATGGGAATGGGCGCTTTGATATGGACCGCCTCAAGTCTCTTTTTGCTTCCTACAAGGAAAAAGGGATTTACTTTGCGGTGGCTTCGGGGCGCGGATTTCTATCCTTAGAAAAATTATTTGCTGATGTTCGTGATGATATTATTTTTATCGCGGAAAATGGTAGTTTGGTCGAATATCAAGGTCAGGATTTGTATGAAGCGACCATGTCTCGTGACTTTTATCTATCCACTTTTGAAAAGCTGAAAACGTCACCTTATGTAGATATCAATAAATTGCTCTTGACGGGCAAAAAAGGCTCTTATGTGCTAGATACGGTTGATGAGACCTATTTGAAAGAGAGCCAGCGTTATAATGAAAATATCCAAAAAGTAGCGAGTTTGGAAGATATTACAGATGACATTTTCAAATTTACAACCAACTTCACAGAAGAAACGTTGGAAGCTGGTGAAACTTGGGTAAACGAAAACGTTCCTGGTGTTAAGGCTATGACAACTGGCTTTGAATCTATTGATATCGTTCTGGACTATGTCGATAAGGGTGTGGCCATTGTTGAATTAGCTAAAAAACTTGGTATCACAATGGATCAGGTTATGGCTTTTGGAGACAATCTAAATGACTTGCACATGATGCAGGTTGTCGGTCATCCTGTGGCTCCTGAAAATGCGCGACCAGAAATTTTAGAATTAGTAGAAACTGTGATTGGTCACCATAAGGACCAGTCGGTTATAGCTTATATGGAGGGCTTATAATGGCAGATATAAAATTGATTGCATTGGACTTGGACGGGACCTTGCTGACTACTGATAAAAGGTTGACGGATCGTACCAAGGCAACCCTGAAAGCTGCGCGTGATCGTGGTATCAAGGTCGTATTGACAACTGGTCGTCCCTTAAAAGCCATGGATTTCTTCCTCCATGAGCTAGGGACTGACGGCCAGGAAGATGAGTATACGATTACTTTTAATGGTGGTTTGGTTCAGAAAAATACAGGTGAAATCCTTGATAAGACAGTCTTTTCATATGATGATGTGGCACGCTTGTATGAAGAAACAGAGAAATTATCACTGCCTCTTGATGCTATTTCAGAAGGAACTGTTTATCAAATTCAATCTGACCAAGAAAGTCTTTATGCCAAATTCAATCCAGCTTTGACCTTTGTTCCAGTGGACTTTGAAGACTTATCTAGTCAAATGACCTACAACAAATGCGTGACCGCCTTTGCTCAAGAACCCTTGGATGCAGCCATTCAGAAGATTTCTCTAGAATTGTTTGACCAATATGAAATCTTTAAATCACGTGAAATGTTGCTAGAGTGGTCACCAAAGAATGTTCATAAAGCAACAGGTTTAGCAAAACTAATCAGCCATCTCGGAATCGACCAAAGCCAAGTCATGGCTTGTGGTGACGAGGCCAATGACCTCTCTATGATTGAATGGGCAGGGCTCGGTGTTGCCATGCAAAACGCTGTTCCTGAAGTTAAGGCAGTCGCAAATGTAGTGACGCCAATGACCAACGATGAAGAGGCTGTCGTCTGGGCTATCGAAGAATACGTGCTAAAGGAGAACTAAGATATGGGATTATTTGACCGTCTATTCGGAAAAAAAGAAGAACCTAAAATCGAAGAAGTTGTAAAAGAAGCTCTGGAAAATCTTGATTTGTCTGAAGATGTTGAGTCTTCTCTTACAGAAGCTGAGGAAGTTCCTCAAGAAGATGCAGAAGTTGAAATTGTTGAACAAGCTGTGCTCCAAGAAGAGAAAATCCAATACACAGTTGAAGAAAGTCTGGATTCAGAGTCAGTTGTAGAAGTTTCTCAAGAAGAAGTCGAAGAATTGCCAAACTCAGAAGAAGTCACAGAGGAAGATAATACTGAGCTCCTAGAGACTGTAGAAGAAAATAGTTCTAAAGTGCTTGAAGCAGAAAGACCTCAAGCAGAAGAAACTGTTCAGGAAAAATATGACCGCAGTCTTAAGAAAACTCGTACAGGCTTTGGTGCCCGCTTGAACGCTTTCTTTGCCAACTTCCGTTCTGTCGATGAAGAATTCTTCGAAGAACTGGAAGAACTGCTGATTATGAGTGACGTTGGTGTCCAGGTGGCTTCTAACTTAACAGAGGAGCTACGCTACGAAGCCAAGCTTGAAAACGCCAAGAAACCTGACGCCCTTCGTCGCGTCATCATTGAGAAATTGGTTGAGCTTTATGAAAAGGATGGCAACTATGATGAAAGTATCCAATTTCAAGATGGCTTGACAGTCATGCTCTTTGTTGGTGTGAATGGTGTTGGGAAAACAACTTCTATCGGGAAACTAGCCCACCGCTACAAACAAGCAGGTAAGAAGGTCATGCTGGTTGCAGCAGATACCTTCCGTGCAGGGGCAGTAGCCCAACTAGCTGAATGGGGCCGTCGTGTGGACGTTCCAGTTGTGACTGGACCTGAAAAAGCTGATCCAGCCAGCGTGGTCTTTGATGGTATGGAACGAGCTGTAGCAGAAGGAATTGATATTCTCATGATTGATACTGCTGGTCGTTTGCAAAACAAGGACAACCTCATGGCTGAGTTGGAAAAGATTGGTCGCATCATCAAACGTGTTGTGCCAGAAGCACCCCATGAAACCTTCTTAGCACTTGATGCATCAACAGGTCAAAACGCTCTTGTACAGGCCAAAGAATTTTCGAAAATCACTCCTTTGACAGGAATTGTCTTGACTAAGATTGATGGTACTGCTCGAGGTGGTGTTGTTTTAGCCATCCGTGAAGAACTCAATATTCCTGTAAAATTGATTGGTTTTGGTGAAAAAATCGATGATATTGGAGAGTTTAACTCAGAAAACTTTATGAAAGGTCTCTTGGAAGGCTTAATCTAATCAGAAGCAAATATCCTGCAAGGCACAAACTTGCAGGATATTTTTTATTGTAAGAGCGATGAGTTATAAATATTTTGAAATGATACTCTTCGAAAATCAAATTCAAACCGCGTCAACGTCGCCTTGCCGTACTCAAGTACAGCCTGCGGCTAGTTTCCTAGTTTGCTCTTTGATTTTCATTGAGTATGAGTTTATTTTCCGTTAGGGTGGAGGCATCTTGTGATTCAATAGATCTCAATATTTCTTGTAATTTTTCAGATGATTGATGGTTGAAAATTTTTAAAGCATCTTCATTTGTTAGCTTTATATCACGTGTTAAACTGATTGTAGGCACTATCCTATCTCCTATCACTACTTAAATTTATTACAGCTTATTTCAAAAAGATTTTCAATTTTGAATTGAATAATCTTCCTAAATTTTGTGCTGTGTAGCTGGATGATTTAACTTTTTTTGGAACTCTTATTAAGTGCTAGTAAACTGATTATATAAATCAGCAGTTGAACAATACCTATATATTGAAATATTTGCCAATTTTTAAAATCAATCCATGATGCAAACATAGTTCCGAAAGGAGCAAAGATACCACTGATAGTGAATATGATGCTAAAAATGCGTCCTAAGAAATTGGAATCTATAGAAACTTGGAGATGTGACATTAAATTCACATTGAACATTGAAACAGTTGTAGAGAACAGAGCAAATAGAATCAATAAGATAATTTGCGAGGACTGAAAAAGATTAATAAGTATTAAGGAAACTGCACCTGGCAATAAGAAATGAAGAAAGTATCTCGGTTCAATCTTTTTCTTGTTTAGACTGATGATAAGAGCTCCTAAGATACTTCCGATAGATTGAGAAACGAGAATATAAGCAAAAATTTGATGGAATTGAGAAAAGGTTGATGTGAATGGAAGATAGAAGGAATAGATCGCATCTAAGAAGTTTAGAAAGGCGGAAGAAATTAAAATGGTTAGGAGTGTTTTGTCTTCATAGAGGTAGGTAAAACCTTCTTTTAATCCAGTAAAAAATTTTGATTGGATAGTATTATGGTGATGTAAAATGTGAAAACGATATTCACACAAAGCTGAAATAATAAAAGAGAAAGAGTTAATCAGCATACCATATCTAAATCCAAATTGATGGATAACAAAGACGGAAGCTAGCGGTGCTCCAACTCCAACAATCTCAGCTACTATTTTAGAAATAGAGTTATAGGTAAAGATTCCATCGCTGGAAAGAAGGTCTTTTATAATAGCCTTATAAGCTGGGCCGTTAAAACTAAATAAAATAGCCAGTAATATATTGACAACAACCAATATCCAGATATTTTGCGGATTATAAAATAAAAATAGTAAGAAAGTTGCAATTGCAGCAATCACATCTGTTAGAATGAGCATACGTTTTCTATCGCTAAAATCAGCAACATATCCTGCAAATAGATTAAATAGTAAGCGAACAATGGATTCGCTAGACTGATAAAGCATCATAAAGAATGAGGATTGAACGGTGAGGTTTGCGATTAATAGTTTATTGGCATAATCAAAAATAATATTACCCAAGTTTGTTGTTTGTCCCCTGATAATCAGTAGTAGGATATTTTTATTCTCTTTGTTCATACTTATATTCCTCAAGTAGCTCGTTTATGAGTGTAAATTCCTTCTCATTCTTTACACTAGTAGTGATGAGATAGCGTAAATCATCTAGTGAATGAGCAGGACAGTTTATCTTTTCAGGATATTCTCTAAAAAATTCGATAGGGAAAGGGAGCTTTGGAGGAGCTTGATGATGGCCATTCTGAAAAATAGCTAAAGTCAGTGCAATTTTACTGGGTGATGTTGGAATCTCTGCTTGTATAGAAACACTATTTATAAGATTCCAGTAAGTATCTAGGATGTCAATTTGAAAGGCACATTTGATAAGCAAAGGAATATTTCCTCCACCAAACCGCTTTCCAATTTCACAAAAGCTTATCTCATCTGTAGTGGAGTTATAAAAGAACTCTGCATGGAAAGGATGGATTTTCTCAGTTCCTAAACTGTCCAATACTTTTTGGGTTTCAGTTTTTAATCGTTGAATGAAGAGGGGATTATTATAGTGAGAGTTTGTACGGACGATATTGATGAAGGTTGTTTTAATATCTAGGATATTTCCTATATATTCATGTGTAAAAAAGTATTGGATTTTTCCATTAATAGCTATACCATCACAAGTAAACATGGTATCAAATTGTTCCAGACTTTCTAAAAGAAAATTCTCAGCTGTATAATACTCTGGTATTTGAGAGATAATATGAATATCTTTGCCAGAAGCTTCACATCTAGGTTTAATCAGAAAGGTATTAGGAAGACTATCATTTGGGTTCAATAGTTGAGGTTGACTGATTTGTTCACTCAGCTGAGTGCGCATGATTTTCTTGTCTTTATAAGTATAAGCGATTTTCCAAGCCTCTTTATCGGAGGTGAAAAGCGATTTTAAGATACCGACAATATGCATGAGTCCTTCATCTAGTGTGAAAATATCCTCTATGTTCTGTATATCTTTGAAAAAAAAGAGTAGATTAATTTGGCTAAAATCATCTATACAAAAAATTTGGTTCTTTAAAAATCCAACTGACAGATAATTTTTTTCTTGTCTGCTAGGACAGATAATACCTAAATTTTCTTTTGCTTTAATACCAATACTTGCAGGAGAAAAGCGATAAATAAAATATTTCATTTCTTATACCTCGTGTTTTCTAACACCCAAGTCTCAGCTCCTAAGAGATTGTTTTTTGTTTCTCGGAATGTTAAACCATGACAAGAAAAACCGACAACAGCATCTGCACTGTGAAAAGCAGAATGCAACTGTTTACCAACTTGCGTGTAAGTAATATAGTCAAAGATAGAGTACTGTTCTTTTATCGTTTCCGTTAGTTCTGGGAGTTGTTGGATGACTCCCTCCTTTTTGGCAGTTAGAAGCCAGCCAGTAACTGGAAATACGGTTGGAAGTATGGGTAAGGTGTCATTACAGATGGCTGTCAAGAGAAGCTCAAGTGGATTGTAGGTCAGTTTATATTGTAGATTTTGACGAATCCGTGCACCACCAATGCGTGAAGCAATCTCCAAAAAAATGATTTCGTGTCCATCGTAAAACACCTCTAAGTGAAAAAGAAATGTTCCGTCTGGGTAGAGTTTTTTAGACAGTTCAGAGGCGTAATCAACAAGTTTTTTGAAATGTTTTGAAGTGTAATCCAAGGAAACTCCCGCAGCTGAAATTCCTTCTTTAATTAGCAAGGGATTGAAGATATATTGGGACGGTTCACAATAAATGATATTTCCATGCGATACAAATCCATCTATGTGATAAACATCTGAATAAATATATTCTTGAACCAAGACAGTCTTATCTCCCCAAAAGTTATCGGAATCAAAAGGAGTTAAGTCGTTATCACTTTTTAAGTGGAAAGTATCAACAGAACCAGCTCCATCCAAAGGTTTTAGAATAATATCTCCATGTTCTTTGAAAAAGTTTTTCAATTCCTCATAAGATGAGATTTTCCGGGAATGGGGGATTTTAAAACCTAGTTCACTGACTTTCTGTGTCATTTTGTCTTTATCACGGAAAGTTTTTGCTTGATTGACTGATTGGCCCTTAATATGAAATTGTTCTCGTAATTCTGCAGCCAATACCATATCAAACTCATCTAAAGCAACAATCGCATCGAAATGAGATCGTTGTAGGATTCCTTGTGAGGTTTCTTTTCTCTTTTCAGGATAATGTTGGGTAGTAACTAGAGTGACATTGGTTGGTTTATTCGTTTCAAATGATTCTACTTTGCTATCATCAATCAGGAGTGTATAGTGATGATTTTTGGAAAGACAAGAGTAAATATCGGTGTAAGTTTCACGATAGGGGTGTAAGATAAGTAATTTTGCCATGATTATTTATAACTTTCTATTGGATTTTGATAGAGGTTTTTATGCGAATCTCTATAATAAGCAAAGTTGCTCGGCAACTCAGGTAGTTTGTAAGTGGGATCAATCTGATTTTTGTAGAGTTTATAAGGAATACCTAATGTCTGATAGGCATAATCTGCCCCCATTGTATCCCTACTCTTTTTGACTTTCTTTAATGCTTTATTGATATTCCGAGAATATTCCTTGTACTGTTTTAGCAATTCGATTTTAATCGTTGAAAACTCATTTAAGACGTCCTCTAGTGAGATATTATGAATATCACATTCCAAAAAGATTTCTCTAGCTAGTTTTTTTAGGGCATAGCTGTGTCTATGATTGCCAAATGTTCCAATTTCCGGGAATAAAATGGTTAAAGCTTCTAGTTGACTGATGAAAAAATGCGTCAGTTCATGATTACTAGAAAATTTATATAACTTATTGTAGGTGGCTAGAAAATTTTGCGACTCGTAAATAGATTTCGCTTGTTCACGAATCATATCTAATCTTAAAGGAAAGAAGACACTGTCTAATTGAGACTGAAATCCTCCTTGAAAATTGATTAGAACAAAATTTGCTAATGTTACCAAACCATCGTGGTACTTGCTACAAATTTTAATGTAGTAATGATTCCCTGATAAAGGAACATGACACTGAAGTCGATTTTTATCAATTTCGATAATGTGATTAGTAACATTGTACAGTTGACCAAGGATATCAGTCATTTTTGGACATATAATATAAATGTTATCGAAAGGAATCCATTTATTTAAAAATTTTGTGATAAAGGTTTCAATAATTTGTCCATATTTCTCTTCACGGAAGGAAAATAAACTAATTAAAGTTTGGCATGGGGTAGAGATAGGGTTTACTAAGTTAGCAGGGTAGACATTTCGGAAACAAACTTGTTCTTTTACATATAAACCATCTTTCTTTTCTTTAAAATACTCTAGCTCATCTTGAATTGGTGAAAAAGTAAATAAGTTCTTTTCTTCTCTTATCAAAGGCGATGATGGGAGAGTCTGAGCTTTAAAGATACGTTGTAAATCGTCACTATAAGTATTCTTTACCATTGATTTTACCTCGGCTATCGACTTTGTTGATTGCAAATGGTTTGTTGGGTGTATCTAATAGATAATCCTTGTTAATTTCTTTAACAATGTGTTTAGATATATCTGCAATTAGCTTGACAGAGGGATGTCTTCCATCTTCTTGGAAAGGATGATTATTTTTTTCGACATAGTATTTGAATAGTTCATATTCAGGAAAGTAATAGTCGTCCCCTAATTCCATAATGGCATCTTTGATAATACGATAATTTTCAGTCGTAGCCAAATGCAGATTATGAAACTTTTCAGAAGCTTTAAGAAGTACATAGGGAATTGAAAATTGAATCTTAATTTTAGGGTTAATAAGTTGTACAACTCGCATAATTTGTTTAGCAAAATTAAGTATATCGTCGGACGATAGATAGACATTTTTAATCTCTGGGTTGAAAAACTGATTTCTTGGAAGTATGTTCATTACGTGTTTAGACTTAGACCACATTTCAACGGATCCGAGAGAGACGATTAGTAAATCTGATTCAGTTATTGCTCTCTTAACACAAGTATCAATCTGTAAATTTTCGTTTATGACCTTTTTAAAACTCTCTGAACGATTCCAAAAACGAACTTCATCATAAAATACTTTTTGTTTGGTATCTATCAAGATATGATGATTCAATTCAAATGCAATGATTTCTAAATCCTTTAGTAAGGATGGTGCATTAAAAATGGTATCATAAGGAGAAAAAGTTTTAATTTGACTGTTGGAAAAATAGTCAATTCCAAGGGCTAGATTTTGAGCAGTGCATGCACCTAAGAAACAAGTTGTCTTGGGAAGATATGTCAGAAATTTCGTAGATTTCTTTGATGAGTAAAAGTGTAGGTTATCCATAAATCTCTCCTTTATATCCTAATGAACATAATACCTTTTGTATGTTTCCGAATCCGTGAAGAACAGTGTCAAAATTTGATAGCATCACTTTATCAAGATGAACTTGAATGATTCCCATCAAGATAGCCATACCTGCACATGTATCATTTAAATGATACATTTTTAAATTTGTGTCAATATCTGATAGTTTGTCTTGTGTTTTTAATGCACCGTTACTCAAAACTTTTATTCTAATTCCCAATTTGTGTAATTCTGCAATATGATTGATTCTTTGAATAAATACTTCATCAAATAGGATGGATGATATATTGTGAAAGGCTAAAAATTCTGATAGAATAGGACCTAAATCACTTGTAATAAATGGTGCAGCACCTAAACGTAAAAATTCAAAGTACTCGGACTCTATTTGAGATGCTTTTTTGAACTGAATTGTGTGTTTGTCTTCAATGATATTTAGTCCTAATTTTGTAAAAAGGTCAATGTAACTTTGAGGAATATCTCTGATAAATACATTGTCAAAAATGATATTTTCTAACTCATCCCAGAATAGCAAGACATAGGATACAAGCATAGACATATCGGGAGGTAATGTGATTTCTGCATCTTTAATTTCAATAGAATCCACTTTGGAAATGACAATTTTATCAGATGTTAGATATTGCACTGTACGATTAGTTGAAGACTCTAGTAATGTAATGAGATAGGACACAGTAGGGTCTGGCGAAAGCCCGTTGATTCTAATTTCATTTGGATAAACATATGCCAAACTAATAGCATTGAAGAAAGCACCAACACTTTTACTCCCATCAGCGTAACAATTCAAGGTGATATTTTTATTTAGTAAGTCATTCTTCTCAGAATAAAAGATTTTATTCTCTTCTTGATAGGTATAGCTCGCTACGGTGGAGAGAATATCAAGGTGTAAGTCAATAGGTCTGAAACAAAAATCGTCTCCTCCAGGAAATGCAAATAAAAGATGGTGATATCGATAAGTCAAAGCTGTTATAGTACCAATGCTAGCTCTACTAATTTTATTGAGAGATGTAATATCTGTAGGCATCCTTTTAGAGCTAACCTCTATAGTATCTTCATAGGTGAAAGAATCAGACCACTCATTCTTTCCAAATTCATAGAGTATATTTAGAAAATCAAAGGCAGTAGGGCAGTTTCTAATTATTAACTTGTTTTTATTCAAAAATAAGCAAGATAATAGAATATGAACGCCGATAACTTTATCTCCTTCGATTTTGACGTGAAGCTTTTGAGTGCTGGTAGCTTCAGTCTGCTCTTGTCTTTGTAATTTTAAATTAAAATGCTTGGGTACAACGCCATCTGATATTTTAGATATGCTTTCTTTAGTTAAAGCACTTGGTTGATTTAAACTAACTTCTAAATCTTCGAAGGATATTTCTAGTAGCTTTGCATAAGCTATTAAGTCTCTAACATTGATATCACGAGAGTCATTTTCCCAATTTGAAATAGCCTGTCGGCTTAGTTTTAATTGATTTGCTACAAATTCTTGAGTAAACCCCATTGCTAATCTACGTTGCTTTAGAAAGTCACCAATCATAGGCGTATGCCTCCCTTATGTTAATTTAATTCATATTATACTCGCATCAAAACAAATTTCAAGAATTTTCAGGCAACAATTTGTTGCGTAGCATGATGATCTAATATCTTCAGTAAACGGGCACACTTGTTTATGTCTAGGAGGGACTGATGCGTCAGCTCTCTCGTTTTTATTTATGTGACTATTAGTCAGTCTCGCTCCGCTAGGTGCGAGACAAAAAAAACACCCGCTATGCGGGTGCGCGTCGAAGGTTATACCCAAAAAACTCCAAACGCGATACAATAAAGGTGTTCAAGCCAATTGTAAAGCGAAAGGAGAAAAATATGGCACAAAAGGCACATAGTTTATCACACACAAAGTGGATGTGTTCTATCACATTGTGTTCACCCCTAAGTATAGACGAAAAGTAATCTATAATCAATATCGAAGCAATTTGGGAGAAATATTCCGCCGATTATGTAGTTATAAAGGAGTTGAAATTATCGAGGGTCACTTAATGCCAGACCATGTACATATGTTAGTCAGTATTCCACCGAGGATAAGTGTTTCAAGTTTCATGGGGGATTTAAAAGGTAAAAGTGCACTCATGATGTTTGATAAACACGCCAATCTCAAGTACAAGTTTGGGAATCGGCATTTCTGGGCGGAAGGTTATTATGTAAGTACGGTGGGACTCAATGAAGCCACAATTAAGAAATATATTCAAGATTAAAGAAATGATCCAGTGGATGATTTCTTCACGAGTATGAAAATTTGAGAACGAGTAAAGCATGATATAGCACTAGATAAATTAAGTGTAAAAGAATATGAGGCTCCCTTTAGAGATAGTGGTAAGTAATACTAAAGCCTCTTTATACTCTTCGAAAATCTCTTCAAACCACGTCAACGTTACCTTGCCGTATATATGTGACTGACTTCGTCAGTCTTATCTACAACCTCAAAACAGTGTTTTGAGCAACCTGCGACTAGTTTCCTAGTTTGCTCTTTGATTTTCATTGAGTATTAAGAGGCAAGTGACGAGTCAAGAGCAATAAGGCTTGAACAACGTGAAAGCCAGCGTCTTTAGGCGCTGGCTGGTGATTTGGGCTTATAGCCCTGGTTCAAACCACCTATTTGACGAGTGGTCATGATTCTAAACGACCATCTTGACAATAGGCGATATCTGGTTGCCAAGTCCATTTGGCATCGAATTTTTCAAGTAAGTCAAAGCTGGCTTGAGGTCCCATGCTTCCAGCTTTATAATCATGAAGTGGGGCACCATTTTCAGCCCAGAGCTCTTCGATACGGTCAATCAATTTCCATGACGCACCAACTTCATCCCAGTGACTAAAGTTAGTTGAGTTATTATTTAAGACATCATAGATCAATTTTTCGTATGGTTCTGGAGAAGCACCAGTTGCGGTCGCATCTGTACGGTAATCCAGTGAGTTAGGAGCCAAGTTGAATTCTTCTCCCACCTGCTTACCATTTAGGCTAAGAGAGAAACCTTCTGTTGGTTGGATATAGATGGTCAAAATATTTGGAGCAAGTGGTTCTCCAAAGATAGAGTCCATTTGTTTAAAGACGATGTTGACATGAGTTCCTTTTTCAGTCAGACGTTTACCAGTACGGAAGAAGAATGGAACACCACGGAAGCGATCGCTGTCCACGAAGAAGGCACCAGATGCAAAGGTTTCAGTTGTTGATTCTGGATTAACATTTGGTTCGCTACGATAAGAAATGTATTTCATGCCCTCAATCTTACCTGAACGGTATTGACCACGGATAAAGTGTTCTTTAAGCTCTTCATCAGTTGGATGATAGAGGTTTTTAAAGACTTTAATCTTTTCAGCACGAATCTCGTCTTTTGTGAAGCTTGCTGGCTTATCCATGGCAAGCAGAGAAAGAAGTTGCAAAGTATGGTTTTGTACCATGTCACGGAGGGCACCAGATTCATCATAGTAGCCACCACGTTCTTCTACACCCAAGCGCTCCGCAAAGGTAATTTGAACATTATCGATAAAATCCTTGTTCCAAACGTTTTCAAAAATCAGGTTGGCAAAGCGAACTGCAAAGATACTTTGGATCATTTCCTTACCAAGATAATGATCGATACGGAAAATTTGTTCTTCGTCAAATGTTGCTAGGAGCTCGTCATTCAACTTGCTTGCGCTTGCGTAATCTGTACCAAATGGTTTTTCAACGATTAAACGTTCAAAACCTTTACCGTCAACAATGTTTTCAGACTTGAGGTGTTTGGCAATGGTTCCAAAGAACTGAGGTGCCATAGACAAGAAGAAGAGCTTGTTGTGTTCCGCTTGGTACTTGTCATTTAATTCAGCCTGCAATTGACGTAGAGCAATGTAGTGTTCTGTATCATTGACATCATGACTTTGATAGTAGAAGTGACTAGCGAATTCCTGAGCCTGTTCGGTACTATCTGCCAAATCAAGGATAGATTCGACTACAACAGATTCAAAATATTCCTTGCTCCAAGGACGACGAGCAGTTCCAATAACGGCAAAGTGCTCGGAAAGATTGCCGGATTTATATAGTCTAAATAGGGAAGGGTAGAGCTTGCGTTTAGCCAGGTCTCCACTCGCACCGAAAATTGTAACAATAACCTTAGATGACATCTAGCTACCTAATTTCTATTTTTATTCCTAGTCTTGCTAGGTATGAGGAAACCTCATTTCATAAACTTAATTCTAACATAATTTTCCGAAAAATCAAAAAATCCAATACGAGATAGAAAAAAACTGCAAGGAAATCCTTACAGTTTGAGTTTAGACGTTTAAGACCTTGTCCAAGAAATCTTTCAGACGTGGGTGTTGTGGGTTGTCAAAGATTTGATCAGGTGTTCCGTCTTCAAGGAACTCGCCATCTGCTGTAAAGATAACGCGGTTGGCAACCTGACGAGCAAACCCCATCTCATGGGTTACGATAATCATGGTCATGCCTTGTTTAGCCAAGTCTTTCATAACGTTTAGTACGTCTCCGACCATTTCAGGGTCAAGGGCAGAAGTTGGTTCATCGAAGAGCATGATGTCTGGATTCATTGCTAGTCCACGAGCGATGGCCACACGTTGTTTTTGACCACCTGATAGGCTATCTGGGTTGGCATTAGCTTTATCTACTAACCCAACCTTGTCAAGTAACTCCATCCCCAATTTCTCAGCTTCTTCCTTAGTCATCAACTTGTGCTCAATAGGAGCAAAAGTAATGTTGTCCAAAACAGACATGTGTGGGAAGAGATTGAAATGTTGGAACACCATTCCGATATTTTCACGGACGTGGTCAACGTTGGTTGTTTTTTCAGTTAGGTCATAACCGTTCACAGTGATGTGACCGCTCGTAACTTCTTCTAGAAGATTAAGGCTACGAAGGAAGGTTGATTTACCAGAACCTGAAGGACCGATGATACAAACAACATCTCCTTCATAGAACTTAGTCGTAATTCCTTTTAGGACTTCATTTTTTCCATAGTGCTTGTGTAAATCATTTACATCAATTTTTAATTTTGCCATTAACGAATCCTCTTTTCTAAGCGTTTCGCTAGTTTAGTCAAAAGTGTGATAATTACAAGATAGAAGATAGCAAGGATTGCATACATCTTGAAACTTTGGTAGTTACGGGCAATGATAATCTTACCAGTTTGGAAGAGTTCAACCAAACCGATAGCAGATACGATTGTTGTATCTTTAAGAGCGATAACGAATTGG
Source organism: Streptococcus mitis (assembly GCF_000722695.1). GTDB lineage: Bacteria > Bacillota > Bacilli > Lactobacillales > Streptococcaceae > Streptococcus > Streptococcus mitis_O. Next base: position 75,354 of record NZ_JPFU01000012.1, on the reverse strand, counting down.
TTAACAAAGTTTGGCAACATCAATTTAGTTGCTTGTGGCAAGATAATCTTACGCATGGTTTTTCCATAAGAGATACCCAAGCTTCGGCTGGCTTCCATTTGTCCAACTGGAACGGCCTGAATACCACCACGAACGATTTCAGCGATATAAGCAGCTGCATTGAGTGAGAGGGCAATAGTACCAGCTACAAAGTCGTTAATTGGGCTTTGTTGGCCTGTGATAGACTCGATGAAGTTTGGAATTCCCCAGAAGATGAAGGCTGCAAGAATCATTAATGGAATACCACGGATAACGTCAACGAAAATCTCAGAGATCACACGAAGAGATTTGTATGGGCTAACGCTAAACATACCGAAGATAATCCCGATGACAATGGCAATAGCAAACGAGATAAGAGCTAGAGCAAGAGTGATACCAAGACCGCTAAGGAGTTGTTTGTAGTTGTTTTGGAGCAAGCCCCAGATAGTTGTTTCGTCAACAGTGCTTGTTGAAGTAGTTGAAGATTCGCTAGCTAGGTATTTATCAAGAATCTTTTGGAATTCACCGTTTGCTTTAAGGTTAGCAAGTCCGTTATTGAACATTTCAATCAATTCTGGATTTGCTCCTTTTTTAACAGCAAAGGCTGTTTCACCGATTGGAGTTCCAGCGATTGGAGTTTTCAATTTTTGACCTTGGCTGATAGAATATTTGAGAACAGGTTCATCATCCATAACGGCATCAATTGCACCAGTGTTTAAACTGTCATACATTGATGAACCATCAGCGAAGGTTTTGATTTTGTAACCGTATTTGCTTTGATTTTCTGTTAGGAAGGTTTGAGAAGCAGTTCCGTTTTTAACACCGACTGTTTTCCCTTTCAAATCTTCATAAGAAGCAATGGTACTTGATTCTTTGACACCAAGGATTGTATTAGCAGTGTAGTATGATTCTGAGAAGTCAAAAGTTGCCTTACGAGCATCTGTGACAGACATACCAGCAATGATACCATCTGCTTGACCAGCTTGGACAGCACTGATAGCAGCATCAAAACCAGGGTTGGTAATTTCAATTTCAAAACCTTGGTCTTTAGCGATGGCCTTAATCAATTCCATATCAATACCAGTAAATTGGTTGCTTGAGTTTTGGAAAACAAAAGGTGCAAAAGAAGAATCGCTGGCAATGATGTATTTAGCTTTAACAGGAATAGCTTTTAAGCCTGCTAGAGTAGTTGTAGTTGGCACTGCTGAAGATGATGAAGCAGTCCATTTCTTGATGATTTTATCAAGACTACCATCTTTTTTCATTTCAGCCAAGGCTTGGTTAAATTCAGTAACCAGGTGCTCGTATTTGCTTCCTTTTTTAACACCGAAAGCAAAGCTACCTACAGCTTCCCCATCCATTTCGATATGGAGGTCTTGACCTTGGTTGATGGCATACTCGATAACAGGTTTATCATCCATCATAGCATCAATGGCACCAGCACTTAAGCTGTTGTTCATCAAATCACCAGTGTCAAATGTTTTAATGGTAAAGCCGTATTTGTCCTTAATACTTTCAAGGAAACGTTGAGCGGCAGTTCCGTTTTTAACACCAACAGTTTTACCTTTTAATTGGTCATACTGACTAATCTTGTGTGCCTTTGTAGTTGCAATGACAACTTTTGTATCATAGTAAGTATCAGACATGGTAAAAACTTTTTCACGTTCTTTCGTCTTTGTCATCCCTGCCATGATAGCGTCAGCTTGACCAGCTTGAACCGCATTGACCGCTGCGTCAAATCCAGGATAGGACATCTGAATGTTCCAGCCTTTAATCTCAGCGACTTTGTTGATAATGTCAACATCAATTCCTTTATAAGTTTGATCTGAATCTTTAAACTCAAAAGGTGCATAGGCGGTATCAGAAACAATCTTAATCGTTTCTGCCTTCACAATACCTAATGAGAAAATTGGGAATAAAATTAGCAAAAATGCTAGAAATTTTTTCTTCATTTTTAGTCTCCTTTTCCGAATATTTTCCCATTATATCAGAAAAAGTAAAAAAAGGCAAATTTTTTATATTTTTGTGTCAGAAAATGTAACATAGGTTATTTCTTTTCTTTCTTGAATTGCTACTATAAAGTGCTATAATAATAGTATATAATAGAAGAAAAGAGGACAGGGATATGAAGAACAAAAGAATATTTAAAGACTTCCAAGCTTCAAAAATGAGTTTAAACATTTACACAAGCCCCTTGTTAGCCTTTGCTTTTGTCTTCATAGGAGAGTTTGTGGCTTATACTCTGTATGGTATTAGTTTGTTAGCTCTCATCGGACTTGCTAGAAATTTTGGAGAGACTGGTCAAAATCTTGCAACCTATTTGCAGACCTTGCATCAGAGCTTGATGGATAAAACAAGTGACTTTCGTTTAATTTTAGAATTGCTGGCCTTTGGTTTTGTTCTTAACACTGTGTTTAGATGGACTAGAAAAGTTGAGAAAAGACCTATTCGAACTTTAGGATTTTATAGAGAGAATTTCCTCAGCAATCTTCTTAAAGGATTTGGCCTAGGCCTGGCACTTTTTCTTCTTACCTTGTTAGTTTTAGTAGCCTTAGGGCAATATCGTTTGGAGTCCATTCGATTGAATCCTTATTCACTTACTTTTGTTGTCTTTACTATCCCATTTTGGATTTTACAGGGGACAACAGAAGAAGTGGTGGCCCGTGCTTGGCTCCTTCCTCAATTGGCCTCAAGAACCAATCTAAAACTAGCTGTTCTTATATCTAGCCTATTCTTTACCCTGCTCCATATGGGCAATTCTGGTATCACCCCTCTATCTCTAGTGAATCTCTTTTTATTCGGAGTTGCCATGTCACTTTACCTTCTCAAAACAGATACAGTTTGGGGTGTAGCAGGTATTCATGGCGCCTGGAATTTTGCTCAGGGAAATCTCTTTGGGATTTTAGTTAGTGGTCAACCATCAGGAACGTCTCTGATGACCTTTTTACCACAAGGCAATCAAGGCTGGCTATCAGGTGGTTCTTTTGGGATTGAAGGTTCTATCATGACAAGTTTAGTCTTGTTACTTTTGATTTTCTATCTCGCTCATCAATTAAAGAAAGAAAATGAAAGGATGTGACTTCGTTCTGTCCTTTTCTTCGTGAAAATGATACAAGTATGCTAAAATAGGAATAGCACATCGAGAGAGGATTCTTATGATTAACCGCATTACAGATAATCAATTTAAACTAGTATCAAAATATCAACCATCAGGAGACCAACCCCAAGCTATTGAACAGTTGGTAGATAATATTGAGGGGGGCGAAAAAGCTCAGATTCTCATGGGGGCGACTGGAACAGGGAAGACCTATACTATGAGTCAGGTCATTTCCAAAGTCAATAAACCCACTCTAGTTATTGCCCACAATAAAACTCTAGCAGGCCAGCTCTATGGGGAGTTTAAGGAATTTTTCCCTGAAAATGCTGTTGAGTACTTTGTATCTTACTATGACTATTACCAACCAGAGGCCTATGTCCCTTCTAGTGATACCTACATTGAGAAGGACAGCTCTGTTAACGATGAGATTGACAAGCTCCGCCACTCAGCGACTTCAGCTCTTTTGGAGCGTAATGATGTTATCGTCGTGGCTTCTGTCTCTTGTATCTATGGTCTGGGTTCGCCAAAGGAATACGCTGACAGTGTTGTAAGTCTGCGTCCAGGTCTTGAAATTTCTCGTGATAGACTCTTGAATGACTTGGTTGATATCCAGTTTGAACGTAATGATATTGATTTCCAACGGGGAAGATTTCGTGTGCGTGGGGATGTAGTGGAGATTTTCCCAGCTTCCAGAGATGAACATGCTTTTCGGGTAGAGTTTTTCGGGGATGAGATTGACCGTATTCGTGAAGTGGAGGCTTTGACAGGTCAAGTCCTTGGCGAAGTCGATCATTTGGCGATTTTCCCAGCTACTCACTTTGTGACCAATGACGACCACATGGAAGTTGCCATTGCTAAAATTCAGGCAGAGTTGGAGGCGCAGTTAGCAGTCTTTGAGAAGGAAGGTAAGCTGCTAGAGGCCCAGCGTTTAAAACAGCGGACAGAGTATGATATCGAAATGCTGCGTGAGATGGGCTATACCAACGGGGTTGAGAACTATTCACGTCACATGGATGGACGGAGTGAGGGTGAGCCTCCTTATACTCTCTTGGATTTCTTCCCAGATGATTTCTTAATTATGATTGACGAGAGCCACATGACCATGGGGCAGATCAAGGGCATGTACAATGGAGACCGTTCGCGTAAAGAAATGCTGGTTAATTATGGTTTCCGTTTGCCATCAGCTTTGGACAATCGACCTCTCCGTCGTGAGGAGTTTGAAAGCCATGTCCATCAGATTGTTTACGTTTCAGCGACACCTGGTGACTATGAAAATGAACAGACCGAGACAGTGATTGAGCAAATCATTCGTCCAACAGGACTATTGGATCCAGAGGTAGAAGTCCGTCCGACAATGGGACAGATTGATGACCTCTTAGGTGAAATCAATGTCCGTGTTGAGAAGAACGAACGAACCTTTATCACAACCTTGACTAAGAAAATGGCAGAGGACTTAACCGACTACTTCAAGGAAATGGGCATCAAGGTCAAGTACATGCACTCAGATATCAAGACTTTGGAACGGACGGAGATCATCCGTGACCTGCGTTTGGGTGTTTTTGATGTCTTGGTCGGAATCAACCTGCTCCGTGAAGGAATTGACGTTCCTGAGGTCAGCTTGGTTGCTATTCTCGATGCTGATAAGGAAGGCTTCCTCCGTAACGAGCGTGGACTCATCCAGACCATTGGACGTGCCGCCCGTAACAGTGAAGGTCATGTAATTATGTATGCTGACACTGTAACCCAGTCTATGCAACGTGCCATTGATGAAACGGCACGCCGTCGCAAAATCCAGATGGCTTATAATGAAGAACACGGTATTGTGCCTCAGACAATCAAGAAAGAAATCCGTGACCTGATTGCTGTGACCAAGGCAGTTGCCAAGGAAGAGGATAAGGAAGTCGATATCAATAGCCTCAACAAACAAGAGCGCAAAGAACTAGTCAAGAAACTGGAAAAACAAATGCAAGAAGCTGTCGAAGTGCTTGACTTTGAACTGGCAGCTCAGATTCGTGATATGATGCTGGAAGTCAAAGCCTTGGATTAGGGGAATTTTATGAATATTTTAGTTATCAATGGACATCCTGATAAAGAAAGCTACTGTCAAGCAATTTTTCAAACGATTGTAGAAAATATAGACTCAAAGAGACATGAACTTGAAGTGATTAATCTTAATGAGAAAGAGTTTGATCCTGTTTTACGTTATGGTTATCGACAAAGGATGGAGGACGATCCGTTTATTCTACGCTCTCAGGAATTAATTCAGTGGGCAGATCATTTCATTTTTGTTTATCCTATTTGGTGGAGTAGTATGCCTAGTCTATTGAAGGGGTGGATTGATCGTGTTTTTACGCCAGGCGTTGCATACTCTGCCAACAATCAAGGAAGCTTTATTTTGAACTACTTGATAGGTAGACAGTTCAAAAAGTTACTAAAAGGAAAAACAGCTAGTATCTATGCAACATCTATGGCACCAACTTTGTGGTACAAAGTATTTTCAGGTCCGATTAATATTCCAGACAGTTATGGAATATCAGTATTAAAGAATGCTGTATTGAATCACTGTGGCATAAAAACAAAGAGGGTTTTAATCTTAGGAGAGTTAGGACGTGAAGTGAATACAAGTTCAACAAGACAAAAATTTCTACAAAAAGTAGCAAAGGAAGTCAGGGTGTTGAATTAAGGAGAAGAAAACAAATGACGATTATGATCAAACAGATGGAAACTCCTGAAGAGATAGAAGGTAAGTCCCTCGTTCATTGGCAGACGTGGAGAGAGGCTTATGACGATCTTTTGCCTGCAGAATTTCAGGAGACGATGACATTAGAAAGATGTCGATTCTTCAGTCAAAAGTATCCAGAAAATACATTGATTGCGATAGATGGCGTGAAGGTAGTTGGTTTTATCAGTTATGGCAACTTTCGTGATGAGACTATTCAAGCTGGTGAAATTATTGCTTTATATGTTTTAAAAGACTATTACGGAAAAGGTATCTCACAAAAGTTAATGAAAGCAGCTTTGACTGCTCTTAATCATTTTTCTGAAATTTTTTTATGGGTATTGAAAGATAATAAGCGCGCCATTGCTTTCTATCAAAAAATGGGTTTTACTTTTGATGGACAAGAAAAGATGCTTGAACTTGGAAAGCCCATAAAGGAAAAACGAATGGTATTTTATTCTAAATAATTTTAAAAAGTAAAAGATAATATCTCTGGTAGTAAGTCTGAAAATTTAATAAATTAGAAAGTGAGTAAATTTATGTCCCGAGCACAATTAACGATTTTAACAAACATTTGTCTGATTGAAGATTTAGAAACCCAGAGCGTGGTGATGCAGTATCGCGCTCCTGAAACCAATCGCTGGTCAGGTTATGCCTTTCCTGGAGGTCATGTAGAAAATGGTGAGGCTTTTGCGGAGTCTGTCATTCGTGAAATCTATGAAGAAACAGGGTTGACTATTCAAAATCCTCAACTTGTCGGCATTAAAAATTGGCCACTAGATACAGGTGGGCGCTATATTGTCATTTGTTACAAGGCGACTGAGTTCTCTGGTACCCTTCGGTCTTCAGATGAAGGAGAAGTTTCTTGGATACAAAAAGACCAGATTCCAAACTTGGATCTGGCCTATGATATGTTACCCTTGATGGAGATGATGGAAGCTCCTGACAAGTCTGAATTTTTCTACCCTCGCCGTACAGAAGACGATTGGGAAAAGAAAATCTTCTAGTCTTTTACTAAATAACCAAGTTTATCCAAGGCCTCCTCGATATAGTGGAGGTCTTGTTGTGTCTCCTGTCTAATAGTAGTAGAAGATTAGGAAAAAAGTATATATACTTGCTAAAATTAAATGCTAAATTAGAAAAAATATATGGGTTATACTGTTAATTTTTCTAAGAAAGATGTAAAATAGAAAGTGTACTATGTTTTTAAAACAAGTGTGGTACCCAAAATTAAAAAGCATATCCTTTCCTTAAATTCCTAAAATATTTAAGGGGGGGGATTTTTTAGTACCTCTAAAATAAAAATAGGAGAGAGGCGATTAGATGAGAAAATCATATCGTGAAGTGAACGGAGAAAAGGTATTCCGTTATTCTATTCGTAAGTACCATTTTGGTGCTGCAAGTGTTGCCGTAGCAGCATTAATGTTTTTTGCAAATGGTGCGGTTAAGGCAGACACTTTACCAGTATCACCTGCTACGGCGAATACTGAAAAGGTAAATGTTGGTGTTACGGAACTGACAGAAGGAGTTCCACCTAAAGAGAATCCTATAGAGAAATCAAAAGAGGAAGTAGTGGGTGATAAAATACCAGTTGCTCAGAAGCTAGTGGATCAGTCTCCTCTTGTTCAGGCTATTAGTGAACTTCAAGCTGCGATTGCAAAAGTAGACGAGGAAAGTTTAGTAAGTTTATCTAATCAACTTACTCAATTAACCGATGAAAATAACCGTTTACTTAATGGAGAAAATACTTCTGAGGAAGCGATTGCAAGTCAAGTAAGTCGAGTTCAATTTCTTACAGAGCAAGTGCGTCTACTTAAGTCTAAGACTAAAGATAAAGCTTCTAACAAGGAAGATGGATCTGGTTCTAAAGCTCAAGATAAAAAAGAGTTTGAAGTATCAGAGAATGCTGTGACACTTGTTAATCAGACTGAAGAAATCAAAAAATCTGTAAAAGATGTCAAAGTCGAGGAAGTGTTCAATAATAAAACCAAATTGGAAACGCTTTTAAAAGAAATTGACAAATTGAATCCAGAAAAATACACTGAGGATTCAGTAAAGGGATTAAAAGAAAAAGTTGCAAAGGCTAAAGAAGTATTAACAACTGCTAAAAATCAAGAGGAAGTTAATTCTGTATATAAAGAGTTAGTTAATTACAAAAACAGTAGTTTAAGACGTGTGAAAACGACTCATAAACCACTAGAGGAAAATACTCCTAAACTAGATACAACAAATGGTAAAGAAACAGTAGGGAAGAAAGCCCAAAATACTGAGCCAAATGATAGGAATATCGCAGGACATAATCATATCTTGAATGGGATTACTTTGCCTGAAGGTAGTGGACTACGAGCTGCACCTAAACCAGAATTAGCTGATGTTCAAATTGGACGATGGAATGGAACTAGACGAACGTTTGATAGTTCGAATGTATTTGTAACACCTGCCAACCAAGGGATAGTTGGAAACGTTATGAAAATTAAAGCTATTTCTGCCAGTGATAATTTTACAAATATTGAAGTTACAGGTAATCAGGGATTCCCATTACAAGTAAAAAAGAAAATCAACGGTAAAGAAGCAGAGTTATATTTTGAGGGGAATACACCATCTAATGGTTCTTGGAATATGACGGTGACAGCCACTACTGCTAAAGGAACGAAAAGTTTTAATTTTGGATATTATACTGCTTTAAGAAAACCTACTATTCTAACACAAAATACTGCTTTAGAGGGGAAAGCTAAAGAAAAACCAACCATTGAAGTAGAAGTTCCTACATTTTCTCCAGCACCAACTGGGTCAAAATTTAAAGTTTACCTAGTCAGAGGAGGAAGTACAAATGGATGGGATAATAGTGGTAATGCTTATCCTTCAGGATATTCTGTTTTAGCTTCGGCTGATGTTGTTGCTTCTACTGGGGGAAAAGGAACTGCAATTATCAATGCAAGTAATTATAGAGTTAGTGAGCTGGGGACTACAGCTTTTAAAGCGATAACTGTAATAGAGTTAAATGGAAGAGAGAATGATACTGACCCAGGTGAACGTGGATCATGGTTTAGTGATGAAAGAAGAGCTACAGAGAGACTTGCTAATAAGTCAGCGTTAACAGCAGCGCTTTCGGATGAAACAACAACCAAAGGAACTCCAGCTTATTACAATGCCGAAGCAAGTAAGAAAACAGCGTATGACAATGCGGTAGCAGCAGGTAAAGTCGTACTAGCCAAAGACAATGCGACACAAACGGAAGTAAATGATGCCGTAAGTGCGATAACGAACGCTAAGAATGCATTGGGGGGAAGACCAACTAATAAAGGTGCGCTCCAAACTGCGACAACAACAGGAGATACAACAACCAAAGGAACTCCAGCTTACTACAATGCCGAAGCAAGTAAGAAAACAGCGTATGACAATGCAGTAGCAGCAGGTAAAGTCGTACTAGCCAAAGATAATGCGACACAAACGGAAGTAGATAATGCCGTAAGTGCGATAACGAACGCTAAGAATGCATTGGGTGGAAGACCAACTAATAAAGGTGCGCTCCAAACCGCGACAAGCACAGGAGATACAACAACCAAAGGAACTCCAGCTTATTACAATGCCGAAGCAAGCAAGAAAACAGCGTATGACAATGCAGTAGCAGCAGGTAAAGTCGTACTAGCCAAAGACAATGCGACACAAACGGAAGTCGACAATGCATTATCAGCAATTACCACAGCTAAGAATGCATTGGGAGGAAGACCAACTAATAAAGGTGCGCTCCAAACAGCGACAAGCACAGGTGATACAGAAACTAAGGCAACTCCAGCTTACTACAATGCCGAAGCAAGTAAGAAAACAGCGTATGACAATGCGGTAACAGCAGGTAAAGTCGTACTAGCCAAAGACAATGCGACACAAACAGAAGTAAATGATGCCGTAAGTGCGATTACTAACGCTAAGAATGCATTGGGTGGAAGACCAACTAATAAAGGTGCGCTCCAAACCGCGACAAGCACAGGAGATACAACAACCAAAGGAACTCCAGCTTACTACAATGCCGAAGCAAGTAAGAAAACAGCGTATGACAATGCGGTAGCAGCAGGTAAAGTCGTATTAGCCAAAGACAATGCGACACAAACAGAAGTAAATGATGCCGTAAGTGCGATTACTAACGCTAAGAATGCATTAGGAGGAAACGCGACAAACAAAGACGCGCTCCAAACCGCGACAAGCACAGGTGATACAGAAACTAAGGCAAGTGCAGCTTACTACAATGCCGAAGCAAGTAAGAAAGACGCGTACGATCAAGCAGTAACAGCAGGTAAAGTCGTATTAGCTAAAGATAATGCGACACAAACGGAAGTCAACAACGCATTATCAGCAATTACCACAGCTAAGAATGCATTAGGAGGAAACGCGACAAACAAAGACGCGCTCCAAACCGCTACAAGCACAGGTGATACAGAAACTAAGGCAAGTGCAGCTTACTACAATGCCGAAGCAAGTAAGAAAACAGCGTATGACAATGCAGTAACAGCAGGTAAAGTCGTACTAGCCAAAGACAATGCGACACAAACGGAAGTCAACAATGCATTATCAGCAATTACCACAGCTAAGAATGCATTAGGAGGTAACGCGACAAACAAAGACGCACTCCAAACCGCGACAAGCACAGGTGATACAGAAACTAAGGCAAGTGCAGCTTACTACAATGCCGAAGCAAGTAAGAAAACAGCGTATGACAATGCAGTAACAGCAGGTAAAGTCGTATTAGCTAAAGATAATGCGACACAAACGGAAGTCAACAACGCATTATCAGCAATTAGCACAGCTAAGAATGCATTAGGAGGAAACGCGACAAACAAAGACGCGCTCCAAACAGCGACAAGCACAGGTGACACAGAAACTAAGGCAACTCCAGCTTACTACAATGCCGAAGCAAGTAAGAAAGACGCGTACGATCAAGCAGTAACAGCAGGTAAAGTCGTATTAGCTAAAGATAATGCGACACAAACGGAAGTCAACAACGCATTATCAGCAATTACCACAGCTAAGAATGCATTAGGAGGAAACGCGACAAACAAAGACGCACTCCAAACAGCGACAAGCACAGGTGATACAGAAACTAAGGCAAGTGCAGCTTACTACAATGCCGAAGCAAGTAAGAAAACAGCGTATGACAATGCAGTAACAGCAGGTAAAGTCGTACTAGCCAAAGACAATGCGACACAAACGGAAGTAAATGATGCCGTAAGTGCGATTACTAACGCTAAGAATGCATTAGGAGGAAACGCGACAAACAAAGACGCGCTCCAAACAGCGACAAGCACAGGTGATACAGAAACTAAGGCAAGTGCAGCTTACTACAATGCCGAAGCAAGTAAGAAAACAGCGTATGACAATGCAGTAACAGCAGGTAAAGTCGTACTAGCTAAAGATAATGCGACACAAACGGAAGTCAACAATGCATTATCAGCAATTACCACAGCTAAGAATGCATTAGGAGGAAACGCGACAAACAAAGACGCACTCCAAACAGCGACAAGCACAGGTGATACAGAAACTAAGGCAAGTGCAGCTTACTACAATGCCGAAGCAAGTAAGAAAACAGCGTATGACAATGCAGTAACAGCAGGTAAAGTCGTACTAGCCAAAGATAATGCGACACAAACGGAAGTCAACAACGCATTATCAGCAATTACCACAGCTAAGAATGCATTAGGAGGAAACGCGACAAACAAAGACGCACTCCAAACAGCGACAAGCACAGGTGATACAGAAACTAAGGCAAGTGCAGCTTACTACAATGCCGAAGCAAGTAAGAAAGACGCGTACGATCAAGCAGTAACAGCAGGTAAAGTCGTATTAGCTAAAGATAATGCGACACAAACGGAAGTCAACAATGCATTATCAGCAATTAGCACAGCTAAAGAGAAGTTAGATGGGGCGCCATTCCCTACAGAAATAGAAAAATCAAACGCCATTGCAGAAGTGAAAAAAGCTTTAGATACTAAGATTAAATCTATAGAATCAAGTAAAGAATTTACAGATAACGATAAAGACATCCTTAAAGACAAAGCTGAAAAAGCAGCGATGGCTGCTATTGTAAGAATAAAAACAGCAACAACAAATGCAGCTGTAGAAACAGCAAAAATTGAAGGAATAGAAAGAATTAACTCTATAGAGGCGAATTTACCTGCTACACTTGATTTTCCGGAATTTACAGGAGAGGTGAATGGTGAAATTGTAGAACCAACTGAGACACTTAAAGAAGAACAAGGTGGAGAAAACAAACCTCAACCAGCATCAGTAGTGCCATCTGATGATACAACACGTGAGCCTGAAGTAGTCACTTCAAATTCTCAACCAGTTTCATCAGAGAATAATGTACCGAAACAAAATGATTCTAAAAGTCATGCCGCATTACCAAATACGGGTACCAAAGAAGATCGTGCTACCGGTTCATTAGGAGTTCTATCTCTTCTTGGAGCATTTGGTTTACTATTTGCTAAAAAGAAGAAAGATGATGAAGAGGAAGCATAAGTAGAAAATCTCATTTAATCTCTAGATTAGGAACTATCAGCGAGTTCTCTAATCTGGAGATTTTTTTCAATATGCCTCGTTATTGGGCAGTTACGATAATACTTTATAGTTGTTTGGTTTAAAAAAAGCATGCTATGATAAAGCTATGGCATATAGTACAGATTTTAAACAAGGAGCATTATATTAGATCAAAGAGGGGCACAGGCATGGCGAGTCTTTCGCAGAGTCTGTCATTCGTGAAATCTATGAAGAAACAGGATTGACTATCCAAAATCCTCAACTTGTCGGCATTAAAAATTGGCCACTAGATACAGGTAGGCGCTATATTGTCGTTTGTTATAAGGCGACTGAGTTCTCTGGTACCCTTCGCTCTTCAGATGAAAGAGAAATTTCTTGGGTGCAAAAAGACCAGATTCCAAACTTGGATCTGGCCTATGATATGTTACCTTTGATGGAAATGATGGAAGCTCCGGACAAATCTGAATTTTTCTACCCTCGCCGTACAGAAGACGATTTGGAAAAGAAAATTTTCTAGTCTTTTACTAAATAACCGAGCTTATCCAAGGCCTCCTCGATATAGTGGAGGTCTTGTTGTGTTTCGGCTTCAACTAGGTGGTAATGGATACCATCTGTCAATTCAGATAAAGGTTTAAAATCAGAATGCTCGACTTGTTCTAGAAAATGTTGAACGTCTCGGCGGCAAGAAAGTTTAAGCAAGGTTTCAATTTCTCCATAAACGGGATGGTCAATCAAGGTGTTTTGAACACGTCCACCATTATCTACGATAGCGAGGAGTTCTTGACCGATTTCTTCAACTTCATGTTTCACTTTAAAAAGTTTATGAACATAAGGGTTAGTATCAATTTGCTTATAGACGTAGCCACGATTGGTGGATAGGATAGGAGCGCCATCGGCTCTCAAAATTGCAATATCCTGTACAATGACCTGACGCGTGACATGAAAATGTTCAGCCAAACTTTGACCATTGAGGGCTTTAGGAGCTTCTTTCAAGACTTGGAGCAGGGCTTGTTTGCGATCTTTTGTCATAGTTTTTCCTCTTAACGGCGTTTTCGAAGCACTTTATAGACAGCTAGTGCTAATGTATAGTCTACCATACTATGGATAATTGTGCCAAATCCAACTAGTACAAATAGAACATAAAACATATTTTCTACATTGGTACCAGAAGTTGCGTAAAAAAGGACACAGGCTAATACTTCAGCAAGGGCATGAATGACAGCCAAAACAAAGTTGAAAATCCAAGAAGATTTTGGTTTATCTAGGGTATCGGGAAATTTTTGTAGGTAAAGAGCTCCTAGAGTTCCAAAAAAGATATGGGAAAAAGCTCGAAATACGATAACCATGGGATATCCAGCCATCAAAAATCCAAAACTAGAGGCTAGTATGACAAAAATTGCCATTAAGGGCGACAAGAACATGGCTATAAAAATAGCAATGTGACTTCCTAAAGTGTAAGAAGCAGGTGGAATGACAATCTTGAAAGGCATAACAATCGGAATCAAAATTGCAATAGCTGTTAATAGGGCTGTCATTGTCATAAATTGTGTCTTTTTCCGTGTATTCATAAGAATCTCCTTTTTATCTGTATATACACTAGTATAGTACAATAAAGAAGACAATAAAGCAAGGATTTACTTAGGTTTATAGGTCATTTTTAGTTAGATATTGGTAAAGATTTCACTAATAATAGTAACTATATCAAACAAAATCTCCACCTTCAGGTTTGAAAGTGGAGATTGTTTTTATTTTTTCAAAGTCTGTAGTCTTGGAACAATGGCTAAGGTTAGAACTGCGGAAATGACTAATTCAGCAATCGAATTTGTTGAGATAACAGTTGCTAGGAGTTTTTGGATATTACCATCAAAAACATTTCCAAAAAGGTAGAAAATTCCACCAAGGACAAAGACAGTATTTGTCAAGGAACCAAGGGCACCAGCTAGAATCAGACCAGTCTTATTTTTCATCAGCTTATAGACTAAGTAAGGAGTCAAACCAATCAAAATACGTGGGACGATGGCAATGATAGCTGAGTAGATGTTTCCGTTTGGTACAAATGGAGAGAAGAGGTAGCTTGTCGGTAGAATTGTAATCGTGTTAACAGTTAAGCTAAGTAGTCCCATCAAAAATCCAAGTGTAACCCCAACTCGTGGACCGTAAATAATGCTGGCAATAATGACAGGAATATGAACGATGGTCGGTTTGATTGGGAATGGAAAAAGGTTAAAGACAAGCGAGCTTAGAAAATGAATCACAAGCATGGTTGCAAAGAAGATAGCAATGGGCGCAATATTAGATCGTTTTTTCATCGAGAGTTTCCTTTATTCTTTCTAAAATAATTGTGAGGTCGGCTAAAGCTCCTCGTCCATGGTCTCCACAAGCTAGTAGGGATTCCTTAGGAGCAATCAGCTGATAGCCGTAGGTTTCTAATGTTTTCAGATTAGCCTGAGTTGCTGGATGTTCATACATCTTTGTATTCATAGCAGGTGCGATGAGTTTGGGAATATGACTTGGCAAGGCTAGAGCCATACAAGTTACCATGTTGTCCGCAAAGCCGTGGGCTAGTTTTGCAATAGTGTTAGCTGTTGCAGGGGCCACGATAAATAAATCTGCTTTTTTTCCAAGTTCGATATGATTGACTTGATCAGGATAGGGTTCCTTCATGACATCTAGGTGGACAGGATTTTGTGATAAGACCTGTAGTGTCAATGGTTGGATAAACTCTGTAGCAGCCTGAGTCATTAAGACAGTGACATGATGACCTTGTTTTTTTAGAGAACTGACTAAATCTGCCGACTTGTAAGAGGCGATTGACCCCGTTACAGCCAAGAGAATGTTTGCCATAGCTTTCCTTTCTACGAATGATAGCCTTGAATTTTTTCAAGGAGGAGTTCTGCAATTTCTTCTTTAGTCTGGACTGTTTGAAGCTGATTTTTTTCAACAAAGATTGCACGATGTTGATCTGCTGAAATTTGAGACAGGTCATTTGCAATAATCAAGTCTGCTTGGTTTTTGATAAGACTTTTTCTAGCAACTTCAACTAGATAATCTTCGTTAACATCAACCAGCAGTTTGAAACCAATCAGATGAATAGCAGGATTCCATTCCTTGACCAGAGAGATGATTTTGGGTGTCTTTTTTAGGAACAAAACCTGAACCTCGTCAGTTGAAGAAATCTTAGTCTGATGATTCTGCTTGCTTAAAAATTCTTCTAGATTGGAGCTAGCTTGAACTTCCTCAAGCCCTGTCATATAAACAGGAGTGTAGTCAGAAACAGCCATTGAGTGGATCAAGACCTGATAATCCTTGATACGTTCTTGCATTTCTAGTAGAAGGTCCTCGGTATTGTTAATTTCTAGAATGCTTAGGTTAGGATGGGCTTCTGGCTTCACAGCTCGTTTTGTCGTAATTAAACAAACTTCATGCCCTGCAGCAAGCAAGGTTTCTGTGATGATTTTCCCCAAGCGACCAGTAGAATGGTTAGTGATAGAGCGGACGCTGTCGATAGCTTCACTGGTACCGCCCGATGTAACTAAAATTTTCATAGCACTATTGTACACAAAAATAAACGGTAAGTAAAATGAAAGCGATAAATTTTTGGTAAAAATGAAGATTTACTATAGTTTCAAACTATAAAGCCATATAAAATTTAAGAAAGGACTCTAAAAACCTTAAAAACAGGGATATTTACGAACGTTTAGAGAGTTTTAGGATGTTAAAAATCTTGTTTTGTGTTATAATGAATTATCATATAAGAGGTTAGAGGAGTTTTGAATGAAAACAGATATTGAAATTGCACAGAGTATTGAGTTGAAGCCAATCGTTGATGTTGTAGAGAAACTTGGTATTTCTTACGATGATTTGGAGTTGTATGGAAAGTACAAGGCTAAGCTCAGCTTTGATAAAATTCGTGCAGTTGAGAGCAATCCAGTTGGAAAATTGATCTTGGTTACTGCCATCAATCCAACACCTGCAGGTGAAGGAAAATCAACTATTACCATTGGTCTTGCGGATGCCTTGAACAAGATTGGCAAGAAAACCATGATTGCTATCCGCGAACCATCTCTTGGTCCAGTAATGGGGATTAAGGGTGGTGCTGCAGGTGGTGGTTATGCCCAAGTTCTGCCAATGGAAGACATCAACCTCCACTTTACTGGAGACATGCATGCCATTACAACTGCTAACAACGCTCTTTCTGCCTTGATTGATAACCACTTGCACCAAGGAAATGAGCTAGGAATTGACCAACGTCGTATCCTCTGGAAACGTGTAGTGGACTTGAACGACCGCGCCCTTCGTCATGTGACCGTTGGACTTGGTGGTCCTCTAAATGGTATTCCACGTGAGGATGGTTTTGATATTACAGTTGCTTCTGAAATCATGGCTATTCTTTGTTTGGCAACGGACATCGAGGACTTGAAACGCCGTTTGGCCAATATCGTTATCGGATATCGTTACGACCGTACACCTGTTTCTGTAGGTGATTTGCAGGTTGAAGGTGCCTTAGCTTTGATTTTGAAGGATGCGATTAAGCCAAACTTGGTTCAAACAATTTACGGTACACCTGCCTTTGTACATGGTGGTCCATTTGCCAATATCGCTCATGGGTGTAACTCTGTCTTGGCAACGACAACAGCCCTTCATTTGGCTGATTATACAGTAACAGAAGCTGGTTTTGGTGCGGACCTTGGCGCTGAGAAATTCCTTGATATCAAGACACCAAACTTGCCAACTTCTCCAGATGCAGTAGTTATTGTCGCAACCCTTCGTGCCCTTAAGATGAATGGTGGCGTGGCTAAAGATGCTCTGACAGAGGAAAATGTGGAGGCGGTTCGTGCAGGTTTTGCCAACTTGAAACGCCATGTTGAGAACATCCGTAAGTTCGGTATTCCAGCAGTTGTTGCGATTAACGAATTTGTATCTGATACAGAATCTGAAATTGCAGCCTTGAAAGAACTTTGTGCCTCAATCGATGTACCAGTTGAGTTGGCAAGTGTCTGGGCTGATGGCGCAGAAGGTGGTGTAGCGCTTGCTGAAACTCTTGTCAAGACTATCGCTGAAACCCCAGCTAACTATACACGTCTTTATGACAATGAACTTTCTGTTCAAGAAAAGATTGAAAAGATTGTTACTGAAATCTACCGTGGTAGTAAAGTGAACTTTGAGAAGAAAGCTCAAACACAAATCGCTCAAATCGTTCAAAACGGTTGGGACAAATTGCCAATCTGTATGGCTAAAACTCAATATAGTTTCTCAGATAATCCAAATGCACTTGGAGCACCTGAAAACTTTGAAATTACCATTCGCGAATTGGTACCAAAATTAGGTGCAGGCTTCATCGTTGCCCTAACTGGTGATGTCATGACCATGCCAGGACTTCCAAAACGACCAGCTGCTCTCAATATGGATGTTGAAAGCGATGGAACTGTCCTAGGCTTGTTCTAGTATATTGAAATTGACTTTAAATGAGTTTGGAAATACTATCCAAGCTCATTTTCTTATCTAGATATAAGGAGTTGTCTTCTACACGTAACCAGTCTAGGTAAAGATATTTTCCCTGATTTCTGATATAATAGAAATAGTGACTTCAAGAGTAAGGAAGAAAAGATGAACGCATTATTGAATGGAATGAATGACCGTCAGGCTGAGGCGGTACAAACGACAGAAGGTCCCTTGTTAATCATGGCGGGGGCTGGTTCTGGAAAGACCCGTGTTTTGACCCACCGTATCGCTTATTTGATTGATGAAAAGCTAGTCAATCCGTGGAATATCTTGGCCATTACCTTTACCAACAAGGCTGCGCGTGAGATGAAAGAGCGTGCTTATAGCCTCAATCCAGCTACTCAGGACTGTTTGATTGCGACTTTTCACTCCATGTGTGTGCGTATTTTGCGTCGCGATGCGGATCATATTGGCTACAACCGCAATTTTACTATTGTAGATCCTGGTGAACAACGAACTCTCATGAAACGCATTCTCAAGCAGTTTAATTTAGATCCTAAAAAATGGAATGAACGGAGTATTTTAGGGACTATTTCCAATGCTAAGAATGACTTGATTGATGATGTGGCTTATGCTGCCCAAGCTGGCGATATGTATACGCAAATCGTAGCCCAGTGTTATACAGCCTATCAGAAAGAGCTTCGCCAGTCAGAGTCGGTTGACTTTGATGATTTGATTATGCTGACCTTGCGTCTCTTTGATCAAAATCCTGATGTTTTGACCTACTACCAGCAAAAATTCCAATACATTCACGTTGATGAGTATCAAGATACCAACCATGCTCAGTACCAACTGGTCAAACTCTTGGCTTCACGCTTTAAAAATATCTGTGTGGTTGGGGATGCGGATCAGTCTATCTACGGTTGGCGTGGTGCTGATATGCAGAATATTTTGGACTTTGAAAAGGATTATCCCCAAGCCAAGGTTGTTTTGTTGGAGGAGAATTACCGTTCAACTAAAACCATTCTCCAAGCGGCCAACGAGGTCATTAAAAATAATAAAAACCGCCGTCCTAAGAATCTCTGGACACAAAATGCTGATGGGGAGCAAATCGTTTACTATCGTGCCAATGATGAGCTAGATGAGGCTGTATTTGTGGCTAAAACTATTGATGAACTTGGTCGCAGTCAAAACTTCCTTCACAAGGATTTTGCAGTTCTTTATCGTACTAATGCGCAGTCCCGTACTATTGAGGAAGCCTTGCTCAAGTCAAATATCCCTTATACCATGGTTGGCGGAACCAAGTTCTACAGCCGTAAGGAAATCCGAGATATTATCGCTTACCTTAACCTCATTGCTAATTTGAGTGACAATATCAGTTTTGAGCGTATTATCAACGAGCCTAAACGTGGAATTGGGCCAGGAACCGTTGAAAAAATCCGTGACTTTGCAAATATGCAAAACATGTCCATGCTAGATGCTTCTGCTAATATCATGTTGTCTGGTATCAAGGGTAAAGCAGCCCAGTCTATCTGGGATTTTGCCAATATGATTCTGGATTTGCGAGAGCAACTGGACCACTTAAGTATTACTGAGTTGGTTGAGTCGGTACTAGAAAAAACAGGTTATGTCGATATTCTTAATGCCCAAGCGACTCTAGAAAGTAAGGCTCGGGTTGAAAATATCGAAGAGTTCCTTTCTGTGACGAAAAATTTTGACGACACCTCTGATGTGCCAGAAGAGGAAACTGGTTTGGACAAGCTGAGTCGTTTCTTAAATGACTTAGCCTTGATTGCGGATACAGATTCAGGTAGTCAGGAGACATCAGAAGTGACCTTGATGACCCTGCATGCTGCCAAAGGTCTTGAGTTTCCAGTTGTCTTTTTGATTGGGATGGAAGAAAATGTCTTCCCGCTTAGCCGTGCAGCTGAAGATCAAGATGAATTAGAAGAAGAACGCCGTCTGGCCTATGTAGGAATTACGCGTGCAGAGAAAATTCTCTATCTGACAAATGCTAATTCGCGCCTGCTTTTTGGTCGTACAAACTACAACCGTCCGACTCGTTTTATTAACGAAATCAGTTCAGATTTGCTTGAGTATCAAGGTTTGGCCCGTCCAGCCAATACAAGCTTTAAGGCATCTTATAGCAGTGGTGGCCTTGCCTTCGGTCAAGGTATGAGTCTTGCCCAAGCTCTTCAAGACCGTAAACGCAGTGCTGCCCCAAAAACTATTCAGTCAAGCGATCTTCCATTTGGTCAATTTACAGCTGGCGTAAAATCAGCGTCTAGCGAGGCGAATTGGTCCATTGGTGACATTGCCCTCCACAAGAAGTGGGGAGAGGGAACCGTTCTAGAAGTTTCAGGTAGCGGAGCTACTCAAGAATTAAAAATCAATTTCCCAGAAGTAGGTTTGAAAAAACTTTTAGCTAGTGTAGCCCCAATTGAGAAAAAAATATAATTTTCCATCCTTCTCACGAATAATAAAGTGAGGAGGATTTTTATGTACAGTATTTCATTTCAAGAAGATTCACTATTACCAAGAGAAAGGCTGGCAAAAGAAGGAGTTGAAGCGCTCAGTAATCAAGAGTTGCTAGCTATTTTACTCAGGACAGGAACACGTCAAGCCAGCGTTTTTGAAATTGCCCAGAAAGTCTTGAACAATCTTTCAAGCCTAACAGATTTGAAAAAAATGACCCTGCAGGAATTGCAGAGTCTGTCTGGTATCGGCCGTGTTAAGGCAATAGAATTACAAGCTATGATCGAAATGGGCCATCGTATTCAAAAACACGAAACCCTTGAGATGGAAAGTATTCTCAGCAGTCAAAAGTTGGCCAAGAAGATGCAGCAGGAGTTGGGACATAAAAAACAAGAGCACCTGGTGGCGCTCTATCTCAATACTCAAAATCAAATCATCCATCAACAGACCATTTTTATCGGTTCTGCAACTCGTAGTATCGCTGAACCGCGAGAGATTCTTCACTATGCCATCAAGCATATGGCGACCTCTCTCATCTTGGTCCACAATCATCCTTCAGGAGCAGTAGCCCCTAGTCGTAATGATGATCATGTCACTAAACTTGTCAAAGAAGCCTGCGACCTGATGGGTATTGTTCTCTTGGACCATTTGATTGTCTCTCATTCTAGTTACTTTAGTTATCGTGAAAAGACAGATTTAATCTAAAGTTCATTAACGACATAGTCAAAGAGGTTTTTATCTTTGGGACGATTTTCAAATAGAAATTCTGGGTGCCATTGGACACCGAGAAAGGCGACATCATCCGTACTCATGACAGCTTCAATGATACCATCCTTAGGATCATGAGCTGCAATCTTTAAGTTAGGTGCTAAATCTTTGATACTCTGGTGGTGGAAGGAGTTGATATGGGAGATTTCTCCATAGATTTCTCGAAGAACTGTATCAGGCTCTGTCACCAAGCGTTGAGTTGTGTACTCAGCCGAACAATCTTGCCAGTGGTCTTCGATATCTTGATACAAAGTTCCACCCATGGCAACGTTAAAGAGTTGTGTTCCACGGCAGACAGAAAAAATTGGCTTTTTCTGTTTAATAGCTTCCTTGATGAGGGCCAGTTCGAAGATATCTCTTTGAAGGTGGTAGTCATCGCTATCAATGGTTTTCGGTTCGCCATAGAATTTTGGATCGACATTTTGCCCACCTGTCAAGATGAGCTTGTCAATCAAACTAATATAGTGGATAGCCATTTCTTGATCACCAATCGGTAGGATGATGGGAATCCCTCCAGCGTCTTTAACGCCTTCTACAAAACTTTTTGCTGCGTAGCTCATCATGATGTTATCATCTGGATGAGTTTTTTCGTTTCCTGTAATCCCAATAACTGGTTTTTTCATAAAATGATTTTCGCTTTCTAATCCTCTTTTCGCATGAAATAGAGGAGGGTTTGGAGTTCACTTGTCAAATCGACATACTGAACGACCACGTCTTTTGGTAAATGTAGATGAACAGGTGAAAAACTGAGAATACCTTTCACGCCAGCATCAACTAAGAGATTGGCAACCTCTTGTGATTTGACGCTAGGAACGGTCAGGATAGCAGTTTTGACATCGGCATTCTTAATTTTATCCTTGATTTGAGAAATCCCGTAAATGGGAATACCATCAGGAGTTTGTGTACCGACTTCAGGGTGGTCATCTAGATCAAAGGCCATGATAATCTTCATCTTGTTACGCTCGTGGAAGCGGTAGTGGAGAAGGGCATGGCCCATATTTCCAATACCTACTAGCATGACATTGGTAATGGAGTTATCATTAAGCAAATCGGCAAAAAACGTCATCAGTTTTTTGACATCATAGCCAAATCCACGACGACCTAGTTCACCAAAATAGGAAAAATCACGACGAACTGTCGCTGAATCAATACCGATAGCCTCTGCAATTTGCTTAGAGTTGGCACGTTCAATCTTTTCTGCATGAAATCTCTTAAAAATTCGATAGTAGAGAGAGAGTCTTTTTGCTGTAGCTTTTGGAATAGCAGACTGTTTATCTTTCACAAAATCACAACCTTTCTATTCTTCTATTTTATAGAAACATTGTGAAAAAATCAACAAAAATAAGAAAAAACTAAGAAAAATCTTAGTTTTGATGTAAAAATGATGTTTGTGATAGAAAACGGTAGAGGTCTCCAACCAATCCTTGGTAAACTTCCTGCCCCTCAAAAGTCAAAGAAGTCACATAAAGTGTATCTGGTAGGGTCACACATCCTGACAAAGCCAACATGAGAGCCTCATAATCTTCATACTTGAGTGTACGCTCTACCTGGTAGCTATCTTTATAGGTCAGTTCAAACATTTTGGCTTTATCTTTCTGATTTTGTAAAGACACCACGTTCTACCAAGCTATCCATGAGAAAATAGAATTTTTCCTGATGAATGTGGTGGTCTTCTGATTTGAAAATATCAACTAGACGAAGACCAAACTTGTCAGTGATATTGATTTTAGCCCCTGTAAGTTCCTTGTTAATGATGATTTTGAGTTGGAAGCCTTCACCGCTGTTTGGCACTTTTTCCAAAAGGCGAGTCAGTTCATAGTTACCAACCTTTGTCTCAAAAAAAGTATTGTCCTTGAGGGTGAACTTCTTAACAGTAGGGCTAAGAGTGTAGTCGTAACGACAATTTTTTAACTGAATGGTTTTTTCAAATGCCATATGGCTAACCTCCGATAATTTCTTTTAAGGTTTTTGCGAGGGTTTGTAGATCTTCAACAGTATTTTGTGGAGACAAACTGATGCGAACGGATTCCTTCAAGCGTTCTGAATTTGCCCCGTACATGGCTTCAAGAACATGGCTGGATTGGACAATGCCTGCCGTACATGCTGAGCCAGTAGAGATAGAAATTCCAGCCAAATCTAGCCGAAGGAGTAAGAGGTCGTTTTTCTGGTCAGGAAATCCAATATTGAGAACATAAGGAAGATGATCTTGTCCTCTATTCAGGTAATACTGAACTCCCTCTAGCTTTGCCAGAAAGGCAGTCTCTAGATTTTGTACATGTTGAAAATGTTCTTCTTGCTTTTCTAAATTTTCTTTTAGGGCTGCAACCATGCCTACGATGGCAGCTAGATTTTCAGTTCCTGCTCGTTTTTTCTGTTCTTGGTCTCCGCCATGAAGATAGGAATCAAAGTCCATGCTTGATGCGTAGAGAAAGCCGATTCCCTTAGGACCATGGAATTTATGGGCAGAAGCAGTGAGAAAATCAATGCCCAATTCTTCTGGATGAATAGGGATTTTTCCAATAGCCTGAACTGCATCGACATGATAGGCAGCAGGGTGTTGCTTGAGTATTTGGCCAATTTCAGCAATGGGCAGTAGGTTTCCTGTCTCATTATTGGCAAACATGGTAGAAACCAAAATCGTATCGTCACGTAAGGCCTCTTGAATTTGCTGGGCAGTGATTTCTTGATTTTCTGGCTGGATAATAGTTGCTTCAAAACCAAAGTGCTGAACCAAGTAATCAATGGTTTCAAGGACAGCATGGTGCTCGATGGCAGTTGTGATAATATGTTTTCCTCGTTCTTGGTGACGAAGGCAGTAGCCAATGATGGCAGTATTGTTGCCTTCAGTCCCACCAGAAGTGAAAAAGATATGTTGAGGTTTTGTCCCCAGTAACTGAGCTAGTTCCTGACGGGCTTCTCGCAAGAGTTTGCCAGCTTGACGTCCATGTCCATGAATACTAGAAGGATTTCCATAGGTTTCTTGCATAACCTCGGTCATAGCTGAAATAGCAACTGCTGACATGGGAGTCGTTGCAGCATTGTCCAAATAAATCAAAGAATCACCTTATTTCTTTTTGTTGTAGGCAAAGAGTGGGCTGACTGGTTTTCTTTCGTGGATACGGACGATGGCATCACCAATTAACTCACTAGCAGTGATGTAGCATACGTTTTTAGGAGTTTTTTCTTTTGTTGCTACTGAATCAGTTACAAGAATTTCTTTAATCTTAGTATTGTTAAGAAGTTCAGCAGCACCTTCAACGAAGAGACCGTGGCTAGAAACAGCATAAATTTCTGTAGCCCCTTCATGTTCAACGATTTTAGCTGCTTCAGAGAAGGTACGTCCTGTATTTAAAATGTCATCAATCAAGATGGCTTTTTTACCTTCAACATCACCGATGATATAGCCTTCGTTGCGAGTTGCATCGTCTTGAGGATAGTCGATAATAGCGATAGGAGCATCAAGATATTCAGCCAGGCTACGAGCACGTTTTACCCCTGAATTTTTAGGGCTAACGACAACAACATCTGAACCTCTTAATCCTTTATCACAGTAGTGTTTAGCAAAGAGAGGAACAGTGTAAAGATTATCTACAGGAATATCAAAGAAACCTTGTACTTGAACTGCATGTAGGTCGAGGGTAAGGACACGATCTACACCAGCTTTAACCAGCATGTTAGCAACTAGTTTAGCTGTTAGTGGTTCTCTAGATGATGCAATTCTATCTTGGCGTGCATAGCCAAAATACGGAAGTACAACGTTGATACTGTGGGCACTTGCACGCACACAAGCATCAACCATGATTAACAATTCCATTAGGTGGTTGTTAACAGGGAAACTTGTAGATTGGATGATGTACACATCATAACCACGGACACTCTCTTCGATATTAACTTGGATCTCTCCGTCTGAAAATTGACGTGATGATAGTTTGCCAAGTGGGACACCAACAGCTTGTGCAATTTTTTGTGCAATCTCTTGGTTAGAGTTGAGTGCGAAAAGTTTCATGTTTTTTCTATCTGACATTATAGACCGTCCTCTGTAAACTTTCTGTAGCCAAGCCATATGCTTTAGCATATATTAACTTGGATTCGAGTATTTTTATCTTTTCTATTTTACCAAAAAATGGAGATTATTTCAGCTATTTTTCATGCTTTTGACAAATCGAACCAATTTTGAAGGGGCTTTTTGATAGGAAATCTGATTTTCCTCTAAAAATTGTTTGAATTCTTGTTTGCCTTGCTCGTGATTTTCAACTTCGAGCTCTAATTCGTAATCTGTCATATCAAAGTATTGACTCTCATCAAGTGCCATGAGACCAATAGCTGTTTTCATTTCATAGCGAATCGTTGTGAGACAACCAAGCACCTGCCATTTCTTACTTTGGATACCATATTTAGCCAATTCATCAAGAACCAGCCCCTGAGGAAGTTCTTCCTTAGCCAGATAGTTTTCAGCATCTTTTAGTTGTAATTTTTGATTGTATTCCATGTTTCCAATACTTTGTGGGACTTTGAGTGTCAATTCTGCCCAGTCTTCAAAAGTTCGAATGCGCATAGCAACTTTCTTTTCTCGTAGTTCAAAATCAGGCGTGTCGATGTAGTAATTTTTTTGAAGAACAGGAGTGACACCTCTGAACTGGTCTTTTAGACGATCATATTCATCTTTTTTCAATAGTGTTTTCAATTCAATTTCTAAATGTTTCATTTTTCTTACCTTTTCTTTATCGTTGAAAGCGGATTTATGGTATAATAAGCATTGTATTTATTGTATATGAATCTGGAGAAAAAATCAAAAATATTTTTGAAGGATAATATGAGAATAAGGGAGAATATATGACCTTAGAATGGGAAGAATTTCTAGATCCTTACATTCAAGCTGTTGGTGAGTTAAAGATTAAACTACGTGGTATTCGTAAGCAATATCGCAAGCAAAATAAGCATTCTCCGATTGAGTTTGTGACTGGTCGGGTCAAGCCGATTGAGAGTATAAAAGAAAAAATGGCCCGTCGCGGCATTACTTATGCGACATTGGAACACGATTTACAGGATATTGCTGGTTTGCGTGTGATGGTCCAGTTTGTAGATGATGTCCAAGAAGTTGTGGCTATTTTGCGCAAGCGTCAGGATATGCGGATCATACAGGAGCGAGATTACATTACTCATCGAAAGGCTTCAGGCTACCGTTCCTATCATGTGGTAGTAGAATATATGGTTGACACCATCAATGGAGCCAAGACTATTTTGGCAGAAATTCAAATTCGTACTTTGGCCATGAATTTCTGGGCAACGATAGAACATTCTCTCAACTACAAATACCAAGGGGATTTCCCAGAGGAGATTAAGAAGCGATTGGAAATTACTGCCAAAATTGCCCATCAGTTGGATGAAGAAATGGGTAAAATTCGTGATGATATCCAAGAAGCCCAGGCACTTTTTGATCCTTTGAGTAGAAAATTAAATGATGGTGTAGGAAACAGTGACGATACAGATGAAGAATACAGGTAAACGAATTGACCTGATAGCTAATAGAAAACCACAGAGTCAAAGGGTTTTGTATGAATTGCGAGATCGTTTGAAGAGAAATCAGTTTATACTCAATGATACCAATCCAGATATCGTTATTTCCATTGGTGGGGATGGCATGCTCTTGTCAGCCTTTCATAAGTACGAAAACCAGCTTGACAAGGTCCGCTTCATTGGTGTTCACACTGGACATTTGGGCTTCTATACGGACTACCGTGATTTTGAGTTGGATAAGCTAGTGACTAATTTGCAGCTAGATACAGGAGCAAGAGTCTCTTACCCTGTTCTAAATGTGAAGGTCTTTCTTGGAAATGGTGAAGTGAAGATTTTTAGAGCACTAAATGAAGCCAGCATCCGCAGGTCGGACCGAACAATGGTGACAGATATTGTGATCAATGGTGTTCCCTTTGAACGTTTTCGTGGAGACGGGCTAACAGTTTCGACACCGACTGGTAGTACAGCCTACAACAAGTCTCTTGGTGGTGCTGTTTTACACCCTACCATTGAAGCTCTTCAGTTGACGGAAATTGCCAGCCTTAACAATCGTGTCTATCGAACGCTAGGTTCGTCCATTATTGTTCCTAAGAAGGATAAGATTGAACTCATTCCAACGAGAAACGATTACCATACCATTTCGGTTGACAATAGCGTTTATTCTTTCCGTAATATTGAGCGTATTGAGTATCAAATCGACCACCATAAGATTCACTTTGTCGCATCACCTAGCCATACCAGTTTCTGGAATCGTGTTAAGGATGCTTTCATCGGAGAGGTGGATGAATGAGGTTTGAATTTATCGCAGATGAGCATGTCAAGGTTAAGACCTTTTTGAAAAAGCACGAGGTTTCTAAGGGGCTGCTGGCTAAGATTAAGTTTCGAGGCGGAGCTATTCTGGTCAATGACCAACCGCAAAATGCGACGTATCTATTGGATATTGGAGACCGCGTTATCATTGATATTCCTGCTGAGGAAGGCTTTGAAACTCTAGAAGCTATCGAGCGCCCACTGGATATTCTCTATGAGGATGACCATTTTCTAGTCTTGAATAAACCCTATGGAGTGGCTTCTATTCCTAGTGTCAACCACTCCAATACCATTGCCAATTTTATCAAGGGTTACTATGTCAAGCAAAACTATGAAAATCAGCAGGTTCACATTGTGACCAGGCTTGATAGAGATACTTCTGGCTTGATGCTCTTTGCCAAGCACGGCTATGCCCATGCACGATTAGACAAGCAGTTGCAGAAAAAGTCTATTGAAAAACGCTATTTTGCTTTGGTTAAAGGTGATGGATACTTAGAGTTAGAGGGGGAAATTATTGCTCCGATTGCGCGTGATGAAGACTCTATTATCACCAGACGGGTGGCTAAAGGTGGAAAGTATGCCCATACTTCTTACAAGATTGTAGCTTCTTATGGAAATATCCACTTGGTAGACATTCGCCTGCATACTGGACGTACTCACCAAATCCGAGTCCATTTTTCTCATATTGGTTTTCCTTTGTTGGGAGATGATTTGTATGGTGGTAGTCTGGACGACGGCATCCAACGTCAGGCTCTGCATTGCCATTACCTATCTTTTTATCATCCATTTTTAGAGCAAGACTTGCAGTTAGACAGTCCCTTGCCGGATGATTTCAGTAATCTTATTACTCAGTTATCAACTAATACTCTATAATAAAGTAATTCAGAGTATAATTTATTTTTTAAAGGAGAAAACTCATGGAAGTTTTTGAAAGTCTCAAAGCCAACCTTGTTGGTAAAAATGCTCGTATCGTTCTCCCTGAAGGGGAAGAGCCTCGTATTCTTCAAGCGACTAAACGCTTGGTAAAAGAAACAGAAGTAATTCCTGTTTTGCTTGGAAATCCTGAAAAAATTAAAATTTATCTTGAAATTGAAGGTATCGAGAACGGTTATGAAGTCATCGACCCTCAACACTACGATAAATTTGAAGAAATGGTCGCTGCCTTGGTAGAACGTCGCAAGGGTAAAATGTCTGAAGAAGATGCACGTAAGGTTTTGGTTGAAGATGTCAACTATTTTGGTGTTATGTTGGTTTACTTGGGCTTGGTTGATGGAATGGTGTCAGGAGCGATTCACTCAACTGCTTCAACAGTACGTCCAGCTCTTCAAATCATCAAAACTCGTCCAAATGTTACTCGTACTTCAGGTGCCTTCCTCATGGTTCGTGGTACGGAGCGTTACCTCTTTGGGGACTGTGCCATCAATATCAATCCAGACGCGGAAGCTTTGGCTGAAATTGCAATCAACTCAGCAATCACAGCTAAGATGTTTGGAATCGAGCCTAAAATTGCTATGCTAAGCTATTCTACTAAGGGTTCAGGGTTTGGTGAAAGCGTTGATAAGGTAGTTGAAGCAACTAAAATTGCTCATGACTTGCGTCCTGACCTTGAAATCGATGGTGAGTTGCAATTTGATGCGGCCTTTGTTCCTGAAACTGCAGCTCTGAAAGCTCCTGGAAGTACGGTGGCTGGTCAAGCAAATGTCTTCATCTTCCCAGGTATCGAGGCAGGAAATATTGGCTACAAGATGGCTGAACGTCTTGGTGGTTTTGCGGCTGTAGGACCTGTTTTACAAGGTTTGAACAAGCCAGTTAACGACCTTTCTCGTGGCTGTAATGCAGATGATGTTTACAAGTTGACCCTTATCACAGCAGCCCAAGCTGTTCATCAATAAGATTTAGTCCTCTTTCCTTTGGGAAGAGGCTTTTTATACTCAATGAAAATCAAAGAGCAAATTAGGAAACTAGCCGCAGTCTGCTCAAAACACTGTTTTGAGGTTGTAGATAGGACTGACGAAGTCAGTCACATATATACGGTAAGGCGACGTTGACGTGGTCTGAAGAGATTTTCGAAGAGTATTAATACTAGGAAAAGGACAGTTAGAATCTTCTGTGTTATACTAGAGATATGTTAGATTTGAAAGAATACGGTATCGTCATGTGGCCAGAGGAGAAGATTATTTCTTTCCGTGAGAAACTTCTCACTTGGTATGATGAAAACAAAAGAGATTTACCCTGGCGTAGAAGTAAGAATCCTTATCATATCTGGGTCTCTGAAATTATGCTCCAGCAGACTAGGGTGGATACAGTTATTCCTTATTATGAACGATTCTTGGACTGGTTTCCAACAGTGGAAAGTTTGGCAACTGCGCCTGAAGAGCGTTTGTTGAAGGCTTGGGAAGGTTTGGGTTATTATTCTCGAGTGCGTAATATGCAGGCTGCAGCCCAGCAGATTATAGCTGACTTTGGGGCTCAATTTCCAAATACCTATGAAGGAATTTCCAGCTTGAAAGGGATTGGTCCTTACACTGCGGGAGCCATTTCTAGTATTGCTTTTAACTTGCCTGAGCCTGCTGTAGACGGCAATGTCATGCGAGTTTTGGCTCGTCTGTTTGAAGTCAATCAGGATATTGGCATTCCAAGTAATCGTAAAATTTTTCAGGCAATGATGGAAATCTTGATTGATCCAGAACGGCCAGGTGACTTTAATCAAGCCTTGATGGACTTAGGGTCTGATATTGAGGCTCCTGTAAATCCTAGACCAGAAGAGAGTCCGGTGAAGGATTTTAGTGCGGCATATCAGAATGGAACCATGGACCGTTATCCAATCAAGGCTCCCAAGAAAAAGCCTGTCCCTATTTATCTTAAAGCCTTAGTGGTAAAAAATAGTCAGGGACAATTTCTTCTTGAAAAAAATGAGAGTGAAAAGTTGTTGGCAGGCTTTTGGCATTTTCCCTTGATAGAAGTAGATGACTTTTCGCAAGAAGAGCAGTTTGACCTCTTTCATCAGGTTGCAGAAGAAAGTGTCAATTTTGGCCCCAGCCCAGAAGAGAGTTTCCAGCAGGACTATGACTTAGATGTTGATTGGTTTGATGGTTGTTTTGAGACTGTCAATCATGTCTTTAGTCATCGTAAATGGCATGTTCAAATTGTAGCAGGTCAGGTGACCGACTTCCATGATTTTTCAGATAGGGAAGTTCGCTGGCTTTCACCAGAAGAGTTCAAGGATGTTCCACTTGCCAAACCCCAACAAAAAATCTGGCAGGCTTATGCACAAGCCAACTTAGACTCAATGAAAATCAAAGAGCAAACTAGGAAACTAGCCGCAGGCTGTACTTGAGTACGGCAAGGCGACGTTGACGCGGTTTGAATTTGATTTTCGAAGAGTATTAGACAGTAGCCAAGACTAGCTATTATGTCTTCTTGTTATTTTTTTGGTATAATAGTAGAGAAAAAGGTGAACAAATGAAAAAAATATTAATTGTAGATGATGAAAAACCGATCTCAGATATTATCAAGTTTAATATGACCAAGGAAGGTTACGAGGTTGTAACTGCTTTTAACGGTCGTGAAGCGCTAGAGCAATTTGAAGCAGAGCAACCAGATATTATTATTCTGGATTTGATGCTTCCCGAAATTGATGGTTTAGAAGTTGCTAAGACTATTCGCAAGACAAGTAGTGTGCCTATTATCATGCTTTCGGCTAAAGATAGCGAATTTGATAAGGTTATTGGTTTGGAGCTTGGAGCGGATGACTATGTAACCAAACCCTTCTCAAATCGTGAGTTGCAGGCGCGTGTTAAAGCTCTTCTTCGTCGCACGGACTTGGCTTCTGTAGATAATCAAGAGTCAGATGAAAAGAAAACCCAACCCTTGCAAATTGGGGACTTGGAGATTGTACCAGATGCTTATGTAGCTAAAAAATACGGTGAAGAACTAGACTTAACCCACCGTGAATTTGAGCTTTTGTACCACTTGGCGTCTCATATCGGTCAAGTGATTACACGTGAACATTTGCTTGAAACGGTCTGGGGTTATGATTATTTCGGAGATGTTCGGACTGTTGACGTAACTATCAGACGTTTGCGTGAGAAGATTGAAGATACACCTAGTCGTCCAGAGTATATCCTAACACGTCGTGGTGTTGGTTATTATATGAGAAATAATGATTAAACTAATTAAAGACACAGTTTTAACCAGTGATTTTATCTTTATCCTCATTTTACTTGGCTTTATTTTAGTCGTGACCTTGCTTTTACTAGAAAATCGGCGAGATAATATTCGATTAAAGCAAATCAATCAAAAGGTAAAAGACCTGATTGCAGGAGATTATTCTCAGGTATTGGATATGCAGGGAAGCTCTGAAATTACCAATATTACCAATAATCTCAATGATTTATCAGAAGTAATTCGTTTAACCCAAGAAAATCTAGAACAAGAGAGTAAACGATTGAATAGTATCCTCTCATATATGACAGACGGAGTCCTTGCGACCAATCGTCGTGGGAAGATTACCATGATTAATGACATGGCTAAGAAACAGCTAGGTGTTCAGAAAGAAGAGGTTCTCAATAAAAGTATTCTAGAATTGCTTAAGATTGAAGATGAATATGAACTTCGTGATTTGATTACCCAAGTTCCTGAGCTTATGATTGATTCTCAGGATGCCAATGGTGAATATCTGAGCCTTCGTGTACGTTTTGCCTTGGTTCGTCGTGAGTCTGGCTTTATTTCTGGTTTGGTTGCTGTTTTACACGATACGACGGAGCAAGAGAAGGAAGAGCGCGAACGAAGACTCTTTGTTTCCAACGTTAGTCATGAGTTACGGACTCCTCTGACTAGTGTGAAATCCTATCTTGAAGCTTTGGATGAGGGAGCCTTGTCGGAACCTGTTGCACCAGATTTTATCAAGGTGTCTCTAGACGAAACTAACCGTATGATGCGGATGGTGACAGACCTTCTTCATCTTTCACGAATTGATAATGCAACCAGCCACCTGGATGTGGAATTGATTAATTTTACTGCCTTTATAACCTTTATTCTCAACCGTTTTGATCAGATAAGAGGGCAGGATGAAGAGAAGAAATACGAACTGGTGAGAGATTACCCAATTACCTCAGTCTGGATAGAGATAGATACAGATAAGATGACACAGGTGATTGACAATATTCTTAACAATGCTATCAAGTATTCGCCAGATGGTGGAAAAATCACAGTGACCATGAAGACGACTGATGATCAGATGATTTTATCCATCTCAGACCAAGGATTGGGTATTCCTAAGCAGGATTTACCACGTATCTTTGACCGTTTCTACCGTGTGGATCGTGCTAGAAGTCGTGCCCAAGGTGGTACGGGTCTGGGGCTTGCTATTGCCAAAGAAATTATCAAACAACATAAGGGCTTTATTTGGGCCAAGAGTGAATACGGTAAGGGATCGACCTTTACCATTGTGCTCCCTTATGATAAGGATGCAGTGAAAGAAGAAGTATGGGAGGATGAAGTAGAAGACTAGAATGAGTGAAACAGGCTTTAAATACAGTATTTTAGCGTCGGGTTCCAGTGGAAATTCCTTTTATCTGGAAACTCCAAAAAAGAAGCTTTTAGTGGATGCAGGCTTGTCTGGTAAAAAGATTACCAGCCTACTTGCTGAAATTAATCGCAAGCCAGAAGACCTGGATGCCATCTTGATTACCCATGAGCATTCAGACCATATCCACGGTGTGGGTGTTTTGGCTCGCAAGTATGGTATGGATTTGTATGCCAATGAAAAGACCTGGCAGGCTATGGAAAATAGCAAGTATCTCGGCAAGGTGGATTCTTCGCAAAAGCATATCTTTGAGATGGGCAAAACCAAAACCTTTGGAGATATCGACATCGAGAGTTTTGGTGTGAGTCATGATGCAGTCGCACCGCAGTTCTATCGCTTTATGAAGGATGATAAGAGTTTTGTCCTTTTGACAGATACAGGTTATGTTAGTGACCGTATGGCAGGGATTATCGAAAATGCAGATGGCTATCTTATTGAGTCCAACCATGATGTAGAGATTTTGCGAGCAGGTTCTTACGCTTGGCGACTCAAACAACGAATCCTATCGGATCTGGGTCACCTTTCTAACGAGGACGGTGCTGAAGCAATGATTCGGACGCTAGGAAATCGCACTAAGAAAATCTACCTAGGACATTTGTCTAAGGAAAACAATATCAAGGAGCTGGCTCACATGACTATGGTTAATCAGCTAGCACAAGCTGATCTTGGAGTCGGGATAGACTTTAAGGTATATGATACCTCACCAGATACCGCAACACCATTGACAGATATATAAAAAGAAGGCGAGGGCCTTCTTTTTTATATCTTTTACAATCCAGCGAAATCTTTGATTTCTTGTGCTGACATTGAAGAGTCGCAACGGACATTGATTTGTCCATCTGCAATGTGAACGAAGCCTGGTACAGTTGGGATTCCGTAGCGTGAGCGGAATGCTTGCAACTCATTGAGTTGGCTTGGCTCTTCACTGTTGATGAAGTAGATGTGAGCTTTAGTTTCAGCTACGACACCTGCCAAGGTACCAGCAAATTTACGGCAGTAAGGGCAAGTTTTACGACCGATGAAGAAAGTTGCAGTTTCTTTTTTATCAAGTGCTTCTTGTGCACGCGCAACTGTAGTGACTTCAAGGTCTTTGATATTATCTAAAAATTGTTCCATGAGATTACCTCGCTTTCATTGATAAGTCTAGTATGCCATAAAGTTTCTAAAATTGCTTAGATTTGATACGAAAAAAAGATGAGATTGGTTGGTCTCATCTTTTATAGGGTTTTATTTTACAAATGCATTGATTTCTGCTTCGATATTAGCAATCTTAGTTTGTGATTCTTCATTAGTTTCACCTACAACTGCAATATAGAACTTGATTTTTGGTTCTGTACCTGAAGGGCGAACGGCAATCCATGAACCGTCAGCAAGTGTGTATTTCAACACATCACTTGGAGGAGTTGTCAAGTTTGTAACAGTGCCGTCAGCAGCAGTAGCTGTTTGAGCTTTGAAGTCTTCTACGACAGTGATAGCTGTTGCATTCCATTCTTTTGGAGCATTGTTGCGGAATTTAGCCATAATCGCTTTGATTTGTTCAGCACCATCGACACCTGAAAGAGTAACAGAGATTGTTTTTTCTGCATAGTAGCCATACTCTTTGTAGATTTCTTCGATACCGTCAGCAAGAGTCAAACCACGTGAGCGGTAGTAGGCAGCAAGTTCAGCAACGACAAGAACGGCTTGGATTGCATCTTTATCACGTACGAATGGTTTAATCAAGTAACCGAAACTTTCTTCAAATCCCATCATGTAAGTGTGATTGTGTTTTTCTTCAAATTCTTGGATTTTTTCAGCGATGAATTTGAAACCTGTCAAAACGTTGAACATGGTTGCGCCGTAGCTTTCAGCAATCTTCGTTACCAAGTCAGTTGATACGATCGATTTGCAGAGGGCCGCATTTTCAGGAAGAGTTCCAGCGTTTTTGTGGGCTTCCAAGATGTATTTAGCCATGATAGCACCGATTTGGTTACCTGAAAGGTTGAGGTAGCTACCATCTTTTTGAAGAACTTCAACACCAACACGGTCAGCGTCTGGGTCAGTTGCCACAAGAACATCTGCACCAACTTGACGACCAAGTTCTTCAGCAAGGGCAAAGGCTGCTTGGCTTTCTGGGTTTGGAGATTTAACAGTTGAGAAATCTGGGTCAGCAGTTGCTTGCGCTTCAACGACTTGAACAGAGTCAAATCCTGCTTGGGCAAGAGCACGACGAGCCAACATTTCACCAGTACCATGAAGTGGTGTGTAGACAATCTTCATGTCTTTACCAAATTCTTCAATCAAAGCTGGGTTGATGTTTACGTCCTTAACCTCTTTAAGGTATTCTACGTCAACAGCTTCGCCGATAACTTCAATCAAGCCAGAAGCTTTTTCAGCTTCCACATCAGCAACTTCAACTGCAAATGGGTTTTCGATAGCACGGATATAAGTAGTCAAAGCGTCCGCATCGTGTGGAGGCATTTGTCCACCATCTTCACCGTAAACCTTGTAACCGTTAAATGGAGCAGGGTTGTGGCTAGCTGTGACCATGATACCTGCGAAACAGTTGAGATGACGAACTGCAAATGAGAGTTCTGGAGTTGGACGAAGGCTTTCAAATACATAAGATTTGATACCATGTTTAGCAAGAACTGCTGCAGATTCAAAGGCAAACTCTGGTGAGAAGTGACGGCTATCGTAGGCAATTGCTACACCGCGTTCTTTTTCGTTTCCACCTTTTGACTCAATCAAACGAGCCAATCCTTCAGTAGCTTGGCGAACAACGTAGATGTTGATGCGGTTTGTACCAGCACCAATCAAGCCACGCATACCTGCAGTACCAAATTCAAGATTGGTATAGAAGGCATCTTCCTTAGTTTTTTCGTCCATATTTTCCAAATCTTGACGAAGGTAGTCAGGAAGCTCCGCAAAATCAACCCATTTCTGGTAATTTTCTTGGTAAGACATTAAAATTCTCCTTTTTGTAAATTGTTTTAACCGTTCACATTATAGCACTTTTTAGCGTTTTAGTAAAACGGCAGCATAATTTTCAGAAAAGTAGTGACATATGCCGGTTTATCAAGTCTTGAATGCCTTAGGGAAACATGCTATACTACTTGTATGATTATTTTACAAGCTAATAAAATTGAACGATCTTTTGCAGGAGAGGTTCTTTTTGATAATATCAATCTGCAAGTTGATGAACGAGATCGGATTGCCCTTGTTGGGAAAAATGGTGCAGGTAAGTCTACTCTTTTGAAGATTTTGGTTGGAGAAGAGGAGCCAACTAGTGGAGAAATCAATAAGAAAAAAGATATTTCTCTGTCTTACCTAGCTCAAGATAGTCGTTTTGAATCTGAAAATACTATCTACGATGAGATGCTTCATGTCTTTGATGGCTTACGTCGGACGGAGAAGCAACTTCGTCAGATGGAGTTGGAGATGGGTCAAAAATCTGGTGAAGATTTGGATAAACTGATGTCAGATTACGACCGCTTATCTGAGAATTTTCGCCAAGCAGGCGGCTTTACCTATGAAGCTGATATTCGAGCGATTTTAAATGGATTTAAGTTTGATGAATCTATGTGGCAGATGAAAATTGCTGAGCTTTCTGGTGGTCAAAATACTCGTTTGGCTCTAGCCAAAATGCTCCTTGAAAGACCTAATCTTTTGGTACTAGACGAGCCAACCAACCACTTGGATATTGAAACGATTGCCTGGCTAGAGAATTACTTGGTAAACTATAGCGGTGCCCTTATTATTGTCAGCCACGACCGTTATTTCTTGGACAAGGTTGCGACGATTACGCTGGATTTGACCAAGCATTCCTTGGATCGTTATGTGGGTAATTACTCTCGCTTTGTCGAGTTGAAGGAGCAAAAGCTAGCTACTGAGGCAAAAAATTATGAAAAGCAACAGAAGGAAATCGCTGCTCTGGAAGACTTTGTCAATCGCAATCTAGTCAGAGCCTCAACGACCAAACGCGCCCAATCTCGACGCAAACAACTGGAAAAAATGGAGCGTTTGGACAAGCCTGAAGCTGGCAAGAAATCTGCCAACATGACCTTCCAGTCTGAGAAAACGTCTGGTAATGTTGTTTTGACTGTTGAAAATGCTGCTATTGGTTATGATGGGGAAGTATTGTCAGAGCCTATAAATCTAGACCTTCGTAAGATGAATGCTGTTGCCATCGTTGGTCCTAATGGTATTGGCAAGTCAACCTTTATTAAGTCTATAGTGGAGCAGATTCCGTTTATCAAGGGGGAAAAGCGCGTTGGGGCTAATGTTGAGGTTGGTTACTATGACCAAACCCAAAGCAAGCTGACACCAAGTAATACTGTACTGGATGAACTCTGGAATGATTTTAAGTTAACACCAGAAGTTGAAATCCGTAACCGTCTAGGTGCCTTCCTTTTCTCAGGAGATGATGTTAAAAAATCAGTTGGCATGTTGTCAGGTGGAGAGAAAGCTCGTTTGCTTTTGGCCAAATTGTCTATGGAAAACAACAACTTCTTGATTCTGGATGAGCCAACCAATCACTTGGATATTGATAGCAAGGAAGTGCTAGAAAATGCCTTGATTGACTTTGATGGAACTCTTCTATTCGTCAGTCACGACCGTTACTTTATCAATCGTGTGGCAACTCATGTTTTGGAATTGTCTGAGAATGGTTCGACTCTCTACCTTGGAGACTACGACTACTATGTTGATAAAAAGGCTGAAATGGAAGTCAGTCTGACAGAGGAAGCTTTAACCAGTAATCAAGCAAAGGAAGCAAGTCCGGTCAATGATTATCAAGCTCAGAAAGAAAGTCAAAAAGAAGTCCGCAAACTCATGCGACAAATCGAAAATCTAGAAGCTGAAATTGAAGAGTTAGAAAGTCAAAGCCAAACCATTTCTGAACAAATGTTGGAAACAAACGATGCCGAAAAACTGATGGAATTACAGGCTGAGCTGGACAAAATCAGCCACCGTCAGGAAGAAGCTATGCTTGAGTGGGAAGAATTATCAGAGCAGGTGTAAAGATGGAAAATCTAGGAAAAGTATTTCGTGAATTTCGGACAAGTGGAAATTATTCTTTAAAGGAGGCTGCAGGCGAGTCCTGTTCAACTTCTCAGTTATCTCGCTTTGAGCTTGGGGAGTCTGACCTAGCAGTCTCACGTTTCTTTGAGCTTTTGGATAACATTCATGTCACAATCGAAAATTTCATGGATAAGGCAAGGAATTTTCACAATCATGAACATGTTGCCATGATGGGACAAATTGTGCCTCTTTACTATTCAAATGATATTGCAGGTTTTCAAAAGCTTCAAAGAGAACAACTTGAAAAGGCTAAGAGTTCGACAAATCCTCTTTATTTTGAGCTGAACTGGATTTTGCTACAGGGTCTGATTTGTCAAAGAGATACGACTTATGAGATGAAGCAGGATGATTTGGATAAGGTAGCAGATTATCTCTTCAAAACAGAAGAATGGACTATGTATGAGTTGATTCTTTTCGGTAACCTCTATAGTTTCTACGATGTGGACTATGTCACTCGGATTGGTAGAGAAGTTATGGAGAGGGAGGAATTTTACCAAGAGATTGGTCGCCATAAGAGATTGGTGTTGATTTTGGCCCTCAATTGTTACCAGCATTGTTTAGAGCATCTTTCTTTTGATAATGCAAGCTATTTTGAGACTTATACAGAGAAGATTATTGGTAAAGGCATTAAGCTTTATGAACGTAATATTTTCCATTATCTAAAAGGCTTTGATTTGTACCAAAAAGGACAGTGTAAAGAAGGTTGTAAGCAGATGCAAGAAGCCATGCATATTTTTGACGTGCTAGGTCTTCCAGAGCAAGTAGCCTATTATCAGGAACACTATGAAAAATTTATCAAAAATTAATTTTCCCAAATAAGGGAAAAAATAAAAAGCTCCTTTCGGTTTTGATACAATAGTTTCAAAATTTGAGAGGAGTTTTTATATGAATCGCTATGCAGTACAGTTGATTAGCCGTGGAGCTGTTAACAAGATAGGGAATATGCTCTATGATTATGGAAATAGTGTCTGGTTGGCTTCCATGGGGACTATCGGACAGACAGTTTTAGGAATGTATCAGATTTCTGAGCTCGTCACATCTATTCTCGTAAATCCCTTTGGTGGAGTTATATCAGATCGATTTTCTCGTCGTAAGATTTTAATGACGACAGACCTTGTTTGTGGGATTCTTTGTTTAGCTATTTCGTTCATAAGGAATGATAGTTGGATGATTGGGGCTTTGATTTTTGCCAATATTGTGCAGGCTATTGCTTTTGCCTTTTCTAGACCAGCAAATAAGGCCATTATCACAGAATTGGTAGAGAAGGATGAACTGGTCCTCTACAATTCTCGTTTGGAGTTGGTCTTGCAGGTTGTCAGTGTGAGTTCTCCTGTACTTTCTTTTCTGGTTTTACAGTTTGCAAGTCTTCGCATTACCTTGGTATTAGATGCCCTTAGTTTTTTTCTCGCTTTTGGCTTGGTAGCCTTGCTTCCAAAGAAAGAAGAGAAGACTATGGGTGAGAAGAAACTCACATTCAAAGTTATTTTTTCTGATATCAAGGAGGGAGTTCACTATATTGTGAAGCAAAAGGAAATCTTCTTTTTGTTAGTCATGGCTTCAAGTGTCAATTTTTTCTTTGCAGCTTTTAATTATCTCCTTCCCTTTTCAAATCAGCTCTATGGAGTACAAGGTGCCTATGCCACTATTTTAACTATGGGGGCTATCGGTTCTATTGTTGGGGCGCTGTTAGCTAGTAAGATTAAAGCCAGTATGGAAATGCTTCTGTTTTTATTGGCTCTGACTGGACTTGGAGTGATGATAATGGGTTTCCCCCTCCCCTCCTATCTTGCTTTTTCAGGAAATT
Organism: Streptococcus mitis; assembly: GCF_000722695.1. Taxonomy (GTDB): domain Bacteria; phylum Bacillota; class Bacilli; order Lactobacillales; family Streptococcaceae; genus Streptococcus; species Streptococcus mitis_O. The sequence continues at coordinate 35,525 of NZ_JPFU01000012.1, read as the reverse complement.
TCATTTGTGAACTATTTATGACGATGTTCAATATTCACTTTTTTACTCAGGTACAAACCAAGGTTGAAGGGGAATATCTGGGAAGGGTTCTCAGTTCGATTTATACCTTAGCTATACTTTTTATGCCAATTGCAACAGGTTTAATGACATGGCTTCCAAGTGTCCATCTTTATTCTTTCTTAATTATTGGACTTGGAGTTGTAGTCTTATCTTTCTTAGCTCTAGGCTATGTTCGGATTCATTTTGAAAAAGAGACATAAGGCTACTTGAGATTCAAAAATAATTTCAAACTAAGTGTTTTTTCCGCCCTTCTCGTTTGTGAGGAGGGCTTAGTTTATGGTAAAATGGTCTTATGAATAAAAGAATGAATGAGTTAGTCGCCTTGCTCAATCGCTATGCGACTGAGTACTATACCAGCGACAATCCGTCTGTTTCAGATAGTGAGTATGACCGCCTTTACCGTGAGTTGGTCGAGTTAGAAACTGCCTATCCAGATCAAGTATTAGCAGACAGTCCGACCCATCGTGTTGGTGGCAAGGTTTTAGATGGTTTTGAAAAATACAGTCATCAGTATCCTCTTTATAGTTTGCAGGATGCTTTTTCACGTGAGGAGCTTGAAGCTTTTGATGCGCGTGTTCGTAAGGAAGTGGCCCATCCAACCTATATTTGTGAGTTGAAAATCGATGGCTTATCTATCTCGCTTACTTATGAAAAGGGGATTTTGGTTGCTGGGGCAACGCGTGGAGATGGTTCTGTTGGGGAGAATATCACGGAAAACCTCAAGCGTATTAAGGACATTCCTTTGACCTTGCCAGAAGAACTAGATATCACAGTTCGTGGAGAATGTTATATGCCACGCGCTTCTTTTGATCAGGTTAACCAAGCTCGCCAAGAAAATGGAGAACCTGAATTTGCCAATCCTCGTAATGCGGCGGCAGGAACCTTGCGTCAGTTGGATACAGCAGTAGTTGCCAAGCGTAATCTTGCGACTTTCCTCTATCAAGAAGCCAGCCCTTCAACTCGAGATAGTCAAGAAAAAGTCTTGAAGCACCTTGAACAACTTGGTTTTGTGGTCAATCCTAAGCGAATCTTGGCTGAAAACATAGATAAAATCTGGGATTTTATTCAAGAAGTAGGACAGGAACGAGACAGTCTTCCCTATGATATCGATGGGTTGGTGATCAAGGTCAATGACTTGGCAAGCCAAGAAGAACTTGGTTTTACCGTCAAGGCTCCAAAGTGGGCAGTAGCCTATAAGTTTCCAGCTGAAGAAAAAGAAGCTCAACTACTCTCAGTTGATTGGACAGTTGGCCGTACTGGAGTTGTTACGCCAACTGCAAATCTGACACCAGTTCAGCTTGCTGGTACGACTGTTAGTCGTGCAACTCTGCACAATGTAGATTATATTGCTGAAAAAGATATTCGTAAAGACGATACGGTCATTGTCTATAAGGCTGGGGACATCATCCCTGCGGTTTTACGTGTGGTAGAGTCAAAACGAATTTCTGAAGAGAAACTAGATATTCCAACAAACTGCCCAAGTTGTGATTCGGACTTGTTGCACTTCGAAGATGAAGTGGCCCTCCGTTGTATCAATCCGCGTTGTCCTGCCCAAATCATGGAAGGTTTGATTCACTTTGCCTCTCGTGATGCTATGAATATTACAGGACTTGGTCCATCTATTGTTGAGAAACTCTTTGCTGCAAATCTAGTCAAGGATGTGGCGGATATTTATCGTTTGAAAGAAGAAGATTTCCTCCTTTTAGAAGGGGTTAAGGAAAAGTCCGCTTCTAAACTGTATCAGGCCATCCAAGCATCTAAGGAAAACTCAGCTGAAAAACTCTTGTTTGGTTTGGGGATTCGTCATGTCGGAAGTAAGGCCAGTCAGCTGTTACTCCAACATTTCCATTCAATCGAAAATCTGGCTCAGGCAGATCCAGAGGAAGTTGCTAGTATTGAAAGTCTGGGTGGTGTGATTGCCAAGAGTCTTCAGACTTACTTTGCGACAGAGGGCTCTAAAATTCTCCTCACAGAATTGAAAGAAGCTGGGGTTAACCTGGACTATAAAGGTCAGACTGTAGTAGCAGATGCAGCCTTGTCAGGTTTGACAGTGGTATTGACAGGAAAATTGGAACGACTCAAGCGCTCAGAAGCTAAAAGCAAACTCGAAAGTCTAGGTGCCAAGGTAACAGGCAGCGTTTCTAAAAAGACCGACCTCGTCGTTGCAGGAGCAGATGCTGGAAGTAAACTGCAAAAAGCACAAGAACTTGGTATCGAAGTTCGAGATGAAGCTTGGCTAGAAAGCTTGTAATAATCGTTTAAAATAAGAGTTTAGATAATATAACTATGTTTGTTAGTAGTGACAAAATTGGTCAAGAATTTATTAGTGAAACAGAAACAAATTAAAAAAGGAAAAATAAAAAATGTTTAATTACCCTATGCGCATTCATTACCATCGCAAGAATGGAGAATACGACACTTGCTCCTTTGTAAAAAGTCAGGATCAACGAATTGATTTGCTGACCTACAAAGAAGATTATTTTGGAGCTTTATTTAGTTTTGAACACCCAAGTTCTCATGCCTTAGAAAGCTTGAATTTTGTGGTTCATACAGGTCAAACCAGTAAAGAATATGCTATCCGTTTTAATCACTATCCCCTCTTAACAGAGGTCTGGATTTTGGAAGGAGATGACAGAATTTATTATTCTGAAAATCCTGCTATTGCCAGTCCTTTCTATAAAAATCAAAATCCTTTTGCCTTTGATAAGGCCATTAACAGTGCTAGTTTTGATCATCATTGGGGTTACCAAGGAGAATTGGGGTGCCGTGTAGAGGACAATCAGGCTCATTTTTCCCTTTGGGCTCCAACAGCGACAGAAGTGCAGGTTGTCGTTTATGAATCAGCTACTAATGATGCACCTGTTTGGAAGACTTTTGATATGGAGAGAGGCAATAGCTACTCTTATAACCATAAGGACAATACTATTGGTGTCTGGAGTTTGGATGTTGAGGAAGATTTGACTGGTAAGGCTTATCAGTATCAAGTCCAATTTCCTCACCACCAAAGTCTTACTCGCGACCCGTACACCATTGCGACCAGTCCTGATGGCAAACGTTCAGCTATCCTGAGTCATGAAGAAAAGCAAATTGAAAACTTTGAGGTTAAGCACGGTTCTGATGCTACTTGGCGCTTGGCAAATCCATGTAAGGCAGTTATTTGTGAAATGCACATTCGTGATTTGACCAAATCACCGACCTCAGGTGTGGATGAACATCTTCGAGGAACTTTCTTGGGTGCTGCTCAGACTGGAACGGTTAACCAATATGGACAAGCGACAGCCTTTGATTACATCAAGAGTATGGGTTATAATTATGTGCAACTGCAACCAATTGCAGATCGTCATAAGGAATATGATTCAGAAGGTAATGTGACCTATAACTGGGGTTATGATCCACAAAACTATAACGCACCAGAAACGAGCCTTTCTACTAATCCAGATGATCCAGCTCAGGTCATTCGTGATTTGAAGACCATGGTTCAAGCCTATCATGATGCGGGTATTGGTGTCATTATGGACGTGGTCTATAACCATACTTTTTCAGTTGTTGATGCACCTTTCCAAACAACTGTCCCTGATTACTATTATCGTATGAATCCAGACGGTACCTTCCAGAATGGAACGGGTGTTGGAAATGAAACTGCCAGTGAACACGAAATGTTCCGCAAGTATATGATTGATTCTCTTCTATACTGGGTGCAAGAATACAATATTGACGGCTTCCGTTTTGACTTGATGGGGATTCATGATGTCAAGACCATGCAGATGATTCGCCAGAGCTTGGATGAAATCGATCCAAACATTATCCTCTATGGAGAAGGATGGGATATGGGAACAGGTCTTGCCCCTTATGATAAGGCTAAGAAAGACAATGCCTATCAGATGCCAAATATTGGTTTCTTTAATGACAATCAGCGCGATGCTGTTAAAGGGGGAGAAGTCTACGGTGCTATCAAGTCAGGTTTTGTCAGTGGTGCTGCTACAGAGCCAATTCTAGCCAAAGCAATCCTAGGCAGTCGTGAATTAGGTACCTATACACATCCAAATCAGGTGCTTAACTATGTGGAAGCCCATGACAATTACAATCTTCACGATTTGTTGGCAACCCTTCATCCAGACCAAAGTTCCGAGCAAATCATGCGTAAGGTCGAAACTGCCACAGCCATGAATCTGCTTATGCAAGGGATGGCCTTTATGGAAATCGGTCAAGAATTTGGTCGTACCAAACTGGTTGCGACTGGTGAGAATGGTGAGTTGACCCATGATGATAGAGAGCGTGCTATGAATAGCTATAATGCTCCTGACAGTGTGAATCAAGTCAACTGGGACTTGCTTAATGAGCATCAAGACAGTATTGAGTTTATCCGTCAGATGATTCGCTTGAAGACAGAAACAAGTGCCTTTTCTTACCCTACTTATGAAGAAATTTACCATCATGTCTTTGTTCATTCAGCAAATGAACATAGTGGTTGGATTGTTTATGAAATTCATGGGGAAGAGCACTTATTGGTTGTCTTTAATGCTAAAGGGCAAGACTTCCAGTTTGAGAATGCTGGAAATCTAGAACTGTTGGTGACCAATAGCCATTTAGCTGATAAAGACACGGTTGGTGGCGTTAGCGCCAGCGTCTTTAAAGTTTTGTAGAATTTTACAATTTAAATTCATTTGCAGTAGTTTATCTCTTAAAAACAATAAAATCAGGAAATTCATCTCCTGATTTATTTTTTACTTAAAATTATTTTTTTGTTAGCAAAATAACGAACTTTATGATAGTATTGTTAAAAAACAATTCGTTTTCAAAGTGTTTCTGAAAATTTCTTGATTTACAAGTGAATACATCAGTGAATTTGTTGAAGACTTTCAAAAGAATTTTTAGCAAATATAGTAATTTACTTGAATCTTATCTAAAAAGATAGTATAATAAAACTATGGAAAACGCTTACAAAAGATAGGAGGGTGTATGGATAAGAAAAAAGCTTTAGAAACTTTTATGACAGGTGAGAATTTTCACCTCCAGCATTATCTGGGAGCGCATAGGGAAGAAAAAGATGGTGAGTCTGGCTATACTTTCCGAGTTTGGGCACCCAATGCTCAGGCAGTTCACTTGGTAGGGGATTTCACCAATTGGGTTGAAAATCAAATTCCGATGGAACGGAATGAATTTGGAATTTGGGAAGTCTTTACCAGTCTTGCTCAAGAAGGCCAAATTTATAAGTATCATATCACACGTGCAAATGGTCATCAGCTGATGAAGATTGACCCTTTGGCTGTACGGTATGAGGCACGACCTGGGACTGGTGCTATTTTAACAGATATTCCAGAAAAGAAATGGAAGGATGGTCTCTGGTTAGCCCGTAGAAAACGCTTGAGCTTTGAAGAGCGTCCTGTCAATATTTACGAGGCTCATGCTGGCTCTTGGAAGAGAAATCCTGATGGCAGACCTTATAGTTTTGCTCAATTGAAAGATGAACTCATTCCTTACTTGGTTGAGATGAACTATACTCACATTGAGTTTATGCCCCTGATGTCTCATCCTCTAGGTTTGAGTTGGGGCTATCAGCTTATGGGTTACTTCGCCTTAGAGCATGCCTATGGTCGCCCTGAAGAGTTTCAAGATTTTGTTGAGGAATGTCACTTAAACAATATAGGCGTTATTGTAGACTGGGTACCTGGTCACTTTACTATCAATGATGATGCCTTGGCCTATTATGATGGAACACCGACTTTTGAATACCAAGACCATAATAAGGCTCATAACTACGGTTGGGGAGCACTCAATTTTGACCTTGGAAAGAATGAAGTCCAGTCTTTCTTGATTTCTAGTATTAAGTTTTGGATTGACTTTTACCATCTAGATGGTATTCGCGTGGATGCAGTGAGTAACATGCTCTATCTTGACTATGATGATGCACCATGGACGCCTAATAAAGATGGTGGTAATCTCAACTACGAGGGATATTATTTCCTAAAACGCTTGAATGATGTCATTAAACAAGCTCATCCAGATGTGATGATGATTGCAGAAGAAAGCTCATCTGCAACACAGATTACTGACACCAAGGATTCAGATGGTCTTGGCTTTGATTATAAATGGAATATGGGTTGGATGAATGATATCCTCCGATTCTACGAAGAAGATCCGATTTATCGTAAATACGACTTTAACCTAGTGACTTTCAGCTTTATGTATGTCTTCAAGGAGAATTATCTCCTACCATTCTCGCACGATGAAGTGGTTCATGGCAAGAAGAGTATGATGCACAAGATGTGGGGAGATCGCTACAATCAATTCGCAGGCTTGCGTAATCTTTACACCTACCAAATTTGTCACCCAGGTAAAAAATTGCTCTTCATGGGTAGTGAATATGGGCAATTCCTAGAATGGAAATCTGAAGAACAGTTGGAATGGTCTAATCTAGAAGATCCAATGAATGCTAAGATGAAGTATTTCACTTCTCAGCTAAACCAGTTTTACAAAGACCACCGCTGTTTGTGGGAAATTGATACCAGCTATGATGGTATTGAAATCATTGATGCGGATAATCGAGACCAGAGTGTTCTGTCCTTCATCCGTAAGGGTAAAAAGGGCGACATGTTAGTCTGTGTCTTTAATATGGCACCTGTTGAACGAAAAGATTTTACAATCGGACTTCCTGTTGCAGGTATTTATCAGGAAGTATGGAATACTGAGTTAGAAGAGTGGGGAGGTGTCTGGAAAGAACACAATCAAACTGTTCAAACGCAAGAAGGACTATGGAAGGATTATGAGCAGACCTTGACTTTTACCTTACCTGCTATGGGAGCTAGTGTATGGAAAATCAAGCGTCGCTTGAAATCTGATAAAACTGTCACAAGTAAAAACCAAAAAGGAGTAGAAAATGAAGAATGAAATGTTAGCTTTGATTCTTGCTGGTGGGCAAGGAACTCGTCTCGGTAAACTCACTCAAAGCATTGCAAAACCAGCTGTGCAATTTGGTGGGCGCTACCGTATCATTGACTTTGCTCTTTCAAACTGTGCCAACTCAGGCATCAACAATGTTGGAGTCATCACCCAGTATCAACCACTTGCTCTCAACAACCATATTGGGAATGGTTCAAGTTGGGGTCTAGATGGGATTAATTCTGGTGTCTCTATTCTTCAACCTTATTCGGCAAGTGAAGGAAATCGTTGGTTTGAAGGAACTAGTCACGCTATTTACCAAAATATCGATTATATCGATAGTGTCAATCCTGAGTATGTCTTGATTCTGTCTGGGGACCATATCTACAAAATGGACTACGATGCTATGCTCCAATCTCACAAGGATAATAATGCTAGTTTGACAGTAGCAGTTTTAGATGTCCCTCTTAAAGAAGCTAGCCGTTTTGGTATCATGAATACAGATGCTAACAATCGTATTGTAGAATTTGAAGAGAAACCAGCTCAACCTAAATCTACCAAAGCCTCTATGGGGATTTACATTTTTGATTGGCAACGTCTCCGCAATATGTTAGTCGCTGCTGAAAAGAGCAATGTTGATATGTCAGACTTCGGTAAAAATGTCATTCCAAATTACCTTGAGTCAGGTGAAAGTGTCTATGCCTACGAATTTAATGGTTATTGGAAAGACGTTGGTACTATTGAGTCGCTTTGGGAAGCGAACATGGAGTACATTTCTCCAGAGAATGCCTTGGATAGCCGTAACCGTCAATGGAAGATTTACTCAAGAAACTTGATTTCACCACCAAACTTCCTTGGGGCAAATGCTCATGTGGAAGACTCATTAGTTGTAGACGGATGTTTCGTTGATGGAACGGTTAAACACTCTATTCTTTCAACAGGTGCGCAAGTTCGTGAAGGTGCAGAAGTTGTTGATTCAGTTATCATGAGTGGAGCCATCATTGGACATGGGGCTAAAATCAAACGTGCCATTATTGGTGAAGGTGCAGTTATTTCTGATGGTGTCGAAATTGATGGAACAGAAGAAGTACAAGTTGTAGGATATAATGAAGTAGTGGGGGTAGCAACAGATGAAGATTGATAAATATTCTGCCATTTTAGGAAACACAGTTGGTTTTCATGACATGTCAACATTGACAGACCACCGTCCAGTAGCTAGTTTGCCATTTGGCGGTAAATATCGTTTGATTGACTTCCCACTCTCAAGTCTTGCCAATGCTGGTGTTCGTAGTGTTTTTGGTATTTTTCAGCAGGATAATATTAGTTCTGTTTTTGACCATATCCGTTCAGGGCGTGAGTGGGGCTTATCAACTCTTCTCAGTCACTATTATCTAGGTATTTACAATACACGCGTTGAGAGTAGCACAGTAGGAAAAGAATACTACCAACAGCTTCTTACTTATTTGAAACGTTCCGGCTCAAACCAAACAGTATCACTCAACTGTGATGTTTTGATTAATATTGATTTGAACCAAGTGTTCCACCTTCATAACACAACGAAGGGATCTATTACAGTTGTTTATAAGAAACTTCCTAAGAAAGATATTTCAGAAGTAAATGCAATCTTAGAAGTGGATGAAACAGACCATGTCCGTTCTCATAAACTTTTTGATAGCAAGTCAACAGCTGAAATGTTCAATATGTCCACAGATATCTTTGTCGTTGATACACCTTGGTTGATTGAACGTCTAGAAGAAGAATCTAAAAAAGAACATCCAGAGAAGTTACGTTATGTTTTACGGGATTTAGCTGCCAAAGAAGGGGCTTTTGCCTACGAGTACACAGGCTACCTTGCAAATATTCACTCTGTAGAGTCTTATTACCAAGCTAATAAAGATATGCTTGAATCGCAAAAATTCTACTCTCTTTTCTCACCAAACCAAAAGATTTATACAAAGGTCAAAAACGAAGAGCCAACTTACTACGCCAATACATCTAAGGTAAGTACATCTCAGTTTGCTTCTGGTAGTATCATTGAAGGTCAAGTGGCTAATTCTGTTCTATCACGCAATATTCATGTCCATAAGGATAGCTTGGTTAAAGATAGCATCTTATTCCCTCGTGTTGTTATTGGAGAAGGTGCTCAGGTAGAATATGCTATCTTGGACAAGGGTGTGGAAGTTGCAGATGGAGTTGTGATCCGTGGAACTGCAGAACATCCAGTTGTCGTTAAGAAAGGTACTAAAGTAACAGAGGATATTCATTCATGAAAATTTTATTTGTAGCAGCTGAGGGTGCACCCTTTTCAAAAACAGGTGGTTTGGGAGACGTCATTGGCGCTCTTCCCAAATCACTGGTAAAAGCTGGGCACGAAGTGGCAGTGATTTTACCCTACTATGACATGGTAGAAGCTAAGTTTGGAAATCAGATTGAAGATGTTCTTCATTTTGAGGTGAATGTTGGTTGGCGCAGACAGTACTGTGGAATTAAGAAAACAGTGCTAAATGGTGTGACCTTCTACTTTATTGACAACCAATATTATTTCTTCCGTGGCCATGTTTACGGTGATTTTGACGACGGAGAACGCTTTGCCTTTTTCCAACTGGCTGCCATTGAGGCTATGGAAAGAATTGACTTTATCCCCGACCTTCTCCATGTTCATGATTACCATACAGCCATGATAGTATTCTTGTTAAAGGAAAAATACCGTTGGATTCAAGCTTATCAAGGAATTAAAACTGTTTTAACCATTCATAATTTGGAATTCCAAGGACAATTCTCAGAAGGAATGTTATGGGATTTGTTTGGAGTTGGCTTTGAACGTTACGCTGATGGCACCCTTCGCTGGAACAACTGTCTGAACTGGATGAAGGCAGGTATTCTCTATGCTGACCGTGTTTCAACCGTTTCGCCTAGCTATGCTCATGAAATTATGACCAGTCAGTTCGGATGTAACTTGGATCAGATTCTTCGAATGGAGTCTGGTAAAGTTTCTGGTATCGTGAATGGGATTGATGCTGATCTGTATAATCCTCAGACGGATGCTCTTTTAGACTATCATTTTAATCAGGAAGACTTGTCTGGAAAAGCGAGAAATAAGGCAAAATTGCAAGAACGAGTTGGCTTGCCAGTTAGAGCTGACGTTCCTCTGGTGGGAATTGTTTCTCGTTTGACACGTCAAAAAGGTTTTGATGTCGTGGTGGAAAGTCTACACCATATCTTGCAAAATGATGTTCAGATTGTTCTTTTAGGAACTGGTGATCCAGCCTTTGAAGAGGCTTTCTCATGGTTTGCTCAAATCTATCCAGACAAGCTATCAGCCAATATCACTTTTGATGTCAAACTAGCTCAAGAAATCTATGCTGCTTGTGACCTCTTCCTCATGCCGAGTCGTTTTGAACCATGCGGTTTGTCTCAAATGATGGCAATGCGTTACGGAACCTTGCCATTGGTTCATGAGGTTGGTGGCTTGCGAGATACTGTTCAAGCCTTTAATCCGATTGAAGGAAGCGGTACTGGCTTTAGCTTTGACAATCTATCTCCTTACTGGTTGAATTGGACTTTCCAAACAGCATTGGACTTGTATAGAAACCATCCTGACGTTTGGAGAAACTTACAAAAACAAGCTATGGAGTGTGATTTTTCATGGGATACAGCCTGCAAGTCATATCTAGACTTGTACCAAAGCTTAGTTAACTAATAGATAAAAGAGTCTGGGACAAAAAGATTTTGATTTTAGGAATTCTTTATTATAAATTTTTAAAACCGATAGATTAGATAGAAAAGCGAACAAGACAGAATTCTGAGTCTCAGATGACTCGTTTTGTTCGCTTTTTATATTTAAGGTTAGACTTTTGTCCCATACTCTTTTTAGGCTATTTAGAGAGGAGAAGATATGTCTCAAGTAAAAGGCTTGTGTGTCATGGATGTTGACGGCACCTTAATCCTAGAAGAAGTGATTGATTTGTTGGGTAGGGAGGCAGGTTGTGAGGAGGAAATTTCGCGGCTTACAAGTCAGGCGATGCGAGGAGAGTTGAATTTTGAAACGAGTTTACGAGAGAGAGTAGCTTTGTTAAAAGGCCTACCTGATTCGGTCTTTGAGAAAGTTTTCAACTCCATTCATCTATCGCCAAATGCCCAGGAATTCGTTTCTATTCTCCAAAAGAATGGCATCCTAGTTGGTCTGGTGTCTGGTGGATTTACACCAATAGTTGAGAGATTGGCAAAATCTCTAGGGATTACCTATTTCTCTGCCAACCAACTTGAAGTCAAAGAAGGTTTTTTAACAGGAAAATTAGTTGGAGCAATTATAAGCCCTGAAGTCAAACAAGCAACTCTGGAAAAATGGAGAAAGGAATTCAAACTCCCCAAAGAAAGAACAGTTGCAATCGGTGATGGGGCTAATGACTTATTAATGTTGAAATCAGCAGGACTGGGAATTGCTTTTTGTGCTAAAGAAGTGCTGAAAAAAGAAATACCAAATCATGTTGATAAGAGGGATTTTTTAGAAGTTCTTCCTTTGATTGACTTTTTAGAATGAGGGAAAATATGAAGATTGTAATTGCACCAGATTCATTTAAAGAAAGCTTGACCGCTGAGCAGATAGCTGAAGCTATTAAAAGAGGCTTCCAACAATCGATAGCAGATGTAGAATGTCTCCTCTGCCCTGTTGGTGATGGGGGAGAAGGTACTGTAGATGCTATTCGACATTCTCTTGGTATGGAAGAAAAATGGATCAAAGTGACAGGACCTTTTGGACAAAAAGAAGCCATGCGCTATTTTCAAAAAGGGGAACTGGCGCTATTTGAAGTTGCTGATTTAGTTGGCCTTGGAAAGATTCCGTTAGAGGAACGAAATCCACTGCAAATCCAAACTCGTGGTATTGGAGAATTGATTCGTCATCTCATTGCTAAAGGGATGAAAGATATCTATATTGGCGTTGGTGGCACGGCCAGTAATGACGGAGGAATTGGGATCGCTGCTGGATTGGGTTATCAATTTTATGATAAGGATGGAAATGTCTTGCCTGCATGCGGTCAATCCTTACTAAACTTAGCTTCTGTTTCAACAGAAAATCGCTATGAAATTCCTGAAAATGTTCAAATTCGTATTTTAGCAGATGTCGTGAGTCCCTTATGTGGTCATCAAGGTGCGACCTACACTTTTGGCAAGCAAAAAGGCCTAAATCCCACTATGTTTGAGACCGTAGATCAGGCAATACAAGATTTTTATGAAAAAGTCTCCCCTGCAACATTGGAAATTAAAGGAGCAGGAGCTGGTGGAGGCATTGCTGGCGGTTTGTGTGCCTTTACTCAGGCAAATATCGTATCTGGAATTGACACCTGTCTGGACTTGATTGACTTTGATAAGAAAGTTGTAGATGCTGACTTGCTTATTGTTGGAGAAGGAAGGCTAGATCGTCAAAGTTTAGCAGGGAAAGCGCCTATAGGCGTAGCAAAAAGAACCCCTGTCGGAGTTCCTGTTATTGCTATTTGTGGTAGTCTCGCTGAAGATTTACCTTCCCTACCATTTGAAAATATCCAAGCTGCCTTTTCTATTTTGGAGAAAAGTGAACCACTAGAAGATAGTTTGAACAATGCCAGTGTCTATCTGGAGCACACGGCTGCCAATATTGGGCGTTTATTAAGTCTGAGTAAGATTTAGCCAAACCATTTCTTCCAGATGGATGTTTTGGCTGGTTCTTCCTTTTTAACTTCCCAAAGATTTGGAAAAGCAAGTCGAAGATCCTTTTCTTCTACTTGCACTGGTGCATTAGTATGAATAACCAGGCCGAAAGGAGAAGAAGTGTGTTCTTCAGATACTATTGTGGCTTGGCTATTAGTTTCTTTTGCTTCTTTTAAGTAGAAAACTTGCTTGTCAAATTCGATAGTTGGGGAAATCTTAACAAATAGAGGCTCAGCCTTTTCTTGAAGGTTTTCTAAGATAGATAAAAATCCTTTTTCTAATTGAGGGCTATTTGCCGTATCAATATCTGCATATCCAAGAACTCTTTCCTCAAAAGTACCAAGGTAGCGTCTTTGTTCATCTGGATTTAATTTTGGCCCACCATGAGCTTTTTCAAGTAATTGTTTTGATAAATCTGTCATGAAAACAGTATATCATAAAAGTTAGAATAAAACAGACAAAAGAAAGCGATTACTTTATAAAGTTAAGGAAAATTTGCACAAAGATAACGTTTTTTCTTGAAAAAGGAGGGGTTTTAAGGTATTATAGAGGTGTAAAAAATTTAACTCATAAGGAGAGTAAAAAATGTCAATTATTACTGATGTTTACGCTCGCGAAGTCCTAGACTCACGCGGTAACCCAACACTTGAAGTAGAAGTTTACACTGAATCAGGTGCTTTCGGACGTGGTATGGTTCCATCAGGAGCTTCTACTGGTGAACACGAAGCAGTTGAACTTCGCGACGGTGACAAATCTCGTTACGGTGGTCTTGGTACACAAAAAGCTGTTGACAACGTAAACAACATCATTGCTGAAGCTATCATCGGCTACGATGTACGTGATCAACAAGCTATCGACCGTGCTATGATCGCTCTTGACGGTACTCCTAACAAAGGTAAATTGGGTGCAAACGCAATCCTTGGTGTGTCTATCGCTGTAGCTCGTGCTGCTGCTGACTACCTTGAAATCCCACTTTACAGCTATCTTGGTGGATTCAACACTAAAGTTCTTCCAACTCCAATGATGAACATCATCAACGGTGGTTCTCACTCAGATGCTCCAATCGCTTTCCAAGAGTTCATGATCTTGCCAGTTGGTGCTCCAACATTTAAAGAAGCTCTTCGTTACGGTGCTGAAATCTTCCACGCTCTTAAGAAAATCCTTAAATCACGTGGTTTGGAAACTGCCGTAGGTGACGAAGGTGGATTCGCTCCTCGTTTCGAAGGAACTGAAGACGGTGTTGAAACTATCCTTGCTGCGATTGAAGCTGCTGGATATGTTCCAGGTAAAGATGTATTTATCGGATTTGACTGTGCTTCATCAGAATTCTACGATAAAGAACGTAAAGTTTACGACTACACTAAATTTGAAGGTGAAGGCGCTGCTGTTCGTACATCTGCAGAACAAATCGACTACCTTGAAGAATTGGTTAACAAATACCCAATCATCACTATTGAAGATGGTATGGATGAAAACGACTGGGATGGTTGGAAAGCTCTTACTGAACGTCTTGGTAAGAAAGTACAACTTGTTGGTGACGACTTCTTCGTAACAAACACTGACTACCTTGCACGTGGTATCCAAGAAGGTGCTGCTAACTCAATCCTTATCAAAGTTAACCAAATCGGTACTCTTACTGAAACTTTTGAAGCTATCGAAATGGCTAAAGAAGCTGGTTACACTGCAGTTGTATCACACCGTTCAGGTGAAACTGAAGATTCAACAATCGCTGACATCGCAGTTGCAACTAACGCAGGACAAATCAAGACTGGTTCACTTTCACGTACAGACCGTATCGCTAAATACAACCAATTGCTTCGCATCGAAGACCAACTTGGTGAAGTAGCAGAATACCGTGGATTGAAATCATTCTACAACTTGAAAAAATAATCTCTTTATGAGATGAGGGGCTATAAAGCCTTTGAAATAAGCACTTTGGGGCGCTTTCCCTTAGTGCTTTTTTGTTTTTACTACCCTTTTAGTTACCCTTAACTGATTTTAGGTATAGTAAGAGGGTAGTCACTAAACGTGACACCCTTTATAAATTATTGATGGCTGTTTCATAATTTGAGACAGCTTTTTTTGCATTCTCTTGGTTTGTATGCCAGTAAACATTTTCAGTCACTAATAAGTTAGAGTGTCCCAATCTATATTGGACATCTTTAGGGCTAGTCTGAGCGTACAACATCATAGTAGTATGTGTATGGCGGAAACCATGAAATGATACGTTAGTTACTCCAGCAGCATCAAAATGCTTATTTAGGCGTTTGCGTAAGTTACAAGCATAAGCATATTTCTCCGTAAATACAGAGAATACAACTGTTTCAGATCGACCTAATTTCCAAGACTGAATTTGTTGACGATTCTTGTATTGTTTTAGTAAAAGCAAGGTGGCTTTGTCTATTGGTATATCACGATAACCAGCGTTTGATTTAGGTGAGTTTATTTCTTGATAGCGGTTTAGTGTCTTATTGATACTGATAACACAGTTTTCTAGGTCAATATCAGCCCATTCAAGAGCCAGCGCCTCACTAATACGGCAACCAGTGGCCAATAAAGTCTTATACAAGACAACATCAAATAGGTTTTCATAATTTGATTGATCCAGAGTATCTAAATAATTCAGAAACTGTTTTAATTCTTTGTTGTCTAAGTATTTTACAGTAGACTTTTCTTTTTGCTGTTTGCGTGGAACGATGACATCGTTAGCTGGATTGTATTGTATTACCTGGATAGCTACGCCATACTTCAAAATACGCTTATTCATGTTATGGAGTAAGGAGTAGTTAGCAAACGCCCCTTTTTCGCCTTTATTGGCCTTGTCAGCCCATTTATTCACTTGCTGTTGAAGAATAGGCGTGGTCAGCTTATCTAGCTTGTAATCGCCAAATAGAGGCAATAAATGAACTCTAACCAATCCATCCATAGATTGACGAGTATTGGGCTTAACTGTATTCTTGTAACTATCCCACCAAACTTTTACCAGTTCTTTGTATGTTGTGATTGTTGGCTTATCTTTAACTGTATACCCGTTAGAAGCAAAAGCATTAATGGCCTCTCTAGATTTGATTTTAACGCCTGTTTTTGTTTTGGCCGTAACTGTAGTTCTAGCCTTCTTTCCAGTAAGTTTATCAACTCCAAGATACACGCTTGCTCGGTATACGATAGTTCCGTTTTTCTTTTTGTATTCTGTAATATTCATGGTTTACTCCTTTTCCATCAGCAGGCAAGCAATTAGAAAAGATTTTGAAGTTATACCATGCGAGGGGCTTCTCGTAGCCCCTTATTTTCGATTTTAAGCAGTCGGACGGTAAAATTGTACCGTAATAGGAAACAAGGCGTATATGGGCTTATATGGGATTGTTTAATGAACGAGTTTATTTGATTGTTGCCAATTAGGAGGGAAGCCTAGTTCGTTTAAAAAGAAATCAATAGAGAGTGTATGTAAATGTTTAGAGAAGTCTTTAAATCGTGATAGAAGAGTATTATGTAGTTTAGCATACTCATTAGCGCTTAGGAAACATTGTAACGCAATCATGGTATGATAAGGACTACTTTTTGCGTCTGTATTCTTTATATTGTGTTTGTCGTGTAAATCAGGATAGTATTTCAAACTATTTCTACACTTGAAACCATATAAGCGGTTATCGTGAGCGCAAACATTTCTAGTTTCTGCTAGGTTTTCAACAAAGGAAATCAGCATATCCCTAGTAAAATTTTTCTTAATAGTGCAGTGTTCACTAATAAAACTGTAAGACTTCTTTGTAATTCTATCTTGTAGGGAGAGTGGCAAACTCTTTAAAATTGCGAGTATATCTCCAAAAGTCAAGTAATCCACGATTACCCAGAAAGGGACGTCGTTATGTTTATTGAAATAGTGTTGTATGCTATTGCTTTTTCGGCTTGATTTATGTTTATCAATGATTTTTACGATTTGACGAATCACAAAAGGGACAGTCCTCTTGTTTTTCTTGTAGTCGTAGTTTTGGTAATCTAAGTAAAAATAAGGAGTAGTAGGGTAAGCCTCGGAAAAAACATAAGCTAATATAGATTTTATGTGTTTCTCAGCTTCTAAGATAGCTTTTAGGAAGGTGTATTTGATTTCCTTATCATAAAAGTATGTATAAGTAATTTCCGAGAAATTAGCACCTTGTATATAATTGTTGTGTTGATCAGTAAAATATTTACTGTAACCATTGATAATACTGTAGTAGTTATTTGTTAGTAGGTACTTTTTTGTTTTGGAATAGTCAGATATTACAAGCCCCCGTTTATGTAATAACTCTATTTGTTCTTGTATAGTCTTGAATGGTTTGGACAAAAAAAGGCACCTCCTAAATACATAGAAGGCGCTTTTTTCGCTATCCCGTTTCACTGAGAATTATCGGGCGCTATTCTCTTAAGTACCTTCATTGTATGATAATTTTAAATGTTAGTCAACACTTTTGTTCAAAATAATTGATTTTTCTTTACTTCGTTTTGTTTAAAGTTAATGAATTATATCTTTTAGATATTAGTTTTGTTGGTTCAAATCGGATTTCTATTTTGCAATTTAGCTCATTTTTGCGCTTTAGTCTGTAAAATTGGCTTTCTATTCTTCAATTTCCCCTGTTTTTGCACTTTAGATAGTGGAAAAAGGGGGGGATTCATGATTGTTGGATATTGTGGTTCATTGGTTTAGAATCCTTTTTCCCAAGGTTCTTTTTTATTGGCTATTTTTACTTTTTCAGCCATATCAGAAACCAGATTCTTTATTATCTTTTTATCTTCCTTAGGGAGTATTCCATAATTTAGTAATAACTCTTCTTCATCAGTATATGAAAGCTGATTTACTGCAGATAAGAATGAAATAAGATTAGAGTAATCAGGATCATCATAACCAGTCACATATTGCCTTTCAAGTTCTTCCATTAAGTCATCACCAAGGATAGAGCATATCCTAGCTCTAACTAAATTATATGGATCATCAGGATTGATTTTGTTGAGATGAAAGTTTGCTTCTTGGCTATCTCTATACTCGCTATACCCTAACAGATAACTAACACTAACTCCGAATATATCTGCTAGTAGCTGGGCTTTATCTTGCTTAAGGGAAACATCCTCAGCGTTTTCCCATCTAGATATTGTTAGCTTTTTTACACCTATTTCATCGGCCAATTCTTTTTGTGTTTTCCCTTGTTCTTGTCTAAGTAGTTTAATACGATTTTTCATAAATATTATTACCTCATTGTGATTATATCATAAAATAAAAAAATATCAAAAAAGATAACAATAAATATCATTTGTTGCTTGACAAGTATCATTTATGATGTTACAATCTAGATAAAAGTTATCAATTATGATAACTGTAGAAAGGAGGAACTTCATTGCTTATTACCTCAACACAAGCAAAAGCAATCCGCCGAAAGCAAGCAGATAAGAAATTAACTGCAAAGCAAGCAGGCGAAGAAATCGGAGTTACACAAGTTACCTATCGAAAAATCCGAGACGGTGGCGAAGTAAAGCCTAGCATTTATCAAAAGGCCATGCAGTGGCTTGCTGAAGATTATTAGAAAGGAGCGACCCAATCGCAATACTACTTTACATTTACAAGTTTCTCATGTGGTGCTTTACCACTGGGGATTGACAACAAAAAAAGTCACTTGCTGAACGTTTGGCGACTGAAGCAAGCGACTGGATCAAGAATATAGATATTTTTTCTATACCTTGATTATAACAAAAATCAACTATTCAATCAATAACAACTAATGGTAGGCAAGCAATTAGAAAAGGTTTTGAAAAGCATAGAGCGCCAACTCTTAAAACTGGTACTTTCTCACGCTTTCAATTTGGCGACTCTGAGCGTGAGGATTAGCGTTATAAGAAACAACTCAAAAAGCCCCACGCTCTCGGTCGGCAAACTTCTGAGCGTGAGGAACTTCATTACAAGAAAAACTGTATAAGAAACAACCATTCAAAATCCCCACACTCGCCATCGCCCAACTTTGAGTGTGAGGATATCCTGGATAGTAAAAGGCATTAAAAAGCCCTTAGGGCAATTACACAACATAGAAACAGAGGTAATAAACATGGACACATTTTTAAAAGATTTTGGAAATGAGTTGCAACTCATTGAGGAAAAACTGGAAATTTTATCAGAGTGGCATAAGTCTAAGAATCATATTGGAGCAACGGAAATTGCTGAAGATTGTAATTCAGTAATCAGTCAGCTATGGGTAAAGTTTTATAAATTATCTGAAGCGTACAAGAAGCAAGAAGTGAGCCATAAAGAGTTTTTCAATGCGAATGTTGAGAACTTACTTGGAGAATTAAAAAAATATGACGATGAATGCGTAAACAGATACGGTAAAGCCCCTGACTGGTTGCTATTCAATTTCTTAGACCAAGTTGTAAAAGAGAATAATCTAAGCAATGGTATCATTCACAAGACCGCTTCAACATGGACATATTTACGGGATTTAGTAATTGATGATTTAGAGAAAAGAGGGCTATTAAAATGACACTAGACCTAGACAACATGACACAAGCAGAATTTGATGAAGCAATTGCTGAAATCAAGGATAGAAATCCGAACCTCTTTCAGTTCATCACTGATTTTTTAGATAGAAAGGTAACACCCAAAGAGGTAGATGAGTTTTTGAAGATGGAGCGAACTGATCAAGTGGACTATATCAAGAATTACAAAGCGAGGGCATGACATGAATGAATTAGATTTGACCAATACACAGGCGGTAATCTCTATGGTGGTACTGATTGGCTTACTGCTTTATCTAAACCACCGAGATCGCAAAAAGAGCGCCCAATTTGAGCGAGAAAATCAACAGACGATAGAAACACCTAGCGATGATTTAAACCCTTGCTATGGGCGTTATATCCAGCTTGCGGGTAAGATTCATAATTAGAAAGGGGTGTAATATGCAACTGTTATCAAGAGAAGCAGAGCTTGAATTACTGGAGAAAGTGGGAGATCACTTGGCTAAAAGGATGGAACTGGAAAAGCAACGTGATGACAACTGGGACTTGATTTCTAGGCCTGACTTACTCAAAAAACTTGGTATTAGTGGAACTACGTTAAATAATTGGGAAAAAGAAGGTTTGAAACCGCTCCGTTCACCATTTGAAAGTAGTAAGAAAGTTTATTACCGCAAGAGTGATATTTACAATTTTCTTGCAGTAGATTAGGGGGTGGAAGAATGGCTAGGTATAGTATTCACCCAGCAGATAATAAAGGACATTATCATGATGTTAAAGTGTATAAAAACCGTGGTAGAACATTAGCCCAAATCAAAGAGGAAAAACGATTGAAGAAATTGAGAAAGAAACGTAGAAAAGGAGGCTGATATGGTAATTTATGAAGCTAAAGGCTTTCAAAATAATCTTGTTTATCCATTTGATAAGCTTGAGCCGTTCCAGTATATTGAACGTTTTAAGCCTTTGGTAGTCTCTGAAGGGGGGAATATCGAAGACTTCAAACGAACACAAGCGCCATACTGTATCAGTGGGAAAGTAACACCAGAAAAGAATGGCAGTTACAAGCGAAACAACTCCAATCTAATCTATCGGGATTTGATTTTCCTTGATTATGACGATATACAGGGGACGTCTGAGGACTTCATAAAAGCCATTTCTAGCGCTTTGTTTGGCTACTCATACATCTTATACCCGACTATCAAACATAGCTTAGAAAAGCCCCGTTTTCGCCTTGTAGTGAAGCCTGACAACGTGATGAATGAGGCAACCTATAAGCAGGTAGTGAAAGAGATTGCTGACAAGATTGGTCTATCCTTTGACATGGCCAGTTTAACATGGTCACAACTCCAAGGACTACCAGTAACAACAGGAGACCCAGAGAGTTATCAAAAGATTGTGGAGCATGGACTTGACTATCCAGTACCAAAGACAACGGCTGAACCAGTCGAACAGAATGCTACAAGTCTTCCATACACTCCAAGACCAAGTGGTCAGAAATCTATGACCATGAGGATCATTGACACGCTTTTCAACGGATTTGGAGACGAGGGAGGGCGTAACGTAGCACTGACACGCTTTGTAGGCTTACTCTTTAATAAGTGGGTTGATTGCGACCTAAAAACGGCTTATGAACTATCTAAGATAGCTAATAGCGTCACAAGTGAACCATTACCAATTGAAGAGTTAGACCGTACTTTTAGCAGCATAGCACGGGCTGAATACAGAAAGAGAGGTTAGAACCATAGAACTAGAAGAATTAGAAAACCTAGAAAGTGAAATCACGGAGGTCAGAGAGCAAGAACAACCTCCTAGAACGATGAAGGAATTATATAGCAGGATTTGGGAACTTGGAGATCAATGGCGTAAAGAAAACTCCTATATTGTCAATGAAGGAAAGAAAAACGAAAGGGTAGAAATCTCACGACCAAGTGTTGCAATCGTAGCCAAAGCGTTACAGGAAATTTGCCATTTTACCTTTATAGGTGAGGGTGCAATAAGTGATATTAGTAAGCTATATCTTTACCACTTGGATTTAGGCCATTATGTATCAAGTAACGACATTTTCCGAAAATTGCTTTTAAAATATGACTCACGTTTGACCTCTAACAAGTTCTTCACGGAACTTATATCTTTTATCCGTACAGAAACAAAAATGAAAAAACCGCTGGACGATTACCGATATATTCCAGTAGCAAATGGAGTTTATAATATTAAAACTCATAGACTAGAGGAATTTAGTCCTAATTTTGTCATTACCAGTAAGATACAAACAAGTTACAATCCAAGTGCTAGAAAGCCGATTTTAGATGGTTGGTTTGATTTTGATAGATGGTTAGAGACATTAGCAGTTAACGATAAAGAAGTTGTAGCTTTATTGTGGCAAGTCATAAACGAGGCTATCAATCCCAACCGAACACGTAAGAAAATGGTGCTAATGGTTGGAGATGGTAATAATGGAAAGGGTACTTTTCAAGCCTTGCTGGAGAATTTAATAGGACGGTCAAATATTAGTAATTTGAAACCTGACCAATTCGGGAAAGAGTTCTATTTGGGCGCTTTGGAAGGAAAGGTTTGTAATATTGGAGATGATATTTCTAACAAGTACCTGGATGAAGTTTCTGATCTTATGAGTGTAATTAGTGGAGATCCAGTGCAGGTCAATAAAAAAAGCTTGCAACCCGTGGAAGCACGTTTCAGACTATTGTGTATCTTTTCGGGCAATGATTTGCCTAGATCTAGAAATAAGACGATGGGGTGGTATAGACGTCTTTGTATCATTCCTTTCCGTGCAGATTTTAACGGTCAGAAAGAACGTCATGAAATCAAAGACCGATTTATAAAGAACAAAGAGCTACTAGAGTGGGTTTTGTTTAAAGTTTTAAATATGCCAGATTTTGATAGCTTTATAGAACCTAAAGCGGTACAAGAAATGCTTAGCAAGTATAAAAACGATAACGATTATATCAAAGTTTGGGTAGAGAATTTCTACATACCAAACAGGTGGCATGAAATAAACCATGTTCCAATGTTTATTGCAAGAAATAAATTAAAAGAGTTTGCTGAAGATATTGGGATAGATAAACCTAAACTTGGACAATTTAGCAATGCAGTAATGACCGAATTGGAAAAAACAACGTCATATAAGTACTCAGCTAAAAATGGAACGGTTAGCCCTAAGTTTTATGAAGTACTTGACCCACAAGGTTTTCAACGTAAAAGATTTGTCAAAGGGGTATGGGGAATACACTTAGAAGATGAAGATTTAGGTTAGGAAATTTAATACTAAAAAACCAATTACATCAAGGGTTATAGCAATTTAGGTTATGCAAAAAATAGAAACATAACCTAAATGTTAACCTTTGTAAACGTTGATATAAAAGTCTTTGCGAGTATTTGGGTTAGTAGGTTAGTTTTTATTTCTAATATCTTTATATAAAAATATATATAAACGTGTTATATAGGCGCGAACTTGGAAAGTAAAACTAACCCTAATCTAATACCCTTGAAACGCTTATATAATAGGCTTTTAAAGGGTTATTTTTTAAACCTAATCAAAACCTAATCTGAGAGAAAAAGGAGCAAACCAGGTGGCGATGAACATTTGTCAAAGAGTGAATAGACTAGAAGAAAACATTGAGCGGATAAGTGAGGTACTAGATGGATTTATTGAGAATGCGAACTATAATTCATCGGTGAATAATGTGAACGTGATTAAAATAGCGGAAAAGTTTGAGCAGGTCTTTGAAGAACTTGACGAACTAAGAGCAGTACCTGACAAACACTAAAAATTTAACAAAATGGGGTAGATAGTATCGACCCCCTTGCAATGGTGTAACTACTAGTGACACCCTGAAAACAGAAAAAGGAAAAACAACATGAAAATTAAACTATTTTATCATCATTTTTGGGAAAGTAAAGAAGAGTTTGAACAGGAAGTAAATGATTTCATGGCAACTGTTGAAGTAGTAGATGTGAGACATTCAGAAGCAACAGAGGGACACTATGAGAGCATAGGGGCATTGACCAGTGTGATGGTTCTATACAAATAGCATGAGAGGTAAACATGGAGATACAAGAAGGCTTTATTTATTTCAAAAGTTATGGTATAATAAAACTGTTAGAGGTTCCAAGGTTTGGTAGTATCACGCTTAAAATACAAGACGGCGAGATTGTCTCCAGCGTGGAATCTAAAACAACAATATTTAAAAAGAATACTGACTGAAAAAATCAGAGGTATAGCATAAAGTAGAGTAATCTATTTTAGCTATGCCTCTTTTGTTTTTGGAAAGATTGGAGGAAAAAGAAATGCCAACATTGCAAGAAGTCAAAAACCAGATGGACAAAGTACGGACTCAATTAGAGATTTTTGATCGCTTTGATGAGGAAATCAAGAAAACCGAAAAAGAAGTTGAGGCTATTAAATCTAAGAAAGCTGAGTTACAAACTTTTGAAGATTTTAAGGCAGTCAACTCTAAAGAGAAATATATTGCCGATATGAAAGAGCAAAGAACAAAACTCGAAAAAGAACGGATTAACTCAATCGTAGCAGATGCTAGAAAAATCAATGCGTTAGGTTATTTAGAAACAGCATTAGAGCAAGATGAAACAGTGAAACGTCAGCGCCAAGAAATTAAACAGAAATCTATTGAGCTTCTGGAGTTAATTGCGAATTATAATGAAAACTACAAAAATACTGCTAAAAGATTGGCGGATGAGGTAAGAGAAACAGGTATCGAAGAGTTATTTGACCGCCTGAATACGTCTCCAGAATATAGTGGAGTAAGTAAGCCTTACATTTACAGTGGTGTAGCTGGCTATATGGGAAGCCAGCACCGCTATTTAGATCCGAGTGATGATTTGGCTTATTTTGTGAATCGTATTAACTATTTTGAGGGAGAACAATAATGAAAGATGAATATAAACAACTATTTCAAGAAATCGAAGAAGAGAAGAGACAAGCTGACTTACTGCAGGGGCTTGCCAAGAACGTAGAAAGTATTTCAAAATCTTACGAAGAGGAAGCTGTAACCCTTGAAGAGTTTAAGGCTATGGGCTATAAGCGTAGACATGAACTATATGAGAAGGATAAAGCCCTATATGATAAACTACTGGGCAAAGAAAGACGTGGTTTGTTAGGTTTGTGATGTGGAGGGGAGCAATCCCCTTTTTTTACATAAATCAGACAGAATTACACACGAGGTAGGGGAATGGTTAGAAGTTTAAAAGCAAGACTAGAAAAGTTAGAAGAGTATGCTGGAAAGACGGAATATGCAACAACCGATGAATGTATATCTTTATATGTGGATTGTTTAAGATTTGCTTTTCAGCAAGATGAAATAAAGATAGATATGGATGATTTTATTAAAACACCATTTAAAGATATTAAGCTAGCAGACTATAAGAAATCAAAAAAACGTATGGATGAACTTAGGGAAATGACTGGGATAAGTGAGTTTCCAGAATTAGAGCAATAAAGTGAGGTGACTAGTATTTGACAGAATTAAGCAGAAAAAAAGAAATATTTATGGCCAATTATCTCATGACTGGGAATGTAAAAAAAGCTAGTGAATTAAGTGAGATCACCAGAAAGACGGCTTACAATTACTTGAACGATGCAACCTTTAAGAGAATTTACCGTGAAAGACGTAGCGAACAACTCAAGGAGTCTACTACGCTGTTACAGAATGCAAGTGTTGAGGCAGTCAATGTATTACGGGAAATCATGCTTGATAAGACAGTAAGCCCGTATGCGAGACAACAGAGCGCCCAGAGCATTCTAAACATGGCTTATAAGGCGGTTGAAATGGTTGAAGTAGTAGAGCAATTAGAAATATTAGAGGCGAAGATACTAGATGAAGGCGATTAAAAACCGTTTAAATAAGTTGAATAAGTTAGCGGTGGTTGATGAAGTTGATACCGTGTTTTTGACGCAGATTGATACTGGACATTTTGAGGTAAGATATAGGATAGGTGGAAAAATCCCAAAGATATTATAGAAGTCTATCCGACAAAAGAAGCAGCAGAAAAAGATATTTCACGAATTAAAAATACAAAAGGATTGCGGATATTCTGGGACAATATAGGTTTTTGTGATGAATAGAGCTTATCAGTTATCAATCAGATAAGGAGAATATACTTGAACTCCGAGCGAACGCCGAGAAAACGAAAAAAAGCCAGCATAGCTGACTCCTTTGTGATATACCCAATAAAAATATTATATCATAGAGGAGGCCGAGGCATGACACCAGAGCAGGTAAAAGAAAAACTAGAGGGCGTTAAGTGGATAAGCAAGGAAATCAAAGGCTTATATTTGGAATTGGAAGCCCTGGAAGGTGGTATTATCGAAAAGCCAACACTAAGCCATAGCAGGGTACAGGCAAGCAGAGAGAACAAGATAGAGAACAATCTTATAAGTGTTCTAAAACTAAAAGAGGATACGCTTCAGAGGATTAAGCGACTTACTTTCTACGTTTCCAGAGGATGGCAGGAAGTGAAAACCAAGTTAGTATCGATGAAGAGGCTTGGAAACTTGTCTTACCTGATCAGTGGAATTTGAGCGGTGAGCATGAAAAAGCAATCCGTGAGGGGTTGGAAATATTCGCCCACGACATTAACAGCATAGAGAACAAGCGAGCCAGAAAATACTTTATTATCCATTATTGCTATATGAGAAAGAAAACAATGAGCGAATGCGTAGAAATGGCAGGTACTAGCTCCACTAGTTATCACCGGTACAAACAAATATCCGTCTTAAACTTTGCGAGAATCCACCAGAACGGAGAGCTGGAAGTATATAAGTAAGATGAGGCTTCATATTCGCCCGTATTCGCTTTATTGCGTGCTAGACGATTAAAACACCATGGGTAAACTAAAAGCCCTTAGAAACGAATCTGGGGCTTGTATGAGCATTGTTTTTTCAAGTGGTATTTGATAAAATAGAGGTGTAAAGGGCTTTTGCCCCAACCTCTTAGCGTTTACCTTTTCTTTTGCGGGATTCGGGTTTACGCTTTTTGTTTTAATTTAGAGGTTAATATTAATCTATGAAAAATCTATTTACCAATGTATAAAGATAATATTGAAAAGTTTGCGAAGAAGGATTATACTGAAGTTGTAGCACAAGAAAAAACTCTTGAATTATTATCCGAAGTGTTCGGTTTTGAATTTGGAAGGATTGAATGATATGGCTAAAAAAGATATTTATGATTGGCCGGAAGGTGAAGATGACAACATTGATTTTGATGCCATCCAGGAACGAAATAAGAATAAAACTGTTGAGGACTTGGACCGTGAATGGGAAGAATACCTCAAAACATTAAAACTAGAATCAATTTAAACAAGCACCTAGAACAATCTAAGTGGTTTTCTTTTACTTTTACGAATAATAAAGTAGGAGGGAGAAAAATGAACATTTTAAACATGGAACTTACAAGCATTGAAGAAACTAAATCAGATTTTGAACATTGGGTAGAAGTGACATATAGTGTACCGATACTAAAAAATGAATACACAGTTAAATTATTGCTCCTATTAGATTTTAAAGTAGAAGATAAAGACTTACTAGATTGCTTGGTGTCAACTTGGAAGTATCGTGATTTGGTGCTTCATTCAGTGGATATGCACAAATTGGAAAAACGGGGGTAAATATGATATAATTGTTTCCTATTATATAGACATGAAAAAGATATAAAAAAGCAAGTGGTAAATTGCTGAAAAGCTGAAAAATAGTAGTGGTGAAGTAATATGATAAAAAATAGATATTATCACACAACAGCGGAGAACCCTCAAATACTTCGTTTATTTGGTGGTGTTATGCAAGTTTTTGATATCGAAAAAACGTGGGTTAATAGCATAGATTGGTTTAATAAAATATATTTCAATGACTTCACGGACTTTGAAGAAATTTCAGAAAACGAGGCATTCGCTTATATCGAAAAAATGAAACACAAAAATTGATATTGCACATTTCGTTGTTAAAAGCTTACCTAGAGTGACATAAAAAAAAGCACGTTTGACCGTGCTAGTTTCTTGCCTGCTGAACTCATCATTTTAAGTTCCTTTTTGTTACCCTTTAAGTTATCTCAACTTATTTGAATTTAATAGTTTTTGAGAAAATCAAGTTAGATATTGAGTAGGTTTAGGCCTATTTTTTAGTATCTAGTAATAGGAAGATAACTTGAAAAAATAAAATAGTTCAGTGAACTATTTTATCCCGAACCTTGAAATTCAAAAGTTCGGCCGTTGATTTAACAACGTTTCTAGCCCCTCGGATTTTATCCGAAGGGCTTTTTTCTGTTCAGGGGGCAAAAAAGCAAAAAAGGGACATAACTTTTTAAGAAAGCTCAGTTACCAACAAATACGATTCAGCTAATATAATTGAAAATGATGGAAAAAAGGGTGAATTTATGATATACTTTAACGTAGGACCTTTTTAGAAATTTTGAAAGAGTATTAAAAATTTAAAATGAGAAAAATTGTTATCAATGGTGGCTTGCCCCTGCAAGGTGAGATTACCATTAGTGGCGCAAAAAATAGTGTAGTAGCTTTGATTCCGGCTATTATTTTGGCAGACGATATTGTGACTTTGGATTGTGTACCAGATATCTCTGATGTTACTAGTCTTGTCGAAATCATGGAGTTAATGGGTGCTACAGTTAAGCGTTATGACGATGTGTTAGAGATTGATCCAAGAGGTGTTCAAAATATTCCAATGCCTTATGGGAAAATCAATAGTCTTCGTGCATCTTATTATTTTTATGGAAGTCTTTTAGGTCGCTTTGGTGAAGCCACTGTTGGTTTACCTGGAGGATGTGATTTGGGACCACGTCCTATTGATTTACACCTTAAGGCTTTTGAAGCTATGGGTGCAACTGTTAGCTACGAGGGAGATAACATGAAGTTATCTGCCAAAGATACAGGACTTCACGGCGCAAGTATCTACATGGATACGGTTAGTGTCGGTGCGACGATTAATACGATGATTGCTGCGGTTAAAGCAAATGGGCGTACCATTATTGAAAATGCAGCCCGTGAACCTGAGATTATTGATGTTGCTACTCTCTTGAATAATATGGGTGCCCATATCCGTGGTGCTGGAACCAATATTATCATTATTGATGGTGTTGAAAGTTTACATGGGACGCATCATCAGGTAATTCCAGACCGTATTGAAGCGGGAACATATATTTCCTTAGCTGCTGCAGTAGGTAAGGGGATTCGTATAAATAATGTTCTTTATGAACATCTAGAAGGATTCATTGCTAAGTTGGAAGAGATGGGAGTGAGAATGACTGTATCTGAAGACAGTATTTTTGTAGAAGAACAGTCTAATTTGAAAGCAATCAATATTAAGACAGCTCCTTACCCAGGCTTCGCTACTGACTTGCAACAGCCGATTACCCCTTTGTTGCTAACAGCTAATGGTCGTGGTACAATTGTTGATACGATTTACGAAAAACGTGTAAACCATGTTTTTGAATTAGCTAAGATGGACGCAGATATTTCAACAACAAATGGTCATATTTTATATACAGGTGGTCGTGCTTTGAATGGGGCAAGTGTTAAAGCGACTGACTTAAGAGCTGGTGCAGCTTTAGTTATTGCTGGTTTGATGGCCGAGGGACAAACTGAAATTACCAATATCGAGTTTATCTTACGTGGTTATTCTGATATTATCGAAAAATTACGTAATCTAGGAGCGGATATTACACTTGTTGAAGAATAAACCGTAGAGGTGTTTATGAATATTTGGACCAAATTAGCAATGTTTTCTTTTTTGAAACGGATCGCTTGTATTTGCGTCCTTTCTTTTTTAGTGATAGTCAGGACTTCCACGAGATAGCTTCGAATCCAGAAAATCTTCAATTTATTTTTCCAACGCAGGCAAGTCTAGAAGAAAGCCAGTATGCACTGGCTAATTACTTTATGAAGTCCCCTTTGGGAGTATGGGCAATTTGTGACCAGAAAAATCAACAAATGATTGGTTCTATTAAATTTGAGAAGTTAGATGAAATCAAAAAAGAAGCAGAGCTTGGCTATTTTTTGAGGAAAGACGCTTGGTGTCAAGGTTTTATGACAGAAGTTGTAAAAAAACTTTGCCAACTTTCTTTTGAAGAATTTGACTTAAAACAATTATCCATTATAACCCATCTTGAAAATGAAGCTAGCCAAAAGGTTGCTCTCAAGTCTGGATTTAGTTTGTTTCGTCAGTTTAAGGGAAGTGATCGTTACACAAGAAAAATGCGGGATTATCTTGAATTTCGGTATGTAAAAGGAGAATTCAATGAGTAAGCATCAGGAAATTCTAAGTTATTTGGAGGAATTACCAGTAGGTAAAAGGGTCAGTGTTCGTAGTATTTCTAATCATCTGGGAGTCAGTGATGGAACTGCTTATCGGGCCATCAAGGAAGCTGAAAACCGTGGAATTGTGGAGACTCGTCCCCGTAGTGGAACAATTCGCGTTAAATCGAAGAAAGTTGCTATCGAAAGATTAACATATGCAGAAATTGCAGAAGTAACTTCTTCTGAGGTGTTAGCTGGACAAGAAGGTTTAGAAAGAGAATTTAGCAAGTTTTCAATCGGTGCCATGACTGAACAAAACATCTTGTCTTACCTTCATGATGGGGGGCTCTTGATTGTCGGAGACCGAACCCGTATTCAGTTGCTAGCCTTGGAAAATGAAAATGCAGTTCTAGTTACAGGGGGATTTCAGGTCCATGATGATGTGCTAAAACTGGCCAATCAAAAAGGGATTCCTGTTCTGAGAAGCAAGCATGATACTTTCACTGTTGCGACCATGATCAATAAAGCCTTGTCAAATGTCCAAATCAAGACTGATATTTTGACAGTTGAGAAACTTTATCGTCCAAGTCATGAATATGGTTTTCTGAGAGAGACCGACACAGTCAAAGATTATTTGGACTTAGTACGTAAGAATCGAAGTAGTCGTTTTCCAGTTATTAACCAACATCAGGTTGTCGTTGGAGTTGTAACCATGAGAGATGCGGGCGATAAATCACCAAGTACTACAATTGATAAGGTCATGTCTCGTAGTCTATTTTTGGTTGGATTATCGACAAATATTGCTAATGTCAGTCAACGGATGATTGCTGAAGACTTTGAAATGGTACCAGTTACTCGGAATAATCAAACCTTGCTTGGAGTTGTGACGCGACGAGATGTCATGGAGAAGATGAGTCGTTCCCAAGTTTCGGCTCTACCGACTTTTTCTGAGCAGATTGGACAAAAACTCTCTTATCACCATGATGAAGTAGTCATTACAGTAGAACCCTTTATGTTAGAGAAAAACGGAGTTTTGGCTAATGGTGTATTGGCTGAAATTCTGACTCACATGACACAAGATTTGGTTGTGAATAGCGGAAGAAATTTAATAATAGAGCAGATGCTGATCTACTTTTTACAGGCTGTTCAGATTGATGATATATTGCGCATTCAAGCACGCATTATCCATCATACTAGACGTTCAGCTATTATTGACTACGATATTTATCACGGCCATCAGATTGTTTCAAAAGCAAATGTGACTGTTAAAATTAATTAGAAACTAGGAGAAAAAATGATAACATTAAAATCAGCTCGTGAAATCGAAGCTATGGATAAAGCTGGTGATTTCCTCGCAAGTATTCATATCGGCTTACGTGATTTGATTAAGCCTGGCCTAGATATGTGGGAAGTTGAAGAATACGTTCGCCGTCGTTGCAAGGAAGAAAATTTCCTTCCACTTCAGATTGGGGTTGACGGTGCCATGATGGACTATCCTTATGCTACCTGTTGCTCTCTTAACGATGAAGTAGCTCACGCTTTCCCTCGTCACTATATCTTAAAAGATGGCGATTTGCTCAAGGTTGATATGGTTTTGGGAGGTCCAATTGCTAAATCGGATTTGAATGTCTCAAAATTAAACTTCAACAATGTCGAGCAAATGAAAAAATACACTCAGAGCTATTCTGGTGGCCTAGCAGACTCATGTTGGGCTTACGCCGTTGGCACACCGTCCGAAGAAGTGAAAAACTTGATGGATGTCACTAAAGAAGCTATGTACAAGGGAATCGAGCAAGCTGTTGTTGGAAATCGTATCGGTGATATCGGTGCAGCCATTCAAGAATACGCTGAAAGCCGTGGATACGGTGTTGTTCGTGATCTTGTAGGACATGGTGTTGGTCCAACAATGCACGAAGAACCAATGGTTCCTAACTATGGTATTGCAGGTCGTGGACTCCGTCTTCGTGAAGGAATGGTCTTGACTATTGAACCAATGATTAATACAGGTGATTGGGAAATTGATACAGATATGAAGACCGGCTGGGCGCATAAAACCATCGACGGTGGATTGTCATGTCAGTATGAACACCAGTTCGTGATTACAAAAGATGGACCTCTTATCTTGACTAGTCAAGGTGAAGAAGGAACTTATTAAAAGAACGTGAAAAGACTGCTGGAAATTCATTTCCTATAGAATTCAGTAGATCTTTTCATGATAAAACGCATTGTATCAAGCTTTTATGCCTGATGTAATGCGTTTTTCTGATTTTAAAAATATAATTCTTCTAAAATAGTACACTTCAGGTTAAAAAAATGACATTTCAGATTTTCTGTTCCAGAAATAGCTATCACTATGATATAATTATTTTATGATTATTACTATTCCTATAAAAAACCAAAAAGATATTGGCACACCATCTGATTCAGTCGTTGTTCTAGGCTATTTTGATGGTATACACAAGGGGCATCAAGAATTATTTCGCGTTGCCAATAAGGCTGCGAGAAAGGATTTATTGCCTATCGTCGTTATGACCTTTAATGAATCTCCAAAGATTGCTTTAGAGCCTTATCATCCTGACCTATTTTTACATATTTTGAACCCTGCTGAACGTGAGAGGAAATTAAAACGAGAAGGTGTTGAAGAATTATATCTCCTTGATTTTAGTAGTCAATTTGCTAGTCTTACGGCAGAAGAATTTTTTGCAACTTATATCAAGGCCATGAATGCCAAAATTATTGTTGCAGGTTTTGATTATACATTTGGTTCTGACCAAAAAACGGCAGAAGACTTAAAGGATTACTTTGATGGAGAAGTCATTATCGTCCCACCTGTAGAAGATGAGAAAGGAAAGATTAGTTCAACTCGTATCCGTCAAGCTATTTTAGATGGAAATGTGAAGGAAGCAGGAGAACTTTTGGGAGCGCCTCTACCATCGAGAGGTATGGTGGTTCATGGTAATGCTCGTGGTCGTACGATTGGTTATCCGACAGCTAATTTGGTGCTTTTAGACCGTACTTATATGCCAGCAGATGGTGTTTATGTCGTTGATGTTGAAATTCAAAGACAGAAGTATCGTGCCATGGCTAGTGTCGGGAAAAATGAGACCTTTGATGGAGAAGAAGCACGTTTTGAAGTCAATATTTTTGATTTTAATCAAGATATTTATGGCGAGACCGTCATGGTTTATTGGCTTGATCGCATTCGTGATATGACAAAATTTGATTCTGTTGACCAATTAGTGGATCAGTTAAAGGCAGATGAAGAAGTAGCTCGGAATTGGTCTTAATACTCAATGAAAATCAAAGAGCAAACTAGGAAACTAGCCGCAGGCTGTACTTGAGTACGGCAAGGTGACGCTGACGTGGTTTGAATTTGATTTTCGAAGAGTATAAGAGTATAAGTAAACAAAAAAGAGGTTGTCTGTGACCTGAAAGATAGATGATTTAGTCTAACTTTTGAGATCACTACACTACCTCTTTTTATTCTTTTTCAAAGGTAAAGCCTTCTCCTAGGATTTCATGGGCTTCTGTAATAGTTATAAAAGCTTGAGGATCGATTCGATGAATCATTTCCTTCATTTTAACAATTTCATTTCTTCCGACAATACAGTAAATGATTTTCAAATCTTTTTGACTATAGTAGCCTTGCCCCGAGATAAAAGTAACACCTCTTCCTAGGTCATCATTAATAGCCTTAGCAAGTTGGTCAGGACGTTTAGTAATAATCATAAATCCTTTACCTGCGTATCCTCCTTCCCCAATTAAATCAATCACTCGGGATACAATGAAAGTAAAGAGCAGAGTGTAAGTAACCAATCTCAAATCCTTAAAAATAAGGAGAATGAGCATGAGAATACAAAAATCTAAGATAAAAAGCAGTTTCCCCATGGAGAAATGAGTGTATTTGTTGAGGATACGGGCTAGAATATCTGTTCCACCCGTTGTACCTCCAGCGTTAAAGATAATTCCAAGACCAATTCCTAATAGAATTCCAGATATAAGGGCAGTAATTAGTAAATCACCTTGAAGGTCAATATGAAGGGGAATACGCTCAAAAAAAGCTAACCAGGCAGATAAAGCCAAGGTTCCAAGCAAACTAGAATAGAGAGATTTTGCTCCAAATATTTTCCAAGCTAGGATGAATAGAGGAATATTAATCAGCAGATTCATGAGGGAAACAGGAATTTCAAAAAGATAAAAGGTAATAAGAGTAATGCCTGTAGCCCCTCCTTCGAAGAGATGATGGGGAACTACAAAATAGGTTAGACCAAAAGCATAAATGCCAGCACCTAGTAAAATGGTTAAAACGGGATAGATTTTTTTAATCATAGGACACCTCTTTTCTTATAAGTTGATTATATCAAATTTTTAAGGAAAATTTGATTGACTCCATTAGAATTTTTAATCTTTTTTTGATATAATTAAAAGTAAGAAAACCAATCTGAATCCTAAAATAGAAAGATTGATACTATGACAAAAATTAAGATTGTTACCGATTCATCTGTTACTATTGAGCCAGAATTAGTAAAGCAATTAGATATCACGGTAGTTCCTCTATCTGTAATGATTGATAATGTTGTTTATTCGGATGCTGATTTAAAAGAAGAAGGTAAGTTTCTTCACTTGATGCAAGAAGCTAAGAATCTTCCGAAAACAAGTCAACCACCTGTAGGTGTTTTCGCTGAAGTTTTTGAAGACTTGTGCAAGGATGGCAGTCAGATTCTTGCTATTCATATGTCCCATGCCCTTTCAGGTACTGTAGAAGCAGCGCGCCAAGGTGCTAGTTTATCTACTGCTGATGTAACAGTTATTGACAGTTCCTTCACTGACCAAGCCTTGAAATTCCAAGTTGTCGAAGCTGCTAAATTAGCACAAGAAGGCAAAGATATGGAGGAAATTTTATCTCATGTAGAAGAAGTAAAAAAACATACGGAGCTCTATATTGGCGTTTCTACTTTAGAAAATCTAGTAAAAGGTGGACGAATTGGTCGTGTAACTGGATTGTTGAGCTCACTTCTCAATATCCGTGTTGTCATGCAGATGAAGGACCATGAATTGCAACCAATGGTTAAAGGTCGTGGCGCTAAAACTTTTAAAAAATGGTTGGATGAGTTGATAACATCACTCTCTGAACGTTCTGTAGCAGAGATTGGAATTTCATATTCTGGTAGTTCTGATTGGGCAAAAGAGATGAAAGACAATTTGCAGCCGTATGTTGAAAAGCCAATTTCAGTATTGGAAACAGGTTCTATTATTCAAACTCACACGGGTGAAAACGCTTGGGCTATTTTGGTACGTTACCACTCCTAAAAAAATAAAGAAAATGCGAATAAATAGCGTTTTTAACTTGACCTAAAAGGGATTTTAGGATATGATTATAGTTGTTAATTAGAAATTAAATTGGAGGAATCATTAACATGGCAAACAAACAAGATTTGATCGCTAAAGTAGCAGAAGCTACAGAATTGACTAAGAAAGACTCAGCAGCAGCAGTTGAAGCTGTATTCGCAGCAGTAGCTGACTACCTTGCAGCTGGTGAAAAAGTTCAATTGATCGGTTTTGGTAACTTTGAAGTTCGTGAACGTGCTGCTCGTAAAGGTCGCAACCCACAAACTGGTAAAGAAATCACAATTGCAGCTTCTAAAGTTCCAGCATTCAAAGCTGGTAAAGCTCTTAAAGACGCTGTTAAATAATCAGCCTTTAAAAAGCCTATTGATTCAAACTTTCTAGCTTGGTCGATAGGCTTTTTTTGTGTATAGGGGGCAAAATCTGAATTATACTATACTAAAATCAAAAACCATCTTATAATAGTAGTTATGAAACTTACAAACGAAGAAATACAGAAAATTGAAAAACTCCTGAGAGATTCATCGTACGCCAAATATCATAAACGTCTACAGATTATTTATTTTCGCTCAAAAGGAAAGAGTTATAAGGAAATCATGGATTTGCTAGATTGCAATAAAACAACTGTTTGGAGGAATTTGAAAAAATATAAGGAGTTTGGTTTAGAGGCTCTTCTTAAAGAGACCCGTGGTGGACGTCATCGAGAATATCTGACTTACGAAGAAGAACAAGCATTTCTAAAACGTCATATAGAGCTGCTCAGGCTGGGGAATTTGTGACTGTCAATCAGTTATTCGAAGCCTATC
>NZ_JPFU01000011.1 GCF_000722695.1 Streptococcus mitis | reverse complement strand
GACAATTGTAGCCATCAATCAAAGGCGGTGGGAAATTGAAGAGAGTTTTCGTATCATGAAGCAGGAACTACGAGCCAGACCAGTTTATCTCAGCCGTTCAGATAGGATTCAAGCACATTTCACTATTTGTTTCCTAGCACTAATGATTTATCGTCTCTTGGAAAAACAAATAGGAGAAACAGTCACCTGTTCAGAACTCATCCAAACCTTACGCAATTATAAGTTCAAACATCTTTATGGAGTAGGATATCTTCCAACTTACACCAGA
Organism: Streptococcus mitis; assembly: GCF_000722695.1. Taxonomy (GTDB): domain Bacteria; phylum Bacillota; class Bacilli; order Lactobacillales; family Streptococcaceae; genus Streptococcus; species Streptococcus mitis_O. The sequence continues at coordinate 20,143 of NZ_JPFU01000011.1, read as the reverse complement.
ACAACTATCACGGATCAACTCCACCAAGCATTTGGCTTCCAAACTGATTTTGAGATTATAAGCGAAAAAAATATGAAAAAATTTTTAAAAAACCAAATCTCGATAAAAAGTACGCATTTTTTTAAAAGAGAAAAAGAGCTCCGAAAAGCTGTTATAGCAGCATTTAGGGGCTCTTTGTTTTCAAAAAACTGTTAAAGATGGGATTATAACGTTTTTTAAAGTTTGCGTCAACTGGAAATCATCTTATGAGATAGACACTGTCATTAAAGTTTAATTTTCCCAAAAACTTGCTACCATCTCATCCACTATACATATTTTACTATAACATTTCTGTTCGTAAAGCCACGATTTCTCTATTCCTTCCTCTGACGATTCTGATTTCCAGCATCAGGCTTAGAATGGCTATTATTTTCACAGTTATCTGGCATCAAATCTCATATATCCGATATACCTGTCATACTCAAAATAGCTCTCTAAACCCAAGGAACTATTTATCGTATAATGTAACAGTTCTAGTACCTTGTATTTTTTCAACTTTCAATAGCTTAATGGGGGTTTGGTTCATTTCATAGTGTTTTGCACTACGCCCTTCTGGCAACTCAGCCTGTATTTTTCTTCTAAAAACTGAAACAGGATAGCAAATATCCGTGTTCTTAACCTTCTTATCATATTTATCAAACAAAAAATAAAATTCTTTATCTCTATGTTGAAAATGCAATAAATACTTTGCTTTAATCTTCGACCCAATTTTATTTGGGTCAAAATAGTACAATCCCTTTAAATTAACACTTATATTTTCTAGCATCGTATAAATTAAATTCAGAGAAGTTGCTCTAGATAAAAATGCAGCCTTATGCTGAGATGTATCTTTATCTAAATCATAAAAAGTGATATGATTTCCCAAAATTTGGTTATATATCTTCTGAGCCCCATTACCATTGAAGCACTTAACTTTATCTATTCCTTTTAGTTTGTGCAAACCTATAAGATGATGAAAATTTGGTTCCGTGAAGCTTAATTCAATATATTTTTCTATAGTTTGTTTGGAGACAGTCTGAGTAATAGTAAATTTGTATTGAGTATCCATCAACGTTCTATAACTAAGAATTAAATTTCTTAACATACTGTACCTTTTCTAAAAAAAATAAAGAGGCTATTTACACCTCTTCCTACGATATATTTATTCACCTGCTTGCGGAAAATATATAAAACCCAAATAAGCCTATCTACAAACTACTGACCAAAACAGACCGACCAGTAATTCCTTGGCTACGCTAAAAGCGATAGTTTTGTTCTACAGTTTTTATTATATTAGATTCTTAACAATATGTCAAGTAAAATCAAAAAGCTGCTTATTATAGTGGATTGAAATAAGATATGAACAAAGAGATTAGGAAAGTCAACTTAATTTCTAGAAATGTTTTAGAATCCATAACGTACTATTTTAGATTCAATCTACTATAGTTTTTTGTATTTTTTAAAAAGAAAAACGAACCAGCTCTAACTGATTCGTTTCTTACGTTTATCTCCTACTTCCGATACATTTTAAACTGTAAGAAGAGGTCGCTATATTTTCCTGTCCATTTATGGTCAAATTTTTCATAAACTTCTAGGTGTTTCATAGTTTCAGCATCTGGATAGAAGGCCTTGTCTTCTTTTTTCTCCTCTGGGAGCAATTCCTTAGCTGGTAGGTTTGGTGTTGAATAGCCGACATACTCTGCATTTTTGAGAGCATTTTCGGGTTTCAACATAAAATTGATAAAAGCATAAGCTGCATCTTGGTTTTTGACTGTTTTGGGAATAACCATATTGTCAAACCAAAGGTTGCTGGCCTCAGTCGGAACCACATAGCGTAGATTTTCATTTTTCTCCAGCATTTGGCTAGCTTCACCAGAGAAGGTCACGCCGATAGCAGCGTTGTTCTGGATCATGTAGCCCTTCATCTCATCCGCCACAATAGCCTTGATATTTGGAGTCAGTTTGTAGAGCTTATCAACTGTCTCTTCCAACTGCTGGGTATCCTTGGAGTTGAGGCTGTAGCCGAAGGAATTGAGTCCAAGTCCCAGCACCTCACGCGCCCCATCAAAGAGCATGATAGAGTTCTTATACTCTGGTTTCCAGAGGTCATCCCAATGCTCAGGCGCCTCATCTACCATGGTTTCATTATAGACAATTCCCAATGTTCCCCAGAAGTAAGGAATAGAGTATTTATTTCCTGGGTCAAAGGACTGGTTGAGGAACTCTGGCCCGATATTTTCAAGACCTTCAAGTTTTGAATAGTCAAGCGGTACCAAGAGATCTTCGTCCTTCATCTTGTTAATCATGTATTCACTAGGAATGGCAATATCATAGGTCGTTCCACCCTGCTTTATCTTTGTATACATGGCTTCATTGGAGTCAAAGGTCTCGTACTGGACTTGGATTCCTGTTTCTTCTGTGAATTGCTCCAAGAGTTCTGGATCGATGTAGTCCCCCCAGTTGTAAATGACCAGTTTTTGACTATCTCGGCTATTGATTTTACTATCTAAATGCGTCGCAATTCCCCACAAGACCAGGATAATGGCTACAATTCCTGCTAAAAATGAATAGAGTTTTTTCATGCTTGCTCCTCCTTCTCACGTGAGATAAAGTAATATCCAACCACTAGGATAATACTAAAGAGAAAGACAAGGGCAGATAGGGCATTGATTTCTAGCGAAATCCCCTTACGAGCACGAGAGTAAATTTCGACTGACAGGGTTGAAAAGCCATTTCCCGTTACAAAGAAGGTCACGGCAAAGTCATCTAGCGAATAGGTGAAGGCCATGAAGTAACCTGCAATGATAGACGGAGTCAGGTAAGGAAGCATGATTTCCTTGAACATCTGAAATTGACTAGCTCCCAAGTCGTAAGCCGCATGAATCATGTCGCCGTTCATTTCCTTGAGACGAGGCAAAACCATCAAGACCACGATAGGAATGGAGAAGGCCACGTGACTAGAGAGAACGGTCAAAAAGCCAAGTGAAAACTTGAGTTGGGTAAAGAGAATCAAGAAGCTGGCACCAATCATAACGTCAGGCGCAACCATGAGGATATTATTGAGTGAAAGAAAGGCTTCTTGGTATTTCTTACGAGACTGGTAGATGTAAATGGCACCGAAAGTCCCGATAATGGTCGCAATCAAGGCTGATAGAAAGGCCAAGAAAAAGGTCTGAGTCACAATTAACATAAGGCGACCATCGCCAAACATGGTTTTAAAATGGCTCAGGCTAAAGCCTGTAAAGCTGTTCATGTCATTGCCTGCATTAAAGGCATAGCCAATCAAGTAAAAAATGGGCAGGTAGAGGACAAGAAAGACCAGTCCTAGATAAAGGTTGGCAAATTTTTTCATCGTTCTCTCCTTTCCTTGGTCACCCACATGGTGATGAACATGGTCAGGATGAGAATCACACCGATGGTAGAACCCATACCGTAGTTGTCATTTGTCAGGAAGTTCTGCTCAATGGCTGTCCCCAAGGTGATAACGCGGTTCCCACCAATCAAACGGGTCAGCATGAAGAGGCTCAAACTAGGGATAAAGACGGACTGAACCCCACTTCGCACACCGTTCATAGACAGAGGGAAGATGACATGACGGAAGGTCTCCCACTTGGTCGCACCGAGGTCATAGCTGGCATTGATAAGATTGTTATCCATATCGTCCAAGACATTGAAAATCGGCAAAATCATAAAGGGAAGCTCGATGTAGCTTGCGACAAAGATAAAGGAGAAATCGGTAAAGAGCAACTGTTGCGAACCAATTCCAATAAATTCCAAGAATTGGTTAATAGAGCCATTTTGACCAAAAATCCCAATAAAGGCATAGGCTTTAAGGAGCAAATTGATCCAGGTAGGCAGGATAATCAGCATGAGCCAGAGTTGACGGTGCTTGAGACGGGTCAAAAAGAGGGCTGTTGGATAGCTGATAAGCAAGGTCACAAAGGTCACAATTCCTGCATAGAGTACAGAGTTGAAACTCATTTTTAGGTAGGTCAAGTTTTGTGACGCAAAGTAAGATTTATAATTTTCTAAACTGAACTGGCCTTCGATGTTGAAAAAGGATTGACCGAAAATCAAGACCAAGGGTGCGAGGACAAAGAGGGCAATCCAAAGCATGTAGGGCACTACAAAGAGTTTAGAGCTTGTTTTCTTCATCTCTTTCCTCCTCGATCGCGTTAATCAGACCTGCTTCTTGCTCTTCGATTTCCACGTATTCTTCGATACGGGCATCGAACTCTTCTTCGGTTTCGTTGAGACGCATGATGTGGATGTCTTCTGGCTCAAAGTCCAAACCGATTTCCTCACCCACGATAGCCTTACGAGTTGAGTGGATCATCCATTCATTTCCAAGCTCGTCATAGGCGATAATTTCGTAGTGAACCCCACGGAAGAGCTGGGTATCCACCTTAACTTGAAGCTTGCCTTCTTCAGGAAGGGTAATCCGCAAGTCCTCTGGACGAATCACGACCTCAACAGGTTCATTTGGCTTCATCCCACCATCGACCGCTTCGAAGCGTTTGCCGTTAAACTCAACCAAGTAGTCCTCAATCATGGTACCTGACAAGATATTTGACTCACCGATAAAGGTGGCAACAAAATGGTTAATCGGCTCATCGTAGATATCCACAGGTGTTCCAGACTGGACAATCTCGCCATCATTCATAACGAAAATCCAGTCACTCATGGCCAGCGCTTCTTCCTGATCGTGAGTGACAAAGACAAAGGTAATGCCCAATCGTTGTTGTAGTTCACGCAGTTCATACTGCATATCTGTTCTTAATTTCAAGTCCAGCGCTGATAAAGGCTCGTCCAACAAAACCACACGGGGTTGGTTGATGATGGCACGAGCAATAGCCACACGCTGGCGTTGTCCTCCAGAGAGTTTTCGGATGGAACGCTTCTCATAACCTTCCAACTGAACCATCTTGAGAACTTCTGCTACACGCTGCTCGATTTCTTTCTTATCAATTTTACGCAAGCGAAGTGGAAAGGCAACATTTTCAAACACATTCATATGTGGAAACAAGGCATAGGATTGGAAAACGGTATGGACATCTCGTTTGTTGGTTGGGATGTCATTGATACGGACACCGTCCAGCAAAATATCTCCTGTCGTTGCATCCAGTAAACCTGCAATGATGTTAAGGATGGTTGATTTCCCTGAACCAGATGCTCCTAAAAGAGTGTAGAATTTCCCTTCTTCCAACTCAAAGTTGATATCTTTGAGAACCTTGGTGTTGCTGTCTTCAAAAACTTTAGAGACGTTTTTGAATTCAATAATTGGTTTTTTCAATTGTCATTTATTCCTTCTTTTTCATAGATTAACAGATCAGGGCTCTGTCAGACCGCTACTACCTCGTGTAGGAGATTGAACTGCCTACATTCTTCTGCACTGACGATAGGCTTTCACCCCCTTTCCATGACATAGCAGCAGCTTTTAAACTACAGCTTCCTACTTGCTTTCACCTAAAATACGGACCTCTCTCTCAAGAGTAACGCCAGAGTGTTCCTTGACTTTTTCAATCACAGACTCAATCAAGTCCTCGTAGTCTTTGGCCGTTCCATCTGCGACATTGATCATAAATCCTGCGTGCTTTTCAGACACTTCAACACCACCGATACGATAGCCTTTCAAGCCAGCTTCTGAAATTAATTGACCTGCAAAATGCCCTACTGGACGCTTAAAGACCGAACCACAAGATGGATATTCTAAAGGTTGCTTGAGTTCACGTAGATGCGTCAAGCGGTCCATTTCTTGCTTGATAACCTGATGGCTTCCTGGAGCAAGGGCAAATTTAGCTGACAAGACAACTGCACCAGACTCCTGAATAGCTGAGTGGCGGTAACCAAAAGCCAAATCTTTGGCAGACAGGGTTTCGATTTCTCCGTCCTTAGTCAAGACCTTACAAGACTGCAAGATGTGGGCAATCTCGCCACCATAGGCACCCGCATTCATAAAGACAGCACCACCGATGCTCCCTGGAATACCACAAGCAAACTCAAAACCAGTCAAACTATGACGAAGGGCAATGCGAGTTGTTTCAATCAAGTTGGCACCAGCTTCTGCTTCAATGGTATAGCCATCAACGGAAACATTATTGAGCTTGTCACACAGGATGACAAATCCACGAATCCCACCATCACGAACGATGATGTTGCTGGCATTGCCAAGAACCATCCAAGGGATATTTTCTTGATTGGCAAATCTGACAACACGAGCCAACTCAAAACGATTTCGTGGAAAGACCAGATAATCAGCCTCTCCACCTACTTTTGTATAACTATAGCTATGCAAGGGTTCCTTAAAACGGATATCAATCCCTTCTAAGATTTCAAGCATTTTTTCTCTTACTGTCATGTTACTCTTCCTTTTTCAAAATTCATTCCATTATACCATTTTTAGAGACATTTGACGACCATAAAAAGACCTTGGTTTTTGCACAGAAAAAGAGGTTCCCCTCTTTTTCTTATGATTTCTTGCAAAAGATTGCCTTGGTTACATAGGTAACCAGAACGAGTTCCAGTGCTAGGACAACTTCCACCAAGACTGGATTGGTCAACCAGCCAACTTGGGCTAAAGATGGAGCTAAGTCAAAGAAGGCATGTAGACCATAGGCTGCTAGGAGATAAATCCATTTCTTCTGGCGAACAGCTTGGTAAACCCAAACTGTCAAGAGTAATTGGAATCCAAGCGCCAAGATTCTCTCAAAACCAAGCAAATAAATCTGCCAGACTGATAGCGACTGAATGGTTTTCAACATATTTTCAGACAGTAATTGCATAACCTGTGGATTTTGCGTTTGAACTGCCGAAAGAACGATGTAGAGATTAAGCAAACTGGTGATACCTAGAAAAATCAATTCCAAGCCACCATGACCCAGTCCATAGGCCAAGGCATCTGCCTTTTCCAAACTTCTCTTTTTTTCCAACCATTTGAAGAAAACAAGGCGAGCTGTTTCCTCAAAAAATGCTGCCATGGCTAGTCCATAGAGGATATAGAGAAGTGGATAGTCTTGCAAGAGGGCAATACTATCGTCTTTTTGAGGATGTAAAACCAAGATATGCACCAGTTTTTCCAAAATCTGTGAAGAAACAAAGAAAGCGACAGCCCCCAAGCCCAAGACAGCTAGATTGATCTGATATTTCTTTTTGGCATACCAAATGCTTCCTAGCAAGAGAGCCAGCAACAGCACCATGGTAATGATAATATGAGTGGTCATTTTCGTCTCCTATTCTGCCTTTTCAATATCTTTTCTCATCTCTTCAACATTGAACTTGGCAAACAAGTATTGACGGTCTTGGACTGGGAAACGTTGGTCCAACTGGTCAACTGCTCCCACCTCGATAATGCCTTCCTTGATGACAAAGTCCATGACATGTCCACCGAAGGTCAAATCATCTGAGATAAAGTGCAGATGGTAGCCTGCCACACTGACCCCATGGAAAATCTCTGGCGTCCAGAAACCAACGATGGTCCCCGCCACATTGTCACGACTATATTCTGGTTGGCGAGTTGCGACCTCAGCAAACTTGGTATCTGGTGTCGACTTGGGAATCATGCGCACATGCATATGCGAAAATTCCCCACGAATCTTGATAGAGCGGAAAAGATTTTCCCCATCATAATAAGACTCGATTCGTTCTTCTAATTCCTTGTCTGTCATCTCAAAGCGCTGGCGGAAAATGACCTCTGCCTGATGCGGTACCACTGCTGCATAAGGAATAAGGGCATCTGGTGATACTTCCACAATTTCTGGTTGCTCTCCTAATCCTTTGGCTTGATAAGCCTTGCCATCCAAGACAATCAATTCACCATCAATAGAATCCAAGGTTCCCAAACCAAGGTCACCATGCTCTAGCAATTCTCCCACTGTCATGGTCCCACCATAAAGGCCAGCCATCAAGGCTCCAAGAGTATTGTATTGAAATAATTTCACTGGTTCCTGCACGTTCTTATCCATTCACTTTCTTGTCTGTTATACTCAATGAAAATCAAAGAGCAAACTAGGAAGCAAGCCGCAGGTTGCTCAAAGCACTGCTTTGAGGTTGTAGATAAGACTGACGAAGTCAGCTCAAAACACTGTTTTGAGGTTGTGGATAGAACTGACGAAGTCAGTAACCATATCTACGGCAAGGCGAAGCTGACGTGGTTTGAAGAGATTTTCGAAGAGTATTATTCTATAAATGTTACTCCTAAGTATACCACATTTGTCCCTAGATGTGAACGAGAGAAACACCCTAGACATTGCCAAGAAGGAAAAAAAGGGTACAATGTAACAAAATCAAGGGAGGTCTGGAATGAAGAAACAAAGCAAGTACCAAGAGGTCGTTTCCTATCTGAAAAATGGCATCGAGTCTGGACGATTTCCGACGGGGAGTCTGAGATTTTGACAGAAACAAAACTTGAACTAGCACAACAACCCCTAAGGAATACACTTCCCTAGGGGTCACTTTTTATTTAACTAAATCATTATTTATTTTTTGTTCCTAGTAAACATAAATATTGTATTAATAATTGCAAAAATAAATGCAAACAAAAGGATTTTCCAAAGGATAAATTTTTGTAACACTAAATATGCATATACAAATCCAATCAAAAAGCTAATAATCGCTTCTTTAATAAGAAATTTTTTATCACGCATTATTCCATACCTCACTGAACTGCCCAAATAGCCAATTGAGCAGCAATGATATAAATATTTGTTTTAAGTCCATTAGCTTTAACAAATCTTAGTACTACTTTAGCTAATTCTGACCAAGCCTTTTTCTACGCATACTTAACAATTAGCGAAACATTGATCATAGCAAAAAATTCATCTCGTATTTTTCCTGCTATACATCCTCCCATCTCATCCCAAGGGACTCTATCATAGGGATTATTAATATTAGTTTCTAATTCATTTTCCGAAAGAGCAATATCTTTTTGAGAAAAGTTTTTATAAACATATTCAGTAAAATTTTTTTCATTAACTCCATTTCTAAACATTTGTTCAAGAACATTGGCTACATCATCGATTTGTTTTTGTTCTTGGGTACTAATTTCAGAAACTTCCGTAGTAGTTACATCATCAGCAAATACTCTAACAGAAGCTATAGAAGGAGACATAATAGAAAATAGTAATAATACAACAAGAGCTGAAGTTACAATTTTTTTAAATTTAATAAAAAACACTCCTTTCAAGTTACAAATATATATTACTGATAAAATAACTTGATTTTCTGATTTAAAACTCCTTTCTAACAAGTTATTCATATACTTTTATTTTTCAGTTCTATTATACCACAACAAGAAAACGATTTCAAAAACATTTTCCTAAAAATATGTACAAGTAATAAGGGGAAATTAGCATGAAAACTTTTTAAAACAAATCAACCCCAGATAAAAATACACATTTTGTTTTAAAGAGAAAAAAGGGTACGAAAAACTGTCACATCTGCATTTGATTGCTCTTTGATTTCAAAAAAGTATTAAAAATGGGAGTATACCACATTTGCCCCTAGATGTGAACGAGAGAAACACTCTAGACATTGCCAAGAAGGAAAAAAAAGGTACAATGTAACAAAATCAAGGGAGGTCTGGAATGAAGAAACAAAGCAAGTACCAAGAGGTCGTTTCCTATCTGAAAAATGGCATCGAGTCTGGACGCTTTCCGACGGGTAGCCGCCTGCCTTCTATCCGTCAACTGAGCCTTGACTTTCACTGTAGCAAGGATACTGTCCAACGAGCCCTGCTGGAATTACGGCACGAACAATACCTCTATGCCAAGCCCCAGAGTGGTTACTATGTCCTAGAACAAGGGCAACACCAGGATCTAGAAATCGAAGTCACTGATGAACATGCCAGTGCCTATGACGATTTCCGACTCTGTATCAATGAAACCTTGATTGGCCGAGAAAACTACCTCTTCAACTACTATGACAATCAAGAAGGTTTAGAAGACTTAAGACAATCCATTCACCAACTGCTCTTTGACCAAGCCCTCTACTGCAAGGCTGACCAACTGGTACTGACTTCTGGAACCCAACAAGCCCTTTTCATCCTCTCTCAAATTTCCTTTCCTAGCCAAGCCAAGGAAATCTTGGTGGAACAGCCGACCTATCATCGGATGAATCGCCTCTTGATTGCTCAAGGTCTGGACTATCAAACGATCGAACGAGGCATTGATGGGATTGACTTGGAGGAACTGGAAGGCCACTTCAAAACTGGAAAAATTAAGTTTTTCTATACCATTCCTCGTTTTCACTATCCTCTGGGGCATTCCTATTCAGAGCAGGACAAACGGGCTATCCTTGGCTTAGCTGCCAAGTATGGTGTTTATATCGTCGAAGACGACTATCTAGGTGATTTGGACTCCAAGAAGGGCCAGACCTTTCACTATCTGGATACAGAGGAGCGGGTCATTTACATCAAGTCCTTCTCAACCAGCCTCTTTCCAGCACTGCGGATTACGGCACTCATTCTGCCAAATGCTATCAAGGAAGCCTTTGTGGCCTACAAAAATATCCTAGATTACGACAGCAACCTCATCATGCAAAAAGCCCTGTCACTCTATATTGACAGTCAACTGTTTGAGAAAAATCGTCTGGCTCGCTTATCCAGTCAGGAAGACTACCAAAAACAAATCACGGAAAGACTAGCTAACACTCCTTGTCACCTCCCTCACTTTCCTCTACATGATGGTGTATTGCTAGACCTGAGACAGTATCCTAAAATCGCCAGCCTCAAACACAGTCAACTAGGTTTGGACTTCTTTGAAGAGGCTTACTTGGGTGCCTGCCCTTACCAATTTGCCAAGGTGTCCTTAGAAAATCTGGAAAATGTTTTAAACTATTTAAAAGCAGAATTGGAATAACCTCCAACTCTGCTTTTTCTTATTCTTCAACTTCTGTTAGGCTTGCCGCCTTTTCAAGATAGCTTTGGTAGGTTCCTTCATCCTTGAGTTTTTGGATGACCTTGTCCACAACTTCTTTCAAATCAGCACTATTTTTTCTAAGGGCAACTGCATTGGCTTCGCCGTCCTTCATCTTCAAGCTGATAGTTGCGACAGCTAGGTCTGCATTTTTAGCAGCATAGCTAAGCGCAACAGGCTCATCCATGTGAACAGCATCTACTTTTCCAGCCTGTAATTCATTGACTGCTTCACCCATATTGGTTAGGGAAGTCAATTGAGCTTTTGGCAATTGTTCCTTGACCATAGCTTCTGGAACAGTTCCTTTTTGGGCTGCAATATTCGCACTTTCCAGACTAGTTAGATCCTTGTATTTTTCTACATCAGCCTTACGAACCAAGAAACTAATCTTGTTTTCATAGTAAGGGATTGAAAAGTCAAAGACTTCTTTTCTCTCGTCAGTAGCGCTAATTCCTGCAACTGCTAGGTCAGCCTTACCAGTTTGAAGACTGGTCAAGACATTGTCAAAACTCATGCTTGAAATTTCCAACTTAACCCCAAGTTCATCAGCAATAGCTTGGGCCATATCGATGTCTGCACCAACTACCTGATTTTTTCCGTCAACCAAGGCTTGGAATTCAAAAGGTGCATAGTCAGGACTGGTCGCCACAACTAATTTTCCCTTTTGCTTAATGGCCTCAACAGCTGACTGAGAACCATTAGAACCTGACTGGCAAGCTACTAAGAAGAAACTTGCAAGAAGACTACATAAAACAAATATCCATTTTTTTGATTTCATAAATAAACAACCTCTCTGTTATTTTTGTATAATTATAACGCCATTCAAGGTGCTTGTCAAGTGTTTTTTTTGAATTTTTATCTTAAAAATATTTTTTTCATTCAAAAAAGGAGCTATCAGTTGATTTTAAGCTCCTTTTTATACAGAATGAATCTATTTTATAGTTCGACAATCTTACCTGTTTCAAAGTAAACAACCCATTCACAGATATTTTTGGCATAGTCTCCAATACGTTCCAAGAAGGCAATTACTTGGAAATAATCACGGCCTGTAACGATGGCATCTGGATTTTTCTTAATTTCTTCTGTAGCCAAGTCACGAATGCTATCAAAGTATTGGTTGATTTTTTCGTCCATGGCTGCTACTTCATAGGCCTGATCTACTGAACCATTGAGATAGAGTTCAAGGGCTGCTTCAACGAAGTTCTTGACATCGCGACCCATTCTCTTGATTTCTTCTTCAACAGCTGGGATGCGTTGCTCCCCTTTCATACGAATTGCCGCCTTGGCAATGGAAACGGCATGGTCCCCCATACGTTCCAAGTCAGATACAGCCTTCAAGACTGTTAGAACAGTACGCAAATCTTGAGAAACGGGTTGTTGAAGGGCAATCATTTCAAATGATTTCTTCTCCAATTTTACTTCGTATTCGTTTACTTCTGCATCGTCTTCGATGACTTCCTTAGCCAAATCACGATCATGCGTAACAAAGGCACGCACTGTACGATTGATTTGGGATAGCACTTCTTGTCCCATAGCATAGAACTGGTTGTGCAATTTCTCTAAATCTTCTTCAAATTGAGAACGTAACATCATTTATCTCCTTATCCAAATTTTCCTGAAATATAATCTTCTGTTTCCTTGTGTTGTGGGTTGAGGAACATCTTCTTGGTATCGTTAAACTCAATCAAATCTCCATCTAGGAAAAATCCTGTCTTGTCAGAGATACGAGAGGCTTGTTGCATAGAACGCGTAACCAAGAGCATGGTATATTTATTTTTTAGCCCATACAAGGTTTCCTCAATCTTACCAGCCGAGATAGGGTCCAAGGCTGAAGTCGGTTCATCCAAGAGAATGATTTTAGGACTGGTTGCCAAGACACGGGCAACGCAGACACGTTGTTGTTGTCCACCTGAAAGCCCGATAGCTGAATCATGCAGGCGGTCCTTGACCTCATCCCAGATAGAAGCTCGTTGCAAGGCTTTTTCCACCGCTTCATCCAGAACTTGCTTGTCCTTCACTCCATTGATACGAAGCCCGTAGACAACATTTTCGTAGATAGACATAGGGAAAGGATTTGGCTGTTGGAAGACCATACCAATTTCCTTGCGCAATTCAACTGTATCTGTACGTGGGCTGTAGATGTTGTGACCATTATAAACTACTGAACCAGTTGTGGTTACCTCTGGATTGAGATCCCCCATACGGTTGATAGCCTTTAGGAGGGTTGATTTCCCTGATCCAGATGGACCAATCAAGGCTGTAATTTCCTTAGGTTGGAAAGAGAGGGAAACACTATTCAAGGCCTTTTTTTGATTGTAGTAAACGGACAGGTCTGACACCTGTAAAATCGCTTCTGTCATACTGTTTCCTTTCTATCCAAAGTGTCCTGTTACGTAGTCATTGGTTGACTGTAGTTTGGCATTTTGGAAAATATTAGACGTCTTATCATACTCGATCAAGTCACCCAAGTAGAAAAATCCTGTGTAGTCACTAGCACGCGCAGCCTGCTGCATACTGTGGGTTACGATGATGATGGTAAAGTCCTTCTTCAATTCCAACATGGTTTCTTCCAGCTGGGCTGTCGCAATCGGATCCAAGGCTGACGCTGGTTCATCCATCAAGAGAATATCTGGTTTAACAGAAATAGCACGAGCGATACAGAGACGCTGTTGCTGACCACCTGATAGGGTCAAGGCTGACTTGTGCAAATCGTCTTTGACCTGGTCCCAAAGGGCAGCCTGACGGAGAGAAGTTTCCACAATTTCATCCAAGACTTGCTTGTCCTTAACACCTGCACGTTCATGGGCAAAAGTGATGTTGCGATAGATAGATTTGGCAAAGGGATTTGGTCGTTGGAAGACCATTCCGATGTGCTTGCGCATCTCATAAACATTGATTTCTGGACGGTTGACATCAATCCCTTGATAGAGGATTTGACCTGTTACCTTGGCAATATCAATAGTATCATTCATACGGTTGAGACTGCGGAGGTAGGTTGATTTTCCTGAACCAGATGGGCCAATTAAGGCTGTAATTTTATTTTTTTCAAATTGCATATCGATGCCCTTGATGGATTCTTTTTTACCGTAGTAAACATGCAAATCCTTAGTAGAGAGGGCCACTTTCTCTTCAGGAAAGGTGATGATATGCTTTTCATCCCAATTATATTTTGACATGGCTTCTCCTTTAGGCAGCGGTTAATTTCTTATGTAGGTAGCTTCCGAGTTTGCGGGCTCCAAAGTTAAAGATCAAGATAAAGATCAAGAGAACTGCTGCAGAACCTGCTGATACGATAGTTCCATCAGGAATAGTACCTTCACTATTGACTTTCCAAATGTGGACAGCCAAGGTTTCTGCTTGACGGAAGATAGAGATTGGACTGGTTACACTGAGAATATTCCAGTTAGACCAGTCAAGGGCTGGAGCGGATTGTCCTGCTGTATAGATAAGAGCAGCAGCCTCACCAAAGATACGACCAGATGCCAAGACAACCCCAGTCACAATACCTGGAAGGGCTTCTGGAATGACCACATGGACCACAGTCTCCCAACGAGAAATCCCTAGAGCCAATCCAGCTTCACGCTGCGTATGGTGAACGTGTTTCAAGCTATCCTCAACATTTCGAGTCATCTGAGGTAAGTTAAAGACTGTCAAGGCCAAGGCACCTGAAATGATTGAAAATCCATACTCAAACTGAACTACAAAGATCAAGTAACCAAAGAGACCCACAACCACTGATGGCAGTGAAGACAAGATTTCAATACAGGTTCTGACAAAGTTGGTCACAGGACCTTTTTTGGCGTATTCAGCTAGGAAAATCCCAGCCCCCATAGATAAAGGCACAGAGATAATCAAGGTAATAACCAAGAGGAAGAAGGAATTATAGAGCTGAATTCCAATCCCTCCACCTGCTTGGTAAGATGATGATTTGCCAGTCAAGAAAGACCAAGAGATGTGGGGCAAACCACGAACCAAGATATAAAGAATCAAGGATGCCAAGATGGCAACGATAATTCCTGCAATCGAGTAGAGGACAGCTGTTGCAATTTTATCTAATTTCTTAGCGTGCATAGTTTTTCTTTCCTCTTTCTTTCGTAATCAATTTAATGACACTGTTGAAGGCTAAACTCATCAAGAGTAAGACTAGGGCCAGCGACCAGAGAACGTTATTGTCAACGGTTCCCATAACGGTATTTCCGATACCCATGGTCAAAACAGAGGTCAAGGTCGCAGCAGGTGTTGTCAATGAAGTTGGAACAACGGCTGAGTTTCCGACCACCATCTGAATGGCCAAGGCCTCACCAAAGGCACGCGCCATCCCAAAGACCACTGCTGTGAAAATCCCTGAACGCGCTGCCTTCAAGGTCACGCGCCAGATGGTTTGCCAACGAGTGGCCCCCATAGCCAAACTAGCTTCGCGGTAGTGACGAGGCACCGCACGCAAGCTATCCGTTGTCATAAAGGTTACCGTCGGTAAGATCATGACAAAGAGAACGAAAATCCCTGACAAGATTCCAAAACCAGTTCCACCAAAGACGCTGCGGACAAAGGGAACTACGACCTGCAAACCGATAAATCCATACACTACTGAAGGAATCCCGACCAGCAATTCAATGGCTGGTTGCAAGATTTTAGCACCTTTTGGTGAGACTTCCGTCATAAAGACAGCTGCACCAATGGCAAAAGGAGTTGCGATAAGGGCTGATAGGATTGTGACAATAAAGGAACCCAAAATCATGGGAAGGGCACCAAATTGTTTACCTGAAGGATTCCAAGTTTGGCCAAAGAGGAAATCAAAGATGTTGACCCCATTGACGAAGAAGGTCGACAAGCCTTTTTGGGCTACAAAAATCAAAATCATGCCACAATAATGACAATCAAAGACAGACAGGCAAAGGTCAAGCCTTTTCCTAGTTTCTCTAGACGAGAGTTCTTTGAGGGAGAAAGTAATTTTTTAGCTAATTCTTCTTGATTCATTAGTGACTCCCTTCTAGTGCTGTCACCGTTCCGACAGCATCTTTTTCAACCTTCATTTCCTTGACAGAAATATAACCCATTCCCTTAACGATTCCGCTTTGTGCTTCATCTGAGAGGACAAAGTTGAGAAATTCTGCCACCAATTCATTGGGCTGACCTAGTGTGTACATGTGTTCGTAAGACCACAAAGGCCAATTATTGGTTGTAACATTTTCTGAAATCGGCTCATAGCCATTCAACTTCATGCGTTTAACCGAGTCATCCACATAGGCAAAGGCTAGGTAAGAAATGGCTCCTGGTGTCTGAGAAACAATGTTTTTGACCATCCCATTTGAATCCTGTTCTTGACTCTGCACGGCAGATTGGCCATCCATGACAACACTATCAAAGGTTGCACGCGAACCAGAACTTGCCGCACGGTTGATAATAGAAATGGCTAGATCTTTGCCCCCGACCTCTTTCCAGTTGGTTACTTGACCTGTGAAGATGCTACGGAGTTGTTCAGTTGTTAGATTTTCAACATCAACTTCCTTGTTCACAATCACCGCCAAGCCCGCTACAGCAACCTTGTGGTCCACTAGGGCTGAGGCGTTGATACCGTCTTTTTCCTCGGCAAATACGTCTGAATTTCCTACATCAACGGCTCCAGACTGAACCTGAGACAGACCTGTACCAGATCCTCCACCTTGGACGTTGACTGTTTTTCCAACGTGCATAGAGCCAAATTCATCTGCTGCTGCTTCGACCAAGGGCTGAAGAGCTGTTGAGCCAACAGCTGTCATGGATTCTCCACGATCAATCCAGCTAGCACATCCCGCCAAAGAACCTGCTAGCAAAAGAGCCGCAAGTGATAGAGCGAGTTTTTTCCTTTTTTTCACTGTTTTTCTCCTTGAAAATAATGGTGAATGCTGTAAATTTTTTCAACTATTTATTTATGTTTTTCTTTTGAAAATTGGGAGCCAACTGAAGTTGCTAGCTTGGTTTTACTAGTAATTTGCTCAGTTACCTTTCCCACCAATTTTGACTTAAAATGAAAGACAATTTGAAAAAAATCCATACTTCCACTATAACATAGACAAGCTACTTTGACTAGCATTTTCACTTGAATCTGAGGCCTTTTGGAAAATAATTTTTCAAAATATCTCCAGTCACCTTAGCAAAGCCTAAACCATTTCCTTGAACCAAAACTTGGTACCAACCATTTGGCAGACTTTCCGCTAGCTGAACAGTTTCTCCAGCGACATACTTTACAAACGCTTCTTGGTCAATTGTAACGGACTGCTTGACCTGACTCGGTTTCAAGGCTAGTCCAAGAGCGAAACTGGGTTCAAAGCGTTTCTTCTTAAAGGTACCCAGATGCAGGCCATTGCGAGCAATCTTGAGCTTCCCTAAATCTGGCAAAAGTTCTGGCAAGAGATAAAGCTGGTCACCAAACGTCTGCAAGATCCCCCTTAAATTAACCTTCAAATGGTTTTGAGCAAATTCTTTCCACAAGGCAACTTGTTCACGGCTGAGATTGCTCTTACTTGCCTTGCATTTTGGTGCTAGATTTTCGCCTTTAAATTGTAAATGAGCGACAAACTGACCCTCTCCCTTAAACTGATGAGGATACATCCGAGCCGTTTCTGGCAGGCCAATACCAGCTACCATTCCATTGATATGCTCTACTGGCAACAAATCAAAATCATACTCTTCCAGCAGCCAATTGACAATCTCTTCGTTTTCCTCAGGTGCCCAAGTACAGGTTGAATAAACCAAGCGACCACCTTCAACTAGCATGTTCACCGCATCCGCTAGAATTTCTCTTTGCAAACTAGCACATTGACTCGGATACTCAAGGCCCCAATAGTCCATAGCATCTGGTTGCTTACGGAACATCCCTTCCCCAGAGCAAGGGGCATCAAGGACAATGAGGTCAAAATAACCTTTAAAAACCTTGGCTAAGCGGTCGGCAGATTCATTGGTCACCACAACATTTGTCGCTCCAAAGCGCTCCATATTTTCTACTAAAATCTTAGCCCGTTTGCTTGAAATTTCGTTGGAAACAAGGAGCCCCTCCCCTGCTAGATAGGCTGCCAGCTGAGTTGATTTTCCACCCGGTGCAGCTGCCAAGTCCAAAACCTTCATACCAGGACTGGGTTGGGCTACCTGAGCCACCATTTGAGCAGCGGGTTCTTGCGAATAAACTAAACCTGTAGCATGCTCAGGCGATTTCCCTGATACCTTCCCATAATGTCCCCAAGGGGTTTGAGGAATAGGATTAGAAAAGGAAAGTTGCTCCTCTTTTAAGGGATTGACCCGAAAGGCCGAAACCGCTTCCTCCTCAAAAGAGGCAAGAAAATCTCTTGCCTCATCTCCTAGTATCTTTTCATATTTTTCAACAAATCCTTCTGGAAATTGCATTTAAGTTCTTTTCCTTTCGTAAATATAGGACTGAATTTCCTCCTGCATCTCAAGAGGGACCATCATGACCGGCTGTCTGGTTTGAAAATCAAGCGGTTTACCAGATAGAGTCACAACCCGATAGCCCAGACTTTCCCCTAAAATACTAGCAGCAGCATAATCCCATGGTTGCAGATAGGTGACATAGGTCAACAAACGCCCTGATAAAATCTTGGCAAAACTAATAGCCGCACTCCCATAGACACGAACACCGAGGACCGCTCGACTCAAATCAGCCAAGCCCCATTCATTGGTTTCCAGCATACCACTATTTCCTGCAATGAGAAAATCTCCAAGTGGTTTTGCTTTAAAGGGAGCTAGGGGCTTATCATTTAGACAAACTGGAAAGACTCCACCACCGTGATAACAATCCCCTTTGACCACATCATAAATCAGACCAAACTGTCCCTGACCATTTTCAAAATAAGCCATCATGACAGCAAAATCTTCCTGCTGTGCTACAAAGTTATTGGTACCATCAATGGGATCAATGACCCAAACCTTGCCCTCTTGAACCGAAGCTCGCAGACAACCCTCTTCAGCGCAAATCTTATCCTCAGGATAACGGGATAAAATCTCACTAATCAAGAGTTCTTGAACTTCCTTGTCCAGTCTGGTCACCAAATCTGTTGGAGAGGACTTGGTCTCAACACACAAATCTTCCTGCATGTGGTCAAGGATATACTGGCCCGCTTTTTTCACAAGCTCTTTAGCAAATTCAAATTTACTTTCCAAGAGAAATCTTTCCTTCCCCTTTTTCCTTGGCAGCCTGAACTGCTTGGTAAAGCGAATAGCCACTAACCGTTTCAAATTCTCGTCCCAAACGTTTCTCCTCACTCTTGCTTGGCACGACCGCCTTGAATCCCTTATAGGAGTCCAGTAACTTTTTAGCCTCTACCTTGCCTTCATAGGCAGCTTCAACATCATTAAAAAAGAAAGCACTGAAGCAAGTTCTTCAGTGCTCCACGACAAATCTAGTGGGTAACTATACTGTTTGTTCATTAACTAATACCAGCTCTCATTCTTGCTTCTTTTAGCTCTTGCTTACGGTAACTACGAGGGAGAAAAGCACGAATCTCATCTTCATTAAAACCAATCTGCATACGTTTGGCATCGATAATAATTGGGCGACGCAAAAGACTAGGGTACTGCTCAATTAAATGAAGCAACTCCGATACCGAAATACTCTCTACATCAATATTCAATTTTTGAAAAATTTTTGAACGAGTTGAAATGATGTCATCAGTACCATTTTCGGTCAAGGAAAGGATGTGTTGCAATTCTTTTCTTGTTAAAGGGCTGGTCATGATATTGTGTTCCACAAAAGGTACCTTATGTTTCTCTAACCAGGCCTTCGCCTTACGACATGATGTACAGCTCGGTGATAGAAATAGTGTAATCATGCTTTTCTCTTCTTATCTATACTTTGCTAGTTCTATTATACAAAAAAATAAAGCGCTTGACTAGGGATTTTTAGAAAAAAAGCCTATTTTTTCAAGAAAAATAGACTGCTTGCGAACGATTGACACGGGACTTTGACAGTTATGAAGTAAAAAAATCCTCATAAAGGTTGATATAAGAGCATTTTCTTGTCAAATTTTATCACTTTTTATTTGCGTACTTTCTCGTACTTTGTTATAATGGAGTGAGGTATGAAAAGATGAGAGTTAAACAATCAAAGTCAAAAAACACTATCAACTACGCTATTATTAAAGATATCAAGGTTGGAAATAAACGGACTTCTACTATCGTAGAAAACCTAGGCAATCATAACACAATCTTAAAAGAACATCCTG
>NZ_JPFU01000010.1 GCF_000722695.1 Streptococcus mitis | reverse complement strand
GACAATTGTAGCCATCAATCAAAGGCGGTGGGAAATTGAAGAGAGTTTTCGTATCATGAAGCAGGAACTACGAGCCAGACCAGTTTATCTCAGCCGTTCAGATAGGATTCAAGCACATTTCACTATTTGTTTCCTAGCACTAATGATTTATCGTCTCTTGGAAAAACAAATAGGAGAAACAGTCACCTGTTCAGAACTCATCCAAACCTTACGCAATTATAAGTTCAAACATCTTTATGGAGTAGGATATCTTCCAACTTACACCAGAACAACTATCACGGATCAACTCCACCAAGCATTTGGCTTCCAAACTGATTTTGAGATTATAAGCGAAAAAAATATGAAAAAAATTTTTAAAAAAACCAAATCTCGATAAAAAGTACGCATTTTTTTAAAAGAGAAAAAGAGCTCCGAAAAGCTGTTATAGCAGCATTTAGGGGCTCTTTGTTTTCAAAAAACTGTCAAAGATGGGATTATACAAAAAAATAAAGCGCTTGACTAGGGATTTTTAGAAAAAAAGCCTATTTTTTCAAGAAAAATAGACTGCTTGCGAACGATTGACACAATTGGATTTGGTTAATTCACTCTTAACAATGGTTTCAAACGATATACATTTTTATATATACAAATTAAAAACATCTTTCTTTTCACTTCTTACGACTTTTCAGATAAAGATAGCCAAAGAAGCTTTCATAGAGGGCAAAAAAGAGGAGGAAGGCGTGAAGAAAGAAGGTCTCTGGCAAAATCAGAATCACTGGATCCTTGGCTGGATCAAAAAGCCAGGTATCATCTCCTACAAAGAGAATTTGATGAAAAAGGGTAAAGAATTGATCAAAACCAATCAAAACTCCCCCAAGACCAATCAACAAAGGCAAGACTACTAGGGCCAGAAGCCCTTTACTGAATAAAGACAAAAATCCCTTTTTCACAATCCCTTTGACAAAGAAATAGAAACTTGGCAGTGTCACTAGAGCAACTAGCTGAACCAAGTGAAAGAGGTTCTTGACCACTGCGAAATGGTGCAGACCAGCTGCTGACGAACGAAAATCAGGCATCTGCAAGACCTGACTAAAAGGATTAGTCAGATAATTCATCAAGATATGAAAGTTGTATTGAATGGTTTCTGGTTTTAGATAAACTCGATTTGTTAAGTTCAGCCACTGCATCTCTATAGGATAGAAAACCCAAGCCAAATAAATGGTCAAAAAGATTGAGAGGGAGAGGAGAAAGAGCATAGAGCTCCAAAAGGTCAGTTTAGTTTTCATCAAAATCCCACTCCGCAAGGCTAGAAACCACATGAGTCGGTACGATTGGCAGGTCTGCCACTTCTTCTGCCTTGGTAAAACCTGTCGTCACCAAGAGCGTTGGAATACCATTGTCAATCCCAGCCCGGATATCAGTTAGGTAGTTGTCCCCGACCATGATTAACTCTTCACGTTCTAAGCCTAAGTGCTCAACCGCTTTGTCCATAATGATGGCATTTGGTTTTCCGATATAAACAGGCTTCACTCGTGTTGCTACTTCAAGCAGCGTAATCAGTGAACCAGCACCAGGCAAAAGACCGCGCTCTGTCGGGATGTTTAGGTCAGGGTTGGTTCCGATAAAATGAGCACCCTTTTGAATCGCAAGAGTTGCTGTCGCAAATTTTTCATAGTCAACTTGCCAGTCCAGGCCTACTACCACATAGGCAGGATTTTCCTTGTCTTCCGCATAACCAGCCGCCTTGATGGCTTCCTTGAGACCTGCTTCTCCGATGACATAGACCGTCTTTTCCAGTCCCAAGTCGTTCATATAGTCGATAGTTGCCAAAGTCGCTGTGTAGACAGTCGATAGGGGCGTATCAATATTAAAATTCTGAGCCAACATCTCCTGAACACTCTCAGGAGTGCGGGTTGTATTGTTGGTCACAAAAAGATAAGGAATCTCTCTTTTTTGTAACTCGTGAACAAAAGCCTCCCCCGCTGGGATTCTGTCTTTGCCCTTATAAATGGTTCCATCTAAGTCAATTAAATAGCCTTTATATTTCATCTATTTCTCCCTAATCCTTTTTTATTTCTTGCCAAGTGATAATTGCTTGGGCATTGGTAGCCCCATCACTTGTAATCTCATGCTTACTTTCCAGTCCAGTCCGTTCAACAGCCGATGTAATCACCCCACCTGGTCGGACTTCCTTGACATACTTGAGGTTGATTTTCTTAGGAATATATTGGGTCAAAAAGTCCGCTCCCATGACTTCAAAAATCCAGTCCAGATATTTACTGTTATTGACATGGCCATTCATATCCAAGTCGTAAAAACGAACATGGTAATCCTTGCTGATTGGCTCGTCCAAGGACTCATACTTTGGCCCACGGATAAGCTTTTTATCAAAATCAGACTGGTAAGGAGCCACAATCTCAGGTTCAACAGCATGAACTTTTCGACTGTCTCGGTCCATGAGAACAAAGGTCGCCATCATGTGGATGAGCTCCTGCCCCGTTTCATCATAAATAGTAAAGCGACGGTAGCAAAAGAGTCGATTGTAGCTCAAAGCTTCCGTTTCGATGGTGATTTCTTCCGCAAAACGAGGCAAACGAGCCACCTCAATATCGTATTCTGTGATAATCCAGACCAGATTATAGTCCTCCAAAATGGTTTTATCACTAACTCCCAGTTCAATCGACTGCATCCCTGAAACTTGCAAGGACAGCAAAATCACATCTGGAAGTTTGATATGACCGTTCATATCAGCCATATCAAAAGGAATTTTCATTTTCATTTGATAAGTTAAGCCCATGATCCTACTCCAAAATAAATCGTTCTGCTACAGTGTCTCCCAAAAAGAGACCTCTTTTTGTCATGCGCACGCGATCACCGTCTATTTGCATGAGACCTTGTTGCACCAAGTCTCTGACAATTTCGCCATAAAGCCCCTCAAAAGACCGTCCGAATTTTTTCTCAAATCGTATTATAGAAATCCCTGATTTCTTGCGGAGCCCCAGAAACATTTCTTCTTCCATTTGCTCTTTTTGACTCAGGTGCTCTTCTGTGATACGAGCATTGCCTTCCTCAACCGCACTGAGATAATGACGAATGGGACCATGATTTTTATAACGAACACCATTGATATAACCCGATGCTCCAGCACCAATGCCATAGTATTCAGCATTGTCCCAATACATGAGATTGTGGCGACTTTCAAAACCAGGCTTTGAGAAATTGGAAATCTCATAATGCTCAAAACCAGCTCGCTCCAGTTCTGTTATGATGTACTCAAACATCTCCGCTTCCAGTTCCTCCTTAGGCAGAGGCAATTTCCCTCGTCGCATACGATTCATAAAGACCGTGTGATTTTCCAATATCAAGCTATAGAGACTCATGTGGGGAATATCCAGCCCAATAGCCTTCGCCACATTTTCCTTGACTTGCTCCATGGTCTGGCCAGGCAGCGCATAAATCAAGTCAATGGAGATGTTGTCAAAACCAGCCAGTTTCAGGCGGTCGATATTTTCATAAATATCCTTCTCAAAATGACTACGCCCAATCTTTTTCAGCATCTTGTCATCAAATGTCTGCACGCCTAGCGAAACACGATTGACAGCCGAGTTATTCAAAACAGCAATCTTGTCCGCATCCAAGTCACCCGGATTGGCTTCAATGGTCAACTCTTCCAAGACTGACAAGTCCAAGTTTTTAGTCAAACCCTTCAATAACACCTCCAGTTGCGGAGCCGACAGGGCTGTCGGTGTACCACCACCTATATAGAGAGTTGACAACTTTTGAATATCATAGGAACGAAACTCTTCTAACAGATGTTCCAAATAACTGTCGACTGGCTGATTCTTGATGAAGACCTTTGAAAAATCACAATAATAACAAATCTGGGTACAAAACGGGATATGCACATAGGCTGACGTTGGTTTCTTCTGCATAGTCTTATTATACCACAAAAAGCGAACAATACTTAGAATTCCGTTTAACAAAATCCTAGCATTGTTCGCTTTTTTTATCTAATCATTCTTTGTATTTTATGACGAATACGATTCCCAGAATCAATCTAGTTTGTCTTTACAATACAAAAGAATGAATGTTCATTTGACTAAATTTTTAGTCTTCTTTTTTCTTGCGAGCTACAAGTCCAAATCCACTCAATAGTCCAAGAAGTCCTAGAGATGCAAGAGCAGCATTTGATTCTGTTCCTGTATTTGGCAATACATTTTGAGAATCATTTGACTTAGCTCCATTATCATTAGTAGTCTTAGTATCTACCTGATCAGCATTCGGAGTAACTGCATCTGTAGTTGGAGTTGTTGGTGAAGGTGCAGGTGTATCTTGACCAGAACCTCCATTAGTGTCAGGTTTGACTGGCGTATCAGGTGTCACTGGTGCAACTGGAATTGTATCTGTTGGTGTTGCTGGTGTTACCTTAGCTGGAGTTTCTACTGGAACTTCCACAGCTGGTTTACCTGGTTCAGTAATCTTACCTGTACCTGGAACTTTACCGTCTGGTAATTCACTGTTTGGTACTTTACCTTTACCTTCTTCACCGATTGTAACAGTGATTGGGTTACCATCTTTACCTGGGATTTCTACCTTAGTTCCTGGTGGGTATGTTGAGCCATCTGGTTTCTTCGGTGTTACTGTAACGTCACCTGTCTTAGGATCTTGTTCAACATCTACTGTTGGTGTCTTACGAGCTGGTGTTGTTACATCCACTGGTTGTGATGGTTTCTTGTTAGGTTCTGTTACTGTTCCTGTACCTGGGACATTTGTCTTAGGAAGGTTGTCATTTGGTACTTCACCTGAACCATTGTCACCAATTGTTACTATGATTGTTGTTCCATTTTCTCCTGGAATTTCTACCTTGCTACCTGATGGGTAAGTTGTTCCATCTGGTTTCTTAGGCGTTACAATCGCATTTCCATTTGGTTGTTGAGTAATTTCAATCTTACCTGGTTTTTCAGTTACTGGTGTTTCTGGTGTGAATTTACCTGGTGTAGTTACATTAGGAACTTCCACAGCTGGTTTACCTGGTTCTGTAATCTTAGCTGTTCCTGGGACATCTTTCTTAGGAAGTTTGTCATTTGGTACTTTACCTTTACCATCTTGACCGATTTCAACAGTGATTGGACCATTTTCACCTGGAATTTCTACCGTAGTTCCTGGTGGGAATGTTGAGCCATCTGGTTTCTTAGGTGTTACTGTAACCTCTCCTGTCTTAGGATCTTGTTCAACATCTACTGTTGGTGTCTTATGAGCTGGCGTTGTTACATTAGGAACTTCCACAGCTGGTTTACCTGGTTCTGTAATCTTAGCTGTTCCTGGGACTTTACCTTCTGGTAATTCACTATTTGGTACTTTACCTTTACCGTCTTCACCAATTGTAACAGTGATTGGGTTACCATCTTTACCTGGGATTTCTACTGTAGTTCCTGGTGGGTAGGTTGAGCCATCTGGTCTCTTCGGTGTTACTGTAACATCACCTGTCTTAGGATCTTGTTCAACATCTACTGTTGGTGTCTTATGAGCTGGCGTTGTTACATTAGGAACTTCCATAGCTGGTTTACCTGGTTCTGTAATCTTACCTGTTCCTGGTACTTTACCTTCTGGTAATTCACTATTTGGTACTTTACCTTTACCATCTTCACCGATTGTAACAGTGATTGGGTTACCATCTTTACCTGGGATTTCTACTGTAGTTCCTGGTGGGTAGGTTGAGCCATCTGGTCTCTTCGGTGTTACTGTAACATCACCTGTCTTAGGATCTTGTTCAACATCTACTGTTGGTGTCTTATGAGCTGGCGTTGTTACATTAGGAACTTCCACAACTGGTTTACCTGGTTCTGTAATCTTACCTGTTCCTGGTACTTTACCTTCTGGTAATTCACTATTTGGTACTTTACCTTTACCATCTTCACCGATTGTAACAGTGATTGGGTTACCATCTTTACCTGGGATTTCTACTGTAGTTCCTGGTGGGTAGGTTGAACCATCTGGTCTCTTCGGTGTTACTGTAACATCACCTGTCTTAGGATCTTGTTCAACATCTACTGTTGGTGTCTTATGAGCTGGCGTTGTTACATTAGGAACTTCCACTGCTGGTTTACCTGGTTCTGTAATCTTAGCTGTTCCTGGCACTTTACCTTCTGGCAATTCACTGTTTGGAACTTTACCTTTACCGTCTTCACCGATTGTAACAGTGATTGGATTACCATCTTTACCTGGGATTTCTACTGTAGTTCCTGGTGGGTAGGTTGAACCATCTGGTCTCTTCGGTGTTACTGTAACATCACCTGTCTTAGGATCTTGTTCAACATCTACTGTTGGTGTCTTACGAGCTGGTGTTGTTACATCTACTGGTTGTGATGGTTTCTTGTTCGGTTCTGTTACTGTTCCTGTACCTGGGACATCTTTCTTAGGAAGATTGTCATTTGGTACTTCACCTGAACCATTGTCACCAATTGTTACTGTGATTGTTGTTCCATTTTCTCCTGGAATTTCTACCTTGCTACCTGATGGGTAAGTTGTTCCATCTGGTTTCTTAGGCGTTACAATCGCATTTCCATTTGGTTTGCGTATAATTTCGACTTCTAATGGTTTTAAAGTATCCGCTACTTTTGGATCTGTTCCATTTGTTTTTTCTGTTTCATCTGGAATTCCATCGTTATCATCGTCTTTATCTGTAACGTCTGGATCACCATCTCCATCTGTATCACGTTGGATTGTAACTGGTACTTCTACTGTAACCTCATCGTCACCATTCTTAACTTTTACTGGAATAGTTACTTTACGTTCTTCATCATCACCCCAGCTTGGTACTGTTGGTGTGCCTGTTAAGTTTCCATCGCCATCTACTGTTAAGCCGTTGACTGGTGTTTCTGTTGTAATTGTTGAACCTGGTTTGTTTGGTGTTACAACTTTTGTTGGAGGTACTTGTGCTTTTTCTTTCACTTTTCCTGGGTTTGTGACTGTACCTGTCAGTTTATCCGCTACTTTTGGATCTGTTCCATTTGTTTTTTCTGTTTCATCTGGAATTCCATCGTTATCATCGTCTTTATCTGTAACGTCTGGATCACCATCTCCATCTGTATCACGTTGGATTGTAACTGGTACTTCTACTGTAACCTCATCGTCACCATTCTTAACTTTTACTGGAATAGTTACTTTACGTTCTTCATCATCACCCCAGCTTGGTACTGTTGGTGTGCCTGTTAAGTTTCCATCGCCATCTACTGTTAAGCCGTTGACTGGTGTTTCTGTTGTAATTGTTGAACCTGGTTTGTTTGGTGTTACAACTTTTGTTGGAGGTACTTGTGCTTTTTCTTTCACTTTTCCTGGGTTTGTAACTGTACCTGTCAGTTTTTCTAATACAGTGACATTAACATTTACTGGTTCTTGTGAACCATCTGGATAAGTTACGATTACTACCGCATTTCCTACATTACCTGATGTATTTGTTGACGGTTTACTTTGTACCGTTAAAGTTCCTGGAGCAAAGTTTTGTACTTTAGCCTTCACTTCATCATCAGTAATATTATGGTTATACGGAACTGTTAAGGTTTCTCCTGTTGGATTGTGAACGTCTGCTTGGCTTCGTACTGTAATTGTAATCGTTTTTGTTGTTAAACGATTGTTTCTATCATATGCCTTAATCGTTACTGTACTATTTCCTGCAGGTCCTGTTGGTGTTCCTGTAATTTGATTATTCGCATATGTTAATCCTGATGGTAATCCTGTTACTTCAATCGGATTATTTTGACGCATTCCTACCCCACCTGTATTATCTACAGCTGTTACTGGGATTGGAGTGATTTGTTCACGGCTTGTTACTGTAGCATTATTTGCTGTAATTGTTGGTCCTGTTACGTCTGTTACTGTAACTGGTACATTTACATTGTCAAATGTTCCATCTGGGTATGTGACTTTCACTACCGCATTTCCTGCGTTTCCTGCTGTAGCTGTTGATGGTCTGCTTACAATTGATAAGCTTCCAGGAGCATAGTTACTTACTTTTGCTTTTAATTCTGCATCTGTAATGGTATGGTTTTGGTTTACAGTTAAGCCTGCCCCTGTTGGATTGTGAACGTCTGCTTGGCTTCGTACTGTAATTGTAATTGTTTTTGTTGTTAAACGATTGTTTCTATCATATGCCTTAATCGTTACTGTAGTGTTTCCTGCAGAACCTGTTGGTGTTCCTGTAATTTGATTATTCGCATATGTTAATCCTGATGGTAATCCTGTGACTTCAATCGGATTATTATCACGCATTCCAACTCCGCCTCTATTATCTTCAGCTGTTACTGAGATTGGAGTAATTTGTTCACGGCTTGTTACTGTAGCATTACCTGCTGTGATTGTTGGCGCTATCTTATCACGTGAAGTTACAGTAAAAGTAAAGCTCACTGGTGTGGCTCTGTGATTAGCATTATCCGTAGCATTGAAAGTAATTGTATTGGTCTTACCAACA
The DNA here is from genome assembly GCF_000722695.1 of Streptococcus mitis. Classification (GTDB taxonomy): domain Bacteria; phylum Bacillota; class Bacilli; order Lactobacillales; family Streptococcaceae; genus Streptococcus; species Streptococcus mitis_O. Next base: position 18,986 of record NZ_JPFU01000010.1, on the reverse strand, counting down.
TCTTCTGCTGTTGTTGTAATCGTAATTCGTCTTGTTTTTTCAGTATCAGTGTCTGTTGGTGAAGTTATAGATGCTTTCCCTGAAAAGACCCTAGTACCGTATTTTGTTAGAAAATCATTAGCATCAAGATTAACATGTTTATTATCTCTTGCTGTTACTGTAAAGGTTACAGTTTGTCCTTCAACTACTGTTTGATTAGCTGGTGTAATAGTTAATGTTGGAGCTTGTGTATCTGGTGCTTCTGTTGGTGTAACTGGATCACTTTTCTCAGAGACTACAACTCCACCATTGTCAACCGTTGTTTCAGCTTTAAGAGGATTTCCTGGTAAAGCTCCTGATACCGTAATTCTTGCAGTTGTCCCATTTGATGTTCCTTGTCCAATCACACGATTTCCATCGTATAATTTTACAACAGATCCATTTTTAACCCCGCTACCTACATTAACTTCTATTGTTTGATTTGTTAAGCCTTTTTTGTTCACTACACTCGTTGTAATCGTTGGCTTTTTAGGGTTAACCGTAAAGTAAACTCTTCCATCTGATCCTGAATTTGCATCTTTTGATGTAGTTCCATCTTGGTATCTTGCAATTGCTGTATAAGTGAACTTCCCAGCATTTACTGTACTTGGAGAATTATTTCCTTCCCAACTCCAGCTCATTCCAGCAGGGAAATCTCCACTACCTTTACGTGTAATATATCTATCTGCTACAGGATTTCCTGAATTTGGAATGGAATCTCCTACTGTTTTTGTATGTGTGCTACCTTGAATAGGATATACTTGTGCATCTGGTTTAGTTACTAATCTAGAACCAGTAGCTGCATAAATGTATGCAGCAGTCGCATTTGAAGCCAAACCTGATTTAGTCGTTACAGCCATTACACCCGCACGTTTAGCTTCATCAGCTGTTACATTATTTTTTAAACGTAATTTTACATGATACTTATATGCATAGTTCACATTGGCACCTATTGATAATAAGTGAGAATACGATGCCCCTGGGTAACTATTATTTTGCTTAATAATACTATTTAATTCTGGATTATCCTTTAGATTTTTCAACATTTCTTGTCGTTGATTATCCCTAGTTGGACCAGCTGTCAGCTGGAAAAAGCTATAAGATTCTCCCCAAAGTCTTTGAGAACTACTATCTTCATACTGTCCATTTCTCAAAGGAACATTATAAGTATCGCCTACTTTTGTAAAATTGTTCGGATTATGAGAAAGCGTTCCTGTTCCTGTATTATTACGGTAGCGTTCATAGTAAGCTTCATAAACAGGTCCCTTTGGATAACTACCATCGCTATATAAAATATCACGTGGAGGATAGAACCAAAGAGCATTTCTTGTTGCACCATCTAATGCACGGCCATCATTTTGAAAATACACATCATAAGTAATATATTTCGCACCATTCTCTTCACTGTATTTTGCAGTCATGAATGTTTTCTGGATTGTTCGATCACGATTACCGTTTTCTGTTGACCCTTGCCCTCTTGCTTCTGATATAAACTCTTTAACATTAATTAAGGCATTTTCTACACGACCATATTCAACCGTAGTTGCTCTAAAGTTTGTACCTTGAGCCATGCTCTTGCCATTACGTGGATCATGAGAACCTGAAGTCAAACGAAGGGTAGAAATTTTAACAGAGTTAAACATTCTCTTCACACGTTTTGTCATATCTTCAACATCGTTAGGAGAAATCGTTGTATTCTCAATAACCCCTTGGGCTAATCCCAAGAGTTCGTTAGCTTTTTCAAATACTTCTTTAGTTGATTCATGTTCAGGAAGCTCAAGAACTGCCGCTTGTAATTGTTCAGCAGACAATTTTAGCGATTCTTTCTTATCTGAAATAGTTTTATCAGCTTCACTTAGTTCAGAAGTCGATTTGTTATCTTTGATTTCAGTCTTATTCTCAGTTGCGTTTTCTTGAACCTTGCTTGATTCTTTAGTAGCATTTGATAAGACAGTTAAATCACTTTCTAAAAGGGAAAGTAGTTCATCTACATCCTTCTGTGTTGCAGTATCACTATCTAGTAGGGCTTGCCCTTTTTGAACTCTGTCCTTAATCGGAGAAATAACTGACTTGTCAAGATCTGATTTCGATGAAAGAGTAGTATTTAACTCTTCAACTACTTTTTTTAATTTCGCTTTATCAACTACTTTGACAACGCTTTCATTATTAGTTGTCATCTTCTTTTCCGAAGGATTCTGTGCAACTTCTACTTTATTATCGGTAGATTGTTGAATCTCTACAAGTGGTTTATCCTTCTCCTTCTGGTTAACCACATCTGTGGTAGGTTGTGAATGATTTTCAATCACACTATCCGCACTAGCAACGCGCGCACCCAAAAACATCAGTGCTGCAACAGCTACTGAAGCCGCACCAAAGCTATATTTACGAATAGAGAAGCGTAGAACCTTTTCACGTTGGTGACGCTTTATTCTATTGAGTGAATTTGATTTGTTTTCCATTGTTCCTCCTTATGTTATGTTAAAACACAAAATCAAATAAAAAAGCAACTTTCATGGCCACACACCTTATAGTAATGCACCCATGAAACCTACTATGATGAGCATATCTTACACATCACAGCTATCACAGCTATCACAGCTATCACAGCTATCACAGCTATCACAGCTATCACAGCTATCACAGCTATCACAGCTATCACAGCTATCACAGCTATCACAGCTATCACAGCTATCACAGCTATCACAGCTCAATTATACCATTTTTGATATATTTAAACAAGAAAAAAACTATTTATCGCATAAAACAAGTGATAAAACATTTAATCATTCGCAAAATATTAATATATTATATATTCAAATACAAGCAACTCTCTATCTTTGAAGTAAATCTTTAACCACTTATCATATCAGATAATCCATCGTCATCTTTGATAGTAAAAAACAATCATCTAAAAAATTTAATGGTAACAGATGACTTACACTATGTCTCAATTAATAGCGTACCCAATTGAGAGCTTCTTATACTCTTCGAAAATCAAATTCAAACCACGTCAGCGTCGCCTTACCGTACTCAAGTACAGCCTGCGGCTCGCTTCCTAGTTTGCTCTTTGATTTTCATTGAGTATTAGTACAAAGATTAGTATCTACTTTCCAAAAATACAACAACGGCCTTGTACCTCTTAAAATGAGGAACAAAGCCGTTTCTTGATCTTTTGTATTCATTGCCCACCTAACAATGATCCATTCATATTTGACTAAATGTTTATTTTAGTCTTCTTTTTTCTTTCCAAGAGCAAGTCCGAGACCACCTAACATGCCAAGAAGTCCTAGAGAGGCAAGAGTCGCATTTGATTCTGTTCCTGTATTTGGCAATACATTTTGAGAATCATTTGACTTAGCACCATTGTCAATAGTAGTATGAGTATCTACCTGATCTACATTCGAATTAACTGCCTTTGGAGTTGTTGGTGCAGGTATACCTTGACCAGAACCTCCATTAGTAGCAGATGTAACTGGCGTATCAAGTGTCACTGGCGCAACTGGAATGGTATTTGTATTTGAACCTACTTTTCTGAAAATGTGGGTCATTACTGGTGCATTTTCATCAATCACAGTTCGTACAAATTCATATCCCAAAATTGATCCATGTTCAGCATCCTTTTCATTACCTGTCTTAACGGATGGTTTCAATACATTTCCATCTTCATCAATCCAGAGAACCTCAATCATTAGCTCTGGCAATTCAATTGAATCCGCTAATACACCGTTTTCAAAAATTATTACCTTAGCTGGAGTTGTTACATTAGGAACTTCCACAGCTGATTTATCTGGCTCAGTAATCTTACTTGTACCTGAGAGTTTACCTTCTGGGAGATCACTGTTTGGTACTTTACCTTTACCATCTTCACCTGGGATCTCTACCTTAGTTCCTGATGGGTATGTTAAGTCATCTGGCTTCTTCGGTGTTACTGTAACGTCACCTGTCTTAGGAGATTGTTCTAACTCTATTTTTGTTTCTTTACTTGTTCCATATGTTCGAACTGTTGTTGGAGTTACCTTGCCTGTTTTTAGATCAACTTCATAGCTAGTGGTATCAATCACATCACGACCTTCAGAATCTTTAGATTGTTCAACCTTTGTTTTCGCACCAACTTTAACGATTGTCTTACCTGCTGGGGTGACGACTGGGTTGCCAACGTGTTCTGTGATATGACCGTCGTTTGGATCTACATCGTAAGTGGTTGTAGTAACTGTTTTACCTTTTTTACCCTCAGTACGCTGGTCTGGTGTACCGAAGTCTTTTTCTACATCTTTAACGTATTCCACTTCTGGTTCAATCAGGATTTCTACTACTTTATCCTTAGCTGGAACTTTAACAACGGTATTAGTTGGTTCTTTCGTACGAACTGGCTGACCTTCAGTTACGGTAATCTTACCAGTATTAGGTTCCACAGTGTAAGTGGTTGTGATACTATCTTCACCGTCCTCACCTTTAACAGTAGTGGAGGCTGTATCTTTTTCTTTCGTATTATCTTTTTCATAAACTACTGGAGACGGTACTACTCTCTTCTCAACTGTGGGTTCTTTACTTGTTCCATATGTTCGAACAGTTGTTGGAGTTACCTTACCTGTTTTTGGATCAACTTCATAGCTAGTGGTATCAATCACATCACGACCTTCAGAATCTTTAGATTGTTCAACCTTTGTTTTCGCACCAACTTTAACGATTGTCTTACCTACTGGGGTAACGACTGGGTTACCAACGTGTTCTGTGATATGACCGTCGTTTGGATCTACATCGTAAGTGGTTGTAGTAACTGTTTTACCTTTTTCACCCTCAGTACGCTGGTCTGGTGTACCGAAGTCTTTTTCAACATCTTTAATATATTCTACTTCTGGTTCAATCAGGGTTTCTACTACTTTGTCTTTGGCTGGGACTTTAACAATTGTTTCTGTTGGATTTACTACTACTGCTTCTCCTACTCTTTCTGTAATTGTTCCATCTGCTGGATTTACTTCGTAAGTAGTTGTTGTTGTACGTGAACCTGCTTGGCCTGATTCTTCTACATTGTCTTGGCCTTTGTCGCGTGTATCATCTTTTACGTATTTCTTAGGTGATAGGATTTCTGTTGTTTCTACTTTATCCTTCGCTGCGACTTTGACAATAGTATTAGTTGGTTCTTTCGTACGAACTGGTTGACCTTCACTTGCTGTAATCTTTCCAGTATTAGGATCCACAGTGTAAATGGTTGTGATAGTGTCTTCACCATCTTCACCTTTAACAGTAGTTGGGGCTGTACCTTTTTCTTTCGTATCGTCTTTTTCATAGATAACAGGGGATGGTACAGGTCGTGTCTCAATTGTTGGTTCTTTGATTGTTCCATAAGTTCGAACAGTTGTTGGAGTTACCTTACCTGTTTTTGGATCAACTTCATAGCTAGTAGTATCAATCACATCACGACCTTCAGGATCTTTAGATTGTTCAACCTTAGTTTTCGCACCAACTTTAACGACTGTCTTACCTGCTGGGGTAACGACTGGGTTACCAACGTGTTCTGTGATATGACCGTCGTTTGGATCTACATCGTAAGTGGTTGTAGTAACTGTTTTACCTTTTTCACCCTCAGTACGCTCATCTGGTGTACCGAAGTCTTTTTCAACATCTTTAATATATTCTACTTCTGGTTCAATCAGGGTTTCTACTACTTTACCCTTAGCTGGAACTTTAACAACGGTATTAGTTGGTTCTTTCGTACGAACTGGTTGACCTTCACTTGCTGTAATCTTTCCAGTATTAGGATCCACAGTGTAAATGGTTGTGATAGTGTCTTCACCGTCCTCACCTTTAACAGTAGTGGAGGCTGTATCTTTTTCTTTCGTATTATCTTTTTCATAAACTACTGGAGACGGTACTACTCTCTTCTCAACTGTGGGTTCTTTGATTGTTCCATATGTTCGAACAGTTGTTGGAGTTACCTTACCTGTTTTTGGATCAACTTCATAGGTAGTAGTATCAATCACATCACGACCTTCAGAATCTTTAGATTGTTCAACCTTTGTTTTCGCACCAACTTTAACGATTGTCTTACCTGCTGGGGTGACGACTGGGTTGCCAACGTGTTCTGTGATATGACCGTCGTTTGGATCTACATCGTAAGTGGTTGTAGTAACTGTTTTACCTTTTTCACCCTCAGTACGCTGATCTGGTGTACCGAAGTCTTTTTCTACATCTTTAACGTATTCCACTTCTGGTTCAATCAGGGTTTCTACGACTTTATCCTTAGCACCAACTTTAACGATTTTTGATACCATTTCTGTTCTGATAACAACCGGTATTCCATCAGTTACTGTACCGTTAGTTGAATTAACTAGTGTTGATGTGGCTGTTACTATCTTACCTTCAGATCCATTATTAGTAACCGTGTTAGTTCCTACATTTTTGGTTTTATCTGTTTCATACCGTGTTGTTACTGGAATTATTTTGGTTACAACTTTGGATTTAGCACCATCTTTCTTGAAGATTTCTGTTGTCTCTGTTGGAGTAAGGGAACCCGTGCTTGCATTAACTGAGTAGGCTGTGGTCTTCTTAACAACGTCATCGCCTTCTTTGAGGTATTCAATCTCATCTTTAGCTGGCACTTTGACCACTGTCGGTTTTGATGGGACTACTACTGCCGGTTCCTCATGCGGAACGAGGCTACCGTCTGCAGGGTTAACAGTATAAGTTGTAGTGACTGTTCTTGTACCTGGAGTACCAGCCATTGCTACATTAGCTTCACCTTTGACTCTTGTGGCGTCTTTTTCATAACGAACACTTGGCTGTAATGGCGTAACAACAACTGTAGCTTTCGTGCCATTTGGACTGGTAATTTCTTTCCTTACAGTTGGAGTAAGAACACCTGTACTTGCATTCACTTCGTAGCTGGTTGTCTTCTTAACAACGTCATCGCCTTCTTTGAGGTATTCAATCTCATCTTTAGCTGGGACCTTGACCACTGTAGAAGTTGACGATTTGATAACTGGTTGACCTTCATACGGAATAAGGCTACCATCTGTCGAATTGACTGTGTAGGTTGTGGTTACTGTTCTGGTACCTGGAATACCAGCTACTGTGATTTTTGATTCACCTTTGGCTCTTGTGGCGTCTTTTTCATAACGCACACTTGACTCAAGTGGTGTAACAACAACTGTAGATTTGGCACCATTTGGACTGGTAATTTCTTTCCTTACAGTTGGAGTAAGGGCACCGGTGCTTGCATTCACTTCGTAGCTGGTTGTCTTCTTAATAACATCGTCGCCTTCTTTGAGGTATTCAACCTCATCTTTAGCTGGCACTTTGACCACTGTAGGTTTTGATGGGACTACCACTGCAGGTTCTTCATGCGGAATAGGACTACCATCTGTCGAATTGACTGTGTAGGTTGTGGTTACTGTTCTGGTACCTGGAATACCAGCTACTGTGATTTTTACTTCACCTTTAGCTCTCGCGGCATCTTTCTCATAACGAACACTTGGCTCAAGTGGTGTAACGACAACTGTTGATTTAGCGCCATTTGGACTGGTAATTTCTTTCCTTACAGTTGGAGTAAGGGCACCGGTGCTGGCATTGACCGCGTAAGTTATGGTCTTCTTAACTACATCATCGCCTTCTTTGAGGTATTCAATCTCATCTTTAGCTGGGACCTTGACCACTGTCGGCGTTGCGGGAACTACCACTGCCGGTTCTTCATGCGGAATAAGGCTACCATTTGTCGAATTGACTGTGTAGGTTGTGGTTACTGTGCTTGTTCCTGGAATACCAGCTACTGTGATTTTTGCTTCACCTTTGGCTCTTGTGGCATCTTTCTCATAACGAACACTTGGCTCAAGGGGCGTAACAGCAACTGTAGATTTAGCGCCATTTTGTTTGAAGATTTCTTTTTTCTCTGTTGGAGTAAGGGCACCGGTGCTTGCATTCACTTCGTAAGTGGTTGTCTTCTTAACCACATCATCGCCTTCTTTGAGGTATTCAACCTCATCCTTAGCTGGGACCTTGACAACTGTAGAAGTTGACGATTTGATAACTGGTTGGCCTGCATGCGGAATAAGGCTACCATCTGTCGAATTGACTGTGTAGGTTGTGGTTACTGTGCTTGTTCCTGGAGTACCAGTTTCTGTGATTTTTACTTCACCTTTGGCTCTTGTGGCGTCTTTTTCATAACGCACACTTGACTCAAGTGGTGTAACAACAACTGTTGATTTGGCACCATTTGGACTGGTAATTTCTTTCCTCACAGTTGGAGTAAGAACACCTGTACTTGCATTCACTTCGTAGCTGGTTGTCTTCTTAACAACATTATCGCCTTCTTTGAGGTATGCAACCTCATCCTTAGCTGGCACTTTGACCACTGTAGGTTTTGATGGGACTACCACTGCAGGTTCTTCACGTGGAATGAGGTTGCCATCTGCAGGGTTAACAGTATAGGTTGTGGTTACTGTTCTGGTACCTGGAATACCAGCTACTGTGATTTTTGATTCACCTTTGGCTCTTGTGGCGTCTTTTTCATAACGAACACTTGGCTCAAGTGGCGTAACGGCAACTGTAGATTTGGCGCCATTTGGACTGGTAATTTCTTTCCTTACTGTTGGAGTAAGAACACCTGTACTTGCATTCACTTCGTAGCTGGTTGTCTTCTTAACAACGTCATCGCCTTCTTTGAGATATTCAACCTCATCTTTAGCTGGAACTTTGACCACTGTAGGAGTTGACGGTTTGATAACGGGTTGTCCTTCATGCGGAATGAGGCTACCATCTGTCGGATTAACAGTGTAAGTGGTAGTGACTGTTCTAGTACCTGGAGTACCAGCTGTTGTTACATTAGCTTCACCTTTGGCTCTTGTGGCATCTTTCTCATAACGAACATTTGGCTCAATCCGCATAACGACAACTTTAGATTTAGCACCATTTCGCTTGAAGATTTCTGTTGTCTCTGTTGGAGTAAGGGAACCCGTGCTTGCATTAACTGAGTAGGTTGTGGTCTTCTTAACCACATTATCGCCATCTTTGAGGTATTCAACCTCATCTTTAGCTGGCACTTTGACCACTGTAGGTTTTGATGGGACTACCACTGCAGGTTCTTCATGCGGAATAGGACTACCATCTGTCGAATTGACTGTGTAGGTTGTGGTTACTGTTCTTGTACCTGGAATACCAGCTACTGTGATTTTTACTTCACCTTTAGCTCTCGCGGCATCTTTCTCATAACGAACACTTGGCTCAAGTGGTGTAACGACAACTGTTGATTTAGCGCCATTTCGCTTGAACACTTCATCAAGTGTATTTTTAGTAATCTGTCCTGTATCAGGATCTTTGATACTAACAGTTGTTGACTTAATGACATCATCTCCGCGTTTACTATATACAGAAGTTTCTCCAACTTTTTCTACAGATTTGACTGTTGTCATTTTTTTATCTTGATAACCTGTCCCATCCAAGGAAATTCGTTTCCCAGATATAAACTCTGATCGTCTATTAATCATATCGGCTTCAAAATAAGAACGTGAACTATGACCTCCGCTTGTTCGTCCAACATTTATAACAACATCACTATCATTGCTGACGCCTTTTCTTATCGTCGAATCATTATCAACAATATAATGTGTCATTTTCCCAGATTTAGCTATTTTTTTACTATCTAGACCTTTCTGCCAAAATTCATTACTGGAAAAGAAATTGGTCACAACTTTTGGGGCATTAAAGGTTGTTCCTTTTTTTAATACATTATTATAAAAGTTTCTATAAGCCCGCTGTTCTTTAGAAGACATGACTCTGCTGTCAGAATATGCCAACTGATAGGCTTCAACCATTGCCCGTTGTACTAAATATCCTCCTAAAGAGTGTCCTGTCAAATATAGATTGGTAATGCTCTTATCTTTAGCCAGTTCACGCATGATATTTTCTGCATCGATCCCTTGTTGAGGATTGCTTCCTGTTCCAAGTTTTATATCAGCTCCTATATCTTTGGCATCACTTGTTCCACGAAATGCTAATACTTGTGCAGTTCCATTTGGTAAATATAAGAAATCACTCTTAGTTTCATACAAGACAGCATCTAGTCCACTAGAGGTATGGTAACTTTTCTTCCTTTCCCAATAAGGCCCCAATTCCTTATTCATCATCATATACTCATAACGTGGTCTACTGTCACCATTCTTTTTATATAACTCTGACTCTGTTAAGGGTCTCTTATGATCCAGCACTCTATCGATATAATTATCATCACGGTAGGACAATTCCATGAACATAATCATATCGCGCTCACTGACATTCCATTTTAATTTTTCATCTGGCTTTTCTTTACTGTCAATAATACCATCACCATCAGTATCTTCTAACATAGGATGACTATTGTAGCCTACATACTTTTTCCCACCTTTTTCATAAATATAAAGTTCTTCTTTATCCTTCAAGTAATCATCATCTGTATAAGCTTCTGGACTTAACTTAGGGCCGTTTAGTAACAAACTGTCAAGCTTATTACCTTCTGAACCGATTACTCCTGCTTTGATTTTTTTAGCATCTTCCTCAGTCAATTCATATTTTTTTATCTCGGAAGGATTTGATGCTGCTCTCACCGCTGGAGTGCTTGATCTGTCTTCACCTACCACGGAAGCCCTTGTGGTCAAGCTATTATTGCCCATCTCCCCAGATGTCTCAAGTTCTGTAGTTCTTGTAGATATTATTGGAGTATCTTTTGGGGCTGGACTGGAAATAGAACCTCGATTCTCTGGTGAACTTTGAGACTCTTGTTTTTTCTCCACAGTAGGGATCGAATTCTCCCTTTCAGAATTAGCCCCTATCTCTGTTGCCAAATTATTTTCCGTAGCAGCCAGTACTCCCTGGGATGGTGTAAACAAGGTAATTCCTATTAATACCGAAGCCACTCCAACTGAAAACTTTCGAATCGAAAAACGTTGACGTTTATTAAAAATGTCTTTCATTTTACCAACTTTCTTTCTCACTATTTTTTACAAAATAGAGGGTTCTAATATTTTTCTTTGACAGAATACTGAATCGTTTCTTGACTAAAATTTTAGAGCTTTTCCTCTACTTCATCATAAACGACCACATTGATTTCTAATCATAGAAAAATGGATCGATTAATATTACTAAAATATCAGTAAAATATAAAAAATGTAAATATTTTACTTTCAACACTGCCATTATACCATAAAAAATCATGACACTCATGTGTTTTAAAAAAGGTTTATCAAAAAGTCTTTATACTCAATGAAAATCAAAGAGCAAACTAGGAAACTAGCCGCAGGTTGCTCAAAGCACTGCTTTGAGGTTGTAGATAAGACTGACGAAGTCAGCTCAAAATACTGTTTTGAGGTTGTGGATAGAGCTGACGTAGTCAGTATCATATACCTACGGCAAGGCGACGTTGACGTGGTTTGAAGAGATTTTCGAAGAGTATTAAAATCAAAAAACGCATAATATCAGGTATTGAATGAAAACCTTGATACTATGCGTTTTATCTTATACATTTCACTAAATTTGCGACTACTATTTGAATCTTTATCCAACTCTGTCAAATCTAGATTTTTTCTTCTTTGATATCAATCACAATCTCTTCTGATTGGTCAAGAGTTTCGGCTTTTTCTTGCCATTGCTCCTTGAGATTATTGAATTGATCTTTTGATGCTTCTGTTGCTTGACGGGCACATGATTTGGCTTGAGCAAGGACACTGTCCACAGTGATTTCACCTGACTCAACCTGTTCTTTTGTTTTAAGAACAAAATCTGTAACCTGCTCCTTAACTTCTGTCAGTTTTTCACAGATCTGCTCTTTGGCATACTCAGGATCTTCTCTTAAATCATCCAGAAAATCTTGAGCCTGACTGCAAACTTGTTTGCCCTTGTCGCTTGTTAAAAACAAGGCAAGAGCTGCACCTGAAACGGTTCCTAAAAGGATTGAGGATAGTTTACCCATAAGGATTCTCCTTTTTTATTTTTTGAAAAATTTACTTGCAAGACGAAGAGCTGACAAACTTGCACCAGTCTTGAGTGTTTTTGAACCAGCTGATGAAGCTTTCTTGCTCAAGACACGCGCATGGTCATTGAGGTCTGAAACAGATAGAGATAAATCAGCAACAGCACTAAAGAGTGGATCAATCGTTGCCACCTTGACATTGATATCATCTGCCAAGACATTGACCTTAGCCAGCAATTCATTGGTGTGATGCAAGGTCACATCCACATCTGAAGTCAAGGTTTTAATCGTCTTCTCTGTTTCATCGATCACACGTCCAAGCTTTTGTACAGTAATGATTAGATACACTAAAAATACAATCAAAGCAAGGGCTACAAGAATATATGCAACTTCTAACATTTACTTTTCCTCCTCTGTAACATAGTAAGGGGCCTTCTTTCGATTTTGATATAGAATGATAAAAATACCCAGTCCGATAAGGACAACTGATAGCCATTGAGATACTCGAAGACCAAAGAACATGAGGCTATCTGTTCGCATACCTTCAATAACCATGCGACCGAAACCATACCAAATCAAGTAGAAAGCAGTGATATGACCTCGTCTAAGACTCTTCCATTTTCGTCTGAATATCAAAATCAAGGCAAAGCCAAGTAGATTCCATAGAGACTCATAAAGGAAGGTTGGCTGACGGTAGCTCCCCTCAATATACATCTGGTCACGGATAAAGGCAGGTAGATAATCCAGATTATCCACTGCTGCACCATAGGCTTCTTGGTTAAAGAAATTGCCCCAGCGACCCAAACTTTGGGCAATCATGACACTTGGTGCCGCAATATCTAGAAAATCCCAAGTATTAATAAGTTTACGATCAGCAAAGATATAGAGTACAAGGGCACCAGTTATCAAACCACCGTAAATGGCCAAACCACCATTCCAAATGGCAAAAATCTCTCCCAGATTCTGACTATAATAATCAAAACGGAAAATGACATAGTAGAGACGAGCTCCTAAAATAGCCAGAGGAAAGGCTACTAAGATAAAATCTAAAATATCGTCTGGTATGATCTTCTTTCTAGGAGCTTCTTTCATGGTCAAATAAACCGCAAGAATCAAGCCCGTTACAATACACAAGGCATACCAACGAATAGCTAGAGGACCTAGGTGAATAGCAATTGGATCAAGCATTAGGCACCTCGTTTTGAGCAATAAGATTGGTCAAGCGTTCTTCGAACAAACGCGTCGCATCAAAGCCCATTTCCTTAGCACGATAATTCATGGCAGCTGCCTCAATCACAACAGAGATATTACGACCTGTTTTAACTGGGATGCGGATACGAGGAATGGCTACGTCAGAAATTTCTATTTCCTCTGCATTGTTTCCAAGACGATCAAAAGTCTTATGTGTATCATAGTTTTCCAAATAGACAGCAAGTTGAACCTGTGAAGAATCCTTGACGGCACTCGCACCGTAGAGGCTCATAACATCGATAATCCCAACCCCACGAATTTCAATCAGATGTCTCAAAATTTCAGCAGGCTCTCCCCAAAGAGTTAATTCATCCTTAGAGTAAATATCTACCCGATCATCTGCTACCAAGCGGTGCCCACGTTTGACAAGCTCAAGACCTGTTTCACTCTTACCGATACCACTATCTCCTTGAATCAAGACACCCATCCCATAGATATCCATCAAGACACCGTGAACACTGGTGCGTTCCGCCAAACGAGAATCCAGATAACTAGATAGTTCTCCAGACAAACGACTGGTAGCTGTACGGCTGGTTAAAATGGCAATCCTACATTCTCTAGCAGCCTTTAACATCTCCTCTGGGACCACCAAACCACGAGCAACAATGACTGCTGGTGTCTCAGGTAGAAACATTTTTTTCAAAACTTCATAACGACTGTTAGAAGGCATGCTAATCAGATAAGACCACTCCTTCATTCCCAAAAGTTGAATCCGCTCTGGTGTATAGTAGTCAAAGTAGCCTGTCATTTCAAGACCAGGTCGCGTAATATCCGCTGTATTGATTTCCTTTTCAAGCAATTCTGGTTCGCCATAGACAATGTCTAGTCTAAGCTTTTCAATCACTTCTTTTACTAAAACCGACATCATTTCCTCCTTCAATCGAGTTCTTTTTACTATTATATCAAATTGTAGGAGGATATTTGAGATTTTTGCAGGCTTTGGAGTATTTATTTATAATCAATGAAAATCAAAGAGCAAACTAGGAAACTAGCCGCAGGTTGCTCAAAACACCGTTTTGAGGTTGTAGATAGAACTGACGTAGTCAGTATCCTACACATACGGCAAGGCGACGTTGACGTGGTTTGAAGAGATTTTAGAAGAGTATTAAAAGAAAAAGGACTAGATTTCTCTAGCCTTTCATTTCTAATTAGAATTTTTTACGTTTACGAGCTGCTTCTGATTTACGTTTACGTTTTACAGAAGGTTTTTCATAGAATTCACGTTTGCGTGTTTCTTGAAGAGTACCAGCTTTAGTAACCGCACGTTTGAAACGACGAAGTGCGTCGTCAAGAGATTCATTCTTACGTACTACTGTTTTAGACATTTTTTTCACTCCCTTCAAGTTCAAGATCTATTCTATTTTACACGTAAAAGGAATAATTGTCAAGAAAAAACTGCCATAAACTTATATTATCTTCAATTTTAATCTTGTTAAAATTGATTAACATTTATTGATTAACATTTATAGATGAAAATGATATAATAGTGGCACATATTGATTAGCAAAAATTAGTATTATTTAGAAGTGAATCTATAACATGAAAAGAATCATAAAAATTTGCCCTGTGGTCAGTATTTTAGTTGTAATTTGTTTATTGCTAGGAATTCTTACTACCTTTTTGGGAAGTGTAATGTATGACTTATTTGCATTTCATTCAAAGCCAATTTATTGTTGGCAATACTTTAGTGGTACATTTATGCATGGAAGTAAAGAAGCACCAGTATGGTTTATATGGTTTCATTTAGTTTTAAATACTTTAATGTTACTTCCTTTTGGTGGGCTATTGGAGTATAAAAGGGGATCAAAATATGTATTTTTAGTTTTTATTACTTCTATGATAATATCTTCAATTGCATTCCATATATTAACACAGAATCAAGAAATTCAGGCATCGGGTATCTCTGCTATTGGCTATGCTTTTGTAACGGGTGGGGTGATGAATATGTTTAGTATATGGAAAAATTTCAATTTAGGATTAAAACTATTTTATATCCTTTTAATCGTTCTATCTCTCACCATGCTTCTACCAAATATAACAGGCTGGATTTCAACCTTTCTTCACATGTCAGGAATTGCCAGTTATATCATGGTTTCCAGCATCAACAACTATCGACTGTCTTAATAAAAATCGTATAGTATCATAAAAAATAGTCAATACGATTATATCACAGTTTACAGACATTTAATAATTTTCTATTGGATACCTTTTTATATGAAATATCGACAACTGTTACGGGAATTTACAGAAAAATTTCTTTTAGCAGGATAGTGAACATTTGAAGTAAAAAACCACTCACTCCAAAGAGCAAGTGGTTTTTATACTTTTTATTTTTCTAACAAGCTAAGCGCTTCTGCATCTGCAATAATAGTCACATCAGGGTGGTTTTGTAGGCTACTTGCTGGTAAGTTCTCAGTCACTGGACCAGACACGGTTCCAGCAATGGCTTCTGCTTTTGATTCACCATAAGCAAAGAGAAGGATTGACTTGGCATCCAAGATGTTTTTAATCCCCATTGAAATGGCTTGGGTTGGAACATCTTCAATCTTGTCAAAGAAGCGAGCATTGGCTTCGATAGTAGACTGATCAAGTTCGACTAGATGTGTTTGACTGTCAAATGGAGTACCAGGCTCATTAAAGCCGATATGTCCATTGCGACCGATTCCCAAGATTTGGAGGTCAACTGGATGGTCAGCCAAAATTTGGTTGTAGCGTTCTACTTCAGCTTCAGCATTGTCCTTAACTCCACGAGGCAAGAAACTTTCTTTAAATGGTTTTTGGTTAAACAAGTTTTCTTGCATGAAGTAACGATAAGACTGTGGGTTGTCCCCATCAAGGCCTACATACTCATCAAGGTTTACACTAGTTAGATTTGAAAAATCAAGGTCACTCTCAACAATTTCCTTGTAAAATTCAAGTGGGCTACTTCCTGTCGCAAGTCCCAATGTTTGAGCACCATTATCCAACTTTTCCTTCAAAATCTCAAAAGCAACTTTTCCACCTTGAACTTGGTTTTCAACTTTAATGACTTTCATCTTTTCATCCTCCGCTTTAATCTATATTTATTATATGGTATAGACCAATTTTTGTCAAGTGAAAACGATTTAATTTCTAAAAAAAGAGCGTCCAAACTTGAAACATGTTATAATGGATATGATTAGAACTTAGAAAGAATGAACAGATATATGAATACAGCTGATTTTGACTTCCACTTGCCAGAGGAATTGATTGCCCAAACACCCCTTGAAAAACGAGACGCTTCCAAACTCCTCATTGTCAATCGTGAGACGGGAGAAATGCAGGACAAACACTTCCACTCTATTATTAATATGCTGGAACCTGGTGATGCCCTTGTCATGAACGACACCCGCGTTCTCCCTGCCCGCCTCTATGGTCAAAAGGAAGAAACTGGAGGTCATGTGGAACTTCTCCTGCTCAAAAACACTGCTGGCGATGAGTGGGAAGTTCTGGCTAAACCTGCCAAACGCCTCAAGGTCGGGACTCGTGTTAGCTTTGGTGATGGTCGCCTCAGCGCTATCGTTACAGAAGAATTGACCCACGGAGGCCGTATTGTCCGCTTTGAATACCAAGGAATTTTCTTAGAAGTTTTGGAAAGTCTAGGTGAAATGCCGCTACCGCCTTATATCCATGAAAAACTAGATGACCGCGAACGCTATCAAACCGTTTACGCCAAGGAAAGTGGCTCTGCTGCTGCACCAACTGCTGGACTTCACTTCACCAAAGAACTGCTGGCAGAAATCCAAGCTAAGGGTGTTCATCTAGTCTATCTGACTCTCCATGTCGGACTCGGAACCTTTAGACCTGTTTCAGTGGATAATCTTGACGAACATGAAATGCACTCAGAATTCTATCAACTTTCTGAGGAAGCTGCTGCCACTCTTCGCACTGTTAAAGAAAACGGTGGTCGTGTCATCGCTGTCGGAACCACTTCTATCCGCACCTTGGAGACTATTGGTTCCAAGTTTGATGGGCAAATCCAAGCAGATTCTGGCTGGACCAATATCTTTATCAAACCTGGGTATGAATGGAAGGTCGTAGATGCCTTCTCAACCAACTTCCACCTGCCAAAATCAACTCTGGTCATGTTGGTTTCTGCCTTTGCAGGTCGCGAATTAGTCTTAGATGCCTACCACCATGCCATCCAAGAACACTACCGCTTCTTTAGTTTTGGCGATGCCATGTTTATCTATTAATTTTTACAATCAAAAAAGCGCATATTATCAGGTATTATCCTTTGGTGATCTAAGCTTTTCTAATGATATTAGACAGTCGCAAAAAAGTCTGAAAAGCTCTCAGAATCGTTGTCTCAGCACCAAAAATACGTGAAATTTGCATAATTAAAATAAATTTCAGGGGGAGTTAATCGAGTAGGGGATAATCTCTAGCCCCTCTCACACCACCGTACATGCCGTTCGGCATACGGCGGTTCAACTAACTTTTAACGCATGTCGTTCAAGGTAATAATCCAAACACGAAACCAGTCCACGTTTTTTAAGGACTGGTTTTGATATAGCACGTTTAAGTACCGACTTCTGAGCTACTAATTGATAATGGTCGCCCCAGCCAGATACCTTATCTGCTATCCATTTAGGAACTCCTAACTTAAGCAATCCCCATAATCGTCTAGATTTCTTCTTCCATTGCTTCCAGATAATCACTCGTAGGCGAGTGCGCAAGCGCTCATCTATGCTGGTGACAATACTTTTCATATTTCCCAATGAGAAATAGTTTATCCATCCTCGAATAGACAAATTCAGTTGCTCAATACGTCTTGTTAAGTCTATACTCCACTTCCTCTGTGTTAGTTTCTTCAATTTAAGCTTAAATCTCCGAACACTATCTTGATGGGGGCGACTTTTCCAACCAGCTGATGATTTCCAGAACCCGAAACCTAAATATTTCAACTCTCTTGGTCTAGTAATCTTAGTCTTGGTTATGTTTACTTTCAAACCTAGCCGTTTCTCAATAAAACGACTGACTGAATACATCACACGCTTAGCGGCAGCCTCGCTTCCGACCGTAATCACACAATCATCTGCGTAGCGCACAAATCGAAGTCCCCTCTTTTCTAATTCCTTATCCAATTCATTAAGCATGATATTGGATAAGAGAGGAGATAAATTTCCTCCCTGTGGTGTGCCAACTAGCGTTTTATGACGCTGACCGTTAATGATAACACCTGAATGAAGATACTTACGAATCAAGGATTCCGTATCTCCGTCTTTGATAATGTTATGTACTAAGGACATCAATCTATCTTGAGGAACTGTATCGAAAAATTTCTCTAGGTCTATATCCACTATCCACTCATAGCCATCGTTAAGATACTCTAGTAGCTTGATGATGGCTTTTTCACATGACCGATTTGGTCTGAATCCATAGCTCGTATCTGAGAAATGGGGTTCACAAATGGGGGTAAGGACTTGAATAATGGCCTGTTGAATCATTCTATCCATAACTGTTGGAATTCCTAGTTGACGGATGCCTCCGTTTGGTTTGGGAATCTCAACTCTGAGAACTGGTTGAGGCTTATATTTTCTTTGTTTTATCCGTTCCTTAGTCAGGCGCCAGTTTTGTCTGAGATAATTATCCATCTCTTCGATAGTAATTCCATCAATCCCAGCTGAGCCCTTATTGGATTTTACTTGATTGTAGGCTTCCAGCATATTTTCGCGTGATAATATCTTATCTAGCAATTTTGACATGTGCGTATTCCTTTCTTGTTTTGGTGCCTGAGGGACATCTTATATTGGTGAACCTT
>NZ_JPFU01000009.1 GCF_000722695.1 Streptococcus mitis | reverse complement strand
GGGAATCTCAACTCTGAGAACTGGTAGAGGCTTATATTTTCTTTGTTTTATCCGTTCCTTAGTCAGGCGCCAGTTTTGTCTGAGATAATTATCCATCTCTTCGATAGTAATTCCATCAATCCCAGCTGAGCCCTTATTGGATTTTACTTGATTGTAGGCTTCCAGCATATTTTCGCGTGATAATATCTTATCTAGCAATTTTGACATGTGCGTATTCCTTTCTTGTTTTGGTGCCTGAGGGACATCTTATATTGGTGAACCTTCATCTAGTCAATACGTGATAGAGTCCAGTTCTATCAGACCGTTCGTTTTACAGACACAAGTGAAGTAGGATTACTTCAATTAGTTGTTCACCCCTTCGCTCCACTTCCATTACAGAAGTTTCCTCACTACTATGGGCTCGGCTGACTTCTCATGATTCGTTGTTACTACGCTTTCAGCGCTCATGAGACCTCACGGGATAAGTTGTACATCTTTCCTCGTTTACTCTCGTGATTTACGCATATAGGTTACGACTACCTTTTTGGACTTTAGAGTTTGAAGCCCCCTTATCCGCTATATACGCCTTACTATCACGTTCCTGTTCGTAGAGCCACGATTTCGCTATCCCTTCCTCTCCCCGCTACCTCACGATAGTCAGGCTTGGGAATCGCTATTGGGTTCACCGGTAGCGGGTGCCCACGGAGGACTTACACCTCAGATATACGACATGCCCGTCGTACTACAAAAAAACGACGATTTAAATCGTCGTTTTGCTGAGATAAATATGCAATCTTTTTTTGAAAATACGTCTATTTATTTTTTATGGTTTTTTATTGTAAAGTAGACCCAACCGAATGAACATAGGTTGTAGAACGCAAATGAAAAAACTGCAAGGATAATAGCTCCTGTATCTAAATAACCTCTTTCAAGACCGTTTTTCAACAACAACAAGCCTGTAGTTTCGACAAAGATCAAAAAGAAAAATATATAAAAAATTTTCACATTAAGCATATTGTTACCGCTTTCTTTTTATTTGGTTTTATTGTATAATAAAAGTTGAAAAAAATCAAAAATAAAAAGGAGTTTCCGTTATGTCTAAGATGTTTAAATGCATGTGTTTGCTAGTTATGTCAGTTTTCTGTATGTCTAGCATTTCCCCGTCGCTTGTTGTTTTTGCTGATGATAGCTTATCGGCAAACTCTAAAGTTGTATCTGGTGAGACTCAGTTTAAGAATGGCTCATCAGTGCAGTTCGGAGATACGCAAGTAAATATTTTAAGTGATGAAGTTCTTGAGGTGGTCAATCCAGATGGAAGTGTAGACACTATTGAACAACGTGCTGATGGTGTCTATGTCAATGGGTCATTTTATATGGCTTATCAAAAGAATGAAATCGACCTAAATATATCTTTTAGATCATACGACCCTAATGTTTGGAATTACGTCAACACAATACATGGGAATAAACTAGCCAACACATTCGCTAACTTCATGATTCAATCTGGAATATCCGCGTTTTTTGCTATTATAGGTTCTATGGTGGGTGGCCCATGGAGTGGCATAATTAGTGGAGCATATATTGGTGCGCAAGCTTATGAGAGTTACTTGGAGTCACAAAGCCCATATCCATACTACATAACAAATACTTATATCCATGTTGCTCAAAGAAAATGGAAGTTTATCACTGGATACTATAGAAACTCAGATTATACTGGGTATGAAAAAACCGAAACAACCTACGTGAATTTCTAAAATATAAACCCTGCCTTTATATATAGGCAGGGTTTATATTTTAGTTAATTGCTCAAGTAATTTGTAAGCATAATACTTGCGAAACTCTATTTGTTCAAGCGGTTCAAAAGTTCTTGTTTTTTAGCCTCAAGCTCAGCTCTCCTTTGCTCGATTTCTTCACGTTTTTGGGCGATTTCTGCTTGCGCCTCGGGAGTTTCCAAAGTGCCTTGCGACTTGTGAAATTCTACTAGCATATCAACGATTTTTGGGTCTAATTCGTTGACATAATCAGGATTTGACCATTTCGGCACGTTGCTTGCAGGTGCTTGCTTTTTGCCGCCTTTTTGGGGTCAGTACACATCAACCTTGATATTATGCGTTTTGTAATGAATTAAAAATTCGTTAGTCTTTTCTAAAATTCAGATCTTTCAAACTCTGCACACTAGCATTGATCACCGCACCGACAATCAAAATCTTAGCGATGAGAATAAACCAGAACATCATGACCACCACTACGACAGAACTGAAAAAACGCACGTCCACTATGTGATTGACATAATTGTTAACATAGACTGAAAAGATATTAAGTAGTAAGACCAAGGTCAACAAGACAAAGGCACTTCCTGGCAATACATGTCGAATTCGTCGCACCTTAACATTGGGCAGGAAATAATAAAGCATAACCAAGATGGCAAAAATCAAGGCATAAACCAAGGGGCCTGTCAGATCCTGCAGATAATCAAAGAGAGGACTATCCGATTTCCAGTAGCTTTTGATGAGGTTGAGGAGCATGCGGCCAAAAATACTCAGAAAGAGAGCAAGAGCAAAGAGAATCTGCAAGCCAAAACTGACAAACAAACTCATGAGCTGACGGGAAATCATTCCACGATTTTTAGCTACTCTGTAAGCTTTATTAAAGGCTTTCTGTAGGAAATTCATGGATTTTGAAAAGGTCCAGAGGGCTGACAAAACCGCAAAACTCAATAAGCCCGTTGACGGTTGGGTCAGCACCTCTGTAATAATCTTTGCGACCACATCATACATGGTTTCTGGCAAGAATTCATTAACGACCTTTAAAAAATTGGAAACTGGAATTTGAAAATAAGGGAGGATATTGATCACCACCAAAAGCAGGGGAAAAATCGAAATCAACCAATAGTAGGCTACTGCGACACTGGTCAACTCACTATCTGATGCTTGATAATAATGCAAAAAAGCTTTTACTAAAGGCTTGTCTGTCAGCTCTTTCCACCACTTCTTCATGTCACACTCCTTCACTTACAATTTTGATTAATTTCTTCTTACCAATTCCATCATATCATAAGGCAGGGTATTGGCAGCTTCCTTCAAGGAATAGTTCTCTAAGTTATTGACATTTTGTCGTAACTTCTTGGCATACTTGGTCGTAATCAATCGTTTTTCTTCGTATTCGAAAATCAACTTGCGCTCCAGATAATAGCCTCTCAGCATTTCATCGATATTGTTGGGCTTGACGCGATTGATAACCCGTTCGACAAAGGCACCACTGGTGATAATAGCTGTTTCTCGGAGACGAGAATCCTGCATGAAGCTGATTAAAGAACTCTTATAAACCCCTTTAAGATTCTCCAGACTTTCGATAATCATCTCTGTATTTTCTAGATAGAGCTCTGCAATTTGGTCATAGTCAAGGGCTCTGAGTTTCTGTGATTCTTCATTTTTCCAACTACGGAAGGTCTTGCCTAAGGTAAAGACTTCGTGAAGGAGAAAACGTAAAATCCGCAAGGAAACAAGGAAATAATAGGTCACTCGTGAAGCAAACTTACGATTGATACCTTGTTCCATGTTTTTCAGATAACGTTGGTAGACTCGATAGGCACGCTCACTCATCTTGCCTTCTTCGTAGGCCTGTTCCAGACCATCACTTTCAATACTGAGGATGAGAAGTTTCAAGGTCTCCCAGTCTTCTTGAGCCCCCTTATTTTCTTGACTCAAGATAAGATTCTCTATTCGTCCATGGTAATTGTCAATGGCTGCATAGAGAGGGAGCTTATTCTTATGAGTTTCAAGTTCCTTTTCTAACTCTAAAGTAACCTCATTTAAAATAGCGATATGCATGAGATAATCCTTACTTTCTTCCTGTTCATCAGAAAGATGAGGTAAGACCACGAGACCTGTTAAAAAGCTGACAAGCGTCACACCTGCAACAAGGAAAAGTAAGATTGGATATTCCTGCTCTAGATTACTTGGTATCAGAAGGATCGTAGCAATCGACACCGTTCCCTTGACACCTGAGAAGGTCAAAAGAAGCATGTCCTTCATATACTTATTTAACTTTTTCTTGAGTCGTCTGGTTCTATAGGCATAATAGCCATAGATCATGACAAAACGAATAGCAAAGAGGACAAAGGTAAGGGCGACAAGAGATAGCAATAAAAGTAAGGGATTATAGATTGGATTGGTCAAGATAGGTTCTGCTATCATTTCTAACTCCATCCCCAAAATCACAAAGACAGAACCGTTGAGCATAAAGGTCACTGTATGCCAGACTGTTTCGGTCACCGTATCCACTTGGGCTTCGAGGAGCGTAATTTTCTTAAAGCGACTTGCCTTCAAAATCCCAGCAACTACAACAGCAATAATCCCTGAAACGTGAACTTCTTCTGCTAGAAAGAAGGTCACTAGAGGCAAACTCAATTCTAGAAGGAGCTCGCTGGCAATATCCGTTGCGCGAACACTTAGCAAGAAGGTATGGAGGAAACGGTTGGTCATGGCTGTTACAAAGCCTATCAAAAAACCGCCTAGGATTGAAAAGATAAGCGAACTACCAGCTTGTCCAAGGGAAAAAGCTCCTGTTGTCCAAGCAGCCAAAGCCACCTGAAAAGCCACCAAGCCAGAAGCATCATTCAAGAGTCCTTCACCCTTAAGGATATTGGACACGCGCTTAGGAAAGCTAAAACGCTCCGAAAGAGAGGCAAAGGCAACCAAGTCCGTAGGGCCAAGGGCTGCCCCAACAGCCAAGCAAGCTGCCAAGGGAAGGCTGAGCCAAAGAAGATGAGCCAAGCCACCCAAACTCAGGGTCGAGATGAAAATCACTGGAAATATGAGATAAACAATGATTCGCCAGTGTTTTAAAATAGCCGTAATATCTGCTTCCTCCGACTCTCGGAAAAGCAAGGGCCCGATAACTAGGGCCAAAAACAACTCTGTATTGAGGTGAAAGTCGGTATTGGGTAAAAAGAGACCAATCACGATTCCCAAAAGAATTTGCACCAAAGGGAGAGGCAAAAAGGGCAGGAGTTTATTGGTTGTACTCGAGACAATCAAAACCAGTAAAAATAGGATGAGGTAAATCAGTAATTCCACGCACTTCCTCCTTAATCTTTTTTACAACAGGATTCAAATATCTCCTTCTGCTCTTTAATCTTTTGATCAATCTTGGAACAATCTTTGTGCTCAATTTTTCGCTGGCACCGTTCCATTTCAAGAGCTACTAATTTTTTCTTGATTTTAAGCATTTTTTTGCTCATATGCGCTTGGTCTAACACACCCACTGCACGTTCGTGGATTGTTGACTCAACAAAATTCTGGCGCATGGCATCTAGCTTTTCACGTAGGTATTGTTTATCCATGTCTATATCTCTCTAATTTTTCAATCATCACTAAAAATGGTGGGTTGTTGACTTGGTTTAAAGTTCGATAAATGGCAGCTGTGTACTCTTGTTGATTCAACCAGCTAACAAAATCCAAGACAGCATCTCGCTCAATATCTCCTCCCTCATGACCATAGTAGATCATAATGGCAATCCGTCCACCATTGACAAGCAAACGACACAGCTTGTCTAAGGCTTCAATAGTTGTCTGAGGCTTGGTAATGACGGACTTATCAGCCGACGGCAGATAACCCAGATTAAAAATCCCTGCCTTGGCTTCTGTCACAAACTGGTCCAGAGTCTCATGGCCTTGCAAGATTAACTGGGCATTTGTGTAACCAGCCTGGTCCAAACGCTCTTGGGTTTTTTCCAAGGCTTGCTTCTGAATATCAAAGGCATAGACTTGCTTGGCTAGCTTGGCTAAAAAAAGGGTATCGTGGCCATTTCCCATTGTCGCATCCACAACGATATCCTCTTTTGTCACTACTTCAGCCAAAAAATCATGTGCCATCTCAAGTGGTCTTTTCATTTTCAAACTCCTGTTTTACAGCCTTACATCCTTGTACACTTCCACGACGTCGCATCTCAGTTTCAATAGCATTTAACACTTCCCATTTATTGAGGCTCCACATAGGACCAATCAGCATATCTCTAGGTGCATCTCCCGTGATTCGATGAATGACGATATGCTTGGGAATGATTTCCAGTTGGTCACAGATGACCTTAACATATTCGTCCTGACTCATCAACTGCAAGTGTCCTTCGTGGTAATCCCGTTGCATACGAGTATTGGTCATAAGGTGAAGCAAGTGCAGTTTAATTCCTTGAATATCGTTATCCGTGACACAGCGGCGGACATTTTCAATCATCATCTCATGGGTTTCACCAGGTAAACCATTGATCAAATGGGAAACAATCTCAATTTTGGGATACTTTCTCAAACGCTTAACCGTTTCCACGTACAATTCATAGGAGTGGGCGCGGTTAATCAGATCAGAGGTTGTTTCATAAGTAGTCTGCAAGCCCAATTCAACCGTCACATGCATGCGTTCCGACAACTCAGCCAAATATTCGATTGTTTCATCTGGCAAACAGTCTGGCCGTGTTCCTATATTGATTCCTACTACACCTGGCTCATTGATAGCCTGCTCATAGCGCTCTCGAATCACTTCCACCTTTTCATGGGTGTTGGTAAAATTTTGAAAATAAACCAGATACTTCTGAACATCCGGCCACTTGCGGTGCATAAAATCAATTTCCTTATAAAATTGCTCACGGATAGGCGCATCTGGTGCTACAATAGCATCTCCAGAACCTGAAACCGTACAAAAAGTACAGCCCCCATGAGCCACAGTTCCATCACGATTGGGACAGTCAAATCCCGCATCAATAGGGACTTTAAAGGTCTTTTCTCCAAAGAGTTTTCGATAATAATCATTCAAGGTATTATAAGATTTCATAACTTTCATTATAACAAAAAACACCCACAATCTCAAAAGCCTGACTTTCCTATAAATTCCTCTGTTTCTCATTTCCATTAGCCATTTTTTATGATACAATATGGATATGATTTTAATGAAATTAGCATCTATTTTGTTATTGATACTGACTTTAGTCGTCTGCATTATCATAACCAAACTTTTTAGATTAAAAAAACTAGGACGCAACTTTGCGGATCTGGCTTTTCCAGTCTTGGTATTTGAGTATTACCTGATCACAGCTAAAACCTTTACCCATAATTTTCTCCCTAGACTGGGACTAGCCCTCTCACTCCTAGCCATTATCCTCGTTTTTTTCTTTCTTTTGAAAAAACGTAGCTTTTACTATCCTAAATTCATCAAATTCTTCTGGCGTGCAGGATTCTTATTGACCCTTGTCATGTATATCGAGATGATTGTTGAATTAATGGCTCAGAAATAAAAAAATGAAATCAAAAACACCTCAATCAAACTAAAATACAGTGGTTGAAGTGTTTTTTCTTTATCTATTTTTCAATAATTTCTATTTACTCTCTTTATCAAGAAATAGGTAACCAATACCTACACAAGCTAGCACACCTGCTCCAATTACCAAGCCACTTGAAATTGGCAACAGATCCAAAATTGCATTCGCAATAATAAAGGCGATAATCAAACACATCAGACTAGCCTTGTAATCCTTTTTCAAAAGATTCTCTAGAGTGAAAAAGATGAACAACCCTACCGGAATCAGTGACCATAGGTTGACATCCAAACTTGGCCAGCCTACAGAACCAAAATACAATACTGTCGCTGCTGCTAGTAAAAATACAATTCCCAATAATTTTTTCATTTCTTTATCTCCAATTTCTTTTTTAGGAACTTGAGTTATTTGATATTGACACCTCACGTCCCTTACAAAAATCATTATAGCAGAGGGTAGTTCCAAGAACAAGGTCTTTTGCCTATCTGGTCTATATTACGATCTAAGTGGTTAAATCGTTAAGATAAAAGAAAAGAAGCCCTAATGAGCTTCTTCACTTTGCCGATTGCAGGGATCGAACCTGTGACCTAGGCTTTACGAGTGCCTTGCTCTACCAACTGAGCTAAATCGGCGATTACACTTACAGTATAGCACTCTGAGAATAGATGTTAAGATATTTTCATCTCTATTAGAAAAAGCCTGTCCTGAGACAAGGCTTTAATATTCTATTATTTATGAACCCGCACTTTCGTAGGCATCTAAGCCCCTATCCCAAAGTTTAAGGGAAATGACAAAGAAAACAAGGGAAATCAACATCAAACCTCCTATGTTAAAGAAGACATCCTTATCCTGCAAGAAATAGCTGGCAGGATAGTAGGCCGTAAAGGCAAAAGGCACGATGAAGCTAATCAACCAACGAAGAAGCGAATTGTAAATGGAAATGGGGTACTTAGCAAAATCATTAAACATATAGAAAATGTAAATCATTGCTCCTGACTGCTTGGTCCAAAAAGCAACACTGGCTGTCGCTATTTTCAAGGAAGTGTAGATCAAGATCGCAAAAGGAATACAGACTAGGAAAAGCAGGAATTTTGGAAGAGTCCAAGCAATGCTGGTCACTGTTGTTCCCAGTAAAATACCACCTACCAAGAGTTCTCCCAAGGCATCAATCTGAAAGGTCTCAACTAGGATGTGAAAGAGAGGATTGATGGGACGAGTCAGATACTTGTCAAACTCCCCTTTTCGGACTAGGCGTTGCCCTAGTGCCCAGAGATTGTCAAAAAAGAGATGGTCCAGTCCCTTAGGAATCAAAGAAAAACCATAGATAAAGGCAATCTCTTGAAAGGTCCAACCTTCTAGGGATGGAATATGTTGAAAGATGACATTAAGAAACAAGAGGTTCAAACCTTGAGTCAAAAAGACTCCTAAAACCCCCACCACAAAATCAACCTTGTACTCCATGATTTGCTTGATATATTGTCTGATAAAAATCAGATGCATGCGCTGATATTTTTTCATACTAACCTCCTTGAATGGTGATAAAGGACTGGACCCGTTTCCAAATCAACTGAGACACCCCCACCATCACTAAGAGCCAGAAAAACTGCAAAGCGAGTGCTTGAAGCATCTGATTGGCATCGTATTTCCCAACAATGATCATAACCGGAGTATAAATCAAGGATGAAAAAGGCAGTAAGGACAGAATATCTGAAACAACCTTTGGAAAGAAAGTCAAGGGAATCAAACTTCCAGACATAAAGGCCACTATTGAAGTCTTGAGTAGATTGGAACCCCAAAGATTTTTAAACACAAAGGCAGAAAATCCAAAGCAGATATTAAAGAAAAAGTTAATCAGATAGGCCAGCGTTAAGCTAAAAAGATAAAGGACAGTTAATCCCAGCACTTCTACAATCCCTTGCCCAGATAAGATTTTCATCAACACAATGACACTTAAAAATGGAAGGCCAACAGAGATAAAAATCAACCACTTGGAGCCAAGCTCTGTAAAAAGGTAAGATGCCGCAAAATGCACTGGTCTCAACAATCGCATGATAATGGAACCATCCTTAACCTCCTCCCCAATCATAAAGGACGAATCTGATCTAGTCAGAAGATTTGTCACAAAACTCATGATGATGTAGAGGGTGATATCTGCCATACTGAATCCCTGAATCAAAGAATCCTGTGAGGAATCAAAGACTGCCTTCCAGAGATAAAAGGCTACAAAAGCCCCCATAACATCGCCGATTCGATAAAGAATAAAGTTGACTCGATAGGTAATCAACTCCTGAACACCTGCATTGATAAAGGGTTTATAACGTCTCCACAATTTGACCATCTTAGAGCTCCTTTCGATAGAAGCGGCGGATAATATCCTCAATATCCGTATCCACCATCTTCAAATCGCGGATTTCAAAATCAGACAGAGTTTGCTTGATAATGTCAGCTGACTGGTAGCGTGAACTATCGAATTCAATGTTGAGGCTATTCCCCTGTCTATCAATAATCATATCAGGCAGACCTTCATAGTGAGAGACGAGATGACTTTGATCTGGTAGCAGTTCAAAGGAGAGCGTCTTCATCTTGCCAAATGTATCCTTAAGCTGGCTAACCGTTCCATCAAAAATCTCTTGCCCCTTATCAATCATAAAAATCCGATCACATAGTTGCTCAATATCACTTAAGTCATGGGTGGTCAAGAGAATGGTCGTCTCTTCCTCCTGATTGATCTGAGTAATAGCCCGACGAATATTATCCTTGACCGAAACGTCCAAACCAATGGTCGGCTCATCTAAAAAGAGAACCTTGGGATTGTGGAGCAAGGAAGCTGCAATGTCCGCCCGCATCCGTTGTCCCAGTGAAAGAGTTCGTACGGGATCCTTGATAAAGTCCTTCAAATCCAAGACTTCATTCAAAAAATCCATGCGCTTATGGAAGAGCGAATCTGGCACATCGTAAATCTCTTTTAAGACCGTGTAGGTCTCTTGCAGTGCCAAATCCCACCATAGCTGGGTACGTTGTCCAAAAACAACCCCAATATCCTTGACATAATCTTGGCGATTATCCTGCGGAATCTTGCCGTTAATCCGACAAAATCCAGATGTTGGTTTCAAAATCCCAGTCAGCATTTTAATGGTTGTCGACTTCCCAGCACCATTTGCCCCAATAAAACCTAAAATCTGCCCCTTTGGTACCTCAAAAGTCAAATTCTTGACCGCTTCAAAGGTCTGCTTTTCAGGATGAATAAAAGAGCGTAAAGCCCCCTTCAAACCCGGTTCCTTAACAGTCTTCACAAAATTTTTCTGAAGATGTTCCACTTCTATCATTGCCATATCTATCTCCCTATGGTAAGGAATAGCAACATTGTATTTTTGACTACAAATATTCTAAATCCTTACTTTCTACACCTTCTACATTTTATTACTACAAAAGGCTTTATACCAACCTATTATAATCCAATAAAAATTAGAATGCAAGCGTTTGCCTAAAGTTTATGAAATTAAAGATTTCTCTCATAAAATGATAGTTTTAATCCCATATTCTGGTTTAATAGTCTCCTTAAAACGCCAAAAAAACCACCCAATGGGTAGGCTGGTGGCTGAGAAAAAGAATTTTTTTAATCGAAAAAACTCACGATTCTACTGTTAATCCTTCAGTATTTAATGATTGTCATCAGTCTAAAATGATTTCTAACCCCTCAATTACTCTTTAAAAAATCTTCAATACGAGAAACAACCTCATGATTTTGATAATGATAAAGGTCGTGTGGTACATCCATATAGATGACTTTCACATTAGACTGTTCACTAGCAAATTTCTCTGAAAAATACTGCCATTCTGATTGGCTAAAACTAGTTCCTTGACCGTTAGACACCAGTAGTAAGATGGGAATTTTCGGATTAATGTTTGAGGAAACTTTCTTGGCATTTTCCTTTACCGTTTGGGATTCATGAAGCATGGCTTGTGACATCAACTGCTTATAAGCTAGAAGTTTATATTGTTTCCGTTCACTTTCGATCAGAGTTGGATTTTTTATATAAAAGGACTCAGGGAAGTAGCGTAATAAGCCAATCTTGCTGCTCCAAAATGCCACAGTAATTAAGGCCTGATTTTGCTTTAAATTCTCATAACTAGCTGGCAATGCCCAATCTAACCCAACCAGGTCTTTCACTTCATCAGGATATTTTTCCTGCCAAGCTAAACTCTCAAGACTAGCCATGGAATGAGACAAAATGATAAAAGGACCTTTGACATTTGCTTGTGAAAGAGCTTGACGCGTCTCAGACAAAACCTCCATCACATCTCTTGAATGATTGCTATCATCACTATAACCATACCCTGCTCGCTCCACGATGACTACCTTATACCGTTTCGATAAGGATTCCGATACTTCTTTAAAGTCCAATATAGGAGAAGCAATACCAGCACCTGAGAGAACTACTATAGTCTCAGGACCATCCCCTTCAACGTAAACATTTATTTGATGTCCATTTACGAGAACTTGTTGTCCTATAGGTGTCAGTGAGGCTTGTTCCTTTTCCAAACTGATACGGTGAAAGATGAATGTAGCTAGTAAAAACAAAAGAATGAAACTAAGGAAGGCCAGACTACATTGTTTTAGTATTTTCATAGCATTATTGTACAAAAAATAAGTCCTTTTAGCAACTTAAGATTGCTTCATCTACAGTATATTCGCTATATATTCAGACACAAAAAACCCACCCAATGGGCAGGTTCTGTATGTATTGTTCAGCTAGATTAAGATTTAGCATCTGGAGCATAATGAATAGTTTTTCCATATTTCTTAAAAAGCTTTAATTATGATTTTATAGTAGATTGAATAAGGTATGAACAACTCGCTTAGGAAAGTCAATCTAATTTCTAGAAATATTTTTAGCAGTCGCAGTGTACTATTTTAGATTCAATCTACTATATATAAGTGCCATGAAATAGAATATAATCGGACTAAATACGTATATGTCAATCGGATTTGTTCCCGATTTCAAACAGTAATCTGTCCAAGCTACTTGATTGATGTAACACTCTCAAGATAGTAACTGTATCCTTATCAAAACGATAAAACACTGAATAATTTTTTACTAGTAGTCGTCTAACTTTAATATCTAAACTGAGCAATTCCTCTACAATAGCACATCTTTCAGGAAATATTTCTAAGGTTTTAATCCCTTCTGCAATAGCTTCAAAGTGACTCATAGCAGTTTTCGGAGATTGAAGCTCATCTGCGATATAATGATAAATGGCTTCCATATCTCCTTCAGCTCTTTTTAAAATATTAATAGTTATTTTAGTCATACGTTCCGTTCCTTAAATTCTTTAAAGAACTCATTGACAGATCGAACATGACCATTTTCTGCTTCATGATAAGCTTCAACCATCATTTGTCCAAATCGTTCAGCTGTCATTTCCTCTACATTCATTGATGAAGGTACATCTGGCAATGCAATATCAAAAGGGATCTTCTTCGTTAATGATACTTGTTTCAATAATAGTGTAACTAATGTTGATATCGGCATACCAAGCTGCTTCAAAACCTGTTCAGCTGATTGTTTATCTAATTCATCAACTCGAACACTAATTGTAGCTGTTTTTCCCATTCTTATCACCTCACTTACGATTTGTACTGTAATTGTACAGCAATTTACATTACTTGTCAATTAAATGTTTTTTGAAAACGAAATACCACTATTACACTGTTGAAAGATTAGATTAGCCTATCCGATAAAAAGCAGTAACACAGAAAACTATTGACCATGAAACGCTCTCGTAATCTTAACCCCTATGTGTAAACAAAAACCCACCCAATGGGCAGGTTTCATCTGTACTGTTCAGCTAGATTAAGCTTTACCTTCTGAACCGAATACGTCGATACGTTCTTCAACTGATGCTTGGATAGCTTTTACACCATCAGCCAAGAATTTACGTGGGTCGAAGAGTTTTTTCTTATCGTATTCTGCTTCGTTTGCTTCGTAGTCACGAGCAAATTTACGAGTTGCGTTAGCGAATGCGATTTGGCATTCTGTGTTAACGTTAACTTTGGCAACACCAAGTTTGATAGCTGCTTGGATTTGCTCATCAGGAATACCTGAACCACCGTGCAATACGATTGGGAATCCTGGAAGAGCTTCTGTCAATTTTTGCAAGTGGTCAAGGTCAAGACCTTCCCAGTTTGCTGGGTAAGGACCGTGGATGTTACCGATACCAGCTGCCAAGAAGTCGATACCAGTTGCAACCATTGCTTTAGCGTCTTCGATTGGAGCCAATTCACCTTTACCGATGATTCCGTCTTCTTCACCACCGATAGTACCAACTTCAGCTTCTACTGAGATACCTTTAGCGTGTGCTTTTTCAACAACTTCTTTAGCCAATTTAAGGTTTTCTTCAACTGGAAGGTGTGAACCGTCAAACATGATTGAAGTATAACCAACTTCGATACACTCAAGTGCATCTTCGTAGTGACCGTGGTCAAGGTGGATAGCTACTGGTACAGTGATACCCATTGATTCAACAAGGTTAGCGATCAAGTTGCGAGCAACTTTGTAACCACCCATGTATTTAGCAGCACCCATTGAAGTTTGGATCAAAACTGGAGCTTTTTTAGCTTCTGCTGCGCGCAAGATAGCTTGAGTCCACTCAAGGTTGTTTGTGTTAAATCCACCAACTGCATAACCGTTGTCACGAGCTGCTTGGACAAATTTTTCTGCTGAAACGATTGCCATTTTATCAGGCCTCCTGTATATTTTTATGGGTCATCCCATTTACATTGTTCATTTTATCACTTTTTGACAAAAAAATCTAGTTTTTCCCGCAGTTTCGATTGAATTTCTTCTATCTCCATCTATGTAAACCCTTTCTCTGCCTAGTCTTGGGCGACTTTTGGAAAAGTTATGAAGAAGGTTAGACGATTCTCCTCCATCTCGAAATGATAGGGTAATTTTTCATGTTCTAATAAACTTTTGACAACAAAGAGCCCCATCCCCGAACCCTTGGCCTTTCGACTAGCATTGTCAGAAAAAGACTGGGCCAGTTTTTCTTGTTCTTCAGGACTACAGCTATTTTCGATAAAGAACTCCCCTTCTCTTTCGCCAATGCGAACCAAGCCACCTGGACCAGAGTGCTTGATGGCATTGCTGATAAGATTAGACAGGATTAACTTCATAACTGATGGATTTAGATAAACCTGCTGATGGTTCAAACTATTGTCAATCTGAAGTTTTCTCTCCTTGGCTAGCAAGGCATAATCCTTAACGAGACTTTGCGTCATCTGGTGTAGGTCAATTTGTTCCCTATCATCTCGTAATTCCTGCACAGAAGAGAGGGAAAGTATCTGGAGAACGTGGTGATTGAGCTCATCCACAATCCCCAAGGCAACTCCCAGATAGTGGTCTCTATCCTTATAGCGACCGATATTTTCTTTCATATTTTCGATCAGGATTTTCAAACTAGCCAGCGGTGTTTTCAATTCATGAGAAGCCCCTCGTAGGAATTCGACCTTCATCTTTTCCAGCTGGAGAATAGCTTCATTCTTGTCATGCAAGTCCGCAATGACAGTCAAAAGATGCTGGTAGAGGCTATTGATTTGTTCCTTGAGATCCCCAATCTCATCCTTAGAATCCACGCGCAATCGCACTTGAGCATCCAGTTCCATCATCTGACTGGTCACGCGCTTGATTTCCAAGATTGGAGCAACAATGGTCCGAGCATAGATATAGGCTACCAAAAGGGAAATCAGAAAGGATGCCAGCAAGGTATAGGGAAGAAATTGGAGACTAATCTGCTCCGCTTCCTTTTGCAAGTCCATGGAAGCTAGAAACTGGAGAGTTATAGGGCTACCATCTTGCGTTTTCACCTCGCGCTCCTCGATAAAAAGAGAGGTTGTCTGACGGTCCGTATCCAGAGGAATACTGTCCCTGACTTCTAACTTGTCCTCGGTCATCTCGCCCTTAACGGCTCCCTTGATATCACTAGTCTGGGAATACAAGTCTAACACTTGCTCGATGCTCTGCCTATCCTTACCTTCTAGGGACTGGGCAATGGCTGTCGCTTTCTGATCAATGGTTTCCTGACGGTGGCTCAGATAAGTCGAAGGAAAAAGAAAATAAATTGCTAAATGAAGGCAGATAACCAGAACACTAAAAATCGAGAAGGTATAGATAAATATCTTTGTAAATAAACCTGTTCGTTTCATTTTCGCTCCAATTTATAACCAACATTGCGCACAGTGAGGATGCAGTCCAAGTCTAGCTTTTTCCGCAGTTCCTTGATATAAACATCAATGACACGGTCAAAGGGAACCTCATCTGTCGCTTTCCAGACGGCATCAATAATCTGAGATCGAGTCAAGGCCCTTCCTTCATTTTTAACCAAATAATCAAGAATTTCCAACTCTTTAGCATTGATAGCCACTTCTTGACCTGCTAGGCTGGCACTGTAGCTTTCAAAGTCCACCTTGGTATCCTTATAGGAGAAGATTCGTCCTGTATCGTAGTAACGCTTGAAAATCGCGTCTACCCTCACTTTTAAGAGGGATAGAGAAAAAGGCTTTTCCAGATAGCCATCTGCCAGAGAAGCAAAGGCACTCATCTTGTATTCTTCATCCTGAAAGGCAGTCAACATCAAAACAGGAACCTGACTGGTTTTACGAATTTCCGCTAGGACTTCTAAGCCATTGAGCTTTGGCATCTGGATATCCAGTAAAACCAAGGCTACCTCATAGCTAGAAAATTGATCCAGAGCTTCCTGACCGTCCGCCGCCTCAATAGTTTCATAACCACAATCCGTCAAATAATCACTGACCCCCTCACGGATCATCTCTTCATCTTCTACAATTAAAATTTTCATACTTTAACTGCTCTCTATTTTTTATTTTTCTTAGAATAAATACCTACTCTATTTATATTATAGCCTCTTACTGGCCTTTTGTCTGTAAGCAACTGACCACTAGATAAAACAAAGAGAGCCTATCGCTCTCTCTGCTTGCATTTCACTCTCTATAGAATGAAAATTATTTAGCTGCTTTTGAAAATGTTACAACGTAGTTATAATCTTTCCCATTAGCTTGATATACATAGTCCTCTTTGAAAGTATAGCCGCGTTTGCGCAACTCTTCTTTCTTAGCTTCAACTTGGCTCTTGACAGCTGCTTTAACCTGTTCATTTGATAAACCTTCCGCAATTTCAAGAGAAGTTTCATTGGTATCTCCTAGGAAACCTGCAATATCTTTCATTTGATCAAAGTTATAAAAAACATTGACTTTGACCTTTTGAGAAGCTGGCTGTTCTAGACTTCTACGATTTCTGCTAGCCCGTGGTTGAACTGCTGGAGCCATTCTGAAACCTGAAGTTCCTGTAGTCTCCTTAGTGAATGTAACGACGTAGTTATAATTTTTCACAGTAGTATCTTGTTCAAAAATAATGTCATTTTTCACATGATACCCTCTAGCAGCTAAGTCTTTTATCTTGGCTTGAATTTTTTCTTTTACTAGCTCTTTTGCCTGTGCTTCACTCGTTCCTGCAGGAATTGTGACAGTGTTATTTTCTCCCGGATCAGATAGGAAGCCATGAATATCTGGCATTCCAGCGAAGTTATAGCTAATATTTACAGTTCCATCTGCTTCTGATGTTGAACGTGCCACTCTTCTTGCTCTTGCTTGAACCGATGGGGCATTTCTAAAACTTGAAGCCCCTTCTGAAGTTGAAGAAGGTTGTGTTGGAGCTTCACCTGATCCATGTCCTATCGCTGTGCTTCCATTGTCAATAGTAGTACCTTCATTACGACCATTTGTTAAATTATCTTTGTTATAATTTGGTGCAGGTAATTCTTCACCTGGAACATCCAATGCATTGATTTCATTTTGATATTTTTCTGTAACAGTAGCTACTTCTTCATCATCTTTTGCTTTGTTAATTTCTTCTATCGCTTTATCTTGTAACGCCTTTAATGCTTCTTTTAATCTTGCCTTTTCATCTGCATCAGTAACTTTTTCAATCGCATCTGCTTTTATTTTAACAACTTCACCGATATTATCATCTATGCTCTCCTTTTTAGCTGACTTCAAGGCTTCTTCCTTCTTAAGTTCTTCTTCTGATTTTGGCTCTGAAGTTGATGCTTCTGGAGTCGGAGTTGATGTTGCTGCATTCCCTGAATCATTTGTAGCTTCCGCAGATGGAGTATTGGAAGATTCTGATGTCGTTTCAGATTTACCTGATTCTCCAGATGGCTGTTCAGTGGAATTAGTTTCGCCTGATGTGACCGGTGCTTCTTCACTTGGGGTTACCGGTGACGATGTTGAATCACTTGGTTGGGTAGCTGTTGAGTCACCTGTAGGAGTTGTAGATGGCGCTCCTGACTCGTCTGAATGATTACCTGTTGATGGAGATTCAACTGAAGAACCTGATTCATCGTCTTTCGGTGCTGGTGCCGCTGGTTCCTCTACTTTTGGTGCTGGAGCCGCTGGCTCCTCTGCTTTTGGCGCTGGAGATACTGGTTCTTCTGCCTTCGGTGTTGTCGCCGCTGGTTCTTCCACTTCTGATGCCGGTGTAGCCGGTTCTTCTGATTTTGGTGCTGGAGTTGCTGGCTCCTCTACTTTTGGTGCTGGAGTCGCTGGTTCTTCCACTTTTGGCGCTGGGGTCGCTAGTTCCTCTACTTTTGGTGTTGGAGTCGCTGGTTCCTCTACTTTTGGTGCTGGAGTCGCTGGCTCCTCCACTTTTGGTGCGGGTGTAGCTGGCTCCTCCACTTTTGGCGTGGTAGACGCTGGTTCTTCTGCTTTTGGCGCTGGGGTCGCTGGTTCTTCCACTTTCGGTGCTGGAGACGCTGACTCCTCTGCTTTCGGTGCTGGGGTCGCTGGTTCTTCCACTTTCGGTGCTGAAGACGCTGGTTCTTCTGCTTTTGGTACTGAGGTCGCCGGTGATTCAGAACTTGAATTTGAAGCTACAGGTTGATCTGCAGCCCCTGTGTTTGAAGGGGCGTTGTCTGTTACTGGACTTGATTCTGCTGCATTCCCTGATTCATTTGTAGCTTCAGCAGATGGAGTATTGGAAGATTCTGTTGTTGTTTCAGATTTACCTGATTCTCCAGATGGCTGTTCAGTGGGATTAGTTTTACCTGATGTGACCGGTGCTTCTTCACTTGGGGTTACCGGTGACGATGTTGAATCACTTGGTTGGGTAGCTGTTGAATCACCTGTAGGAATTGTAGATGGTGTTCCTGACTCGTCTGAATGATTGCCTGTTGATGGAGATTCAACCGAAGAAGCTGATTCATCGTCTTTCGGTGCTGGCGCTGCTGGTTCTTCCGATTTTGGCACTGAAGACGATGGTTCCTCTACTTTTGGTGCTGGAGCCACTGGTTCTTCCACTTTTGGCGCCGGTGTCGTTGGTTCTTCCGATTTTGGCGTGGTAGCCGCTGGTTCTTCCGCTTTTGGCACTGAAGACGATGGTTCCTCTACTTTTGGTGCTGGAGCCACTGGTTCTTCCACTTTCGGTGCTGAGCCCGTTGGTTCCTCTGCTTTGGGCGCTGATACTGATGGCGATTCTGAACTTGGATTTGAGGCTACGGCTTGGTTTGTAGTTCCTGTATTTGAAGTAGTGGTGTCTGTTACTGAAGTTGAGGTTCCTGAATCACCCTCATTTGTTGCATTTGGTGATGGATTTGAAACTTCGGATTTTGTTTCGGATTTGTCTGCTTCTCCAGCTGGCTTTGCAGGGGTACTAGCCTCACCTGGGGTTACCAATTCCGTACTTGTATCACTTGGTTGGGTAGCTGTTGGGCCACCTGTAGGAGTTTCAGATGGTGTCCCTGACTCTTCTGAATGATTACCTGTTGATGAAGATTCAACCGAAGAAGCTGATTCATCGTTTTTTGGTGCTGAAGTTGTTGGTTCTGCTGATTCTGGCTCTGAAGTTGAAGTTTCTGGAGTCGGTGTTGATGATTCATCCTTTGAATCTACTGGATTCGATGCATCTCCGTTTTGATTAGTTGTTAGTTTATCCGCATTTGGCGCTGATGTATCTTCTTTCGACGCTACTGTATCTTCTACTTTCGGTGCTGGAGCTGCTGGCTCTTCTGCTCTCGGTGCTGGTGTTGCAGGTTCTTCCACTTTTGGTGCTGACGCCGATGAATCTTCTGCTTTGGGCGCTGTTGCTTCTGAACTTGGATTTGAAGAAACAGGTTGATTTGTAGTTCCTATATTTGAAGATACCTTATCTGTTACTGGATTGGATTCAGTAGATAGAGCATTTAAAGTTTCTGACCTTGTTTCTACTCTTGGCGCAACTGTGACTGGGGTTTCTGATTTCGCTGCTGACACCGCTGGGGTTTCCACAACTACTGGTGTCGTTTGTTTAACTGTAGTAGTTTGCTCTCCAGTTACAGTATCTGTCTTTGTTTCAACTTCATAACTTTGACAGCTACCAGAATTATCAATCGACACTCGCTGTCTTTTGACTTCTGTATTTCCATCTTTTAGAAAAGCCTCTTCGCTAAAATACAATTTATTATTAGCAAAAATCAAATCTCTATTTGCAATACGATTTATCTCAACCAAACTATCCACAGATAGTCCCGTTGCTCCACTAATAGCACTCAGTGTATCTCCCCACTTAATAGTGTAGTGTGATAAATTGTCTATATTTTGAATATCAGCTTTTACTTCTGCAACTGTTCTAGCTACCCAAACACCATCTTGTTCGTTAGCGGAAACAGTTGGAGCTAAAAAGCCCAGCCCCAATAAAATCACACCTGTTGCAACAATTGCACCAGTTCTTAATTTTCTAAAGCCACGTAGGGATAAGGTCCCTCTAACAGTTGTTTGTCTCATTATTTTCCTCACTATTTTATATTTTTAAAAGGCAAACTCAGCTACAGCAGGCTCGTCTACCTTTGCAGTCTGGATAGATATCTACAGGTTTTCTATTTATTTAAAAGCAAATTATGAATAAATTTTTATGCATATTTGAATATAGA
This sequence comes from Streptococcus mitis, assembly GCF_000722695.1. GTDB lineage: Bacteria > Bacillota > Bacilli > Lactobacillales > Streptococcaceae > Streptococcus > Streptococcus mitis_O. Next base: position 107,506 of record NZ_JPFU01000009.1, on the reverse strand, counting down.
AATTGTAAATTGTCCTTCCACTGAATTCCACGATTTTAGTATATCACACCCACCAGCAAAAGTACAAAGAAAGCGATTGAAAGCAATGATTTTCACCACTGCTTTCGACTCTATTTTGTATTGTTAAATATGCATTCTCTATGCACCATTCTGGAATAGAAAAACAAGATGCAATCTTTATTCCAGACTAATTTTTTCAAACTTATTCGCTATCCAGCAGAAGCTCTTTTGGTTGTTTTCTAAGGAGATTGCTTGAAGCAAGCGCCATGACGGCCACCACCAGAACCAAGGCAAGGACAAAGACGATGATAAAGTCTGATGTCTGAATGGAAATGTCTAAGCTCGACAAGGTCTTGCTAAAGCCATCTACTTCTGCACCACCACCAAGGTTAGAGGCTTGAGCAGCCTTGCTGGCTTGCTTGGCAACACCTGAAGTGACATTGGCAAGAACAGTATTTCCGATTGCACGCGCTGTGTGAGTAGCTAAGAAGTAAGCAGAAACAAGAGCAGGGATGGCAATCAAGATGGATTCAGTGATGAATTGACCCAAGATACTTGCCTGCTTAAGACCGATAGAGAGGAGGATCCCCACCTCCTTACGACGAGCATTAATCCAAAGACTAAGCAAGAGGGCAAGGAGAAGAACTGAGAAACTCAAGCTGCCCCAGAAGAGGAGGTTGGCCATCTTGTACATACCAGAGATGGATTGCTCAAGAGCTGGGTAGTTAGAGGAGCTCTTAACGAGTGTGTAGCTCTTCCAGTTGATACCACTGATGCCATTCAACTCTTTCATGACGTCATCTAAGTTCTTGTCCGCTGTTACAAAGAAGGTTGCGTCCCCATAAATGGCTGTGTCTTCTGTGTAGCCATAAAGTTTTGCAGCAGTGTGAATGTCTGTAATAGCTGTATTTTCGTATAGTTCTTGTGAATAGGTTACTGCTGACTTATTGTGACCATCAAAGAGTCCCTTGATTGTCACTTCAACTGTTTCCTTGGCACCTTTTTCATTATCGGCATCGTAGATATTAGAGTCTAGTTTGACCTTATCCCCTACTTTCCAGCCGTGTTTGGTTGCCAAGTCCTTGTGCAGGAGGATCTTGTCCTTGTCATCGTTGGTTAGGTGCTCACCTTCGACCAGTTTATAGGAACCAGAGACAAATTTGTCTTCTTTAGAGGAGTCATTGACACCTGTAATCATCAAGCTACTTCCAAAATGTTTGGCACGGTCAGGTGTCAGATTTTTCTTGGTTTCTGGAGTTTCGATAAGTTCATATCCAGTCAAATCTCCGATAGCGTTGATGCGCTTAACATAAGACTCGATGGCCTTGTTTTCGGTGATTTTTTTGATATCTTCACCCTTAATATTCCCAGCTCCACGTGGCGTTCCTTGATTGACGCGACGATTGATTTGCATGGAGAAGCTATTGGTGATATTTTTAAAGGTCTCCTGAGAAGCCTTGGCAGTAGCTCCCTTGATTGACAAGCCAACCAAACTCAAGCTCGCCATGAGGAGAATAATCAGGAAGATGACAATCGATTTGAAAAACTTCCTTGTAACATAGGCAAATGCGTTGTGTAACATAGGTTTCCTTTCTAGGTTTTGTTTTATTTCAATGTCTTATAACTTATATAAATTATTTTTTTACTATTTCCCTTAGATTGTGCGGACGGGAGCAACTTCCTGTAGGAATTTCATCCCTAATTTTTGAGCCCTTCGCCCTTTAATTTCTATGCTCAGGCTAAAATAGTTCCCCAAACTATTTTACTCTCAAAAATTCCGGCCTAGATAATAACTTTGTTATTATCTAGGCTATCACTACTGCGGGAAATAGTTGTTAAAGACTCACTTCGTTTATTATTACTTTACACGTATCTGGTTACCAACTAATACTATTTTAAAGTTTAATAACTAGATTCTATATTTCAATCAGTTTCTTATCCTTCAATTCAAGTGTAATATCTGACGCTTGTGCCACTTCTTTACTGTGGGTGACGACGATGACACATTTACCTGTTTTCTGGGCAAGTGATTTGAGCAGTTCGACAATATCTCCAGCAGTTTTAGGGTCCAGATTTCCTGTTGGCTCATCAGCTAGAATAACTGGAGCTTCCGATACCAAACTGCGAGCAATAGCCACACGTTGTTGTTGACCACCTGATAACTGGAGAACATTCCGCTTGATCTGACTTTCATCCAAACCAAGTTCAAGAAGTGTATCCTTACTTGCCTTTTTGTTGACCAAGCGGATATTTTCCAGTGGAGAAAGATAATCTATCAAGTTATAATTTTGAAAGACCAAGGAAATATGGTGCATACGATGGTAAGAATACCCCTTCTTACGAATGTCCTCTCCTTGGAAAAGAATAGAACCTTCAACAGGACTATCTAGACCAGCCAGGAGGGACAAGAGAGTAGATTTTCCTGCTCCTGACTCCCCAATAATACTATAAAATTTCCCGGGTTCAAAATTATAATTGATCTGATATAAAACTGCCTCAGCAGTGTTCTTATAACGGTAGGTAACATCTTGTAATTGTAATAAAGTCATGATTTCTCCTTCTTAACTAATAGATGATAAAATTTCCTTAGGCGATTTTCTAAATAAAAATAGGAAACAAAAGGCTAGTGATAAGCAACTAAGCAGAACTAGAAAAACATAGGATTCTGCAAAAGATAATAAACTACTTGATAGACCACTTGCTTTAGCTAGCGTGTCTTGTAGGGCTGCCTGGTCTACACTTGCTAGTAGGGTTTGGAGTAGGTAAGTTATGATTGCGTTTCCTGTAGCAAATGCTGGAAGCAGAGCACCAAGAGATACCAAAACTACCTCTAAACAGAATTGTAGAAAAATCGAGCTCTTACCTTTTCCAAGTGCAAGTAAAATTCCCACTTCGTAGACCCTTTCCCTCAACCAGAGAGACAAAACCAAAATTAAGGCTCCTGCTCCTGCTATCAACATCCCATAAAGGAAGATGGTCAGGAAGGTTTGGAAGGTTGCTACTGAGTCTTTGATTTGTTCAAATGCCTTGTTCTCCTTCTCAACTTGGTAACCTTGACTTTCCAATGCCAAGTTTTCTACCTGCTTCATGAGTCCGTCCATTTCCTTAGGACTTTCTACATAGAAGCGAGCTGCACTGACTTGAGCTTCACTATTCCCCAAAAGGGTCTGGCTACTTTCATAGTCTGTAAAGACCTGGTTTTCACTGAAGTCTGAAGACAAGCCTGTAAATTTCTCTTGTTTTTTACCAGAGAAAATTCCGACGATTTCAAACTCGACAGTTTGTCCTTTCCCAGCTTCTGACTGACTAGCATCTAAGGTAATCTTGTCATGAAGCGAAAGACTATTCTTCTTAGCTAGCTCTTCGTGGATGATGATTTTCTTTGAATCCCCTTTTTGAAGGTATCGCCCTTCTTTTAGATTGAAAGCTGAACTGGTAAAGGTGACATCCTTGGATGAATCCTCAAGAGCCGTTAAACTAACCAAGTTCTTATCTTCAGCGGACAAGTCATCACGTTCTACACTCTGCTCACCACTCACCGCTTCCTTGTCTTTCAACTTTGCAACCGTCTCGAATTCAGGAGAGACATTTTCCAGTCCTTTAATCTTGCTCACGGACGCTAGATCTGACAACTTAAAAGTCTGACCATTTTCTATCTTCTTAATAGAAAAAGATGTGTTGAGTGATTTGTAAAGATTGGTTTCCACTGTTTTATTGGACTTCATCAGAGTCAAACAGGCTGAAATTCCTGCTAATAAGACCAATAAAATCAGAAATAAAATAAAACTTCTCAGTCGTTTTCTGCTGACATAAGCCCAAGCTCTTTGAAATGGATTCATTTGTCACCTCCATATTTGTAAGACTATTATAAAATTCAAATATGAAATGTTTATGAAATACAAAAAAAGAACTAGAGTTCTCACAAATGAGTGAGTTTTCTAGTTCTTTTTGATTTCCAAAGACTTTATGTAGGGAAAGCTACTAAGGATCAGATGAGATCATCTATTTATGCTTCCTCTTCATCGTCTTTTTTCTTTTTGGCAAATAGCAAACCAAATGCGCCAAGAAGAGAGAGAACTCCTAATGCACCTGTAGCACGGTCTTCTTGTGTACCAGTATTTGGCAATACTGCTTGCGGTTGAGAAACTGATGAATCAGTTTCAGACACTTCATGCGGCAATTGAGCAGGTACTTCAACTGTTTGACTTGGTTGTTCAGTAGGTTGAGTAGCTGGCACCTCAGCAGGGTTAGCAGTATTCTGTCTAGAATTTGTAACGTCAGATGGAGTAGCTGGTCTTTGTTGACCGTCACCTGTTGGTCTAACTTGGCTCACTTTTCTGAAGACGTGAGTTACAACATCACCTTTAGTTTCTGTTCTTACAAATACATACCCTTCAATTTCACCATGTTCAAATGCTTCGTTCGCTTCACCTAAAACTTTTGGTGCTTTTGCATCTGCTGGTTTTAGCTCGTTACCTTTTTCATCAACCCATTTAGTGATGAGAAGTTTAGTTTGATGCTTAATTGGAGGTTCAATAAGATTTCCATTTTCATCAACACCTGTTGTTCCTATTGGAGATGTATATTCAGGAATATCAACAACTGGTGGAACAAGAGTTATTAATTTTTCTCCTGGTATCTCATGACTTATATCAGTATTTGGATCAGTTATTGTAACTTTTCCAGTTTTATCTACTGTTACTTTTTTACCTGGATTAGCTTTTTCAACTGATTCTTTTACTTTATCCTGTTCTTCTTGTGTTAAGTTATCAGGATCTTTTACTGGAATCTTATCAGCTGGTATTACTGGTTCAAAGTCTTGGTTCACTAAGTCTGTTCCTGGAATTGTATGACTGATTCCTGTTGTCGGATCTGTCACTGTTGCTGTTCCGTCGTCTCCTACTGTTACTTCCTTACCTGGGTTCTTGTCTTTGACTTTGTCTGCCACTTGTTTCTTCTCTTCTGGAGTTAAGTGGGCTGTGTCTTTGACTGGAACTTTGTCGGTTGGTTTCACTAGTTCGAAGTCTTGGTTTACTAGCTCTGTTCCTGGAATTGTATGACTGATTCCTGTTGTTGGATCTGTCACTGTTGCTGTGCCATCGTCTCCTACTGTTACTTCCTTACCTGGGTTCTTGTCTTTGACTTTGTCTGCCACTTGTTTCTTCTCTTCTGGAGTTAAGTGGGCTTTGTCTTTGACTGGAACTTTTTCGCTTGGTTTCACTGGTTCGAAGTCTTTAACAGTTAGATCTTTTGCTGGGATTAGTACTGATTCTCCAGTTGTCTTATCAGTTACAGTAACATTACCCTTATCATCCGCTGTAACAATTGTATTTGGATTAGATTCTTTAACTTTATCCACCAATTTTTCGACTTCTTTCGGTGTTAAATGTTCTGGATCTGGAACTACAATTGGTAGTGGAATGGTTACTTCAAATTCTCTTGCAGGTTCACCTTTAGCCCTAGTTAATTTACCAGGAATTGTAATATCGCTAGTTCCTTCTTTTGGAAGTTTACCATCTTCTTGGGCAATTCCTTTTCCTGTTGTTGGATTTTTAGGTAATTCGTTATGAGTTAACTCTACTTTTCCTCCAGTCACAACTTTTTCACTAGCAATACCTGGCAATTTAATTTTAGTACCTTCAGGAACTCCATCAACTGTTACTTCAACATTTCCTGTTTGTGGATTTTGTGTTCCTACCGTAAATGTTGGGGTTGATGTAGCTGGTTTTTCTTTATAGGCTACATCTACGATTTGTGGTTGATCCGTTAATGTTACCGTCTTGTCGCCTTTATCCACTGGAACGTAAACTTTATCACCTACTTTAATTTCGGTTGGTGTATACGTGATTGGCTCACCTTGGTGATGATCACCAGCTGGAACGCGAATCTCAATTGGCTCTCCCTTAGTATCTTGTCCTACTTTTGGTTGGTATTTCAAGACTGTTGAGGCATCTTTTTCTTTATAGGCTACATCTACGATTTGTGGTTGATCCGTTAATGTTACCGTCTTGTCGCCTTTATCCACTGGAACGTAAACTTTATCACCTACTTTAATTTCGGTTGGTGTATACGTGATTGGCTCACCTTGGTGATGATCACCAGCTGGAACGCGAATCTCAATTGGCTCTCCCTTAGTATCTTGTCCTACTTTTGGTTGGTATTTCAAGACTGTTGAGGCATCTTTTTCTTTATAGGCTACATCTACGATTTGTGGTTGATCCGTTAATGTTACCGTCTTGTCGCCTTTATCCACTGGAACGTAAACTTTATCACCTACTTTAATTTCGGTTGGTGTATACGTGATTGGCTCACCTTGGTGATGATCACCAGCTGGAACGCGAATCTCAATTGGCTCTCCCTTAGTATCTTGTCCTACTTTTGGTTGGTATTTCAAGACTGTTGAGGCATCTTTTTCTTTATAGGCTACATCTACGATTTGTGGTTGATCCGTTAATGTTACCGTCTTGTCGCCTTTATCCACTGGAACGTAAACTTTATCACCTACTTTAATTTCGGTTGGTGTATACGTGATTGGCTCACCTTGGTGATGATCACCAGCTGGAACGCGAATCTCAATTGGCTCTCCCTTAGTATCTTGTCCTACTTTTGGTTGGTATTTCACTTCTGTTGACACAACTCCCACATACACAGTCAACGGATCGCTTTCTTTACCTTGACTGTCAACCGCCTTAAGAACTACTGTATAACGTCCAGCTGGAGTTGCTTTTCCTGGTGTTTCTGTTAATCCTGAAACAATTTTTACAGTTGGTGTGCCGTACGGTTGGTCAGTCTCATTTGTAGCTTTATCTTCTGCATCTCCAACAGTTACTAGATTTTCTAGCATAGCCTTGGTGATAGTAGTTCCTGATGGGAAGACTTTACGTGCTGTTTCGCTACTTGCTTCTGATCCTTTATAAGATAGTATAGGCTTATTATTCGTAACATTAGCAACTTTCCACTTGCCTGTCGCACTTGGCTCTTGACCTGCTTCTGGTTGATTATATACACGAAGTCCTAATCCACTACCATATGATTCAGTGTTATCTCCATTAGCAGATTCTTCTTTAATGTGAAGTTTAGTAGATCCACTTTGTTCATTTAGTTCAATACGAATATTATTTTCTGCTGGGTTAGTAGTACTTACTGTTGAACTAATTCTTCCAACATATCCATTCGCATTAGCAACTGCTGTATTATTTGCTCTTGTTGCATCTGTATGCCATGTACCATCTGCTCCACGCACAAGAACAATACTTTTTGGTGTATTGCTTGTTTCTGTGCTGTTGTGGAATCGTAATTCCATACGTTTAGCATCATGTGGTACTTTAACATCAATATGTTTGCTACCTGCAATGGTTGCATTTACTGAGTAATCACCCATTTCAACAGCTTTAACATCACTAACTACACTAATATCATCTGCAGTAGTAGAACCTTTAATTTTCGTTGTAACTGTTAAACCTCTTGGTTGAGTTGTTTCACCATTTTTAGCAACCGATGTACGAAGTTTGACATCATCAGGAAGTGTAGCTGTCCATGTATTACCGTTGATTCTTACTCCACCATTATTTTCACTTGTCAACACTCGGTTAGTTCCATCATTCAATGCAACAGACACTACCGTATTACTGCTATTCGCATTTAATCCACCTAATGTACCTGTAATAGTACGTGAAGTCGAAGTCACTTTATTACTATTAAATGTTGGTTTTGGTGGCGTTACGCTCACCGTTACATTGATTGTCTTACTTGGTGTCGCTTGAGTTGCAGCTGGTAAATTATCCCCTGTTTGTGATACTGGTAATGTAACCTTCACTTGGAATGTTTGTTTACCTGATGTACTAGCTACCTTATTTCCTACCCATTCATATCTTGTTCCATTAGGTAAAGTATCAGAACCAGTAGCATTCTTCACAGCAGCTTTTGCCTGTTCAGCACTTAATGTAGTACCTTGGCTAACAGAAACATTTTTACTATCTGCAATATCAAATACTTTATGCTCTAATGTAGCTGAATGTTCTAAATTACCTGTAGAAGTTGGACGATTTGTATGACGACCATAGTCATATCTACCAATAAATGTATAAACCGTTTTCCCTACTGGATCTGATGCAAGAGTTCTAGTAAAGCTTGTTCCGCTTTGCTCTGCTCCTCCACTACGTTTATAAAGCCAATTCATTCCACCAGGAATATTATTTCCTGTATTACTATAATAATCTGAATGTCCATTACTTCGAGTTACATCTTTAAAGTCATAAATAGTATTAGCAATTGGGAATGTATTAAGAACTTTATACGTTAAACGAACTTTTTTCGTTCTGTTTTCTCCGAAATTAACAGTTGCTTCTACAGTTTTTGTTTCTTCACTTCCACGAGTAATCGTATTTGTTTCAAGTACTGCTGTTACAGTTGCTCCCTGAGGTAAATCAACTTTTTCATTTCCTTCTTGGACTTGAATAAATCTCTTCAACTCGTCTGCTGTTATCGTTTCTCCACGTTTAACATTGATAATATCACGAGCTACTAGATTATAACCAACTTTGAAATAACCTAGACTTGCTCCCTCTGCTGAATCTGCATGACTCTGATTACCAGAAGCATCTGATGTTTTAGCAATTACTTCATATGTGGCTGGATCGATTTCTTTTTTCAAGCTATTAATAACAGCTGTTTTTTCAACACCATTTTCGACAATCTGTACTTTAGTGTTACCTTTCTTAACCCACATATTTAATTTATTACGAACAGTATTACTTGAAGGATTTGTTACATCATCCTTATCGTAGTTATCTGTCAATTTGGCTAAGCTAGCAAAAGAAGTATTATCTGCTAGACGGTTTGCTTGGGCACTTGTAGTCGCTAAAGTATTTGAAGTTGAACGTTCAACTCGAGGAGCTGTTGGATCAACAGGTACAAAGTAAACATTAATCACATTTGTATTATTAGCATTTGTAGTTCCACGATCTGCTAGTAATTCGTTATTTGTATATTTCGGCATTAGATATAATTGTTTTCTTACAACTAATGAATTACCATTTTGCCCTTTAACAACATTAGTTAAAGGAATTGCATTTGCACTATTTGCAGCTGAAATATTATCGTTTCCTAGAGTAGTACCAACAATATTTCTATTGTTGATATCTGTACGATTATTCTCAACAAGCTTATTCGTAGTATTATCAACGTTTCCTCCACCACCATATGATGTTGGATTTACTAAATCTAATACGTTAACTCCTACTCCATTTTTACTAAAGTATCCAGTAGATGTATTTCTACTGAAACCATTAGAATTTGCTTCTCCTAATGCTTTATCATTCCCTGTAACAGTCGTTAGGGATGGTTGTCCTTGACTATTTTTTGGAGTAGCGGTAATAGTTTTTAAAACTTCATTTGTTTGTAGAGCAACACCACTCGTTGCATCAAATTTATAAATTAACGATTTTCTATCCTGACTCCATTCAAACCCTGGATCTGTTGAACGGTTTGCAGGTTTTCCATTATTCGTAAACGTAATATTATAATCATCACGAATATGCGCAAATCGAGTAACGACATTATTTCTCGGATCAATTTGTAATTCTGCAATCTTATTATCTTTGTCTAATGCGGTAATTAATCCAGTATCCGAAATAGTAATATCAGAAGCTTGTTTTCCTCTTAATACTCCATTTTTATTTGCTTCAAAAATTGCTTGCTTAATCGTATTTTTTTCAGCCTCAGAAAGAGTTCCTCTACGATTATTCGTCAAATCTTGGACTTGTACGACTAATTTATCAGTTGCTAAGTTTGAAAGTCTACTTCTTCCTGTAACATTTCTATTTTCACTATTATCAGAATTTACAGAATAAGCTGTAGCACCTTGTCCTCCACTAACTTTTACGACTGCATGAACTTGTTGTCCTTCTGTTAAGTTAGCTGTAAAGTTCTCTGCTGATAAAGTTGTCGTACCATTTCTATCTGTTACAGTCTTACTAGCGACTTTAGTAGTTCCTTGATATAGTTCAACCGTTACAGTTGCTCCATTTTGTAATTGAGCATTTGTTGGAAGGTTTTCTACCGTTACAGTTGGTTTTGAACTTGCTGTACCATAGAATTGAGGTTGAGATATTGTTGGTGTGTTTGGCTTCACATTGAACTCAACTGTTTTTTCCAAGTACCCTCTGCCAGCTACAGAAGCAGTATCTCCAGTTAATCCGGTTGTAGGATTTGTTGGTAATCCTTTTGTAGAAGTTTTACTATTTGGGAAATATGCTCTTGCCTTAACAGAATGTTTTCCAATCTTATCAAAAGAAACATACTCTCTAATTTCAGTATTTCCTTTTAGATAGCGGAATTTCATATCTGAACCAAAGTTTCCATCTCCTCTATTCGTTCCATCTGTTGTTGTTAAATAGTGATTTGGATCCACACTGGTTTCGTTAAGTCTTAAAACATCTGAACGAGTGTTATCATCAACTCGTATACCTCTATCTTCAAAAGCTAAATCATACGTTTTAACTTTGAATTTTAGTATAGCTTGATTTCCTTTGTTTTCACTTCCTGTTGCATCGTCTGAAACTTTTAAGGTAACAGTATTTGTCCCTAATGCAGCATTTGGATCCACTCTACCCGTAATAGTAGCAGTTGCAGGATTTGTTTCTGAACCACTATTTTGTGAAAGAGTATTTCCATTATTCAAGTTAACTCCAGTAGGCAATCCACTAATGTGCTTAATATTAATTTTTCCATTTGTATTATTATCAAACATTTTTAATGGAATATTTAAAGTTGCCCCTCTGAAGACTTCAACTACTGGAAGATTATTTTCATTACTTCCTAACACAGACTCTGTATTATTGGTTGGATTTGTCATTTTAACAGTAGGAGCGACAGTATCCGTCACATTAAACGTCATTGCTACTGCTTTTTGAGCAGGTGTGTAAATTGTATAATTTACTCTGTCTATTGTTTTTGTATTTACAGTACTAGGGAATATTGCCGTTGCGGTATACTTAGTAATTCTTCCTAACTCATTTAACTTCGTATTATTATCAACATCAGTAATTCTAATATTTCTAAGATCGATCTCTTTCCATTTAAACTGCATTCTATCTGGATAGTACTTATCATTTGCTATAGTATCACTTTCTGCCACTTTGAAGTGATCATGAGGGTCTCCTAATGTACTTCCAACAGCACGATTTTCTGTCGTACTATTTTTTGCTTGAATATCTACAATACGATATTTAAATTTATATGTTTCTCTATTACCATATTGGTCAGATGCTTCAACTGATGCAATTTGTTCCCCTAATGTAGCATCATCTGCAACTTTATTACTATCATCACCAGAAATTGTATGATTTAAAACAGTAGTAGTTCCTACACGCTCTTTATCAACATTATCAACTTTATTAAAATAAACCCCTTTTGGTAAGTTTCTTACCATCAAGCTACCAATTCTACTCTCATCTGTTACATTGAATGTTGGGTTAAATGCAGCTCCACGATAAATAATAAATTGATTTTCTTCTGCATTTGTAGTCAATGTTCTACCATTCATTGTAACAACTGGCTTATTAGAGTCTGGAACTGTTAAGTTTGTAAAATGAAAATCTACATAACGCACAGAATCATCTTTATTTCCTGTTGATGCATTTTTTTCATTATCCATGTAGGTAATTTTAACTTGTTTCTTAACCCCTACTTTAGCAGCATTAGTATCGAAACTTGCTGAATCAGCATCAAATGTAGTTTTCGCTAATTCGATAATTTTTTGTTTTTGAGCTTCAGTTAAAACTTGTCCAATTGATAAGTTGTTTAACTCACGAGGTAGAGTTACATATTTTGTTTCCTCATAAGCAGCTGCTCCTTGTGGAGTATAACGTACTTTTACAGGGACAATTTTTTCACCTGTTAAATTGCTATTTCCATCTGCCCACTCTACATTTTTAATGGCACGGCTTTTAATATCATTTGAAGAACCAGGGAATCTATCTGAATTCCCTTTAAATATATTTCTAAATGTATCTGCATTCCCTTCATTCCAATTTGTAAACAAATCAGGAATTCTACTTGAAACATTATTATATCCAGAAATAAAGTCTGTGGCATTTCCTAAGTTATCAGTTGTTTTTCGAGCTTGATTCTCTTTTGCTTCATTTTTTATAGGCTCAAAAATATCTGACTGAGTTACAATATTAAATGAGAATGGAATTTTAATCGTTGAACCATTATATGTTCCTTCTAAGTAAGCTAAATGTCCACCTTTTGTTCTATCTTTAGAGTTCGTTAAAGCGTCATTAGGATTATTATAATTATAGAAGTTATGAATATGAGAATACTTAGAACCATCAATGGTTGCTGTAGGAGTTATTTTTAGTAATAATCCTCCTTTTCGAGGTCTTTCATCTTGACCAGTAGTATTATTTCTTAATACTAATCCTGCGTCAATAAATCTATCTCCCATTACAGTACTTACAGCATCACTATTAAAACTGTATGAAGAATTTTCAAAAGCTCCTAATTGAGTTCCTTTTAAGAAAGTTTTCTTTTTAAAGTCCCCGTTCGTAAATGAATCTGTTTTAATAGTATAGGCATCTTTCAATGTTCCCCATTGAGAGTAACTTCTGTGTTGAGTTAATCCCAAAGTAGTTTCATATGTCTTCACACCTGCAACATAATAAGGAGCATCTCCACTATTAGAATGTGTTGTAAATTCGAATGAATAAGAATGGTTAAATCCTCCTGGATTTCTTCCTTGAGGCTGAATTGCGATAATGTTTTTAGTTGAGTTTCTAATATTTTCAAATAGGAAATCCGATTTTTGAATAATATCTCCATTTACACCACTTCTATTAAAGTAGTAGTTGGTAGAATTCTTAACAAAATCTTCTAATGTTCTAATAGGTGCTTGAATATATGGACGACCATTAATAAGACCTGTACCTTTGTAATATTCTCCACCATTAACGCCTTCAGTTGTACCCATTTTACCATTCAGAAGACCTTTAGATTTTTCCAATACATCTTCAATAGTTCCTGTTGCAATTTGTGATTCATTTTCTTTTAACACAACTGAACTACTAAAATTATGTCCGTCAGGCAATGTAAAGTAGTAGAATGGTTTTTGGTGAGGTTCATGACCATTATTAAATTGAATTTTCCAGTTAAACTCATAACCTGATTGTTCGTTCCCTGATACACGATTTACCTGTACATAAACCCTATTTCTAGTCCATGCAATCCTTTGAGGTCCTTGCATATTATTATTGTTAATCGGGCTATTTTCAGCATTATTCGAGTTATACAAGAATGTCCCTACTGGATAATTATATCCATGATAGTTTGGATCATTAATACCTGCTGATTGGAATCTTCTAACGTCATCGTTTGTAATCATCCATGCTGTGTATGCATTCCCGAACTCCGTATTAGCTCCTTCTCTAGTATTAGGTGCTCTAAAATAAGATTCTGGGAGCATTTTATTTCCATTTAGAGAATCACGCTTCCCTGAATGTTCACGAGTTACTGCTAAGGCAAGTTTTTTCTCTGCTTGCTTACCTTGCTTCATTAACTCTTCTATTTCTGAAGCAGTTAATTTCGGATTTGCTAACCCATTTTTGACAGAGCGGACAATTTCTTCTACCCCCTCCAAGAGTTTCTTGGTCTCAGGGCGTTCAATTTTTTTAGCAGTATCTAAGTAAGTGATTAAATTTTTAGAAAGCGCTTCTAGTTTATCTTTATTAGCAGTGTCTTCCCCTTTATTTTCATCTTTTTGAACAGCTTTGATTTCTTCAGCCTGATTAGTAGGAGTCACAGCTTTATCAGATACTTTAAGCTCTTTTGTATTTTGAGCTTTAGAATCAGCTCTATCTTCCTTGTTAGAGGTTTTATCCTCAGTCTTAGACTTAAGCTGACGTACTTGCTCTGTAAGAGATTGAACTCGATTCACTTGATTTGTAAGCGTTTCCTTAGAAATATCTTCTCCATCAAGTAAACGCTTATTTTCGTCGGTTAATTGAGAAAGTTGATTAGATAGACTTAATAAACTTTCCTCATCTACTTTTGCAATTGCAGCTTGAAGTTCACTAATAGCCTGAACAAGAGGAGACTTATCCACTTGCTTCTGAGCAGCAGGTGTTTTGTCACTCTCTACTTCTTTTGATTTCTCTATAAGATTCTCTTTAGGAGGAACTCCCTCTGTCAGTCCCGTAACACCAGCATTTACCTTTTCAGTATTGGCCGTAACAGGTGATACAGGTAAAGTATCTGCCTTAACCGCACCATTAGCGAAAAACATTAATGCTGCTACGGCAACACTTGCAGCACCAAAATGGTATTTCCGAATAGAATAACGGTATAATTTTTCACCATTATCATTAGACTTTTTACCAAACATAAATATGTCCTTTCTATTGTTTCAGTAGAATAAGTTTAAAATCTTCGAGACACAAGGACTCAATGATATGTTAACTCTTTTAAAATAAAAAATCAAGTATTTACATAAACAACATCTAAAAATGTAAACGCTGTAATCATTATATTTCAAGGCATTTCTGATATATATATATATATATATATATGCAAAACTTATTATACAGCTGTTTTAGAGCATATATTATAAAAATTTAATATAAATAAAAAACAGATCTTACCTTTTGCTTCGGAAAAATCTGTCATTATTTTATTTTAAATGGTAGACTGCCTATCCTTACATTTTATAGACAGCGGATTGATGAAAGCTTATTATTGGGTAAAGAGCTTCTCCCAAAAAACTCCAACCATAGCTTGCGAACCTCGTCTTTGCTGGTTTCTCTGTATTTGTTAAGTTCTTATTTGTGATGCTCTTTCAATAGTTCTTCAAACTCTGAGACAGTCATACCTAATTGCTGACTAGCAACCTCAGGTGTTAGAAGACCTTGACGTACTAGATTTACTAAACCTACTTTTAATCCCTCTTCGATACCCTCTGCTCGCCCACGTTCAAGGCCTCGTTCTAATCCTCTTTCTTCAGCTTGTTCCAAGGCATAGTCCTGTGCTAACAAGGCTTGTTCTTCACGTCTGCGTTGTTCACTAAACATTTTCCTGTCCTCCTCGGACCAGCTCTTGTAGTCTAGCAGTTGGTCTGCCTGGCTGATGGCTCGTTCTGGTTGCTGGGTAAAGGGCTTGTTCCCAAAAAACTCCAACCATGGCTTACGAACCTCGTCTTTGCTGGTTTCTCTGTATTTTTTTAGTTCTTATTTGTGATGCTCTTTCAATAGTTCTTCAAACTCAGAGACAGTCATACCTAACTGTTGGCTGGCAACTTCAGAAGTCAAAAGACCTTGGCGAACCATATCTAAGAAAGCAAAGACTCTTCCTTCAACTTTTCCACGCTCTAGTCCCTGTTCAAGACCACGCTCTAAACCTTGTTCGATACCTTCGGCTCTAGCTGTTTCCAAGGCATAGTCATGAGCGAGTAAGGCTTGTTCTTCACGTCTGCGTTGTTCACTAAACATTTTCCTGTCCTCCTCGGACCAGCTCTTGTAGTCCAGCAGTTGGTCTGCTTGGCTAATGGCTCGCTCTGGTTGCTGAGTAAAGGGTTTATTCCCAAAAAACTCTAACCACGGCTTGCGAATGCTATCTTTGCTGGTTTCTCTGTATTTTTAGGTTTTATTAATGATAGTCTTTCAATAGTGACTCAAATTCAGCGACGGTCATTCCCAATTGTTCACTCGCAACCTCAGCGGTCAAAAGACCTTGGTGGACCATATCTAAGAAGGCAAAGAATTTTCCACGCTCCAGTCCCTGTTCAATACCACGTTCTAATCCTCTTTCTTCAGCTTGTTCCAAGGCATAGTCCTGTGCTAACAAGGCTTGTTCTTCGCGCATACGTAGTTGACTAAACATCTTCCTATCCTCCTCGGACCAGCTCTTGTAGTCCAGCAGTTGGTCTGCCTGACTGATGGCTCGCTCGGGTTCTTGAGTAAAGGGTTTATTCCCGAAAAACTCCAACCAGGGTTTGCGAACCTCGTCTTTGCTGGTCTCTCTATATTTTTTAAGTTCTTATTTGCGATGCTCTTTCAATAGTTCTTCAAACTCAGAGACAGTTATACCTAACTGTTGGCTGGCAATCTCAGGTGTCAGGATACCTTGACGAACCATATCTAGGAAGGCAAAAAGTTTCCCTTCTTCTCTTCCTTCAACTTTCCCACGTTCTAATCCTTTTTCTTCAGCTTGCTCCAAAGCATAGTCATGAGCCAATAGCGCTTGTTCTTCTCGCATACGTAGTTGACTAAACATTTTCCTGTCCTCCTCGGACCAGCTCTTATAGTCCAGCAGTTGGTCTGCCTGACTGATGGCTCGCTCGGGTTCTTGGGTAAAGGGTTTATTCCCGAAAAACTCCAACCAGGGTTTGCGAACCTCGTCTTTGCTGGTCTCTCTATATTTTTTTAGTTCTAAGAACGCCATCTTGACTAGATGGTTTTCTTGACCATTATTTGTGATGGTTAAGACCTCACCTGTCGTGTCCTCTCGCATACTAAAGCTATGAAAAGCCAGGTCATCTGAGAAATAATTACTATCCACAATAGCGATTGCGTATACTGGTGCGATGTGTTTGTAACTCTGATGAGTATCACCTTCACGTTGACGAATTTTTTCTAGATTTTGATTGACCTGACTGCATAAGTAAGCCCACAAACGATTGATAAAAAAATTCTGATGATGAACTTGGATTTCAATAATTACTTGCGTTCCATTATCTAGTTCAGCTAAAACATCTATACTGGTATAGAAATCCTGCGCCGAGTACGGCAGGGAAGGTAAGACGTGAATATTACTTCCCTCTAAAATAGTCACATTTTTTGCTGGCAAGTCCAGCATATCACGAATAAATTGACAAGTGATTTCTGGATTGCTAAAAATCTTCTTAGCAACCAAATCATTAGTTGGGCTAATGCCCGGATGACGTACAGTCATACTTTCTCTCCTTTCATTATAGCACATTTTTAAATCTAGATTTACTAGATTTGATTCTTCTATCTATTTATTCGGAAAAAGTAGAAAGAGTAAAGAAAATTAGGAGAAATTTCAAACTATATTATTTATCTGAAAGCGAAGGACGCCCACCATAGATATATAAACCTTATAAAACAAAAGAGCTAGCCTAAGCTAACTCTTGTCCTATGCGGAGAGAGGGACTTGAACCCTCACGACCTAAAGCGGTCACAGGATCCTTAGTCCTGCGCGTCTGCCAATTCCGCCATCCCCGCGTCGATTACTTTACTAGTATATCAACTTTTAGGATGCTTGTCAACACTTTTTTCAGATTTTTTTCATTTTTACTAAGCAAGTTAGTCTGAAATTTCATTTAGATTTTCATCTACTAACTTAGCTCCAAGTGTATTTTTGAAATGTCCAAGGGCAAATTGGTGATTTTCAGGCCAGATGGAAGCAACAGCTGGTTTAACAATCTCGATATCATATCCTAGATTATAGGCATCTATAGCTGTATGTAGGACACAGATATCGGTCAAAACTCCTGTTAAGATAACGGTAGACACTCGACGCTCTCTCAAACGGATATCCAGGTCAGTTCCCGAAAAAGCTGAGTAATGGCGTTTATCCATCCAAAAGACACGACTGTCTGAACCATGCTCTTGATAAAAGGTTCCCAAATCTCCGTATAAATTCCGTCCACTAGTGCCAATCAAATTGTGAGGAGGAAATAATTTACTTTCTGGATGGAAACAATCGTTTTCCTCGTGAGCATCAATGGTAAAGAAGATATAATCTCCGCGTTCAAAAGCTAACCGTGTCACCTTACTAATGGCTTCCGAAATAGCTTGAGCTGGAACACCTGCTGTCAATTTACCACTGTCAGCAACAAAATCTTCTGTATAATCAATCGAAATTAAAGCTTTAGCCATTAGTAATCTCTTTTCTTCACTTCTTCAAAAATATCTGAAATCAAGACCTTAAGGTAGGTTCCCTTCATTCCAAGCGAGCGACTTTCAATAATCCCCGCAGACTCAAGTTTACGAAGGGCATTGACAATCACAGAACGGGTAATTCCGATACGGTCTGCAATCACAGACGCAGTCAACTGCCCTTCATTGCCATTTAACTCCCCTAAAATTGCTGAAACAGCACGGAGTTCGGAATAAGAAAGGGTATTAACCGCCATGGTAACAGCAGTACGACGGCGAATATTTTTCTCATCCTCTTCACGTTGGAAGTTAAGAAGCTGAATCCCAACAACGGTAATGGCAATCTCAACAAGAATCAAGTCCTCGTCATCAAATTCTTTATCATTGCGCCAAATAATCAAAGAACCAAGGCGAATCCCTGATACATGAATCGGTGCAATAGTCGTCAAACCATCTGGAAAATCAGAACGACTTTCCACAGGGAAAATACTCAAATCATGATCAACTGTCAGATTGGCTTCTGTATCATAAATCATGTTGGCTCCCTGAATATATATATCAGGGAAAATCTTAGTTTGGAAGAACTGCTCTACACGATCCGTATTGGTTTTGTAACGCATAAAATAACCAAGGAGACGTCCCTTGCTATTGACGATACAAGCGTTACAGTCAATAATGTCTGCCAATTGACGGGTAATCGCATTGTAGGGAAGTTCTTCCTGTAACTGCTCCTCCGAACGCTTCAGAATAGAAGTAATTTTTCTAGTTTTTTCTAATAAATGTGCCATTTTTCACCTCGAATTTAATCGCTATCATTATAACATAAACAGCTTGAATTTTCAATTATTATCTGAAAATTGCTTATTTAATTGCAATTTGAAAAAACAAGAATATTTTTAATTAAATTGCTTCTTTTCTATTGACAAGCTCCCTATTTTTGTGTATTATAATATTACAAGAAGATAATATATCTATTTTATTTATCTTTCTTTTCCATTCGGTCTCCTTATATAAAAAAGCGATTCATTTTGAACCGCTTTTTCTTATTTATCGCCCTTGTTACGAATCACAAAGCCTGTTTTCTTTTCGCTTGAAGTAGTGCGTGGTTTTTTATTATCCTTACGGTAACGTTTTTCCTTATCAAAACGATTATCTCCACGACTGACTTTCTTGAAATCATCACGACGACCACCACGACGGTTATCTCCTCGGCGATTATCACGACGGTCATCTCCACGACGACCTCCCTTAGCTTTACCACCGAAGCCATTACCTGATGGTTTGAAAGGTAGTGGTTTTTCACGCGCAATTTCCACTTCAGGAAGGCTATCTGGATCTTGAACAGTCAGACTCAAGATATACATTGCCAATTCTTCTGGAGTAAATTCAGCAGCTAGCTTACGAGCATCCTTGCCAAATTTCTCAAAGTTAGCACGAATGGTTTCATCTGCAAAATCACGTTCAATTTTCTTGAGAGCTACTTGTTTTTTAGCTTGGAAGGCTTCTTCTGCACTTGCAGGTTTGAGACCTTTCATGCGTTTCTTGGTCAAGTTTTCAATAATTTGAAGGTAACCCATTTCATTTGGAGCAACAAAGGTAATCGACTGGCCTGACTTACCAGCACGACCTGTACGACCGATACGGTGAACATAACTTTCAGGATCTTGTGGAATATCGTAGTTATAGACATGAGTCACACCTGAAATATCCAAACCACGCGCTGCCACGTCTGTTGCAACCAAAACATCAAGGTTACCGTTTTTGAAGTCACGAAGGACACGAAGACGTTTGTTTTGGTCTAGGTCGCCATGAATTCCTTCTGCACGGAAGCCACGGATTTTAAGTCCACGAGTCAATTCATCTACACGACGTTTTGTACGACCAAATACGATAGCAAGCTCAGGCTGTTCCACATCCATGAGACGGGTCATGGTGTCAAATTTTTCTTGTTCCTTAACACGGATATAGTATTGGTCAACCAATTCTGTTGTCAATTCCTTGGCAGCAATCTTCACATGCTCAGGTTCTTTCATAAACTGAACACCGATACGTTTGATAGCATCTGGCATAGTTGCTGAGAAGAGCAAGGTTTGTCGATTTTCAGGGACACGAGAAATGATGGCTTCGATATCTTCAAGGAAGCCCATGTTGAGCATTTCATCTGCTTCGTCAAGAATCAAAGTTTCAATATCTTGTAATTTCAAGGCCTTGCGTTTAATCAAGTCCAAGAGGCGACCTGGAGTTCCCACCACGATATGGGCACCTGATTTAAGGGCCTTGATTTGTTTTTCGACGCTTGATCCACCATATACTGAGCGGACTTTGACTCCCTTACTACGACCAAAGCGGAAGAGTTCCTCTTGACTTTGGACAGCTAGTTCACGAGTTGGAGCGATGACCAAGGCTTGGATGGTCGCTTCTTCTGTACGGATTTTTTCAAGGGTTGGCAAGCCAAAGGCTGCGGTTTTTCCTGTACCAGTCTGAGCTTGACCGATAACGTCCTTGCCTTCTATAGCCAAGGGAATAGTTTGTTCTTGGATAGGACTGGCTTCTACAAAACCAGCTTTTTCAATCTCTGCTAGCAAATCAGCAGACAAGTTTAATTCATTAAATTTCACGTTCTTCTTCTTTCTAAAGGTGGTGCGAAGCCACCCTATAGGGCTTAGTTTATACTTTTCTTTTTATGACGTATTTTCATATACTGGATACAAAATCGTGTTGCTTCTTTTCCACAAAAGAAAAGTACTGTTTTCTTTGCAACCTATCTAGTATAACACAAGAGAGAAGCAAAAGATAGCCTAATCCGTAGATAATGTCATGTAAGCGGTTTTTCTGAGAAAATGAGGCCAAAATTTCCACTTTTTCATAAAATTTTTTAAAGCGTAGCAGAATTGTGCAAAAGTTTTTTTCTTGTGCTAGAATGAAATGCGAATAGGAGGAAGATAAATGTTAACTTATGATTTAATCGTTATCGGATTTGGTAAAGCTGGTAAAACACTAGCTGGTAAATTGGCTTCAGCTGGCAAAAAAGTTGCCCTTGTTGAACGTAGTAAAGCTATGTATGGTGGAACTTGTATCAACATTGGTTGTATCCCAACTAAAACTTTGCTAGTTGCTGCTGAGAAAGACTTGTCTTTTGAAGAAGTGATTGCTACCAAAAACACGATCACTGGTCGCCTCAACGGTAAAAACTATGCTACTGTTGCTGGTACAGGCGTGGACATCTTTGATGCGGAAGCTCACTTCCTTTCAAATAAAGTCATCGAAATCCAAGCTGGTGATGAAAAGAAAGAACTGACCGCTGAAACAATCGTCATCAACACTGGTGCTGTTTCAAACGTCTTGCCAATCCCTGGACTTGCTACAAGCAAAAACGTCTTTGACTCAACAGGTATTCAAAACTTGGACAAATTGCCTGAAAAACTTGGTGTCCTTGGTGGCGGAAATATCGGTCTTGAATTTGCTGGTCTTTACAACAAACTTGGCAGCAAGGTTACAGTTCTAGATGCCTTGGATACTTTCCTACCTCGTGCAGAACCTTCCATCGCAGCTCTTGCTAAACAATACATGGAAGAAGACGGTATTGAATTGCTTCAAAACATTCGCACTACTGAAATCAAAAACGACGGTGACCAAGTCCTTGTCGTAACTGAAAACGAAACTTACCGTTTCGATGCCCTTCTCTACGCAACTGGACGCAAACCAAACGTAGAACCACTTCAACTTGAAAATACAGATATTGAACTAACTGAACGTGGTGCTATTAAAGTAGATAAACATTGTCAAACAAACGTTCCTGGTGTCTTTGCAGTTGGAGATGTCAACGGTGGACTTCAATTTACTTACATTTCACTTGATGACTTCCGTGTTGTTTACAGCTACCTTGCTGGAGATGGTAGCTACACTCTTGAAGACCGTCTCAATGTACCAAACACTATGTTCATCACACCTGCACTTTCACAAGTTGGTTTGACTGAAAGCCAAGCAGCTGATTTGAAACTTCCATACGCTGTTAAGGAAATCCCTGTTGCAGCAATGCCTCGTGGTCACGTAAATGGAGACCTTCGTGGCGCCTTCAAAGCAGTTGTCAATACTGAAACCAAAGAAATTCTTGGAGCAAGCATCTTCTCAGAAGGTTCTCAAGAAATCATCAACATCATCACTGTTGCTATGGACAACAAGATTCCTTACACTTACTTCACAAAACAAATCTTCACTCACCCAACCTTGGCTGAGAACTTGAATGACTTGTTTGCGATTTAAGTTGAAGTCTTATCTTAACTGACAGCCCTCTTTGGGCTGTTTTTGCTTCTTCGAAATCTCAAATCTGTCTTTTCCCTCTTTTATGATATAATAGAAGCATGAAATTAAAAACTACTTTGGGCCTCCTAGCTGGGCGTTCTTCCCACTTCATTTTAAGCCGTCTTGGCCGTGGAAGTACGCTCCCAGGAAAACTTGCCCTTCAATTTGATAAAGATATTTTACAAAACCTAGCTAAAAACTACGAGATTGTTGTGATCACTGGAACCAACGGAAAAACCTTGACAACTGCCCTCACTGTCGGTATTTTAAAAGAGGTTTATGGTCAAGTTCTGACCAACCCAAGCGGTGCCAACATGATCACAGGAATTGCGACAACCTTCTTAACAGCCAAATCGTCTAAAACTGGGAAAAATATTGCCGTCCTAGAAATCGACGAGGCCAGTCTATCTCGTATCTGTGACTATATCCAGCCAAGCTTATTTGTTATTACTAATATTTTCCGTGACCAGATGGACCGCTATGGTGAGATTTACACAACTTACAAGATGATTTTGGATGCTATTCGTAAAGTGCCTACTGCCACTGTTCTTCTTAATGGAGACAGTCCACTTTTCTACAAGCCAGCTATTCCAAATCCTGTACAGTATTTTGGTTTTGACTTGGAGAAAGGATCAGCCCAACTAGCTCACTACAATACCGAAGGGATTCTCTGCCCTGACTGTCAAAGCATCCTCAAATACGAGCACAATACCTATGCAAACTTGGGTGCCTATATCTGTGAAGGCTGTGGATGTAAACGTCCTGATCTGGACTATCGCTTGACAGAACTGGTTGAGTTGACCAACAATCACTCTCGCTTTGTCATAGACGGCCAAGAATACGGTATCCAAATCGGTGGACTCTACAATATCTATAACGCTCTAGCTGCTGTGGCTATCGCCCGTTTCCTCGGTGCCGATTCACAACTCATCAAGCAGGGATTTGATAAGAGCCGTGCTGTCTTTGGTCGTCAGGAAACCTTCCATATCGGTGACAAGGAATGTACCCTCGTCTTGATTAAAAATCCAGTCGGTGCAACTCAAGCTATCGAAATGATTAAACTAGCGCCTTATCCATTTAGCCTATCTGTTCTCCTTAATGCCAACTATGCGGACGGAATTGATACTAGCTGGATTTGGGATGCTGATTTTGAACAAATCACTGAGATGGACATTCCTGAAATCAACGCTGGCGGTGTTCGCCATTCTGAAATTGCACGTCGTCTCCGAGTGACAGGCTATCCAGCTGAGAAAATCACTGAAACAAGCAATCTGGAGCAAGTTCTCAAGACCATTGAGAACCAAGACTGCAAGCATGCCTATATCCTAGCTACCTATACTGCTATGCTGGAATTCCGCGAACTGCTGGCTAGTCGTCAGATTGTTAGAAAGGAGATGAGCTAATGGTTTATACTTCACTTTCCTCAAAAGATGGCAATTACCCTTATCAGCTCAACATTGCTCACCTCTACGGAAATCTCATGAATACCTATGGGGACAATGGAAACATCCTCATGCTCAAGTATGTGGCTGAAAAACTGGGAGCCCATGTGACGGTTGACATCGTTTCTCTCCATGATGACTTTGACGAAAATCACTACGACATCGCCTTTTTCGGTGGCGGTCAAGACTTTGAACAAAGTATTATTGCAGACGACCTTCCTGCTAAAAAAGAGAGTATTGACAACTACATCCAAAATGACGGTGTAGTTCTCGCTATCTGCGGTGGTTTCCAACTATTGGGCCAATATTATGTTGAAGCTTCAGGGAAACGCATCGAAGGGCTAGGGGTTATGGGTCACTACACCCTCAACCAGACCAATAACCGCTTTATCGGTGATATCAAGATTCACAATGAAGATTTCGATGAAACCTATTATGGTTTTGAAAATCACCAGGGTCGTACCTTCCTCTCAGACGACCAAAAACCACTGGGACAGGTTGTCTATGGAAATGGAAACAACGAAGAAAAAGTCGGCGAAGGGGTTCATTATAAGAATGTCTTTGGTTCTTACTTCCACGGGCCTATCCTTTCTCGCAATGCCAATCTAGCTTATCGCCTAGTCACAACTGCCCTCAAGAAGAAATATGGTCAGGACATCCAACTCCCTGCCTATGAGGATATTCTCAGCCAAGAAATCGCTGAAGAATATAGCGACGTCAAAAGCAAGGCTGACTTTTCATAAACAAAGGAAAATGATATCAAAGAACTCCGTTATCTTGTCGGAGTTCTTTTTGTCTTTTCTTTTACCCTTCTCCCTTGCATTTTCTCTCTTTTTTTGCCAAAATAGAGGGGTAGAAAGAAGGTAGCATATGTCTAAATTACAACAAATCGTAACATATCTTGAAACTGAAAAACTAGACGTCGCTGTCGTATCTGACCCCGTCACTATCAATTACCTCACTGGCTTTTACAGTGATCCTCATGAACGTCAAATGTTCCTCTTTATCCTAGCTGATCAGGAACCACTTCTGTTCGTTCCAGCCCTTGAGGTTGAGCGTGCAAGCAGCACCGTATCCTTCCCAGTTGTAGGCTATGTGGATTCTGAAAATCCATGGCAAAAAATGAAAGATGCTCTTCCACAGCACGACTTCAAACGTGTAGCTGTGGAGTTTGACAACCTCATTTTGACTAAATACCATGGCTTGAAATCAGTTTTTGAAACAGCTGAGTTTGACAACCTCACTCCTCGTATCCAACGCATGCGCCTCATCAAATCAGCTGACGAAGTGCAAAAAATGATGGTGGCAGGTCTCTATGCGGACAAGGCTGTCAATGTTGGTTTTGACAATATTTCTCTTGATAAGACAGAGACAGATATTATCGCTCAAATCGACTTTGCCATAAAACGTGAAGGATATGAAATGAGCTTTGATACCATGGTCCTGACTGGCGATAATGCTGCAAATCCACACGGTATCCCAGCAGCAAACAAGGTTGAAAATAACGCCCTTCTCCTCTTTGACCTGGGTGTCCTCGTCAACGGCTATGCTTCAGATATGACCCGTACAGTCGCTGTCGGTAAACCTGACCAATTCAAGAAAGACATTTACAACTTGACTCTTGAAGCCCAACAAGCTGCTCTTGACTTTATCAAGCCAGGTGTGACTGCCCATGAAGTGGATCGCGCTGCCCGTGAGGTCATCGAAAAAGCTGGTTACGGTGAGTACTTCAACCACCGTCTCGGTCACGGTATCGGTATGGATGTTCACGAATTCCCATCTATCATGGAAGGAAACGACATGGTCATCGAAGAAGGCATGTGCTTCTCAGTCGAACCAGGTATCTATATCCCTGGTAAAGTCGGTGTCCGTATCGAAGACTGCGGTGTTGTTACCAAGGATGGCTTTGACCTCTTTACAAGCACCAGCAAAGATTTGCTTTATTTTGATTAATATTCTTTGAAAATCTTCCCACAATAAAACGCATAGTATCAAATTTTCAACACCTGATACTATGCGTTTTTCTTATTTGAAAGACTTTTGACTCAGCCTCTTTACTTAATCTTCTTGCTACTCTGACTAAGCACAAACCCTACAATCATCCCTACCATATTTTGCATGAAATTTGGTAGAATTTCTGGTAGGGCTGCTGCCCAGCCATTCATCAAAGTAGAACCCAAGGCGTAACCCCCTACCATGGCAATCGTTGCTAAGATAAGGCCTAACCACTGAGTTTTTCCTTTAAATCCTGCGAAAAATCCCTGCAAGCCATGGTTAATCAAGCTAAAGAACATCCACTGAGGATAGCCTGATAAGAGGTCAATCAAGAAACCTGCTAGTCCTCCTACTACAGCCCCTTCACGACTACCAAAGTAAAAGGCCGTAAAGAAGACACCTGCATCTAAAAGAGTTAGAATTCCTGTCGGTGTTGGGATTTTTAAGAAATAACCTAGAACCACAGAGAGGGCGGTTAATAGGGATACAAGGGCAATTTTAGTTGTTTTAGTTTGCTTCATATTGTCTTACTCCATACTGATCTGCTTGTGCAATAGAACGATAAACGAAAGCCTTAGAGCTTTCTACTGCTGGTAAAAGTTCATCACCTTTGACTAGGTGACTGGCAATGCTAGAGGCAAAGGTACAACCTGCACCAGCATTTTGGCCTTGGATAACTGGATTTTCTAGGATAGTAAAGGTCTGTCCGTCATAAAAGACATCCATAGCCTTGTCCTGACTAAGGCGATTGCCTCCCTTGATAATGACTGCTGGCGCTCCTAAGTCATGTAATTTCTGCGCTGCAGTTTTCATGTCTTCCAAGCTTTTAATTTCTTGACCAGCTAATAATTCTGCTTCAGGAAGATTAGGCGTAATCACACTGACATGAGGGAAAAAGCGAATCAACTCTTGGCAGAGTTCACTGACAGCCACGTCGTGCGTTTCCTTGCAGACCAAGACAGGGTCCAATACTACAGGTACTTCTGGGCGTTGTTTGATAAAGTCCAAGGCTTTCTCAGCCACACTGACAGTTGGTAAAAGACCAATCTTAATCCCTGCAAATTCCACATCACGCAAGCTATCTAATTCATGTTGAAAAATGACATCGTCAGTTGGAAAGACTTCAAACCCCTTTTCGGTCAAGGCTGTCAAACAAGTCACAGCTACAAAACCATGCAAGCCGTTCAAGGTATAGGTAGCCAAATCAGCGGACAAACCACCACCACTAAAAATATCATTTCCAGAAAGTGCTAAAATACGATTATTCTTCATAACGAATCTCCTTTAAATACAAGCCATTCGGTGCTGCCGTTGGACCAGCTAGCTGCCTGTCCTTCTTCTCCAAAATCAAGTCAATCTGCTCTACTGGCATACGATTATTTCCGATTTTGAGAAGTGTCCCCACCATATTGCGAATCTGTTTATACAAGAAGCCATTTCCTGAAAAGGTAAAGGTCAAAAACTGCCCTGTCTCATCAACCCTGAGACTAGCTTCTGTAATGGTGCGAACCTTATCCTCCACACTAGTTCCAGAGGCTGTAAAACCTGTGAAATCATGGGTTCCTTCTAGCTTTTTGACAGCCTCCTGCATCCGCTCCACATCAAGTGGATAGGGAAAGTGAGTAGCATAGTGACGGCGCATCGGATTTTTAGGACGGCCTCTATCCACGATAAACTCATAGGTCTTGCTGTGCTTGGCATAACGACAATGAAAATCATCCGCCACAAGCTCAATCGAAATCACATCAATATCTTCAGGGGACTGGGTGTCCAGAGCAAAGCGAAGTTTCTCCTCATCCATTTGATAGGGGAGGTCAAAATGAAGCACCTGTCCCAAAGCATGAACACCACTATCAGTCCTACCAGCACCGTGAACGGTAATAGCTTGCCCCTTATTCAATCTAGTCAAGGTTTTTTCAATTTCTTCCTGAACGCTACGCGCATGTGGCTGGCGCTGAAAACCAGCAAAGGCATAACCATCATAGGAAATAGTTGCTTTGTATCTTGTCATAACTTCTATTTTATCAAGAAATTAGTCTATAGACAAGGTTCTAAAACAAATATTGTATGGGTACAAAAATCCTGAAAAGAAAACTTAGGAAAACAATCCTAAGCTCTCTTTTGAAGTAGGTACATGACAAAGATAGAGGTTACAATCAACCATGATCCTAAAATGGCAAAGACCAACATCCCATTTTGTGTTAGTAAACCAATCGCACCTAGAACGAATGGGGTCGTAAAGGCTCCGAAACTACATCCTAAAACCGCAAATGAGGTTGCTTGATTGAGGAGTTTAGCTGGAATTCTTTCAGATACAAGTTGAAAGACCGTCGTCAGGGCTATACTGTAAGCAAAACCAGCCAGAACGCTTCCTGCCACCACCACCCACAAGGACGGAGACAAGGCAATCACAATTTGACCTAAGCCAAAGGTAATGCCCGACCAGAGGAGCAATTTTTCCTTAAAAATCGAAATCAAGAAAGAAAAGCTCACCCCAGCCACAATCCCGATCAACTGCATGACACTAAGAACAAAACTAGATAACTGGGCATCTCCAAGCCCTCTTTCCACCATCAAACTTGGAATACGGATGGTAATAGCTGTATTGGTACAAACTACAACTGCCGCTTCAATAGCTAGGATAAAAATCAAGCCTTTCATTTCTCGAGTTAAACGACTGGCTTCCTTCGCTTTTTTCTTGACTTCTTTCTTTTCTTTTCCATAAGGGACAAAGAGCAGATAGAGGGTCAGCACCAAAAATCCAGCACTATAAGCTAAGAAGGTAGCTGTCCAACCAAATGCCAACAACTGGCCGACTGCCAAGGTAATGAGGGAAGCTCCTACGACTTCTGCAGAACCGCGTAACCCTAGCATCTGTATTCTCGTTTTCCCTTGGTAACGTTCACTGATAATGGAAATGGCCTTGGCATTGATCATCCCAACACCCAAACCAAACAGAATCCGTGTTCCAAAGACAAAGGGATAGGCCTGATACCAGAAGGGAGCCGTCCCGCTCAGTGATAAAATCAGCAAGCCCAAACTAATCTGTAAGCGCTCAGGAAAGATTTTTTCTAAGAAACCATTTAGTAATAACATAATCATGATTCCAAAGGATGGCAAGCTCGCTAAGAGCTCAATTTGTTCCTTAGGATAGCCTTGATAATAGTCAAACATGGCTGGTAGGGCACTTGAAATCGAAAAGGAGGTAATCAAAACGAGGGAGAGAGCCAAAATACTGGCCCGTTCTAAAAATTGTTTCATGAAATCTCTTTCTATCTTTCTCTTAATCTTCTATTTTTTGATAGTTATCAAACAAGCAAGAAAAGAAGAAGTCTCATTGGTTTGTAGACTCCTTCTTAAACTCGAAAATGAATCCCTTGTGTCTTATACTCAATGAAAATCAAAGAGCAAACTAGGAAGCTAGCCGCAGGTTGCTCAAAGCACTGCTTTAAGGTTGTAGATGAAACTGACGAAGTCAGCTCAAAACACTGTTTTGAGGTTGTGGATAGAACTGACGAAGTCAGTCACATATATACCCTAAGGCGAAACTGACGTGGTTTGAAGAGATTTTCGAAGAGTATTAGGATGACTTTCTCTTGATTTGCTTGATAAAGTAGAAGATAAATCCTGCCACCATATAGGCAACAAAGATAATCAGACACCACTTGAACACGACATCCCAACCCTTGTTCACATTCAAAAAGAAGTAAGGGAAAGGACTGACTTTAGAATTAGGAATGTCTAATTTCAGTACCAAGCCATTAAAGAGAGCAAACATCATATACAGCAAGGGTAAAATCGTCCACACAATTGGATCCCAAATCTTGTATTGACCCTGTTTGTCAAAAAAGAGGGTATCCGCTAAAAACCAAAGGGGAACGATATAGTGGCAAAGGAAATTTTCCAGAGTATAGAAATTAGTCGCAATGGGTGCTAAAAGGAAATGGTAAATCACACAGGTAATCATGATACTCATAGTGACCCCACCTTTTAAGCGCAAGAGACTTGGCCTTTGCCAGTTTTCACCTAAACGGCTCATAACCTTTAGGAGATAGAGCGTAAAAATCGCGACTAAAAGATTTGACAGAACCGTATAATAGAGCAGCATCCCAAATCCACCATGCTTGGCGATTTCAAGATAAACTCCCGTAAAAGCCGCTAGAAACAAGAAGATACGGCTATAAAATACAAATTTATAGTTCTTTGACATGATTAAATTTTCTTCACAAATTCTGATTTAAGTTTCATGGCACCAAAACCATCAATCTTACAGTCGATATTGTGATCGCCTTCTACGATACGGATATTTTTCACGCGCGTCCCTTGTTTCAAATCTTTTGGCGCACCTTTTACTTTCAAATCCTTGATGAGAGTTACTGTATCACCGTCAGCCAATTTATTTCCGTTGGCATCGATAGCAACAAGGCCCTCTTCTACATCTGCAACTTCAGCAGGATTCCACTCATAAGCACACTCTGGGCAAACCAGTAGGGCACCGTCTTCGTAGACATACTCTGAGTTACATTTTTGGCAATTTGGTAAGTTGTTCATGGTTTCTCCTTATCATTATTCACTATTCTTTGAAAATCAAAATTTCTCGAACAGCAACTATTATACCTTAAAATCAGCATTTTGACAAATTTAGAAAAAACCGATATCCATCTATCGGCTTTTCTACATTTACATTCTTTTTTCAGCTTCTGCTTTAATTTTTTCAACTACTTCTTGAATGTTCAAGCCAGTTGTATCAAGGTAAACTGCATCCTCTGCTTGCTTGAGAGGCGAAGTCTCACGATGGCTATCCTTGTAGTCACGCGCTGCAATTTCCTCTTTTAGTGTTTCAAGGTCTGTTTCAATTCCCTTGGCAATATTTTCCTTATAACGACGCTCTGCTCTCTCATCGACAGAAGCTACTAGGAAAATTTTCAATTCTGCTTGTGGCAATACAACAGTCCCAATATCACGACCATCCATGACAATCCCACCTTGCTGGGCAATCTCTTGTTGGAGAGAAACTAGTTTCTCACGCACTTGAGGAATTGCTGCAATAGCTGAAACATGATTGGTCACTTGATTTTCACGGATAGGATGGGTAATATCCACATCTCCTACAAAGACAAGCTGGTCCCCAGTTTCTGAACGCCCAAAACTAATTGGATGCTGGTCCAACAAGGCTAAGAGTTCTTTAACTTCTTCTACTCCTAACTGGTTCTTGAGAGCCATATAGGTCGCTGCGCGATACATAGCACCTGTATCTAGGTAGGTGTATCCAAAATCCTTAGCAATAATCTTTGCGACTGTACTCTTACCACTGGAAGCAGGACCATCAATAGCAATTTGAATTGTTTTCATATCAACTCCTATTTGATTTTAACAACGTCACCTGGATTAGCAAACCAAGATCCTGTAACCATGTGCCCAGGATTCAAGGCCTCTAACTGAGCAATCGAAATCCCCGCGCGAGCTGCAATAGCTGCTTCTCCTTCTCCAGCCAAGACTTTTGTCGTCCCTTCTGGATCTGTTGAATGTTCTGAGCTAGTAGATGATTCTTCCTTACCCTCTGAACTAGAAGATGCCTGCTCTGAACTACTAGAAGATGAAATCTGTACTACATTTGCATCAGAATCGTGAAAATCTTTTAAGGCTGCTGTGCGATTACTCCCTCCGCTTGAAAGGTAAATCAATACTATTATCATTGCTACAACAATCACGAAAAAGAGACTAGCTAGAATCGTCAAAACACGATTTGCAACAACGCCTGTACCTTTTTGATTACGTTGGCGTCGTTTCGTTCTCGTCTGTTCTTCCTGATTCTCATAAATATCTTCTTGCCACGGTTCTTTTGCCATACCTTACTCCTTGTTTTTTTTGACTTTTCTTATTACAATATAAATATGAAAATCACACTTATACCTGAACGCTGCATTGCCTGTGGGCTTTGCCAAACTTATTCTGACTTATTTGACTACCACGATAATGGAATCGTGCGTTTTTACGATGACCCTGACCAACTAGAAAAAGAAATTTCTCCTAGCCAGGACGTCGTAGAAGCTGTTAGAAACTGTCCGACACGTGCCTTGATTAAAGATCAACACTAATCTCTCATAGTAAATTGACAAGAACGTTTCACTCTTTCTAGTTTAGCATATTTCCATGTAAAATTATAGTCTTTTCACTTTATTTTTTCTGTAAAATCAAGAAGGTCACTTTTTTCTTTGATAAGATAAAGTGGTCTTTTTTTGGTCTCTAGATAAATCTTACTGATGTACTTGCCAAGAATCCCAATGGTCAAGAGTTGAATGCCTCCCAGAAAGAGAATGACAGCCATCAGAGAGGTCCAGCCAGATGTAGGATTGCCCAAAATGAGGGTCCGAACCACAACAAAAAAGGTCATCAGTAGAGAAATGAAACAAGATAGGAGACCAGCCATAAAGGCTATAATCAAGGGAAAATCTGAAAAATTAACAATCCCTTCAATGGAGTAAAAAAAGAGTTGCCTAAAACTCCAACTGGTATTGCCAGCCTGCCTTTCGACATTGGGATAGTCCAGATAGTGGGTTTTAAAACCGACCCAGGCAAAGAGTCCCTTAGAAAAACGATTGGACTCGGTCAAAGCTAAAATGGCATCGACCACAGACCTTCTCATCATGCGAAAATCACGGACACCTGACGGCAGGGCTACTGGACTGATTTTTTGCATGAGGCGATAAAAAAGATTAGCACAAAAACTGCGAAAGAAGGGTTCTCCCGCCCGACTAGTTCTCCGTGTTCCTACGTAGTCCAAATCTGCATTTTGGTCTAGTAAATCTTTCATCTCAAGTAACATACTAGGGGGATCTTGGAGGTCTGCATCCATTACCACCACCAAATCTCCTGTCGCATATTGCAAGCCTGCATAGAGGGCTGCTTCTTTGCCAAAATTTCGAGAGAAAGAAAGATAATGCACTGCCAGATTTTGCTCCCGATAGGCCTTTAAGAGTTCCAAGGTTCCATCACTTGATCCATCATCGACAAAGATATACTCGATTTCTGCTCCCAAGTCAGGAATCAAAGCTTCCAAAGCCTGATAAAAAAGAGGAAGTACTTCCTCTTCGTTTAAACAGGGGACAATGATTGAAATCACCATCTTAGTCTTCAAATCCATTTGGATGCTTGCTTTGCCAACGCCATGCGTCTTCACACATTTGGGTGATGCCTAATTCTGCTTCCCAGCCTAGTTCTGCTTTGGCTTTTGCAGGATCTGAATAGCAGGCTGCAATATCACCTGGGCGACGGTCTACAATGCGATAAGGAATTGGGCGTCCCACTGCTTTTTCCATGTTTTGGATAATTTCAAGAACAGAATAGCCTTTACCAGTTCCAAGGTTATAAACGTTTAAACCTGAACCCTTTTGGATTTTTTTCAGAGCTGCAACGTGACCCTTAGCCAAATCGACAACGTGGATATAGTCACGAACACCAGTTCCGTCTTCCGTATCGTAATCGTCTCCAAATACTTGCACTTGCTCTAGTTTCCCAACGGCTACTTGAGTCACATATGGCAAGAGATTGTTTGGAATACCGTTTGGATTTTCTCCCAAATCTCCACTCTCATGGGCTCCGATTGGGTTAAAGTAACGAAGCAAGACCACATTCCATTCTGAGTCTGCCTTGTAAATATCCGTCAAAATTTCCTCAAGCATAAGCTTGGTGCGACCATATGGATTGGTTACAGAAACTGGGAAATCTTCCAAGATGGGCACTGTGTGCGGATCTCCGTAAACTGTCGCAGAAGAACTGAAAATGATGTTTTTACAGTTGACTTCTTCCATGACCTTCAAAAGACTAACAGTTCCAGCAATATTATTGTCATAGTAGACAAGAGGGATACGGGTAGATTCTCCAACAGCCTTCAAACCAGCAAAGTGAATGACACCTGTTGGTTCTTCTTGCTTGAAAATATCTCTGAGGGTATCTGTGTCACGAATATCTGCCTCATAGAAAGGCACTTCAACCCCTGTAATTCTCTCAACAACTTCTAAACTTTTACGATTGCTGTTGACAAGGTTATCCACCACAACAACCTGATGACCTGCTTGGATTAACTCAATAACTGTGTGGGTTCCGATAAAACCAGCTCCACCCGTTACCAAAATCTTTTCTTGCATCTTCTTTCCTCGATTCTCGGATTATTTTTTCTTATTTTACCATTTTTGATAGGGAATGTCATTTGCCATCCTAGAGGGTAGGATAAAATTTCAGTAAAATACTTATACTCTTCGAAAATCTCTTCAAACCACGTCAACGTCACCTTGCCATATATATGTTACTGACTTCGTCAGTTCTATCCACAACCTCAAAACAGTGTTTTGAGCTGACTTCGTCAGTTCTATCCACAACCTCAAAGCAGTGTTTTGAGCTGACTTCATCAGCTCTATCTACAACCTCAAAGCAGTGCTTTAAGCAGCCCGCGGATAGTTTCCTAGTTTGTTCTTTGATTTTCATTGAGTATTATTCACTTTTTACTCGTTTGACATAGTTCTCAATTGGGTAGTTTACTGGGTCCAAGGTCAATTCCCTGCCTTGGATCAGTTGAGCTAGATGGTAGCCAATGATGGGACCAGTTGTGAGGCCCGATGAACCTAATCCACTGGCTGCATAGACACCTGCCAATTCTGGCACCTGCCCAAAGAAAGGTGAGAAATCACTAGTATAGGCACGGATTCCCACACGCTCACCAGCTCTGGTAGCTTCTACTAAACTAGGATAGCAAGGCAGGGCTGCCTCCTCCATTTGTTGGAGTAAGGTTTCATCTACCGTCAAATCAAACCCCATGTCATTTTCATGGGTAGCGCCTAGGGACAATTTCCCACCTGCAAAAGGAATCAAATCCCACTCCCCCTCGGGCATGACAACAGGGTAGGATTCCAGGTCTTGGGCAAGCTGATAATCTCGGAGCTGTCCTTTCTGAGGACGGACATCCACAGCATAACCCAAGGGTTCTAACAAGTCATCCAACCAAGCTCCAGTCGCCAAAATAACCTGCTCAAACACCTCTTCGCCAATCTGGTAGCCTGACGATAAAGGTGTCAGACTCACTTTTTCTTTGACCAGCTTGACCTGACTGGCTTCCAGCAAACGAGTGACCAAAAGTTGACCATCTACTCTCGCTCCACCAGAAGCATATAGCAAGCGGTCAAATCCCTGTAAGCCAGAGAATAATTCATTAGCTGATGCTTGGTCTAGAATGGCTAATTGCCCTATCAAGGGAGATTCTTCTCTGCGCTGGAGGCCTAGTTCATAGAGTTCTTCCAACTTGGATTCATTCTTTTTCAAGAGAAAGACTCCCGAACGCTGGTAAAAGTCGATTTCTTGCCCTGACTTCTCTAAATCAGCTAATAAATCCACATAAAAGTCAGCCCCCAAGCGCGCCATCTTGTACCAGGCCTTATTGCGGCGTTTGGAAAACCAAGGACTGATAATTCCTGCCGCGGCCTTGGTAGCCTGACCTTGTCCATGGTCAAAAACGGTCACCTCTAGGTCACTTTCTTTCGAGAGATAGTAGGCAGCTGTTGCCCCCACAATCCCTGCTCCAATAATGGCAACTTTTTTCATTGTCTTCACCTTCTAACTATATATGGTGGAAAGGATTGGTCGATGCCTGACTAGGCAAGATATCAATATCCCAGCCCTTTTCTTCCTTCCATTGAGTAAGGAGTGCTGCGATTTTTTCCACAAAAAGCACTTCGATATAGTGACCTGGGTCCAGAGCCAACAGGCCATCAGACAGCATATCCTGAGCTGTGTGGTAGTAGATATCCCCAGTGATGTAGACATCTGCCCCCTTAGCTAAGGCATCCTTATAGAATGACTGCCCGCTACCACCACAGATTGCCACTCTTGAAATAGGCTTCTGCAAATCACTCTCTTGGTAATGCACCATTCGAAGGCTATCTAGGCCAAAGACTTGCTTGACACACTGGGCCAAGTCCCAAAATGTCTGAGGCTGAATATTCCCAATACGACCAATTCCACGTTCTGGACCTGTTTCCTGAAGATAAGTCGTCTCATCAATGCCTAGCATCTGGCAAAACCAGTCATTGAGCCCATTATCAACGATGTCAATATTGGTATGGCTGACATAAACTGCAATGTCATGCTTGATCAGGTCGATGTAAATCTGATTTTGCGGACGGTTGGCAACCAAGTCCTTGATGGGACGAAAAATCGGCGCGTGCTTGACGATAATTAAATCCACACCCTTTTCAATGGCTTCAGCCACCGTTTCTTCACGAATATCCAGAGCAACCATGACACTTTGGATATCCTTGTCCAAAGTTCCAATTTGCAGGCCACGACTATCCCCCTCCATGGAAAATTCCTGGGGGCAAAAGGCTTCATACGCCTTAATAACTTCACTTGCTAGCATGGAGAACCTCCTTGATGGCTTGAATTTTATCTACTAGAACTTGACGTTCCTCCAGATTTTTTTCTGGGATTTGTCCGAGGGCAAACTCTAACTTAGCAGCCTCTTTTTGCCATTTTTGGACAAAGACTGGGCTGACTTCTTTGGACAAGAAGGGACCAAAGCGAACATCACTGGCTGATAGCTTCATTTGTCCCGCTTCCACCACCAAAATCTCGTAAAACTTGCCAGCTTCTTCTAAGATGCTTTCAGCTACAATCTGAAATCCGTTCTCTTGTAGCCAGATACGCAAATCATCTTCACGATTATTTGGCTGGAGGATTAAACGCTCTACATTAGCTAGCTTGTCCAAGCCTTCTTCTAAAATCCTAGCAATCAAACGCCCCCCCATACCAGCAATAGTGATGACCGACACTTGGTCAGTCTCTTCAAATGCTGCCAGACCATTGGCTAAACGAACTTGGATTTTCTCCTTTAGGTCGTGAGCCTCAACATTTTTAACCGCAGACTGGTAGGGACCCTCCACAACCTCACCTGCAATGGCGCTTTTGATTTGACCTCTCTCGACTAACTCGATAGGCAGATAAGCATGATCACTCCCCACATCTAGTAAAATAGCTCCCTGTGGCACAAAGGATGCCACCAATTCTAATCTCTTTGAAATCATCTTCTCTCACTTTCCAAAACTCTGTTACCTCTTATTATACCACATTTCAATCCCCAACTTTCCAGTAATATAAGTAGCTCCAGCGAAATAAGTTTCAATGGCCTAAGGCAATAGATGGATCCAATTGAAAGATTTACAATCAAGAGAAACTCTTTATTTTTCCACTCCCTATCAAGATGCAATTTATGTAAGATAAGTCTATTCTTTTCCTATAAAATCTGATAATATAGAGAAAAGAATGATTAGAACAGAGGTTACTTCAATGACGGTTCCCGATAGACTACCTGCTCGTATGAGAATGGATGGACGAACTATTTTCCAACAGATAAAAAACTATTTTGATACTGAAAACAAAGAATATTTTAAGCATCCCAATACCTATAATGGCATCTCCATGTATCTGGAACCCAACATCCTGACCAGTATGGAGCACTTCGATTTGACTGGTTTTCATTGCGAATGTAATGATTTCCAAAATCAGGAAGTCTGTAAACACTGGGTTGCCATGGATCTCTACTTTCGTAGTCTACCCCAAGTTATTCAAGAACGCATTCGTAAATCTAGTCATAAACCAAGTTTTGCCAGCCAACTGATCCCTACCTTGCCATCTGAAGAACTCCATGACGAACTGGTAGAAGAAAAAGCGACGGCGCCTTCACTTTCCCTTCATGGACAAGTCGAAATCCGAAATCATAGCCTAGCTTGGACCTTAAAACTACAGGTTGAACAGGCTTCTCGTTCCTATGTTATCAAGGACATAGCCCACTTCATTTTTCTCATTTTCCAACAGGAAGATTACTTTGTTTCACAGAAAATCGGGACAATCAACTTATCATTAGACCAGTTTAATCAGGCGTCCCAAAACTTACTCCTCTATATCAAAAAATATTTCATCGATAGAAATGAACATTCTTATTTCAACTTCGGTTACGATATTAGCCCTAGAGATTGCGGACGCTATTTAGAGGCTCCTGTTAGCTATTTAAACGACCTCGTGCCACTTTTTCAAGCTTTGGATGTCTTCCAATATGTAACCTCAAAAGCCGAATACCCTCTTATATTCTTAGATGATAGTCCCTTTATCCCGGAAGAAAAAATTTTTAAAGTTGTCAAATCTAATAACCATTATGAAATCATCAATACAGCTTATTTTGGTTTCATTATTCAAGAAAAACTTTGGATTCGACACAATCACTTCCACATCATCAAAAAAGAGCACCGTTACTTTTTAGATAAATTAGCTACTTGGATCTACCATTATCAAGAAAGTTCTCCTCTTATCTTTTCAAAGGAAAATAAGGCTGAACTCATGCAAGTCTGTAATATCATCTCAAACTATGTTCCTATCAGTATCCCAGATGAATTACAAATCCATGACTTCATCCCCATCTTTGCCTTCTCCAAGACTAGAAATGAAATTGCCCTCAACATGGTGTGGTCCTTTGGAGAAAAACAAGTCCATTCTAAACAAGATCTCCTAACCCTCCCCTATACTTACCAAGCTAGCAAAGCCAGAAAAATCTATCATCAACTGCTTTCTGCTGGTTTCAAAGAGGAATTTCATAGTCTTTCTAAAATAAAAGTCGTTGATTTCTTCCTAAAAGAACTACCCCGTTTTCGTACTCTGGGTCAAGTTCAACTAGATGAATCGCTTGAAAAACTCTTAGTAGAAGATCCTGCTGTCATTGACATTTTTGACGACGACGGCTTCCTTTCAGTTCAGTTTGATTTTTCTATGATTTCAGAAGATGAGGTTGAAAAAGCTATCCAAGCTTTATGGAATCAAGAAAGCCACTACCAAACCAAGCAAGGAAAGGTTCTAGTCTTTGACGATGAAAGTCTCAAGGTTGCCCAAAGTCTCCAAGAGCTTCGCGCTAAATTTTCAGACGGAAAAATCAAGATGCACAAATCTCGTGCCTTTAGCCTTTCTGAAACCTTCAAAGACAATGAACATGTCAATTTTTCTCGTGATTTCAAAAAGATGGCTTATGATCTGACCCACCCTGAAGAATTTGATATCAAACCTTATGAAGTCAAGGCCAAACTTCGCTCCTATCAGAAAGAAGGAGTCAAGTGGCTGAGTATGCTGGATTATTATCATTTTGGAGGAATTCTGGCGGACGATATGGGGCTAGGGAAAACCTTGCAAACCATCACTCTTCTGGAAGCCAACCTT
The DNA here is from genome assembly GCF_000722695.1 of Streptococcus mitis. GTDB lineage: Bacteria > Bacillota > Bacilli > Lactobacillales > Streptococcaceae > Streptococcus > Streptococcus mitis_O. The sequence continues at coordinate 68,625 of NZ_JPFU01000009.1, read as the reverse complement.
AAACCAGAACAGAAAGCTCTTATCCTAGCTCCAGCCAGCCTTCTTTACAATTGGAAGGAAGAATTCCGAAAATTTGTACCTCACAAACAGGTTGAAGTAGCCTATGGCACAAAAACTGAGCGTATCAAGCAAATCGAAAAATCTGCCACTATCACTATTACAAGCTATCCATCTTTTCGATCTGACCTTGAACACTATCAAAAGCAGTCTTACGACTACCTCATCTTAGATGAAGCACAGATGATAAAAAATAGTCAGACCAAAACAGCACAAGCTTTGAGAGAATTTGATGTCAAGACCTGCTATGCCCTATCTGGAACTCCTATCGAAAACCGTCTCGAAGAGATTTGGTCTATTTTCCAGATAGTATTACCAGGACTCTTACCAAGTAAAAAGGAATTTTCAAAATTGTCACCTCAACTCGTTGCTAAACTGATTCAACCTTTTGTTCTGCGTAGGAAAAAAGACGAAGTTCTGACAGAATTGCCTGAACTGAGCGAGCACCTCTACAGCAATGAACTCAGCAGTTCACAAAAAACGCTCTATCTAGCTCAACTTCGACGTATGCAAGAAATGGTTGCAGGAGCCAGCGCTGATGAGATTAAACGTCATAAAATTGAAATATTAGCAGGACTGACCCGACTTAGACAAATCTGTAATACCCCAGCTCTCTTTTTAGAAGACTACACAGGGGATAGTGGAAAAATAGACAGCTTATTCGAGCTCCTGGACACCATTCGTAAAAAAGGAGCACGACCACTTATCTTTTCACAATTCACCTCTATGCTTGATCTCATTGAGCAAGAACTAGAGAAAAAAGAAATGTCTCACTTTAAAATAACAGGACAAACACCTTCAGATAAACGTCAAGAAATGGTCAATCTCTTCAATCAAGGTGAAAAAGACTGCTTCCTCATTTCCCTAAAAGCAGGTGGAACAGGACTGAATCTAACAGGAGCTGATACCATCATCCTCTGTGACCTCTGGTGGAATCCAGCAGTCGAGATGCAAGCCATCGGACGAAGCCACCGCCTTGGCCAGACCAAACAAGTCGATGTATATCGCCTTATCACACTTGGAACCATAGAGGAAAAAATCCAAGAACTCCAAGAAAGTAAAAAAGAACTCTTCAACACCGTCCTTGAAGGACAAGAAAGTAGAAGCAATCTGAGCGTTGATGATATTAAGGAAATCTTGGGTATTGAATAAACGAAAAAGAACTAGAGTAACCATACTTAGTGGATTTATCTAGTTCTTTTTAAGGTTGCAGACTTTCTCGCCCTCTTACGAGCTCTATATGCCTTACCGTCACGTTTCTATTCGTATAGATATAGTATATTGAAACTAGAATAGTACATAGCGACTACTAAAACATTTCTAGAAATTAATTTGACTTTCCTAATCAATTTGTTCATATCTTATTTCAATGCACTATACGATTTCACCATCCCTTCATCTGACAGTTTTTATACTCAATAAAAATCAAAAAGCAAACTAAGAAACTAGCCGCAGGTTGATCAAAGAACTGCTTTGAGGTTGTGGATAGAACTGACGAAGTCAGTAACCATACCCACAGTAAGGCGACGCTGACGTGGTTTAAATTTGATTTTCGAAGAGTATTAACTTTCCTAATTGATTTGATCATATCTTATTTCAATCTACTATAATAGACACATAGGCCTTGCACATCAGATCTACGATAGACTCGTCGTATAAGAAAACCGCAATCCACAGATTGCAGTCTTTCTTTATTTTCTGCCTTGATAGCGACTGGTTATAATGAAAATCACGGTAAAGACCAACATCATGACACCATAAACAGATAATGTTTGTCCTGTTAATGTCGAAATTTCAAGCAGTTTTTGAATTCTTGGGAAGAGAGCTGTGGCTAGGAAGCCTCCTACTGACCAAACAATCAAGAGGACACGCCATAGGGTAAATGGCATGCAGGCTCTAAATACGGATAAGAAACCAATTGACCCCAAGAGATAATAGAGTAGAGTTGAGATTTCTAACTCAGACCAACCTTGGCTACTTCCAAATATTTTCACAAACAGGACGCTGAAGACGACCATGAGTGCACTTGGTAGAGCACGAAGCATGGATCTTCTGAGGAAGTTTGGCTCGACAGGCTTGATATTTCGCTCAAAAGTCAGAACGAATGGCGGGAAACCTTCCACGAACTGGTCAATCATGGTAATCTGGATTGGAATGAATGGGAAAATCAAGATCCACTCAGACCGACCTAGTAAAGCACTGGCAATACAGATAACTGCGAGCAAGAAAGAATAGATGGTCTTTATCAAGAAAATCGGGGCGATATGGGCAATGTTATTGACCACACGACGACCTTCAAAGAGAATCTCAGGAACATCATTAAAGTCAGAGTTCAAGAGAACCAGATTGGCAATCTGACGAGTCGCAGGGTCTCCTTCAGCCATCACGATAGAACAATCCGCCTCACGAAGAGCCAGGATATCATTAACTCCATCCCCAGTCATAGCTGTTGTATGCCCTGCTTTTTTCAGCGTTTGGATGATGAGTTTCTTTTGATGAGGGGAAACACGTCCAAAAATAGCTGTCTCCTCAGCCATATCAATCAATTCCTCATCAGTGATTTTTGAGCAATCTACATAGCTGTGATAGTCTGCAAAACCAGCCTTTTGGGCAATGCTGGACACAGTGACTGGATTGTCACCAGAGATAATCTTGAGTCCCACTTCCTGAGAACGGAGATAGTCCAGCGTCTCAGCTGCTCCTTCTCGAATGGGGTCCAAAATCTCCAGCAAAGCCAGAGCCTGAATATCAGAAGGTTTTTGTGGTTTGTGATGGTCTAGTTTTTCCTGACTGACTGCCAAGACCAAGACACGTGACCCTCTCTCCAAGGCCTCTCTGGCTTCTGGGACTTCAGAATCCAGCAACATCTCAGGCGCCCCTAAGAAAACTGTTCCTAAACATTCTAACTCCATGGCTCCCCACTTGCGGTCGCTGGAGAAGGGAAGATTGGAAAGCATAGGATAGGCAACTTCTCCTACAAAACGCTTGCGAATAGCTTGGGCTGTTGGATTTTTATCCTCACTATGGGCCATATAGCTGGTTAGAATACTGGCAATAACCTCATCACCATAAGTTTCCGTCAGTGGAAGAACAGCCTCCACCTGCATCTTTCCTTGGGTGATGGTGCCCGTCTTGTCCAGACAGAGCATATCCACGCGCGCCAAGGTCTCAACAGAGTACATCTCCTGCACCAAGACCTTTTTCAAGCCCAGCTTAATCACCGCAGTCAAGAGCGAAGTAATGGTCAAAAGGGCGATTCCCTTGGGCAACATCCCCAAAAGGGCTGTAGACGAATTTACAACGGATGACTTGAGAGGCAGGCCTTTTAAGATCAAGGCTTCTAGCAAGAGAGCTAGACCAAAGGGAATGATAATCTTCCCAGTAAAACCAGCTAACTTGTCCAGCGATTTCATGATACGGGAGTTGATAGGTTTCACAGTCTTAGCCTCAAGCATGAGTTTGGCAGCATAGTTATCAGATCCAACATGGTGAACTTGAGCCAAAACTGACCCACTAGCCAAGAAACTTCCTGACAAAAGCAAGGCATCAACTTCCTTTTGCACCAAATCACTCTCCCCCGTCAACATGGCTTCATTGACTTCTGCAAAGCCTTCTAGAACCAAGGCATCACTAGGAATCTGTTCTCCAGCAGACAAACGAATGACATCTCCTAGCACCAATTCTTCAGGATTCAGAGCTACTTCTTGACCATCACGGATGGTTTTGACCTTTTCCTTAGTCATGAGATTGAGCTTATCGACCATGTGTTTGGCCCGTAGCTCGGTCACAATACCAGAAAAAGCGTTAAAGCAGATAACAGCAAAGAAGACCAGATTGCTCCAAGCCTGCACGAAGGAAAGTGCCAAAGCAATGGCAAAGTTCAAAGCGTTAAAAAGGGTAAAGACATTTCGTTTGATGATTTGCCAAGTGCTGGTACTGGCAGAAGCAGTAAAATCATTAACCAAGCCCTTAGCCTGTCTTTCCTTGACTTCTCTTTGGGTTAATCCCACAATATTATTTTTATCCATGAATCCTATCATATCATTTTTTCTAAAAGAATTCTAATCTCATCTCAAATATGCACCTAGTCACGGAAAAAAGTTTGCCAGCCCTCCTTTGATAAGGTATAATAATAACAAGAAAACAATCGAAGGAGATCGCATGTTTTATACTTATTTACGTGGATTAGTTGTCTTGCTCCTATGGTCCATCAATGGCAATGCCCACTATCATAATACTGATAAAATTCCTAATCAAGATGAAAATTATATCCTAGTGGCGCCTCATCGCACCTGGTGGGATCCTGTTTATATGGCCTTTGCGACCAAGCCAAAACAATTTATCTTTATGGCCAAAAAAGAACTCTTTACCAACCGTATCTTTGGCTGGTGGATTCGTATGTGTGGTGCCTTTCCTATCGACCGTGAAAATCCAAGCTCCTCAGCCATCAAATACCCTATCAATGTTCTCAAAAAAAGTGATCGCTCTCTCATCATGTTTCCAAGTGGGAGCCGTCACTCAAACGATGTCAAGGGTGGAGTTGCCCTGATTGCCAAAATGGCCAAGGTCCGTATCATGCCGGTTACCTACACAGGTCCCATGACCTTGAAAGGCTTGGTTAGCCGTGAGCGTGTTGATATGAACTTTGGAAATCCAATCGATATCTCCGATATCAAGAAAATGAATGATGAAGGCATTGAAACAGTCGCCAATCGTATCCATGCAGAATTTCAACGTTTGGACCAAGAAACGAAACAATGGCATAATGATAAAAAACCAAACCCACTCTGGTGGTTTATTCGCATACCTGCCCTCATCCTTGCGATTATCCTCGCTATCCTAACTATCATCTTTAGCTTTATCGCAAGCTTCGTATGGAATCCAGATAAGAAGAGAGAGGCTCTTTGTTATACTCAATGAAAATCAAAAAGCAAACTAGGAAGCTAGCCGCAAGCTGTACTTGAGTACGGTAAGGCTACGCTGACGTGGTTTGAATTTGATTTTCGAAGAGTATTAAATAAATACAACAATCCCTTGGCATGTGCCAAGGGATAAATCTTTTATTCGATTTTCCATTTTTGGGCCAACCAGCTGGAAAAAGCTAGAAATCGCTCAGCTACTTGTTCATGGTGTCCATAAGGATCAAAGACAAACTGGCCGTTCGGATAGCATTTCTGAAGACTGGTATGGATCTGCTCAGCATAGGCTGGTGCTTGAGCCAAGCGATTGGTATGATGGGCTCCTTCTGTTTGACCATTCTGTAAATACAGCAAACAGTCTAGATTTTTCACTGTCTCTGCCTTGCAGTAAGTCACAAAATCAGGATACCAAAAGGAACCGCAGATTGAAAAGACACAGGAGACCTTGTCAAAGCTGAAAAGACTGTAGACTGCCGCCAAACCACCTAGTGAGTAACCTCCATAGGCAAGGCGATTTTTGTCCAGGCGATAAAGCGACTGCAACTTGTCTAAAAGACCTCCAAATAAATGATCATGATAGGCTGTTGCCTGACCGCCAAAATCTGGAAATTCATCTCTCAGAGCAGCTGCCTTCCAGGGCGTGTAGTCGTCTAGGCGATTTTTAGAGGTCAAGCCCACTAAAATCACAGATTCGGAAAGGGAAGATAGAAAATCCAAGTTTCCATCATTCAAGAGAATCGCTGGATAGGTTTGATTGAAATCATAGGTTGAAGGCAGGCTGACCTTGACTTGAATTCCTTCCCAATCAAACTCATTATTTATTGATAAAGTCATTGATTTTCTCAAGGGAATCAATCACTGCTGGACCATAGTCCATCAATTCATCGTAAGAGATAGTCATGATTTTTTGATTCTTAATAGCAGGAACGCTTTCCAAAACAGCATTTGCCTTCATCAACTCTACTGCTTTTTCATCCAATTTTTTATTGCGGTCGCTGGTTACATAGATAATCAACTCAGGATCCATTGACACGAGATTTTCCAAGGTCAAGCCTGATGTCCCCGTAGCAACGTTTGTATAACCAAGTTGGTTCAGTAAACTTTCTTGCAAAGCAGACTTATAGGCACCGAAGGTTTCATCATTATAAGCAACCATAATCAAAGCCTTTTTCTTTTCACCTTGGCTTGCTGGGTTTGCTTTCTTAACAGCGTCAATTTTAGTTTGTAATTGGGCTGCGTATTCATTAGCCTTGTTCTGAACATTAAAAATCATTCCAAGATTTTTGACATCTTCTACGATATTCCCCAAATCTTGCTGAATCGTTGAGAGAGAAGCTTTTTGTGTATAAACTGGGATTTTATTTTCATTCCAAGTGCTAACTGTCCCCAAGGATTTTTCAGAAAACATCATGTTTCGACCCATCACAGCGTCTGGCTCATAAGAAAGGACTGTCTCTTGTGAGACTGTTTTTTTATCTCCAATTTGAGGAATAGCTGCAATAGCATCCTTGTATTTGTCCGTCACAGCATTGTCTGGATTGAGCATGCCAACAATTTTATCCTTCAAGCCTAACTCCAATAAGATTTCAGTGGTTGAAAGATTGTTTGTAATAACTTTTTCAGGTGCCTTGTCAAAGACTTGTTCGACTTCATTTCCTTTAGCATCATAGGTCTTAACCGTTAACGGATAAGTCATCTCTGCGTTTGCCTTTTGACTTGTCTCTGTGCTAGATTGTGTGGTAGCTTTTTCTGTAGTAGTATTGCCACAAGCTGCCATGGTTAGGGTGGCTACTGTTACGAGTAAAATGCTTAGTGTTTTTTTCATCTTGTTTTCCTTTTCATTCTTATAAATAGTGAATCATGGCTTGTTGGTCCTCGGTCCAAGTAACCTGACTTTGAACTCCGTATACAGTTTGCAATGATTCTGAGGTGATGGTCTCCTTTGGAGGCCCTTGATAAAGGATTTCCCCCTCTTTCATCAGATAGAGATAATCCGAATAGCGACAAGCAAGTTGAATATCATGCAGGACAGCTAGAACATTGACCTTGAGCTCCTTCACTATGGCCAACAAGTCTAGCTGATACTTGATATCCAAGTGATTGGTTGGTTCGTCAAGGAGCAAGAGAGTCGGTTCTTGCGCCAAGGCGCGGGCTAGTAAGACTCGCTGTTTCTCTCCTCCTGACAGGGACGAATAGAGACGAGTTTTCTTCTCAAGCATATCCACCTTAACGAGGGCATCTTGAACGAGCGTAAAATCTCTTTCCCTTTCCTTCTGTAAAAAAGAGAGGTGAGGAGTTCTTCCCAGCAAGACGATTTCTTCAACTGTACAATCAAACTGCAGCTGGTTAAACTGGGTGACAACTGCCATTTGCTTGGCTGTTTCTTTGAGCGTCCATTGTTCCAGCGGCTTTCCATCTAGGCTTATCAAGCCTTTGTCCGCCTTTTCCTGACGATAGAGGAGTTTAAGTAGACTGGTTTTCCCGCTTCCATTTGGTCCTAATATCGTGTGAAATTGATTCCCTTCAACTTTAAGAGAAACTCCCTTGAGGATTTTTTTCTCTCCCAGTCCAAAGTGGACATCCTGACAAATCAAGTCCATATCAGACCCTCGCCTCCCTTCGCCTACCTCCAACAATGTAGATAAAGAAGGGAGCACCTACTAAGGCTGTGAAAATACCAATAGGAAGCTCTGCGTTTGGAATGATGATTCGAGAGAGTACATCTGCCCAAATGACAAAGAGGGCACCTAGCAAGGTTGCAACAGGAAAAAGCCTCTTGTAATTCGTTCCTACTAACCCTCGAGCTAAATGTGGAGTAATCAGACCAACAAATCCAATAATCCCACAGGTTGCTACTAAGACTGCTGTCAGCACAGCCACCATGGTCACATAAAGATACCAATAAAAGCGTAAGGGAATCCCCAAAGTTAAAGCAGCCTCATCTCCCATCATCATCGCATTGAAAACACGATACTGAGTAGAGAAAAATAGAAAGGCTATTCCTACTACTATAGTTGGCAGGACCAAGTCTGCCCAGGAAGTCCCAGCGAGCGAGCCCATGGTCCAAAACTTAATGGTCATCACACTGTCCGCATTAGCGCCAACTGAGATAATAAAGTTGGAAAAAGCTAGAAAGAGAGCATTGACCACCGTTCCTGATAAGATCAGACTAGATGTTGTCATCCTTCCCTGCATAGAGGCAATGATGAGGACAACAATTGTTGCCAAAATAGCTCCAAGAAAAGCTCCAAGGCTAATCATCACTTTTAAACCAAGAATGATGCTTAGAGTTGCTCCTAGAGTTGCACCCGCAGATATTCCTAAGACATAAGGCTCTGCGATGGGATTGTTTACCGTGGACTGCATCACACTACCACACATAGAAAGGCCTGCTCCTACTATCAGACCTAACAATACTCGGGGGAATCTCATGTTCCATACAATGGCAAGAGTAGACTTGGAAACCTCTCCTATCTCAAGAGGAAATCCCAACCTGCTCAAAATAATCCGATAGGTATCTCCTAGATTAATCGCAACAGATCCCATTGAAACTGCTAGAAAGAGAGAAATCCCTAAAATACCTAGCAAAATAACTAAAAGTAACACAAATTGCTGGTCTTGTCGGCTTCCAGAAAATTTGGAAAGCATGCAAACCTCCTTTGATAGAATATTAAAAATTTAGAAAATTCTCATGAAAAGTATACCATATTTTCAACTGTGTAACAAGCTATGGAAAAAATACAATTAAAATCAGAAAAATTATGGTTGGTTTTTCCATACAGTGTTAGGAAGCATAAGCAAAGATTATACTTGAGTATATCGAGGTAAAGTGACAACATAAAAAGCCCTCTGAAAATCAGAGAGCTGATTTGATCCCGGGCTAAAATCCTAGTGAAACAAAAAAATCTACACGGTCAGAAAAGTCTCTATCGTGCCATTTTCATACATGATGTATAGTCCAAGTAGAATGAATACTAAGGGCACAATGATCCGCTCGTATTTTTCAATTGTCTCGAATATTAAGGGAATAGAGGATAACACCCGACTAATCTCGCATAAGATAATTATGCCGATTACAAACACAAGCAAGGCCACGAGGGTCTGTGACCATTCTAACGAAGCAAAATAAGGTATATAGATACCTAAATTATCTCCGCCAGACGCAATTGTCAGCAATGTAACTGTCCAAAACAGTTGATTTGCCTTGCTTTGTTCTAATCTTTCAATAATTTCTTCCTCTTCTTCGTCTTCTTCCTCACCTTCTCCAACAATTGCAAAGCGAATCCCTAAATAGATAGGGATTAAACCAAGCAATCCAACCATCCATTCTTCAGGCACGAAATTAACGACATAAGCAGCAACTAAACTCGCCCCTACAAGTAAGCCTGTGCCTAGATATTGCCCCGCATAAATATGCCATTTTTGTTTATTCTGTGATAGCTGTGCAAATAAAATAATTAAAATAATTAAATAATCGATACTGGTGGAAATATAAACACCAATAGCAGATATGATTGTCTGTCCCATAAAAAACCCTCCTGTATTAGTCAGTAATAAATCAGCAGATTTTAGGAGAGCACAGACACATTAATTTAGCTATCGCTAGTGGGTAATTTCGAACATAGGAAAGCATTTTACTCCTCCTCAAAACGTAGTTACAAAGTAATTTCTAACTGGCATTCGGTGACTACTTCCATGTAAAGTATAACATACTATACTTTACTTCGTAAAGTGTGGGCTCTCCGAAGGGGCTTGCAGACAGCTACTCGGCTTTTCAAGCCGAGTAGCTACGCACCCTTATGGTGTAATTAGCTGATACCATTTGAGGTTTTTGTAGTCTCCAAAATTGTGCCCGATAAAACCTCAATAAAAAAGCCCTCTGAAGTCAGAGAGCTGATTTGAGCTTGGGCTAAAACGTTTATAGACTAGGCGACAAGCCGACGATTGTACAAAAATTTTAGTGAACAAAAAAATCTCCCCGAAGAGAGAAGATCTGGTTTATTTTACCTTACAGTGTTAGGAACCGTAACCGAAGATTATACTTGAGTATATCGAGGTAAGGTGACAACGCAATGTAAGTGGAAAATAAAGCAGATTAGCGACGAAGTCCTAGAGAGTTAATTAACTCACGGTAACGGTTAACGTCGTTTTTACGCAAGTATGCAAGCAAGTTACGACGGCGACCGATTTTCTTCATCAATCCACGGTAAGTAGCGTGGTCTTTTTTGTGTTGTTTGATGTGTTCGTTAAGGTGGTTGATTTCCCAAGTAAGGACAGCAACTTGAACCTCTACTGAACCTGTATCACCTTCGTGACGTGCATATTGTGCGATAATTTCATTTTTTTTCTCTTTTGAGATTGCCATGATGTTTCTCCTTTTTATTTGGCTTCATCCGAGTGACAGGTTGGCATGCCTGTAACCAAGAAGAAGTTATTTGTCTTTACGACAATCCCTATTCTACCAATAACTACCTTCTTTGTCAACAGATTTACTTCTTTCTCTTTACTTCACCAACATAATGGAGATACTCAACTTCTTCTAAAGATTACCATTCCTAATTCTCCCCCTAAACAAGGAAATTCAAAAAAATCTACAAATATCTTGAAAATTTTCACAATCATGCTATAATAATCCATAGAGACAAGTCACTTAGTCCCTTTCTACTAGAGAGTGCGTGGTTGCTGGAAACGCATAGAGAGCCTAAACTGATACTACTCTTAAGTTTTTTATGAAAACATAAAACGGTGGCCACGTTAGAGCCAATCAGAGGTGTCCCTCTCTTTTGAGGAACATAAATGAAGGTGGAACCACGTTGCGACGTCCTTTCGAGGATGTCGCTTTTTGTTTTTCTAGCTTTCACAATCCTCTATCCCTGTTTTCAGAATAGGGTTAACACATTCGTCAATAATATAAGTAAGGAGAACATCATGATTAACATTACTTTCCCAGATGGCGCTGTTCGTGAATTCGAATCTGGCGTTACAACTTTTGAAATTGCCCAATCTATCAGCAATTCCCTAGCTAAAAAAGCCTTGGCTGGTAAATTCAACGGCAAACTCATCGACACTACTCGTGCTATCACTGAAGATGGAAGCATCGAAATTGTGACACCTGACCACGAAGATGCCCTTCCAATCTTGCGTCACTCAGCTGCTCACTTATTTGCCCAAGCAGCTCGTCGTCTGTTCCCAGACATTCACTTGGGAGTTGGTCCAGCTATCGAAGATGGTTTCTACTATGATACTGACAACACTGCTGGTCAAATCTCTAACGAAGACCTTCCTCGTATCGAAGAAGAAATGCAAAAAATCGTCAAAGAAAACTTCCCATCAATTCGTGAAGAAGTGACTAAAGACGAGGCACGTGAAATCTTCAAAAATGACCCTTACAAGTTGGAATTGATTGAAGAACACTCAGAAGACGAAGGTGGTTTGACCATCTACCGTCAGGGTGAATATGTAGACCTTTGCCGTGGCCCTCACGTCCCATCAACAGGCCGCATCCAAATCTTCCACCTTCTCCATGTAGCAGGTGCTTACTGGCGTGGAAATAGCGACAACGCTATGATGCAACGTATCTACGGTACAGCTTGGTTTGACAAGAAAGACTTGAAAAACTACCTTCAAATGCGTGAAGAAGCTAAGGAACGTGACCACCGCAAACTCGGTAAAGAACTGGACCTCTTCATGATTTCTCAAGAAGTCGGACAAGGTTTGCCTTTCTGGTTGCCAAATGGTGCGACTATTCGTCGTGAATTGGAACGCTATATCGTTGACAAGGAGTTGGCTTCAGGCTACCAACACGTCTACACTCCACCACTTGCTTCAGTTGAGCTTTACAAGACTTCTGGTCACTGGGATCATTACCAAGAAGACATGTTCCCAACTATGGACATGGGTGACGGGGAAGAATTTGTCCTTCGTCCAATGAACTGCCCACACCACATCCAAGTCTTCAAACATCATGTTCACTCTTACCGTGAGTTGCCAATCCGTATCGCTGAAATCGGGATGATGCACCGCTATGAAAAATCTGGTGCCCTTACTGGTCTTCAACGTGTACGTGAAATGTCTCTTAACGACGGTCACCTCTTCGTTACTCCAGAACAAATCCAAGAAGAATTCCAACGCGCCCTTCAGTTGATTATAGATGTTTACGGAGACTTCAACTTGAATGAGTACCGCTTCCGTCTCTCTCTTCGTGACCCTCAAGATACTCACAAGTACTTTGACAACGATGAGATGTGGGAAAATGCTCAAACCATGCTTCGTGCAGCCCTTGATGAAATGGGCGTGGACTACTTTGAAGCCGAAGGTGAAGCAGCCTTCTACGGACCAAAATTGGATATTCAAGTTAAGACCGCTCTTGGAAAAGAAGAAACTCTTTCTACTATCCAGCTTGACTTCTTGCTTCCAGAGCGCTTCGACCTTAAATACATCGGAGCTGATGGCGAAGAACACCGTCCAGTCATGATTCACCGTGGTGTAATCTCTACTATGGAGCGCTTCACAGCTATCTTGATTGAGAACTACAAGGGAGCCTTCCCAACATGGCTTGCACCTCACCAAGTAACCCTCATCCCAGTATCTAACGAAAAACACGTAGACTACGCTTGGGAAGTAGCTAAGAAACTCCGTGACCGTGGTGTCCGTGCAGATGTAGATGAGCGCAATGAAAAAATGCAGTTCAAGATCCGTGCTTCACAAACCAGCAAGATTCCTTACCAATTGATTGTTGGAGACAAGGAAATGGAAGACGGAACAGTCAACGTTCGTCGCTACGGACAAAAAGAAACACAAACTGTCTCAGTTGATGACTTTGTTCAAGCTATCCTAGCTGATATTGCCAACAAATCACGCGTTGAGAAATAAGAGATAAAATCCTAGCTAAAAAGCAACAACTATTTCAGCTGTTGCTTTTTATATTTTTACTCAATGAAAATCAAAAAGCAAACTAGGAAGCTAGCCGCAAGCTGTACTTGAGTACGGTAAGGCGACGCTGACGTGGTTTGAATTTGATTTTCGAAGAGTATTATTTAATCCGAGCTAGTAGTGATTGACCAAACCACCACACAAGATTTACTTTCATGAGTTAGATAAAGTCAGTATCCTCAATCCTTGTCTGCTTCATTTTCTTTTACGAGATCGTTTTGTGAATCTTTTTCAGAGAGTTTTTGATCAATATACTTGTCAATGTTTTCATAAAATTCCTTGGTCGCTTCACTATCTAATGTTGGCGAGTTCTGAACTTGATTCACTTTCAATTGAACAGATTGAATACCGTAAGAGGCTTGTTTTTGGTGGAGTGTTTCTAATTCTTCTTCTGAAATCGGATCTCCAACAACCGTCAAGACCAATTCATTGTTACTTGACTTGTAGACTTGATTAATAACCGTATAATTGGCGAACTCTTTTCCTACAAACTGTTTGATCCCTTCTTTGCGCGCTTGTTCTATTGTCAGAGTAACTGCCGAATAGCTAGCTGGAAGAATCAACAATACAATCAAAGAAATCAAGCCAATTCTCATTTTAATGCTCAGCTCTTTAAATGAAGTTAAAGGAGATTTTCTCATCAAAATTCTTGTTCCAACAATGTTGGCTAGCATGATAAAGACACAGTTGATCAAGAAAAGATAGAGAGCCCCCAATAAAAATCGTACATTCCCATTAGCTAAACCATAGCCAGCAGTACAGATAGGCGGCATCAAAGCTGTAGCAATGGCTACTCCTGGCACGATATTGTTTGCTTCTTTTTTCCTTGAACCGATCACACCAGCAATCCCACCAGCAATAGCAATGAGAACATCCCAAATGGTTGGAGAGGTTCGTGCGATCAACTCGCTACTTGCATAAGACAAGGGAGAAATCCAGAAATACAGAGTCGAGACAAGCAAACTGACCAACACTTGAGTCAATAAAACCTCTAGAGATTGCTTGATTAAACGCGTATCAAAAATAGCTAAACCGAATCCCAGTCCAACAATCGGTGTCATGAGAGGTGAAATTAACATGGCTCCAATAATAACAGCTGTTGAATTCATATTTAGACCGATAGAGGCAATAAAAATTGCACACATCAAAATCGCTGTATCTCTCAATCGAACATGAAGGTCATCGTATAATTTCTCACGGTATTCCCGTGTTGAATAATTGGCAGTCATTTGTCCTCTCCTCTTTCCTTATTTAAATCGGTATAATAATTAATAATAACAGCTGATAAACAGCCAAAAAATATGAGCCCATAAATCGTCAAGAAGACACTGGTAATCCTTCCAATCAAGGTCACAGCTAGGAGATCCCCGTAGCCGACAGTCGTCGAAGTCACAAAAGCATACCAAAGACCGTCTCCGTAATTTGTGATAGCAGGTTCAACTAGGAAAAGCACGCCTCCTGACCCAAAAACAAAGGTCACAAAACTCAGAGCAAACCGAGTAAAACCCGTAACCTGTATAATATGCCATAACATTTTTAAACGTCTCATTTGTTCTCCTTATTCATACTAGCTCCTGACCGAGCCGTTTTTTCCAATAATCAAAGTGAAGATAGGACATGATCTCCATCAGAGAAAGATAGACAAACTGATAGATCTGATTTAAGCTGATTATCAACTGATATTGTTTGAAAAATGACTGGAAGAAAGACCAGATATGACTGTCTTGAATCAGTCCCTTCTTAACATCAGACAGGATATTAGCTAAAGCTCCCAAGGACTGAAACGGTAAATCCTTGACATTTATATAGATCCGGTCCACCACATCATTCAGACTGGTATCTTGGATGGCATGAAATTCTCCAAAGAGAACTCCTGCCGCTCCAAGAGTAGAAACAAATTCCACCAAATAATTTCTGAGGAAATTTTCTCAACCTTTTCCCATAATGTGTTTAGTGCCATCCATAACGATCCCAACCAGAAAAAGGAAAGAAAACAAGCAAAGAAATTTTGCCGTAAATCCCAAAAAGCTTCAAGACTTGGTGTTGTTGGTTTTTCTAACTCTAAAATCAAGATGGTCATAATAATTGCTAGAACAGCATCTGTCAATACAATTAATCTGTCTTTCTTCATCGGATTGCATCCCCTTTCTTTTTTGTAACATTCTATCTTATCGCATAATATTGGATATTCTTTCATAATCCGACTACAAACAAAAATAAACCAAAAAGTCTGTCCCTATTATGCTATATTTAACTCTAGAAGTATTCATCCATCTAATTAATAAATATATCATATTTCACAATAAATGAATACTATCAAAGATTCATCCCCTTTCACTTCATCATTTAGTGTTGCTTAGATTTATCAAAAACAACCTGCTATAAGTAAGAAAGAGGAAGATACAAGAAAAACACGGCGTAAAAACCGATTCAGTTCATTGTCCTCAATCCTTGTCTGCTTCATTTTCTTTTACGAGATCTTTTTGTGAATCCTTTTCAGAGAGTTTTTGATCGATATACTTGTTAATGGTTTCATAAAATTCCTTGGTCGAATCACTGTCTAATTTTGTCGAATTATGAACTTGATTGACTTTCAATTGAACAGATTGAATACCGTAAGAGGCTTGTTTTTGGTGGAGCGTTTCTAATTCTTCTTCTGAAATCGGATCTCCAACAACCGTCAAGACCAACTCATTGTTTCTTGATTTGTAGACTTGATTAATGACCGTGTGATTGGCGAACTCTTTTCCTACAAACTGTTTGATTCCTTCTTTTCGCGCTTGATCTATCGTCAAAGTAATTGCTGAATAACTAGCCGGAAGAATCAATAATACAATCAAGGATATCAACCCAATTCTCATTTTAATGTTTAGCTCTTTAAATGAACTTAAGGGAGATTTTCTCATCATAATTCTTGTTCCAACAATGTTGATTAGCATGATAAAGACACAGTTGATCAAGAAAAGATAAAGAGCTCCAAATAAAAATCGTACATTTCCATTAGCTAAACCGTAACCTGCAGTGCAGATAGGTGGCATCAGAGCTGTTGCAATGGCTACTCCTGGTACGATATTGTTTGCTTCTTTTTTCCTTGAACCAATGAAACCTGCTATCCCACCAGCAATAGCAATGAGCACATCCCAAATTGTTGGAGAGGTTCGTGCAATCAATTCGCTACTTTCATAAGATAAGGGAGAAATCCAGAAATACAGAGCCGAGACAAGCAAGCTAACCAATACTTGGGTAAATAAAACCTCTAGAGATTGCTTGATTAAACGCGTATCAAAAATAGCTAAACCAAACCCCAGTCCAACAATCGGTGTCATAAGAGGGGAAATCAGCATGGCTCCAATAATGACAGCCGTTGAATTCATATTTAGGCCGATAGAGGCAATAAAAATCGCACACATCAAAATCACTGTATCTCTTAATCGAACATGAAGATCATCATATAATTTCTCACGGTATTCACGTGTTGAATAGTTTCCGGTCATTAGTTACTCCTTTTATTTCATATAATCTTGTTTCTGCATGGATGATGGTAGAGATACTTCTGTCCAATCTTACATATTTTTCTTCTCACCTGTTATTCTTTTGAACATTATCTTTTAAATATCCGTCAGTCCATCCTTAACATTATATCAAAAATTTTACAGTCTTTCTCTGAGGAAATCTCTCAATTTAACAGATAGATGAAGCAAGAAATTTTTGTTTCCTTATCCGAAGAAGGAAAAACGATATCTCCTGAACCTTGATACTATGCGTTTTATTCTTTATAATTTAGCTATTTCAAAATTACAAGTTCTCCATTCTTAATTTCCCAAACTTGGTCAAACTTACTTAATAATTCGTTTTGGCGATGTAAAGTAACAATGACGGCACTTGGTAGTTCCAGAACTCTTTCCAATTCCATTTTAAACTGATTAGTATCCAAGGCAGAGAAAGGTTCGTCTAGGATAAGCAATGGATTTTTACGATTTTTCTCACGATTTAAATACATTCGTTGTTGCTGACCACCTGACAGGGATTGTGGTGGAATTTTTTCAAAATCTTCTTCTATGAATTTTTCATTGAAACTATTGAATAGCGTTACATTATTTTCATAACTCGAAATAAATGTATGTTCTTGTTGCAGAATCATACCGAATCTTCCCCAAAGATGGTCCAAAACAAGCCCATCTAGCACAATTTGTCCTTCAAAATCTTCATCTGTTCCATTTAAAATGTTGAGAAGACTACTTTTTCCAGACCCATTCTTACCAATAAGCGCAATTTTATCCCCTTTTTGAATCGTAGCGGAAGTAATTATTAATTTTGATTCTCCCAGTTGTTTGGAAATGTTTTTCAAAGTAATCGTATCAAAAGAATGTTGAGGTGCTTGAACTGAAACGGGTCTCCCAACAATGTTTTGAAAACTCTTGATTACAGGCTTTACGGACTCTAACATTTGTAAATCATAAAGGATTTCCTGTATTGGTTCAGAAAAAGCATTAATATATCCGAAACTCGCCACCACCTCAGGAATACCGAGTTGCTGGTGAGATAGAGAGTAGGCTAAATAAATAAACAGAACAAGACTAATGAATTCAAAAGAAACACCTGTCAATAAGATGCCTGTAATTTTTGTCAAACCATACTTAAAATACTTATCCTGCAAATTCTTTAGAGAACTCTTTTGTTGATTCAAAAAATGCGACACAGTTAGTTTATTTACCAAATGATGTCCCATGAGCAAATCCTCCAAAGTTCGATAGTAATCGCCTTGTTTTTTCAAGTAAACCTGTCTACGATTAGCAGTCAACTTCCCAACGATTTTAGGAATTTGAATACTAATTCCAGTGGAAAAGATTAAAATCAGTGATACAATAGGATTAATTGTTCTGCTAATAATGAAAGCATAAATGATAATACGTAAAATTTGTTTGATAAAACTCATCAATGGAGGGAGGTAATCCTTTTCCAACGAATCTAGGTCATTAGATTGATAGGAAATGTACTCTGCTACTGTTTTCTGCTTAAAATCGTGGTGACTGAGTCCCAAAAGTGATTGAAACCATTCATTTTTCAAAGTAGTTGAAAAGATAATCCCCTGCTTCCAATCAAGTATCATTTGGATATAGTTACAACTCAAATAGCCTGCTACTGCCATAGAATAGCCATATAGAGCTACATGATAATCCCCTTTGATTAATGCCTGCGTGAAATACGGTAACAAAGCAGTGCAGATATTCGATATTGCACCAAAAAGAAAATTAAAGAGGAGATACCATCTAATAGTTTTAAAATATGGTAGCATATACGATACTCCTTACTAATACTTTTTTACATATCGAAGAACAATCTCTACTATTCCCTATTTCAGATAGTGCGATACTCAGACATTGAGTGCAATAATTGTAAATCACACAAGTACTGCCGTTTTTACTATCATTCAAAATATAATTTGCTATTTTGTAAAATATAGGTCTATCCCATGTTTCTTTGATAGATGTAAAATGAATATTTCCAATACTTCTATTGAAAGTAAGCTTTTTCAGTTTTTCTAACGATTTAGGCTATTGCGTGACACACCCACAATCCGTGAAAATTCTGGTTATATCAGATTATGTGATTTTCGTAAGAATTTTATATTGTCTCCAATCATGGCAGTCTCCTTTTACTTGATAAAACTATTATAACATTTAGAAATTAAAAACTGGTTCAAAATCAATAGAATGTGTGTATTCGATACATTCAATAAATTCTTGGAAATAGTTCTACACCAGTTACACAAATCTATATACACCTATCTCATTCAAAATAAAAAGAAAGCTGCAGTTCTTTTAATCCTGTATCAACGATTCATTCTTAAATCGAATAGGAGACATTTCCCAAGTCTACAATTCACTTCATCTCAAATTAATTTTTGTAATTCACCTTTAGTTTATAGATTTTATACTCAACAAAAGTATAAAGCATACAAAACTTCACTTTGAACCAGTATTTATACTATATTCCGTATTAAAAATTCTATTATTGGTTTTGTAAAAAACAGTCTTCAAATATCCTGAAATATAGCAAAAAGAGATTGGGTAAAAACTCATTGTCTCTTCTCACTCAAGGACTAGGTTCACTTGAGCAAACTGAATCCGCACTATCGTTCCTGTCCCGACCTCAGACTCAATACGAATCTGGTGCCCCAGTTCTTCAGAAATTTTCTTGGATAGGTAAAGTCCAAGTCCAGATGACTGCTGGGTTAGGCGTCCATTATATCCTGAGAAACCACGTTCAAAGACTCGGAGGACATCACTGTTTTTTATCCCGATTCCCGTATCCTTGATACAGAGTTCCTGGCCTTCCATATAAATCTCCAGACCACCTTCCTTGGTGTACTTGAGACTATTTGAGATAATTTGCTCAATAACCACTAGCAGCCACTTTTTATCCGTCACGATTTCTTTATCAAGGTCATGTAGATTGACATTTAAGCCTTTTTGAATAAAGAAAAGAGCATATTTACGAATTATTTCCTTAACCAAATCCTCGATTTGAACCTGCTTTAAGACCAAATCATCATGGAAACTTTCTAAACGCAGATACTGTAAAACCAAGTTTGTATAGGAGTCAATCTTGAAAATTTCCTGTTCCAGTTGCTGCTTCAATTGACGGTCGGCTACTTCTGCAACTAAGAGTTGACCGGCTGCAATTGGAGTCTTAATCTGATGGGCCCACAAGGTATAGTAATCCAGCAAATCCGTCAGTTTTCTTTCGGCATCTGACCTTTGCTGATAGAGTTCCATCTCACGCGCTTCTAATTTTTCTGCTAAAGCTACTTCCAAAGGAGACTGGGCTTCTCTCTCCTCGTAGAGAATTTCCTGACGATAAACCTGCATCTCCACCAATATGTCCCAAGTGAAAAATAAGATGGTTACAAAGCAACATAAGAGGAAAAAGTAGAGAAAGTAAGTTCCTAAACTTGCAAATAAAAACTGAAAAAGCAAAACTAGAAATGCTAAAGCAAGCAGATAAACAAACAGACGACTACGGGAACGCAGATAGGCTAGAAAAAATGGTTTCCAATCAAGCATGCTTCAGTCCGTACCCTATCCCTTTCTTGGTCTCGATAAATCCCACCAAACCCTGCTCTTCTAATTTTTTGCGCAAACGAGCCACATTAACTGAGAGGGTATTATCATCAATGAAAAAGTCACTGTTCCAAAGTTCTCGCATCAGGTCATCACGCGCTACGATGTTGCCTGCATGCTCAAACAAAACGCGTAAAATCTGAAACTCATTCTTGGTCAAATTCAAGACTTGCCCTTGATAATGTAAATCCATGGATTTAGTATTAAGGATAACACCAGCATATTCCAGTAAACTTTCGTCACGCCCAAACTCATAGGAACGACGCAACAAGCCCTGAACCTTGGCTAAAAGAACCTGCTGGTCAAAAGGCTTGGTCACAAAATCATCCGCCCCCATATTGATTGCCATGACAATATCCATAGCCTGGTCTCTGGAAGACAGAAACATGATAGGCACCTTGGAAATCTTGCGAATTTCCTGACACCAGTGATAACCATTAAACAAGGGCAGGCCAATATCCATGAGGACCAGATGAGGCTCCGACTGAACAAATAAACTCAAAACTTCCATAAAGTCTTCTACCAAGACCACTTCAAATCCCCATTCAGAGAGCATTTTTCCGACCTGTTGACGAATAACTTGATCATCTTCTACTAGTAAAATCTTGTGCATGCGCTCCTCCTTTTCTATTATTATAACAGATTTTTCCATGCTCGAAGGTCTGAAACTGAATTTGACATAGCTTGTTTTTAGCCAACATAGTGAGGCAATCCTACTAGCTAATTTGAGGGAAATCTGATAAGATAAATAAACAGAAAGGAGTTCTTATGGCCAATATTTTTGATTATCTGAAAGATGTCGCACACGATTCCTTTTACGACCTTCCTTTGAATGAATTAGATATTCTAGCCTTAACAGAAATCACCTATCTCTCCTTTGATAATTTGGTCTCCACAACTCCTATGCGACTTTTAGACCTAGCACCTCAGGTTCCAAGAGAATCGAACATGTTGACCAGTAAAAATCGGCTCCAATTATTGGATGAATTAGCTCGACACAAACGCTTCAAAAATTGCAAACTCTCCCATTTTATCAACGACATCGACCCTGAACTGCAAAAACAATTTGCGGCTATGACCTACCGCCTCACTCTCGATACCTATCTGATTGTCTTTCGTGGGACAGATGATAGTATCATTGGTTGGAAGGAAGATTTCCACCTGACCTATATGAAGGAAATTCCTGCTCAAAAGCACGCCCTTCGCTATTTAAAGAACTTTTTTGCCCACCATCCTAAGCAGAAGGTCATTCTGGCCGGGCATTCCAAGGGAGGAAATCTAGCCATCTATGCTGCTAGTCAAATTGAGCAAAGCTTGCAAAATCAAATCACAGCAGTTTATACCTTTGATGCGCCTGGTCTCCATAAAGAACTGACACAAACCGAGGGCTATCAAAGGATAATGGATAGAACCAAGGTCTTCATCCCACAAGGTTCCATTATCGGTATGATGCTGGAAATCCCTAACCAGCAAATCATCGTGCACAGTACTGCCTTAGGTGGTATCGCCCAGCACGATACCTTTAGTTGGCAAATTGAGGACAAGCACTTCGTTCAACTGGATAAGACCAACAGTGATAGTCAACAAGTAGACACAACCTTCAAGGAGTGGGTGGCCACAGTCCCTGACGAGGAACTCCAGCTCTACTTAGACCTCTTCTTTGGCACCATTCTTGATTCTGGTATTACTTCTATCAATGACCTATCTTCCTTCAAGGCACTTGAACACATTCATCATCTCTTTATCCAAGCGCAATCCCTCACTCCAGAAGAAAGGGAAACCATGGGACGCCTCACTCAATTATTGATTGATACCCGTTACCAAGCCTGGAAGAATAGATAAAAAGCTTATGATAAGGTTTTTGCCTTTTCATAAGCTTTTTGCTTTAAAGAAGAATTCACTCCTTCATCTGACTCTCTGCATCAGCCACAACTTGCTCTAAACTAGTCTGACCAAGTTCAGCCTCCATAGCCAGCTGGATTCTCTCCAATTTTTGATCCAAAACATCATGAATATGAGCTCCAACTGGACAATTTGGATTTGGATTGTCATGAAAACTAAAGAGTTGACCTGTCTTACCAAGACACTCAACCGCCTGATAAACATCTAAAAGACTAATGTCCCTGAGATCCTTGACAATCTCTGTTCCACCTGTTCCACGCGCTACTGAAATCAGCTCTGCCTTCTTCAACTGGGACAAGGTCTTTCTGATAATGACAGGATTGACCCCGACACTAGCAGCCAGAAAATCACTGGTCACCTTTCTTTCCTTCCCCTTGAGAGCGATAATAATCAGCATATGAGTCGCAATGGTAAATCTACTTGGAATTTGCATGCTCTTCTCCTTTTTACGAGGCTACCCTGCCTCTACTCTTCTTTTTCTATTATTATACCCTTTTTAGTTGTAATGTCAATCATTACCACTTTTTAACCAAGCATCTAATTCCCTATCATAGCCCTCTTTCTGGGCCAATTCTCTCAGAAATTCCTGATGATGAGTATGGTGGATCCCATTGACCAGACTTTCATAATAAACCTCAAAATAGGGAAGTTTCAGGTCTTTAGCTAGCTGCAATTCGGCTGCCACATCGTAGTCCACCCGTCGGAAGTCCATATCCACCAAGCCCTTGTCATCAAACTCCAAAATCATATACTGGGCCCGCAAGTCCTTCCGCAACTGAGCATCTAGAAAGAAAGGTTGCCCAATCGAACCCGGATTGACAATCAATTGCCCACCAGTCCCGTAACGAAGCAACTGCTGGTGAATATGACCATAAACAGCAATATCACAAGGCGGATTGGTCACCAAGCGGTCGAAATCTTCTTGCGCTCCAGTATGAATCAACTCTCGTCCCCAGTTCTTATCAGGCAGATGATGGCTAATTCCTACCGTCAAATCCCCAAACTGACGATGAATCTGGAGGGGTTGATTGTGAAGCAGTTCAATTTCTTCTAGGGAAATTTCCTCTAAAACATACTGGCACTGGCGCAAGAGATAGCGTTGGCTGGGACGAGTACTATCTAGTTCCTTGCGGACACCATGCCACAGACTATCTTCCCAGTTTCCCAAAACTCTAGCTGTAATCGGTAGTTGAGCCAACAAGTCCAAAATCCTTCTACGCCCTGTCCCTGGCATGAGAATATCTCCCAAAAGCCAGTATTCATCCACTCCTAGCTGCCGAGTATCTGCCAAAACAGCCTCCAAGGCTGTAGTATTTCCATGAATATCTGAAAGAAGAGCTATTTTTGTCATATTCATCTCCTCGTTTTTTCTCTTGCAATAAGTATAACATAAAAAGTCACAGCTAGAGAAATCTAGCTTTTTTTGATATACTAGATAAAGAGATTAGACAAGAGGAAACGAATGACCCCGAATAAAGAAGATTATCTAAAATGTATTTATGAAATTGGCACAGATTTGCATAAGATTACCAACAAGGAAATTGCGGCTCGTATGCAAGTCTCTCCCCCTGCCGTAACTGAAATGATTAAACGGATGAAGAGCGAAAATCTCATCCTCAAGGACAAGGAATGTGGCTATCTACTGACTGACATCGGCCTCAAATTGGTCTCTGAGCTCTACCGTAAACATCGCTTGATTGAAGTTTTTCTAGTCCATCATTTAGACTATACGAGTGACCAGATTCACGAGGAAGCTGAGGTCTTGGAACATACTGTCTCTGATCTATTCGTGGAGAGACTAGAAAAATTGCTTGGATTCCCCAAGACCTGCCCCCACGGAGGAACTATTCCTGCCAAGGGAGAACTCCTGGTTGAAATCAACAACCTCCCACTAGCTGATATCAAGGAGGCTGGCGCCTACCGCCTGACTCGGGTTCACGATAGTTTTGACATTCTCCATTATCTGGATAAGCACTCACTTCACATCGGCGACCAGCTCCAAGTCCAGCAGTTTGATGGCTTCAGCAATACTTTCACTATCCTCAGTAAAGAAGAGGATTTACAAGTAAGTATGGACATTGCCAAACAACTCTACGTCGAGAAAATCGACTAATTTCTCAAGTATCCCAACCAACCCTGAAAGTTTTATTTTCAGGGTTTTATTTCTATCATTTGATTTTACTTTCATTTAGTTGTAGAATATTTGTAAAAAAAGAAAGATATTTTAATATATGAAAAATCACTAAAAATTTTTGCGACATCCAAATGGTTTGACCTCTTCGGGGTTGCTTTGGTCGTTGGGATTGCGATTGCATCTGGTTACCTCAACTCACGTCTCGACAAATTTGTAGACTGGGGACCATGGACTGCTCTTGTTCCTTTTGGATTGATTTCCGTAACCAACGTTGGGATTTCCATGTTGTCCACTCGTTTCACGGGAAAATTAAGCAAATGGGGAAATTACTTTGGCATTGTCAATACGATTTTGTCTGGCACCATTGATTATATCCTTGGAAATAAGGCGGCCATTATCACATATCCTGTCACTTTCCTCATTTATACCTTTGCTATAAAGAAATGGGAAGCTTCGCAAGAAGGCAGACCCAACCAAATGAGCCAAAAACAGCTAAAATTGGCAGCCATCATCATTTCAATCATCGCCTTCCTCTTTGCCTTTGTGACCAACTATATCGGCTATGGGGGCAAGATGAATCTCCTCGCCTACGTAACAACTATTGCCTTTGCACTATCCCTCATTGCCAATGCTTTGAACGCATTGAAACTGACAACTCAGTGGGGCTTTTGGTTGATTTACAATTTCGTTCAGCTGACAAAGGCTGGTATTCAAGGGAATTTCGCCAATATCGGTAAATACATCTTTTATATCCTCAATGCAATCGGAGCTTTGTTTGTCTGGAATGATGAAGAGGTGGAACAATAAGAAGGAAATCAAATAAAGAAATCTAATAGAATCTCCTTACTAAAATTTTTTATCATTTTACTTGTAACTCCCATTCTTTTGGAGTAGAATGAAGATAGATAAAAGAGGGAGGTCTTGTCATGAAAAAACTCTTTAGAATCCATTTTGTAGCAATTGCAGTCATTGATTTGCTACTATTTACATTTTTTGGTACTAGACACGAGACAGTTTTCGACTGGCTCTTGCTCACTGGTTTTATTTTCCTCCTTGCTCAGGGACTCCTGCTATTTCGCTTGGTTGTCCGACTCAAACATCAATTCGCTGAGATTTATCCTCAAATCAATAAAAAGATTCGCTTCTACTATTTAGGAGTTCTCTCCATTGATTTTCTATTTTTTGTCCTTTTAACCTTCGTTAGTTCTCATCGTTTTTTATCTCTTATGCCAATCATCACTGCTTGTCATTCTACTTTATATTATAGGACGGCGGACTACCTAAGAGAAAACTATCTAGACTTTTACGACAAACACATCTCTTTATGGGAGTGTCTCTAAGGAAAAGGAGGCTTTAGCATGAAAAAAATCATCTTCATCAAAACAACTCAACTCCTTGTCATTGATGGAATCATGCTGGTATTTTTGACATTTAAAGAGGGGCTTACTTGGGATTGGATTTTGATTTATAGCGGTTGGCTCATTTTCTTTCATCCTGTGCTATTGACCTATCTTTCCAACCAACTTTGTGACCACTTTAGTCAACTCTATTCCCAGATTAGACCGAAGCTCTGGCGTTTTGCCTTACAAATCCTCCTATGGGATAGTCTGATGATTCTCTCCTTGATTTTTTTAAGCGGTATTCCACTTTTTCTTCAGGGAAGTCTCCTCATCCTAGGACATCTCATCCCTTCCTACCGCATAAGCCAAAGCCTGAAAAGAGACTTTCCCCAAGCCTATCAAGAACCGATTCCATTTTGGAGTATGTTATGATAGATGAGAAAAACCAAGCTTACTGGGCTTGGTCTTTCTTATCTATTTTTAGTATCAAGAATAATAGTAACTGGTCCATCATTGACCAGCTCAACCTGCATATCCGCTCCAAAGATACCTGTCTGAACGGGTACTTCTTGCGCTAATTTTTGATTGAAAGCATCATAGAAGTCCGATGCCATATCAGGTTTGGCTGCGCCTGTAAAGGCTGGACGATTGCCTTTCTTGGTATCCGCAAAGAGGGTAAACTGAGAAATAGAAAGGATTTCTCCTTCAATATCTTTGACAGATAGGTTCATCTTGCCTTCTGCGTCTGAAAAAATCCGCATGTTGACAAGCTTTCTCACAGCATAGTCCAAATCTTCCTCTTGGTCCTCTGGTCCAACACCAACCAGCAATAAGAGTCCCTGATTGATTTTCCCCTGCACCTGACCTTGAATACTGACTTGGGCTTTTTTAACCCGTTGGATAATGATTTTCATAATAGCCTTTCTAGTAAGAGCAAGGGCAATTAGCCGTTGGTCCGTTTGACAGAATAGACTTCTGGCACACTCTTAATCTTGTCCACAACCGAAGTCAGTGTAGAGAGGTTGGCAATGCCAAAGGACACATGGATATTAGCAAACTTCATATCCTTGGTTGGTTGAGCATTGACTGTTGAGATATTCTTGGTTGTGTTTGAAAGAACTTGCAGTACATCATTCAACAGTCCTGTACGGTTGAGGCCGTAGATATCGATATGAGCCATATACTCCTTATTTGAGCTAGAGTACTGGTCTTCCCATTCCACATCAAGGAGACGTTGCTCATAGTTTTCTTGAGCACGCAGGTTCATACAGTCCACACGGTGAATAGCCACACCCCGCCCCTTGGTAATGTAGCCAACAATATCATCACCAGGAACTGGATTACAGCACTTGGCAATCCGCACAAGGAGTCCAGAAGCACCTTCAATGACCACACCACCCTCATGCTTGACCTTGAGGGTTTCTTTATTTTCAACCTTGACCTCGCCACCTTTGACAAGTTCTTCCGCCTCCGCCTTGGCCTTGGCACGTTCTTCCTCACGACGTTCCTTTTCAGTCAGACGGTTAAAGACGGTAATAGCACCGATTTCTCCAAAACCAATGGCCGCAAAGAGGGATTCTTCTGTCTTGTAGCTGGTCTTTTGCAGAACTTGGTCCATATGACGCTTGTCCATGAATTTATTGGCCACATAGCCGTTTTCTTGGAACTGAGCCATCAGCATTTCACGACCCTTGTTGACAGACAATTCCTTATCTTGGTTTTTAAAGAACTGACGAATCTTGTTGCGCGCTTTGCTGGTCTTGACCATGTTAAGCCAGTCACGGCTAGGTCCAAAGGAGTTGGGGTTGGTGACAATTTCAACCTGATCCCCTGTCTTGAGCTTGGTTGTCAGTGGAACCATGCGACCATTGACCTTAGCACCAGTTGCTTTTTCACCGACTTTGGTATGGATTTCATAGGCAAAGTCAATCGGTCCTGAATCTTTTGGAAGGGAACGAACAGCTCCATCTGGGGTAAAGACGTAAATCTCCTCAGCCAGATAGTTTTCCTTGACAGAGTCCACAAATTCCTTAGCATCATCAGCCTGGTCTTGGAGCTCCATCATCTCCTTAATCCAGTTCATCCCAATAGCTGATTCCTTGCTGTTAACCTGCCCCTTAATGCCTTTCTTATAAGCCCAGTGAGCCGCAACCCCGTACTCAGCCACCTCGTGCATGGCTTTAGTTCGAATTTGGAATTCGATTGGCCCTTTTGGTCCATAAACAGTCGTATGGATAGACTGGTAACCATTGGCCTTGCGGTTGGCGATATAGTCTTTGAAGCGACCTGGCATCGGTTTCCAAAGCTCATGCACGTAACCAAGCATGGCATAAACATCACTTTGGGTATCCAAAATACAACGAATGGCAATCAGGTCATAGATTTCCTCAAACCGTTTTCTCTTATCCTGCATTTTGCGGAAAATCGAGTAAATATGCTTGGGACGACCGTAAATTTTCCCTTTTAGGTGACGATCTGTCGTATAGTCTTCTAGCTTCGTAACTACCTCATCCACCAAGGCCTCACGCTCTCTGCGCTTTTCCTTCATCATATGGGTAATCTTGTAAAACTCCGTAGGATTGAGATAACGGAAAGACAGGTCTTCCAATTCCCATTTGACACTGGAAATCCCCAAACGATGGGCAAGCGGGGCATAGATTTCCATGGTTTCTTTGGAAATGCGCTCCTGCTTATCTTTTCGAAGATGTTTCAGGGTCCGCATATTGTGCAAGCGGTCAGACAGTTTGACCAAGATAACACGGATGTCCTCAGACATGGCCATGAGCATTTTGCGATGATTTTCAGCTAATTGCTCCTCGTGAGACTTGTATTTGACCTTACCAAGCTTGGTAACCCCATCGACAATCACGCGCACATCAGAACCAAACTCTCTTTCCAAATCGTCCAAGGTCGCATCAGTATCTTCCACCACGTCATGCAAGAAACCACAAGCTACCGTTACGGCATCTAGCTTAAGTTTGGCTAAAATACCCGCCACTTGGATAGGGTGAATGATATAAGGCTCGCCTGATTTGCGGTATTGACCACTATGGCATTCCACCGCATAGACCAAGGCCTTATAGACAAAATGGACATCCTCTTCCGTTAAATATTCTTTGGTTAAAGCGACAACTTCTTCGCCTGTTAAATTAACTTCTTTTGGCATCTCTACTCTCCAATTCTTCCTACCATTTTATCACTTTTTTAAGAATATGAAAACTAGAAAAAGAGGATTATAATCCTTATTCAATTTGTTGGGAAGGAAGATGAAATAAGATTTACACCAAAATAATAAAACCATCTGATTTTCATCTAACTTTATTTTAGTATTAACTACGTTAAAAGTTAGTGAAATGAAATTATATTCTTCTTTTTCAATAAGAAAAGATTTTATATTCTAGTAATTTTCTAACTTTTTTAGTGTATAATGGTAATATAAACAGTTTTTTACGATCATTACTGAATTTTCATCTTTCTAGAAAGGTAAACAACATGAAATCACAAAAAAGACTGACACTTTTAGCTTTGGCTGTTCTTGGCTTATCAAACCAAGTCGTTTCGGCTGATGATACGAGTCATTCTATTAGTAACCATATTAGTAGTTCTACAACTACTTCTGCTAGCAATTCTCAAGCTAGTAGAGAAACTTCGACAAGTACAGCTAGTTCAAGTGAGCAAGAAAGCAAACCCAATCAACCTATACAGACTGGCTGGGTAAAAGAAGGGAGCAAATGGACTTTTTATAGTCAAACTGGGGTCAAGTTTACAGATACTCTCTATGATGGTTATCTCTTTGATAGTAATGGATATTTGCTCGAAAACGGCTGGTACCAGATGGGAAGTAATTGGTACTATATCAATGGTTCAGGTAAATATTTATCCGACAAATGGAGCCAAATCAATGGTAATTGGTATGCTTTTGATGACTACGGTAGAATGTTGGCCAATGTCTGGAAAGACGATTACTACCTCAAATCTAGCGGTGCTATGGCAGATAAGGAATGGGTCTACGACCAAAACTACTCTAGTTGGTTTTACCTCAAATCTGGCGGACGCTACGCCCAAAAACAATGGATTGGTTCCTACTACCTCAAATCTGGTGGCTACATGGCCCACAAGGAATGGATCTACGACCCAGACTATCAAGCTTGGTACTATCTTAAGGACGATGGTGTGTATGTCACAGGAACCTATGCAGTGGATGGTAAAAACCAACTCTTCCAAGGGAATGGAAAATGGGTTCGTGAATTAGCACAAGGTTTTCAAAAAGGACATTACTCTAAAACTATTTTTCTAGATCCAGGACACGGTGGCAAGGACCGCGGGGCTTATTACTATGGCATAGCTGAAAAAGACTTGAACCTACAAGTTTATCGTAAGCTACGTAAACGACTAGAAGGACTCGGCTACACCGTTCTCACTTCTCGAGATAGCGATATAGACGTTGATTTTATTACCGAACGTTCTCGCATGGTTAACAAGACCAATGCTGACTTTTTCATCAGCCTTCATTTCAACGCAAAAGGGAATGATACAACTGTTAATCTAGGTATCCAGACCTATTCTTACAAGGAAGAATCTGGTTTCCCTAGCAAGATTAACAAGGATTGGCACAACAATCCTGAACGGATGAGTGAAAGTAATCGTCTCGCAGCTGATATCCATTCTTCACTGCTAGCTGAAACTGGAGCTAGGGATGCTGGGCTCTTGCAAGCTACCTTTGCTGTTCTTCGCGAAACAGCCAAACCAGCTGTTTTGCTAGAGATGGGATATATGGATAATCCAGAAGAAAACCAAAAAATCCGTAGTAGTGACTACCAAGATAAACTGGTTGAAGGGATTGTCAAGGGAATCCAAAAATATTACGCTGGCAATTAAAGTAGTTTAAGCCTCAAACTCACTCGAGGCTTATTTTTCTTATCCAAAACGTCTTCTTCTTTCTAGAATTATTTCCTTTTTAAGCTTATTCTCCCCAACTGTGCTATACTTAATTTAGTACATTCTTTGAGATTGGAGCCAATATGAAAATCCATAAAACTGTGAATCCTGTTGCCTATGAAAACACCTATTACCTAGAAGGAGAAAAGCACCTCATCGTAGTAGATCCTGGCAGCCATTGGGAAGCCATTCGTCAGACAATCGAGAAGATCAATAAACCGATCTGCGCTATCCTCTTGACCCATGCCCATTACGACCATATCATGAGTCTGGACTTGGTTCGCGAAACTTTTGGCAATCCTCCTGTCTATATCGCAGAGAGCGAAGCTAGCTGGCTCTATACTCCTGTCGATAACCTCTCTGGTCTCCCTCGTCATGATGATATGGCAGATGTGGTCGCAGAACCTGCTGAACACACCTTTGTCTTTCATAAGGAATATCAACTGGAGGAATTTCGTTTCACCGTCTTGCCAACACCAGGTCACTCTATCGGCGGCGTTTCTATCGTCTTTCCTGATGCTCACCTAGTCTTGACAGGAGATGCTCTTTTCCGTGAAACCATCGGACGAACCGATCTTCCGACTGGTAGTATGGAGCAACTTCTTCACAGTATCCAGACCCAACTCTTCACCCTACCAAACTACGATGTCTATCCAGGACATGGTCCAGCTACAACCATCGCTCACGAAAAAACTTTCAATCCTTTTTTCTAGAAAGATGATGACAATAGATATCGTAATTTAATACTCAATGAAAATCAAAGAGCAAACTAGGAAGCTAGCCGCAGGTTGCTCAAAGCACAGCTTTGAGGTTGCAGATAAAACTGACGTGGTCAGCTCAAAACACTGTTTTGAGGTTGTGGATAGAACTGACGAAGTCATTAACCATATCTACAGCAAGGCGAAGCTGACCTGGTTTGAAGAGATTTTCGAAGAGTATTAGAATTATAAAAAACGCATAATATCAAGTGTAGAAAAGTTTGATATTATGCGTTTTATCATGAAAAGATTTTCTAAATCATCTCCTCAAATTGATTTTTTCACAGTCTAAAATAATTGATATATAAACTATGAATTTGGGTTATTCTGACTTCTTACGAAAGCTAAATAATCCAGCAGTTAGAGTTAACATTCCAAATAGGGTGGCGAGAATTGAGTTATTTTCTCCAGTATTTGGCAAAGTCTTAGCTACTTGTTTCGAAATAGTTTCAGTCTTAGTTGCTAACGGCTCAGCTTGAGTTTTTGTACTATTTACGTCATTTCCTTTTTGTTCTGTGGTTGTTGGAGTATTACTACTATTTACAACTGGAACAGGAGTTGTACTACCTCCGTTATCACGGCTTGCGGCAACTTTAAAAGTCATAGCATAGATACTAAAGTGATTGGTTTCAAAAGTCACCTTATCTGTATCTTGTTTGAACTTCAATGCTTGTAAAGTACCGTCTGGAGCAACATAATAGACATTTTCAACTGGCTTATCGGCAGAAAGACTTACTAGAACCATGCCGTTTGGCTGGATAGCTTTACCATTTGCGTCATATAAATGAATGTCGAAGGCCTTATAGTCTTTTGATTCAAGTGAAGTCGACTTGGTTTCTTCTACCTTGATATAGCTGACATTTTTGAGTGTTACTTCTGAACCATGTACTCGAACGCTTCCAGCTTTGTTCGAAAGAACACGAGTATTGTTTGGGATGGCTGGATTAAGCGTAGGCGTTACGGGAGTTGTCGGTGTTATTGGAGCAACTGGTGTAACTGGATTTACAGGCTGTTCACTTGGCTTCTCTGCTGGTTCCACTGGTTTAGTAGTTTGTGGTTGATCAGCTGGAATAGTAGGAACACTTGGTTGCTTGTCTGGCTTAGGCTGCTCGCTTGGCTTAACTTCAGGTTTTACTTGCTCAGCTGGTTTTTCAGCAGGGTTCTTAAACAAGAAAACGTAAGTTTGATAAACTTCTGCAGATAAACTAAACTCTCCCACGCTTCTTCCTCTCTCATTTAGCTGACGGCTGCTATAAAGTGGTGCTAACTGCCTATTTTTCGAAAATTGATAGACTTCCACGTCATTGTCTTCTTTTTTAGTGCGGAAAACCATGTAACCTTCACCTGTGATGTTAGTGTTTTTGTTTAGTTCAACCTTTCTTGTTTTTCCATCCAAAATACCTGTATAAATTGTATACGCTTCATAGTTTCTACCTTCCAATTCTGGAATTTTCACTCGAATCGGATACATATACATAGTGCTTTTCATCAATTCTTCACGAGAAAATTCCTTCCCATTTTCTTCGAAATACCTATTCCCACTGCCCCAAAACAGAGTTAATCGTGGTTTGTTATTGACAAAATCTTTTTCAGCAGTCCATATTCCATTGATAGGAGTTTGCTTCATATCACTGATAGGGAGTGGTGCTACAATATCTGCGTAAGTAAGAATAGGGTGTTCATGAAAGCTTCCGTCAGCTAGTCGCCATTTTCTCACCGATTTTATGTTATTTTCCTGCGGTTGTTCTGCAGGTTTCACTTCTGGTTTTGCTGGGTTAGCTGGGTTAACTGGGTTTTCAGAAGCACTTGGATTCTCGCTTGGCTTCTCTGCTGGTTTCTCTGGTTTAGTAGGATGTGGTTGATCAGCTGGAACAGTAGGAACACTTGGTTGCTTGTCTGGCTTAGGCTGTTCGCTTGGCTTCTCTGCTGGTTTCTCTGGCTTAGCAGGTTGTGGTTGATCAGCTGGAACAGTAGGAACACTTGGTTGCTTGTCTGGCTTAGGTTGCTCGCTTGGCTTAACTTCAGGTTTTACTTGCTCAGCTAGTTTTTCAGCAGGGTTCTTAAACAAGAAAACGTAAGTATCGTAGGTCTCACCAAATAGATTGTATGAATGAGTTTTAGTTTTCTCATCATAGCGATTTGTTTCTTCACTTGGGAATCCTGGATAATAAAGTTCTTCTAGTTTTTTATCCTTAGTCAGTGTATAAACCTGGATATCTTCTTTCTTCTCTTTCGATTTGATACTCAAAGAGATACCACCACCTTGGAGAGTTCGATTTGTTCCGTAAGTTGGTTTTCCATTTTTATTAGGAACTTCATAGAAGATTGTATAAGCTTCGTAGTTCATTCCTTCCAACTCTGGAACTTTTACTCGAACAAGAGCAGGTTTAAACCTACTGTCCATATCTCCAAATCCGCTACCTTCAAATTTTATCTCTTTACCGTTTTCAAACATCGGATTATTGAAATTCGAATTAAAAGTATTTACTTTTATATGAGAGCCTGCATGAAGCAAGTCTGGTTCAGCTGTCCACCAACCGTAAGATGTTTTTTCTACATTTTCAGCAGGAAGTGGAGCCGCAAGGTCGTTGGTTGTTAGAGTAGGGCGACCTGTTCCGTTATTAAACCAACGTTTTGGCTGGTCAGTTCTATAAGGAATCTTTTGCAATCCAGCATTTTTAGCTGGTTCCACTGGTTTAGCGGGTTGTGGTTGCTCTACTGGTTTAACCTCTGGTTGAGGGTTTTCTGCTGGTTTTGGAGATGGAACGGGTGTTTCAGCTGGTTTATTTTCAACCGGCTTCTTCTCAACTGGTTTCGGCTGCACAGTTGGTTCAACTGTCTCCGCTGGTTTCGAAATTTCAGCAGGTTTTTCCGTTTCCGCTGGTTGCGGATCTTTCGTTGTTGGTTTTTCTTCTACTGGTTTATTTTTAGTGTAAATAAAATAGTAGCGAAAAAGATTATCTCCTTTACCATTTTTGTAACCAGAACCACGCAAAGCATAGGCTGCATCATAACTAACTCTGACAACTTTTGGATCTGGGTCGATATCTGGATGGTCTGTAGTTGCTTTTACGACGTGGCTAAAAGTGTAGTCGGAAAATTTTTTTGCTGTTAGTATTCCATCTGCATCATCTTTATCGGTATCGAACCGTAATGATCTAACTGTTGCGTGTTCTGGACTATCAATCCTGGATTCAGTAGTGTATCCATATTTTTGGACACGATCAGCATCCAAGAAATCTGCTTGGACTTCGTATTCTCGATAAGTCCAGTCTGCTAAAGTAGGAAAGCCTTGCCCATTTGTTCCGGGAATTGGCGTGTTTAGAAGTTTATCAGCATCTATTCCAGAAAGAGCGTAAAGCTTTTGATTTGCTTCAGATACAATCTTGTCGTTCTCTTCTTTAGTCATAGACATGACTGCGCCAGCTTTGTATGCCAAATCTTCCGCCACCATCTTCTTCATCTCTTCAGAATCTGTTATAGGTTGTTCTGGTTCAGGCGTTATGATTGGCAGTCCTGGCTCGGGTAGCTGATTGGTTGGATCGACGTTGTATTTTTTCTCGATCTCAGCATTTTTCTTGTCCTCTGCGATGGCTTCATCTGTTCCGTTTGCAAGAATGTTGCCCTCGGTTGAAGGTTTTTCGACAGGCGCGGGCTCTTCTACTGGCTTTTCAGCAGGTTTCGAAACTTCTTTGCCTGGCTTTGGTTTTGGTTTAGCAATTGGGTCGAGCATACTATAATCAACCCAGTTATTATTGGGTTTTGGTGTGAGTGTTGGTTGAATAGTTGGTCTCGCGGCAGCATTTGGTTGCGGCGCAACGTTTTCCTCGGCATGCACCAAAGTTGGCACTACAGCACTAAGAGTGACAGCAGAAAAGGTAACAATACCTAGTTTAGTGAGTTTATTCATAATTTTTCCTCCTCAGGAATATAAAATTGCCTTTTTAGGCTTATAAAATGACAAAATCAACTTCCTTTCAAGACCACAAAAGCAAAATTTTGAGCCAACTCATTCTCTAAACATTTAATGTTCTTGATAGAAGCCTTAAATGAACCTTCATCCATTAACTGAACAATACAGCTATCATACTATTACATATCTTAATAATTTTTAAATTTTTTGTTGCCAAAAACTAGCTACCTCCTTTAGAGATAGGGAACTAAGTGTATCGCGTAACGACCGTTAAACGATACACAAAAAAATACCAGTCTAATACAGGTTAAAAACACTGTTAAACTCGCATTTTTTAAAATATTCATATTGTTGTTTTGACTGTTTTATCAAACGGTCGTTAATCGAAACAAATTTACGGCTTCATTCTACCATTTTTCCCTGTTTTTAGCAATGATTTTCCGTTTTTTTTGACGATTGTTCGCCACTTTATTACGTTCTAACACTTTATATAGGGTTGATGTAGAAATTTGTTCAGCTTTTGCAATATTACGTATGCTTATATTTGAATGTAGATATTTGTTAAGTATGCGCTCCTCCTTTTCTTTTGAAATCCGTTTTGCTCCTAATCTAACACCATTTTCCTTAGCTTTTCGAAGTCCCTCTTTTGTGCGAAACCTCAGATTTTCCAGCTCATTTTCTGCCACAAAGCCTAAAATGATGCAAAGTAACCTGCCAATAAGAGAACCTGTCTCTAGTTTTTCATGCAAACTGACTAGGTGAATATTAGATTCATTAAATAGTTCAATAAGTTCTAGTAGCTTAAACATAGATCGAGTCAATCTATCTAACTTATAGATAGTGAAAGTAACCTGCTTGCCATCTTTCGAAAAGTCAGAGGCCAGTTTTAAGGCTTTTGTAAGTTCAGGACGAGTGTTATTTGCACCAGATTCCTTTTCTATAAAAAGTTTATCGCAATGTTTGAGAGCTTCGATTTGCACTTTCAATCCTAGGTCTTGCTTATGAGTAGATACACGGGCGTAGCCTATGTTGATAGTCTTTTGAGACATAAAAATCCTCCTGTTATCTTGATACAGAGGGATATTTTACTATGAATTTTAAAATAAGAAAAGACTTCAATTTCATAATCCCTATGAACTACACCCTAAAAGCTAGATTATTCTATCTAACTTTTTAGGGTGTACATAGATAGGGAAGGTATAATGATAGGAGTTTTACTTGCTTATTTGCATTACCAAATAATCACGCGCTCTTCTGGTGAACGCCACATACCGTCTCCTTCTTTGACATCATAGGTTGTAAAGAAATCATCGAAGTTTGGTACTTGTACATTGACACGGAGTTTGGCTGGTGCGTGCACATCGACGCTAGCCAAGAGTTTCATAAATTCTGGACGACCTTTCATGCGCCAGATGCGACCAAAGTTGTAGAAGAATTCTTCTGCTGAGAAGTCTGGTTCTCTCCTAGCTGCTTCAAGCGCTGCAGCGATTCCTCCCAAGTCAGCCACGTTTTCTGACACAGTCAATTTACCGTTAATGGTTGCTCCATAAGAATCTTGTCCATCAAATTGGTCAATAACTTTTTGTGTTTTCTCCTTGAAGGCAGCATAGTCGCTCTCTGTCCACCAATCCTTGAGGCTACCATTTTCATCAAAGGAAGCTCCATTGGTATCAAAAGCGTGGGAAATTTCATGGGCAATAACTGCCCCAATACCACCGTAATTAGCAGAAGATGACTGATGCAAGTCATAGAAAGGTGCTTGTAAAATGGCCGCTGGGAAGACAATCAGGTTCTTCTGTGGATTGTAGTAAGCATTGACCATATGAGCAGGCATGCCCCATTCCTTGTAGTCCACAGGCTGGTTCCACTTACTCCAACTGTGCTTGATTTCCACACGCGCAAAGGCTAGAGCATTGTCAAAAAGGCTAGCCATTTCATCCACTACCTTGTCCTTATAACGTTCTGGCAATTCTTCTGGGTAACCAATATAAGGCTTGATGACATTGAGTTTGACGATAGCCTTGTCACGAGTTTCTGGAGTCAGCCAGTCATTCTTGGCCAAGCGTTCCTTATAGACATCAATCATGGTTGCCACTTTTTTCTCCACATCTGCCTTGGCCTCTGGAGAGAATTTTTCATGGGCATACCAGAGCCCCAAGGCTTGTTTGAAAGGACCTTGTGCTAGTTGATAAGCTGCCTTGACCTTATCTTTGGCTTCTGGAACTCCAGAAAGCGCACGGCTGTAAGCACCTGACAAGACACGGATTTCTTCTGTTAAATAGCTAGTTGAAAGATTGACAACACTTAAAATTAAGGTTGCCTTGAGGAGAGGCCAAGCTTCTTCACTATAGAATTGGTCTGCTGCTTGCCAGAAACGTTCCTCGTCTACAATAACCTTGTCTGGTACTTGTCCAAGAACGACTTGGAAAAAGTCATCCAAAGGTAGGGCAGGCGCGAATTTCTTGAAATCTTCGTAAGCATATGGATGGTAGAGTTTGGCATATTCTGAACTTTCTTCATTAGAGAGAACCACTGCCGCAACTCGACGATCCAATTCTAGTCTTTTTTCTAGCAAGTCTTCAATTTCTTCATCAGAGAAATCATAAGCCTTGAGAAGATTTGCGCTGCTTTCTTTCCAAAGAGTCAAGAGCTCTTCGCGTTGAGGATGGTCTTCTGCATAGTAGGTCGTATCTGGCAGGATCGTGCTTGGAGCACTTGCCCATAGAACATTGATTCTGGCATCCATAAAGTCTGGCGATACACCAAAAGGAAGGAAATTAGGTTTTCCTGCAAGCTCAAACTCTGCTAGTTTAGCTGTAAAATCTGCAAAAGTCTCCAATTCTTGGAATTCTTTAAGGAGAGGCAAAACAGGTGTGATATCGTCAGCTTCTCTCTTGTCAAAATCACGAACTAGGCGGTGGTATTTGACAAAGTTTGCCAAGATAGCATCCTCAGGCACTTCTTCTCCTGCCAACCACTTGTCTGTTGTCGCCAGCATCAGGTCTTCAATTTCCTGATCTAAATCAACAAAACCTCCAGTTTGAGACTTATCTGCTGGGATTTCAGCAGTCTTCTGCCATTCTCCATTGATTGCATCATAAAAATCATCTTGATAACGTGTCATCTTGTTCTCGCTTTCATTTGTACTTGTTTTTAGCTTAACAAAAATTACCTGGGAATGCAATTAAAATACAAGATTAAAGAAACTTAAATGTTTTACTGTTAATATTTTAATTTTTTGAAAAATTAACTTGACTTAATTTTTTTTTAATGTATATTAAGAGTCAGGAGGAATATAAGTTTATGATACGTATCGAAAACCTCAGTGTCTCCTATAAAGAAACGTTGGCACTTAAGGATATTTCACTAGTGCTCCAAGGACCAACAATTACCGGAATCATTGGTCCAAACGGTGCTGGAAAATCAACATTATTAAAAGGTATGCTGGGAATTATCCCACATCAAGGTCAGGCATTTCTCGATGACAAGGAAGTTAAAAAATCCTTACACCGAATTGCCTATGTCGAACAAAAAATCAATATCGACTACAACTTTCCCATCAAGGTCAAGGAATGTGTCTCGCTAGGACTATTTCCCTCTATTCCTCTCTTTCGCAGTTTAAATGCTAAACATTGGAAAAAAGTAGAGGAAGCCCTTGAAATCGTCGGCCTAGCTGACTATGCTGAGCGGCAAATCAGTCAACTGTCTGGAGGTCAGTTCCAGCGGGTCTTGATTGCCAGATGTTTGGTGCAGGAAGCCGACTATATCCTCTTGGATGAACCTTTTGTTGGGATTGACTCAGTCAGTGAGGAAATCATCATGAATACGCTGAGAGATCTGAAAAAGGCTGGTAAGACGGTTCTCATCGTCCACCATGACCTCAGCAAGGTTCCCCACTACTTCGATCAAGTCTTACTTGTTAATCGAGAAGTGATCGCCTTTGGTCCGACCAAAGAAACCTTTACCGAAACCAATCTAAAAGAAGCTTACGGTAATCGACTCTTTTTCAATGGAGGTGACCTATGATTGCAGAATTTATTGATGGATTGCAAAAATTCCATTTCCTACAAAATGCCTTGATAACAGCCATTGTCGTCGGGGTCGTAGCTGGAGCTGTGGGATGTTTCATCATCCTACGCGGGATGTCACTCATGGGAGATGCTATTTCACATGCTGTCTTACCAGGTGTAGCCCTCTCCTTTATCTTGGGCCTTGATTTCTTTATCGGAGCCATTGTCTTTGGATTGCTAGCTGCTATCATCATTACCTATATCAAGGGGAACTCGATTATCAAAAGCGATACCGCCATCGGCATTACCTTTTCTTCTTTCTTAGCCCTCGGTATCATCTTGATTAGTGTCGCTAAAAGTTCAACTGACCTTTTCCATATCCTTTTTGGTAATATTCTGGCCGTCCAAGATACGGATATGTTTATTACTATGGGTGTGGGGGCAGCCATTCTCTTGTTAATCTGGATTTTCTTCAAGCAACTCTTGATCACTTCCTTTGATGAACTCTTGGCTAAAGCCATGGGAATGCCTGTCAATTTCTATCACTACCTTCTCATGGTACTCCTGACTCTGGTGTCTGTGACAGCCATGCAAAGTGTCGGAACTATCCTGATTGTAGCCATGCTGATTACCCCAGCTGCAACTGCTTATCTGTATGCTAATAGTCTGAAAAGTATGATTTTCCTTTCCTCAACCTTTGGAGCGACAGCTTCAGTTTTGGGGCTCTTTATCGGTTATAGCTTTAACGTTGCGGCAGGTTCTAGTATCGTGCTCACAGCCGCTAGTTTCTTTCTCATTAGCTTCTTTATCGCTCCAAAACAACGATATTTGAAACTGAAAAATAAACATTTGTTAAAATAAGGGGCAAAACCCCAATAAATTGGAGGATCTAATGAAAAAATTAGGTACATTACTCGTTCTCTTTCTTTCCGTCATTGCTCTTGTAGCATGTGCTAGCGGAAAAAAAGATGCAGCTTCTGGTCAAAAACTAAAAGTTGTTGCTACAAACTCAATCATCGCTGATATTACTAAAAATATTGCTGGTGACAAGATTGATCTTCACAGTATCGTTCCTGTTGGTCAAGACCCACACGAATACGAACCACTCCCTGAAGACGTTAAGAAAACTTCTCAAGCTGATTTGATTTTCTATAACGGTATCAACCTTGAAACTGGTGGCAATGCTTGGTTTACAAAATTGGTAGAAAATGCTAAGAAAACTGAAAACAAAGACTACTTTGCAGTCAGTGAAGGCGTTGATGTTATCTACCTTGAAGGACAAAACGAAAAAGGTAAAGAAGACCCACACGCTTGGCTTAACCTTGAAAATGGGATGATTTTTGCTAAAAATATCGCAAAACAATTGAGCGCTAAAGACCCTAGCAACAAGGAATTCTACGAAAAAAATCTCAAAGAATATACTGATAAGCTAGATAAACTTGACAAGGAAGCTAAAGCTAAATTCGACAATATCCCTGCTGAGAAGAAATTGATCGTAACCAGCGAAGGATGCTTCAAATACTTCTCTAAAGCCTATGGTGTCCCAAGTGCCTACATCTGGGAAATCAATACTGAAGAAGAAGGAACTCCTGACCAAATCAAGACCTTGGTTGAAAAACTTCGCCAAACAAAAACTCCTTCACTCTTTGTAGAATCTAGTGTGGATGACCGTCCAATGAAGACTGTTTCACAAGACACAAACATCCCAATCTACGCTCAAATCTTTACTGACTCTATCGCAGAACAAGGTAAAGAAGGCGACAGCTACTACAACATGATGAAATACAACCTTGACAAGATTGCTGAAGGATTGGCAAAATAATACTCTGAAAAACGTCATTTTTTCCCGAATTGGCGTTTTTTCTATGCCCATATTTTCGGTCAAATCATTGGAAAATTCTTACTGTTTCAGCTACAATGGAAGAAAAAAGATTGGAGTATCTTATGGTAACTTTTCTCGGAAATCCTGTGAGCTTTACAGGTAAACAACTACAAGTCGGCGACAAGGCGCTTGATTTTTCACTCACTACAACTGACCTTTCTAAAAAATCTCTGGCTGATTTTGATGGCAAGAAAAAAGTCTTGAGTGTCGTGCCTTCTATCGATACAGGTATCTGCTCAACTCAAACGCGTCGCTTTAATGAAGAACTGGCTGGACTGGACAATACGGTCGTATTAACTGTTTCCATGGACCTACCCTTTGCCCAAAAACGTTGGTGCGGTGCTGAGGGAATTGAAAATGCCATCATGCTCTCAGACTATTTCGACCATTCCTTTGGACGTGATTACGCTCTCTTAATTAATGAATGGCACCTATTGGCACGCACAGTCTTTGTCCTCGATACCGACAACACTATTCGCTACGTTGAATACGTGGACAATATCAACTCTGAACCCAACTTCGAAGCCGCAATTGCAGCAGCTAAAGCCCTATAGAAAAAAATCCTCCGTTTCAAAGAGTTCCCTACTCTTTGAAACGGAGGATTTTTCTTATTCTTTAATTATTGTTTATTTTGAAATGAATCCTTCAAAATCTTTTAGTTGAAAATTATATTTTTCAGTGAGTAACACATTATCCACTGCAACATCTTCTCCCAATGGGTAAATATTTCTTTTGAAACGGTTGTAGGAGGAAAATCTCTCCTACACTATTATTGATTCTGAGAGAAAATTGCAAAATATCATCTACCAAACTTTCAATTATTAAGATTTTTTACAGTTTATCTGAATTAGAATCGCAAGGCTTATCAATAATATAATTGTCGAATTTTTTCAATCTAACTTCCTCTCCACTATTTCTTCCTTTATCAAGAAAAAGTTACCTCAATATTAATAAAGTACAATTCTAAATTAACTCCAATTATTGATTCATGATAATATTTCAGTAACTCATCGTGCAATTAAAAACAAGGATTTTTATTTCAGACGATCCATCGTGAACACTTCATCAGCCATCTCCCAAATTGCCGGATTATGTGTTGCGATAATGATTAGCCTATTATCATCTCGAAGAGATAGCAAAATCTCCATAATCAACTGAGAGGTTGCTGGGTCTATTGAAGCTGTTGGCTCATCTGCCAGAATAAAGGGTGGATTCTTTAAGATAACTTTTGCCAAGGCAACCCGTTGCGATTCTCCGCCCGATAACTCAAAGATGCGCTTATCTAGGTCAAGATAAGCCAGGCCGACCTGTTCTAAAGCCTGCTTCTGCCTCAACCGCTGTTCCGACCGACTCAACTTTTGACCAATGAGACCTAGCTTAAGGTTTTCTTCAATACTTTGGTTTTCAATTAAGCCAAAGTTCTGGAAGAGGTAGCCCAATTCGTGACGGAAAAAATCACTCGATTTATAATTGGCCAAGTCTTTACCTCGATAAAAAATCGTGCCATCATAAGATTCTAATTTCCCAATCATGTTCATCAAGGTTGTTTTTCCGCTACCACTTGAACCAATTAAGGCATAGACTTTTCCAGCCTCAAATGTTATTGAAAGATTCGAAAATAACTCTCGTTCTCCAAAAGATTTACTCACCTGTTTAAGTTCAATCATATTAACCTCCCTTCAAAACAAGCATGGACATCTTGTTTTCTTTCTGCATTTGGACATGTAACTGTAAAAGAGATAGACCAGTAAAGAGTAACGAGACTAAGAAAGCAACTCCTATCTCTACCATAAGAAATACACTCGCAACAAATCCCAGTAAAAATACACCCAGTTGAGCAAAGAGATAAGTGCGATGGATTTCTAAGAACCTGAGACCTGCAATGCGTTTGATAAAAATGGCACGTCTAAATTCTTCAAAGTAGAGCCTATTCATAGTGTTAAACAACAAGATTGAAGTTGCAATCCCAAGCACAGCTCCTGCTAGCATTACCCAACGTTCCCTCTGGATATTATCCAATAATGTGATGTAGTTGTGGTAACCTGTTTGCATTTCTGAGACCCAATTTTCAATGCCTTGTCTCTGGATAAGCTCCTGGGCATCAGACAATTGATTAAAGAGAACGTAGTTCTGTACTGCGTCTACCCAAAACACAATGGACTGTGGACCAGTTGATTGGGGTGTTATAACAATGATGATTGGATCTTTCAAAAACTGCTGGTAAGAAATAGGGGTCGTATTATACACAAAACGATCCTGACCTGATTCCAAATAACCTACCGTAGCAGTCATTTGCTGTCGTTCATCTTGACTAGATATGCGACTGCTTAAGTCGTCTTCAAAAACAGATTTATAATGTTCTTCCTCTGAACGGAGGTGTTCAGGCAGCAATAAGACAAACTCCCCTACATCAAGGTGATTCATCTTTTGCTCAATAGTTGTATCTACAGGAATGTTTTGACGCTCCAAGTATTGCGGTGTGACGATAAGGACATTGCCATTCGGGCTGTAATCGTGCCATTCTGTAGAGGTTGCCAAGTTTTTGGAGGAAGCCATGCCATTTTGCAAAGTACGGTCAATTAACTGGTGTCTAGATAAGAAAGCCTTTTGTTCTGAAACAGCCAGATCCATCAATTG
This sequence comes from Streptococcus mitis, assembly GCF_000722695.1. Classification (GTDB taxonomy): domain Bacteria; phylum Bacillota; class Bacilli; order Lactobacillales; family Streptococcaceae; genus Streptococcus; species Streptococcus mitis_O. The sequence goes on along the minus strand of NZ_JPFU01000009.1, from coordinate 25,079 downwards.
ATACCAAGTTCTGAGTTTCCTTTGAGCTTGTTCATCAAAACCAGGACTCGTTCCTTCACGGCTGATTGATAGGGTAATCAGTTGCCTTTCCTGGCTCCAAGCCTCTTGTCCAATCCGATGCTGTTGCCAGGCTTGGGAATACTTTAAGCTACTCCCTATTCCCAGCGTTACAATAATAATCGCTAATAGTTGACCGATTAAAATCAAACTAATGATTCCTCTGACAGGCACTTGCCCTTTTATAATCTGCATCAGGTGTATCTTTTTTATCCCAACTGCGAAGAGTTGAGCGAAAAACAGGGAGATCGACAACAAGATGAGATTATAACTGAGCAAGCCTTCTCCTATGGTCATTAGGGATTGCGTTGGAAGCGACAGAATTTTTTGCATAAGAATGGCGAGCACGCCAGCTAAACTGAAACCAACAGCTATCCCTTTCAAATCCTCACCAACTGGTCTAAGGAAAATGGACCACCGTTTCTCTCCTGAAATGAGGCGAATGCCCGACGACCGTAATTGGCTAATTTGACTAATTAAAGTCAGTGCTACAAAGGTTAAGATGAAAATCAATAGACTGATTAACTGAAATCCGTTACTAAAGATAGCCATTAACGTAGATAGTTTAGATGGAATTGTCAGGTGCATATTAGTCAAGCCAAGTTGACTTAGCTCCTCTCTTAGCAAGTGAATATCTAGGTTTCCATCGAATACAAAATAGTTTGTTTCAACACTACTACTTTGAGCATCTTCTAGATTTTTTTCCTGAAGCCCATCAGGCAACTTTCCGTCCCCAAAGGTCGTATAAGAAAAAACTGTAGTACCTTCTGAGTTAGGATCTTGGTGTTGAATCGCAATAAAGCTATCCGTTTCTTCTGCTAGTTTTTCCAAGCGTGTAGCAACATGCTGAAAAGTTGTTTCAGGGGAAGAATCACGTACAACAACGTTGGGGTAATAATGGGAGACATATGTATCAGTCCAAATGGTAAATACCCAAACAAAGAACAAACTAGCAAGCAGGTTGGATATGAGTATAAATAATTTTTTCATAGGGCATTCCTTATTCTAAAACAGAGGGCAGAAATACCACTGCCCTCTATAAACTAACAAGCTTACTAAACTATTGATAAAAGAATCTTCTTCAATTTTTAATTAGAAATCTCAGTCTGAATTATAGTATCCTATTTTTTCCTCCTTTCTAACTACACGTTCCTTTCTACAGACAGAGACCTAATTTTATAAACCAATCTTAAATACTTTAGATTTTGTAACTCATAATTTTCAACAGTTGGTTAGCTATGAAAGCATTTTATCAAACATCTCCATTCTTATATCTATCTGGTATTGTTACAAGCTCTCATCAGAATACCTTTCTCTAAATAGTTGAATTTTAAAGTAATACGAAATCAATCAGCCTTCCCAACATCAAGACTATTGGACTTCTTTTGTGATTGTACTCGAATCTCCAATCGTTTATTCTTCTGAATAACTGTTGGTAAGGAATTGTGTTACTAAACGTAAAAACACCTAGTAATGCTAATATAGCTAGTTTCTGAATTCCACGTTTTTTTCTCATGCAATGAAACCCTTTTCTGTTTCCTTATTTTTATTTTAACAGATATATTTTATTTAGGCAAGCATTTTTATGTAATTTTGACTTTTTTGTTTTTTTATTACTATATAGAATTATTCATCCCTTTAACTTGCTATTTTGAACTAAAAATTTTATAATGAAATTAAGCAAAGCAGAGAAATTTAGATTGAAAAGAAAAGAGTTGAGACTCTCCCAACAAACTCTTGCAGAAGGAATTTGTGAACAAAGCCAGATTAGTAAAATTGAGAGAGGGCATTTCATTCCCTCCGCAGACCTTTTGTTCAAACTCTCACAACGACTTGAAGTACCATTAGATTACTTTTTTAATGAACAAATTGAAATTAAATCTAATCTCTCTAATTTCAAGCAATTATCTATTCGCCTATTAGATGATAGAAATTATGACGATTTGGAATATATTTATAGAATAGAGATTGAACGAAGTACTTTTCTAACACTAGAAGACCGAACTTACCTTGAATGGATTAAAGCTATTATTGATTTCTATCAATATGACAGTAAGTGTGAGGCAATTTCTTCATTGGAAAATATATTATTAAAAGTCTCCTCAAATACTCTGATTTATTTAAAGGCATTGAATACTCTATCTAATTTCTATTCCTTAGTGGGTCGTGAACAAGAATATGAGGCAAACTACTCTCATTTAATGGAGTTATATCAGACAAAAAATTTTGAGCATTAAGAGTTTTTATTTGGCTACATCAGAGTTCGTTACAACTACGCTCACTACCTAGTGTCAAAGGAAAAATATAACGAAGCTATCCAAGAAGCTCTTGAGACGATTGAACTCTGTAAACAAAGACAGACAAGCTACCAACTGGCTCCTCTACTTATTCTTGTAGGAAATGCTGGAGCCAAATTTCTAGACAAAGAACAAGTCAAAAATTATTATATAGAAGCAAGAGAGTTATGTAAGATTTATAACAATCCTTTAATGTTGATGAAGATAGAAAATTATTTGAAGGAATTAGATACTGTTTAGTTAATCTTGACATTATAGTTTTTCTGAAACGTTAAATAACCTGTAAGGCTGATAGTGAAATTAATACTATCAGCCTTATAATTATGTGAAGATTCCTTTAGGGATAGTGGTAAGTAATACTAAAGCCTCTTTGAGAGGCAAGTGACGAGTCAAGAGAAATGAGGCTTGAACAACGTGAAAGCCAGCGTCTTTAGGCGCTGGCTGGTAATTTGGGCTTATAGCCCTGGGACAAACCATCCGTTTGACGGGTGGTCATGATTTACGAGTAAATATAATTTCAATCAGATAAAAACAACTACCTTATACTCAATGAAAATCAAAGAGCAAACTAGGAAACTAGCCGTAGGTTGCTCAAGACACTGTTTTGAGGTTGTGGATATAGCTGACGTGATTTGAAGAGATTTTTATTGAGTATTACTCTACAGATTTCAAGGCTTCAAGCATATCAACCTTTCTCAGATGGCGATTAACAAGGAAACCTAGCAAGGTCAAAATGGTACTTACTGCTGCCACTGGGATTACATAGACTTCCCAGCCTACCTGCGGATAAAAGAGAATAGTCGCTGGCGAAATCATTTGAATCAAAAACTGGTGTAAATAGAAACCAGCTACCAGACCAAGTACGATTCCCACAAGGGACAGCACAATCGTCTCACGATAAATATAGAGGGTGACTTCATTATTATGAAAACCAAGAACCTTGATAGTGGAGAGTTCACGGATTCTCTCAGCTACGTTGATATTGGTCAGATTGTAAAGGATAACAATAGCCAATAGAACCGATACGATTACCAAGATTGTCATGGTCTGATTGAGTGAACTTGCGACCGAGTCAAAGAGCCGAATGGCTGAAGCATTCTGGACGACGCTTGACACCGCAGCTTGATTCATAAGTAAGCCGGCCTGTCTTTCGATACTAGTAGCACTGGTATCCCTTAACGAAACCAGATAAGTGTTGGCTTGGGGTAGCTGTCCGTAAAGTTGATCATAGCTAGTTTGACTCATATAAATAAAGTGACCAACATAGTTCTCAGTAATGGCAGCAACCTTTAGCTCCTTACCTTCAATTTCTAAAGTCTGTCCAACCTTAACACCTGCCAGCTGGGCAAGTTTAGCTGTAATAACGACGCCATCTTTTAATGTCAGTTCCTGCTGATGATTTTGCAGATGGATAAAGGGTGTCAAATCTTCCTTCTCTGTCATCATAAGGGTAATGGTCTGAAGACCAGCCTTGCCTTTGAAATCCTTGTCTAACGTTTTAGAATAGATTTTCTGGTAGGCTTGGATATCTTGACCTTTTAACACTTCTTCCAACTCTGCCTTGTCCTGATTGGTCGCACTAGGATTTTCAGAGACAATCATCTGATACTGTTGGATTTGTTGAAACTGTCTAGACGGAACTCCTGCTACAGAGGATTGGATTCCCAAACCTGCAAAGAGCAGAGCTACAGAACCTGCCACACCAAAGATTGTCATCAACATTCTCTGCTTATAACGGAAGATATTGCGGGCTGTTACCTTATGAGTAAAACTGAGACGGTACCAGATAAAACCGATACGCTCCAGTAAGATTTTAGCTCCTTTGACAGGTGGTTTAGGCAGTAAAAGCTGAGCTGCTTCATCATGAAGTTCCCTCCGAGCCACCAGATAGGCTGGTAAGACACTCGCCAACCAACTCAATCCAAGAGCTAGTATGCTATAGGTCCAATAGAACTGAATCTGGGTTCCTCCCACCACCATACCTTTTGTAATAACACTTGAAATCACACTGGCTAGCAAATAATGACCAAGTATACTGCCTAGAGCAGTTCCGACAGTCCCAGCTACTAGACCATAGAGGAGAAACTTAGCGATAATATCCTTACTGCGATAGCCCAAGGCCTTAAAAATTCCTGCATGAGTTCGCTCTTCATCCACAAAACGGGTCATAGTTGTGAAGGTCACCATAGCTGCAACAGCATAAAGCACCACAGGAAAGATATTGCCCACTGCCCGAATACTGGCTGAAGCATTACTGTACATGAGATATCCCTGACCACCTGGTATGGTCTGACGATTATAGACCTGATACCTTGGCTCCGCCAAATCATCCAAGACTTGCTGATGTTTTTCCAGTTTCTCCTTTTCTTGTGCTAGATTTTGTTCAGCCTGCTTTAGTTTGTCCTCTTCCTTGCTCAATTCCTGCTTGGCTTGGGTAAGTTGAGCACTGGCCTGCTCTCTCTGTGCTTGAGGAAGCAAGGCTAGTTGACTTTCCTGAGCCTGTAAACGAGCTTGAGCAGCTGCTAAACGACGCTTGCCTTCCTGCAAATTAGTCTCAGCCTTGTCAAGGGTCTCTTGACCTTTGTCTAGAGACTCTTGTCCTTCTTTTTTCAAGAGTTGCAGACGTGTCTTGCCATTATCTGACAAAGCTTGTTCAAGATCTTCCTGATGTTGCTTGGATTTTTCTTCATAAGCTGATGAAAAAGCATTTAAACCTGCTAAATCTTGATATTTCAAACGAGCTATATTGTAGACTTTCTGATCAAACTGACTAAGTAAAATCACCCCGTAGGCTGTCAGAGTCCCACTTCCACTTCCTGCGTAACCCATATCTCGCTGGGAAAGGATTTCAGCCGAATCCACAAAACCAGTAATGGTATAAGTATGGTCTTTTAAAGAGGAATGACCCTCTTCTTTTTCTTTAAAGCTAATCTCCTGTCCCACGCTGTATTGGCCTTGCAGATGACTTGCCAAAGCGATTTCCTGGTCTGACTGCGGAAGTCGCCCCTCTCTTAGCTGAAAGGTTGAAATTCGCTCTGGTTTGGAGTACAGCCGAATGGCATCCTGCCCATTATCCATAGTCACATCTGTCAAATAGCCAAACTCAACCTCTGCACCCTGCATCTGTTCTAGTTCTTTTTGATCTGCTTGATCCAAGCCATAGTTAGACATGACTGCCAAATCCAAGGTTTGAGCAGTGGTTAAATAAGCATTGGCGATCGCCTCCATATTGGGGCTAGTCACTTTGAGACCTACTAGAGCTAGAGATCCCAACATCATCAGAGTCAAGATGGATAAAAAACGTCCCTTGGAGCCTGTGAAGGACTGAATTAAGTCCTTCCAATAGGTTTTTCGCTTGATCATGCTAGTACTCCAAACTGTCGATATCCTGAGGATGCTGGTTGATCACCACATCCTTGACACTGGCATCATGCATATGAATCACGCGATCTGCGATAGGAGCTAGCGAGCTATTGTGAGTCACGATGATTACCGTCGCTCCCTTTTGACGAGACATGTCTTGGAGAATTTTCAAAACCTGCTTGCCCGTCTGATAATCCAAGGCTCCAGTCGGTTCATCACAAAGGAGGATTTTAGGATTTTTGGCTACCGCGCGTGCAATGGAGACTCGCTGTTGCTCCCCTCCAGAAAGCTGGGCTGGAAAGTTATTGAGACGATGAGCCAGACCTACATCTGTCAAGACCTGTTCAGGATTCAAGGCATCCGTCACGATTTCAGAAGCCAGTTCCACATTTTCCTTAGCAGTTAGATTGGACACTAGATTGTAAAACTGAAAAACAAACCCCACATCATTACGGCGGTAATTGGTGCGCTGGTAGGAACTATAGTCTGCAATATTGACACCATCAATCCAGATTTCCCCCTCGTCATTGGTATCCATTCCCCCAAGAAGGTTAAGAACTGTTGACTTGCCTGCACCAGACGCTCCTAGAATGATAACCAATTCACCCTTTTCAATCTCAAAATTCACATCACGATTGGCCACAATCTCCGTGTCCCCAACCTGATAACGCTTGTAACAGTGTTTCATCTCAATATAAGCCATATCATTTTCTCTTTCTTTCATATTTATACTCTTCGAAAATCTCTTCAAACCACATCAACTTCACCTTGCCGTAGGTATGGTTACTGACTTCGTCAGTCTTATCTACAACCTCAAAACAGTGTTTTGAGCTGACTTCGTCAGTCTTATCTACAACCTCAAAACAGTGTTTTGAGCTGACTTCGTCAGTTCTATCCACAACCTCAAAACAGTGTTTTGAGCAGCCTACCCCTAGCTTCCTAGTTTGCTCTTTGATTTTCATTGAGTATTAATATCATTATATCGCTTTTTCAAATAGTTGAAAACTGGGAACAAAAACAAAAAGCCTAGAAATCAATTCTAGACTTACAATTTTTTATTTTCCAAGGTAGTATTCAGAAACTACGTTCAATTTTTCGTCGAATTCGAATACCAATGGTGGGAAGTTAGGGATTTCTACGTCCATGATTTCGTCATCTGACAAACCTTTGATGTGTTTTACAAGGGCACGGATTGAGTTACCGTGAGCTCCTACGAATACGTTTTTACCATCTTTAAGAGCTGGAGCGATTTTATCTTCCCAGAATGGAAGAGCACGTTCCAAAGTCACTTTCAAGTTTTCAGCATCTGGGATAACTGAGTCGTCAAGTGAAGCATAACGACGGTCTGTGTGAGCTGAGTGCTCATCATCACGGTCCATGTTTGGAGGCAATACATCGTATGAACGACGCCAGATGTGAACTTGCTCATCACCAAATTGCTCAGCAGCTTCAGCCTTGTTTTTACCAGTCAAACCACCGTAGTGACGTTCGTTCAAGCGCCATGATTTTTCAACTGGAACCCACAATTGGTCAGAAGCTTCAAGAGCCAAGTTAGTTGTTTTGATAGCACGTTTCAATACTGAAGTGTAAGCTTGATCAAATTCGATACCAGCTTCTTTGATCAATTTACCAGCGTCAATCGCTTGTTGTGTACCTTTTTCAGACAAATCAACATCAGCCCAACCAGTGAAAAGGTTAGCTTTGTTCCATTCAGACTCACCGTGGCGAGCAAAAACCAATTTTACCATTAGATGGATTCTCCTTTAAATTTTCCGAGGTTTCCCCTCGTTTATCTATTCTATTTTACACAATTTTTCACAAAAAAGCTAGTCAAAACCAAAAAGGAAAGGACTGTTTGGCAATCCTTTTCCTTCTTAGTATCATACAACAACCTTATTTCTCTTCAAATCCTTCTGCGACAGCGTCCGCAAAGTTTTCTTCTACGATGCTTGCACAGTGGTCACAGATAACTGCCTGGTAGCTGCGTTCTGCGGTTGTTGGGTCGATGCGACGGCAACGGTCACACACTTCACCTGCAGCGCGTTCAACTGTAAAGGCTACATCTTCGAAGCTAACGGCAGCTTCTGGAGCTGGTCCTTCTGCGATGGTCAATTCAGACACAATCAAAAGTTGAGCTACATTGCTGTTTACTGCTTCGAGTAGAGTTTTCACAATTTCGTTTGGATAAACTGTCAAGTGTGCTTCAAGTGATTTACCGATTACTTTTGCATTACGAGCTTCTTCCAAGGCTTTTTGAGCTTGTCCACGGAAGTCCATGAAGGCAGCCCATGTATCCAAGATTTCTTCTTGATTAGCAAATGTCTCTGCTTCTGGCAATTCTGACAATTGAACGAAGTCTTCTACTTCAAACTCAAGGTATGACCAGATTTCTTCCGCAGTGTGAGGAAGGATCGGTGTCAAAAGTTTGGTGATTTTGACAAGAATGTCATAGAAGACAGTCTGCATTTGACGGCGTTCCAATGATTTAGCACCTTCGATATAAACAACATCTTTGGCAAAATCAAGGTAAAAGGCTGACAAATCAACGTTGATAAAGTTCACCAAAGCCTTGTAGATTGTCAAGAATTCAAAGTTTGCATAAGCGTCACGAATGGTCTTGACAAGCTGGTTAAAGCGAATAGTCATGTACTTATCAACTGAACGAAGCTCATCGTAAGCTACTGTATCTTGAGTTGGGTTAAAGTCAGATGTATTGGCAATCAAGAAACGAAGGGTGTTACGAATCTTACGGTAAGTTTCAGAGACTTGGCTCAAGATATCCATAGAGATACGCACATCGTTGCTTGAGTCAACACTTGTTACCCAGAGACGCAAGATTTCTGCACCAAATTGTTTTTCAACATCACTTGGAGCAATGGTATTTCCAAGAGATTTAGACATCTTCTCACCTTTACCGTCAAGGGCAAAACCTTGTGACAAGATTTGCTTGTAAGGTGCTACACCATGGTTGGCAACAGATGTGATGAGTGATGAGTTGAACCAACCACGGTATTGGTCAGAACCTTCTAGGTAAAGGTCTGCTGGGTAAGTCAACTCAGGACGGTTTACTACAACCCCATTCCATGATGAACCTGAGTCAAACCATACGTCCATGATATCTGTTTCTTTCTTGAACTCACCATTTGGTGAACCTGGATGAGTAAATCCTTCTGGCAAGAGGTCCTTAGCATCACGTTCCCACCAAATGCTTGAACCATGTGCTTCAAAGAGCTGAGCCACATGTTCAATCGTTTCAGCAGTCATGATAGCTGTACCATCTTCAGCGTAGAAGATAGGAAGTGGAACACCCCAAGCACGTTGACGAGAGATAACCCAGTCGCCACGGTCACGGATCATATTGTAAAGACGAACTTTACCCCATTCTGAGTGGAATTTTACTTTTTCAATTTCATCCAAGATTTCTTGGCGGAATTTAGAAACTGATGCAAACCATTGTGGAACTGCACGCCAGATGATTGGTTTCTTTGTACGCCAGTCAAATGGGTATGAGTGAGAGATTTCTTCTTGAGCAAGAAGGAGGCTACCAAGTTTTTCGATAACAGTTGGAACAACCTTGTCGTAGAACTGACCTTCAAACTCAGGACCAGCATTAGCCATCATAATACCACGTTCATCAACAGTCACTGCGACTTCAAGACCATTAGCAATACCGACATTGTAGTCATCCTCACCAAAACCAGGAGCTGTATGGACAATACCTGTACCAGAGTCAGTCGTAACGTGGTCACCAAGGATCACCAACTCATCTACAGCTGTATCCCATGGGTGTTCTGTTACAATGTGGTTCAATTCTTGACCACGGTAAGTTGCCAACACTTGAACATCAGACCAACCAAATTTTTCAGACAAACTAGTCAACAATTCTGCAGCTACTACAAACTTACGAGCTTCACCAGCAGGTTGAACCAAAACGTAATCAATATCCGCTCCAACCGTCAAACCACGAGATGCTGTGATGGTAAATGGAGTAGTTGTCCAGACAACGATGTAAGTATCTGTATCTAGAACACCTTTGCCATCTTTCACCTTATTGGCATAGTAAAGGGAAGTTGAAATCAAATCATGGTATTCAATCTCTGCTTCAGCAAGGGCAGACTCTGATGACCAAGACCAGTAAACTGGCTTAGCACCACGGTAGATATAACCCTTGTTAGCCATTTCACCGAAGACACGGATTTGTGCTGCTTCATAATCAGGAGTCAAGGTCACATATGGATTTTCCCAGTCACCAGAAACACCCAAACGTTTAAAGTCTTCGCGTTGTTTATCTACTTGAGAAAGAGCATATTCACGGCAAAGTTTCAAGTACTCAACCAAATCCATTTCTTTACGTTTGACACCTTGTTTTGCCAAAACTTGCTCGATTGGCAGACCATGAGTATCCCAACCTGGGATAAATGGTGCGTAAAAACCTGACATAGATTTTGATCGAACAATGATATCTTTTGAAATCTTGTTCATAGCGTGTCCAACGTGGATATTTCCGTTTGCATATGGAGGGCCATCATGCAAGGTGAAATGAGGTTTTCCTTGGTTCAATTCTTGACGACGTTGGTAAAGTTTTGCATCTTCCCATTCCTTTTGCCAAACTGGCTCTTTAGTAGGAAGACCTGCACGCATTGGGAAAGCTGTTTTCCCAAGATTAAGGGTATCTTTGAGTTTCATGGTATCTCCTTTATAAATAATAACAAATTAAAAACCACGACTGCCAAAAAGGACGAAAATCGTGGTACCACCTTTGTTCGGAAAAAGATTTAGTCTTTCTCCCTCTTATCCCGTAACGTGGGAAACGTCAAATCTTACTAGCTTCAGACTTGAGTTTTTGAGAGGATAATCTTATCAATAGGGATTACAGGACTCACACCATCTCCTGCTCGCTGGAAATATAAGGATAAGATATTGTTCTCAGATCATTTCTTATAAAATTGTAACAGATTCTTGCGGTGCCACAAATCCTGGTTCTGAGTTTACAGCTTCAGTAGCTGGTGTTGGGCCTGAGTAATGACTTGGGGCTACTTCTGGCTCTTCATACATCGGACCAACTGGATGAGCTGGACTTTCCTCAACAGCCTGAACTGGTGAAACAACCTGTTCTTGTGTAGCTCTTGCTTCAACTTCTGCAAGTTCCTTATTAGCTGCTTCGATACGAGCCTGTAACTCTGCCATTTCCTCAGGAGAAAACTGGCGAGTAATATCAATTGGTTCTTCCTCTGAATGTTGTTGTAAGACAGAGTCACCTAAAACTTCGCTAACCACTTCTTTAAAGGCCTCATCACTTGTTTGTAGATAAGTCGCTGTTGGGCGAAGAATGTCTTCCCAATCTGATGATTCAACAATTGCTAACTGGCTCTCAATTGTTGATTTGAGACGTTGGTGGAAGACACGGCTCTTGTTCTTCAATTCTTCTGTTTCAACTGCAACTTTCTTAGCATTATCCGTTGCGTGACGAAGAATTTCATTAGCCTTGTATTTAGCTTCTTCCAACAAACGTTGCGCATCTTGCTCTGCTTGATGGATAATATTATTTGAACGTTCAGCTGCAGCTTGTTTTACTCGTTCAGCTGTATCTTGTGCAATCAATACAGACTGGCTTAATGAATCTTTCATCTCATCAAAGTAAGACAAACGCTCTTCCAAACTCTTAATATGTAAATCCTTATCATGATTAGAGCGAACTAAATCCTCATAATCACGGACTACAATATCTAAAAATTCATCTACTTCTTCTTGATCAAAGCCTCTGAAGCGTGTGTTAAAGGTTTTATCTTTGATTTCTAACGATGTAATTGGCATATTTTTCCTCACTTACTTAATAACAATTGGACCGTTAATTTCTTTTTATCTTTTTTTGTTTGCCCATTATCTCTAACGAGTTTCAATCGACCGAATTTCCTTACACTAATCAAGTCACCAACTTGAACTGTATAATCTGATTTTTCAACTAAATGGTAATTAACTTGAACTGCCTGCTTTTCAATTAACTGATTTGCCTGATTTCTTGACAGTTTGAAGACCCCCGCTAGGAAAACATCTAATCTAGAACTAGCGATACAAATATCCAATTCTTGATAATCTTCTACTGTAGCAATTTTCTCAGTAAAATCCCGTTCTTCTAGACGAACAGGTAGACGGGCAATTTTCGTAATGCCGTCTTGGAAAAGGAGAGTAAACTGTCGATTAATGATAATCTGTGCTCTCTCTTCATTGACTAAGATATCACCAAACAGCTTCCTATCGATTCCCAACTGATTTAAAACAGTCCCTAATATTTTTGCATGCGTTAAACGTTCAAACTTATTAGAATAAACTATTTCTTGCAAGGATAGTTCAAAATCAGAGAATTTGGGTTCAAAATAATCAGGATACAGGAGTATCCGCACGTATTCAGTTTCAAGAAACTGCCGACTGCTCATGTAGGAGATGCCGTTCGTTGAGGCTAGAACTTTTAAAATCTTTTCCTGATGAGGATTTACAAAAGGTGTTAAAAATGGAGAATAAGAGTCTTCTACCTTTTTTATCCATTCTGCTCCCTTATCAATAAAAGACGAATCATTCTTAGAAAAGTGCTGATAGATCATCTTGTTCATAGAAACATCACTAAAAGTCGAATCAATTGGTTCCCTAAAAAATGCACTAATAAAACCGCAATCCAGACAGACAAGTCAAGTCCTGCAATCTGAAGGGGTAAACGTTGTAAAGGAGCTATTATCGGTTTCACTAAGCTAATAATCAAGCGACCTAGACGCGATTCATAAGCATTGGGGAACCAAGACATCAGAGCAAAAACGACTAAAATCAGTGAATAGATATCCACTGCATTTTGAATAAAACGAATGAGAAAGAGCATTATTTCACTCTCGTACGTTTCATATCAAAACCAAATTCACCATTTTGTGATTCATCTGGAATTTTGATATCTTCAATATTGACGACAACATCAACTGGCGTCAGTAGGTACATAGTAGATGCTACCTTTTTCATGTTACCAGCTAAAACATGACGTGCCCCATCCAGATAGTCCAAACAACGACGAGCTTGAACTTCTGTCATATATTGGAAATCAATCAAAATACTTTCGTTACCAGCTAATAAATCAACAATAGCTGTAGCATCTTCGTATTTACGTGGATAACGAACATCAATTGTCACCTTATCAGTAGAACGTTGACTTTGCATAGCCAACTCTTGTTGACGGGCATGAAGACGAGTAATATTTTTTTCTTTAGATGGTGTGGTCGCAACTTGTTGAGGCAACTCTTTTACAGAAGGAACTGGAGCCACAATCGGTTCCTCAGCTTTAGGCTGATAAGTAGTAGCAACATCTTCTCCATCTTCTGTAAAATAATCTATAAATCTATCAAATCTATCTTTTAAAGACATCTTTCTTTCCTATTTAAAAAATGCTGTGCCAATTCTGACAAATGTTGAGCCAAATTCAATCGCTTCCTTGTAGTCACGACTCATCCCCATACTCAAGTCCATCATTGGCATATTGGGAATTTGTTTTTCTCTAATTTCTAGTTGCAAATCCTGTGTAGCTTTAAAAATCTCTTTCAACTCATCACTACTAGCTTCAAAAGGAGCCATTGTCATCAAGCCTACATATTCAATTTTATCTAAGGTTGCCAACTCTGGCAAGAGTTCCAATAGTTCTTCCTTTGAAAAACCATGTTTGCTCTCTTCCCTTGAGATATTCACTTGTAAGAAACACTTAATAACTCGGTCACTTCTCTTTTGAATTTCCTCTGCTAGCTTTAATGAATCCAAAGCATGGAAATAATCAACATATTGAATAACATCCTTAACCTTACGTCTTTGCAAAGTGCCAATCAAATGCCAACTAATATCTTGGTCTTTTAAAGCTTGATATTTCTCAAGGAACTTATCTACACGATTTTCACCAATATGATGCACACCTAGCGGAAGCAAAGCCTCCGCTGTCGGTACGTCTACATATTTTGTAACAGCAACAACTGAAACAGAATTATCTTCTCTTCCTGCCTGCTGACTTGCATCCTTTATTTGTTGAAAAACACGTTCTGTATTTTCTTTCAAATTCATTTACTTAACGATTTTTGAAAAATGGAGGAGTTTCTAATTCATCCTCTTCTAAAGATGGTGCTTCGAAACGTTCAACTGGCGATACAACTGAATCAGTTGGACGAACAATCGTCTCACGACGCAAATCCCAATCACCAAATGCTGATGTTTTAGAAGTTTCTGTACGGCGAGGTGCTGGACTTGGAATTTCTGCAGTTTCAGCCATGTCATAGTGACGGTCATAGTTACGTGTATGACTTGGACTCACTTGTTCATGACGAACAACTTGTTTTGGTGCATGTCCAACAACTTTTTCAACACGATCTTGACGAACACCTGTTGCAACAACTGTTACGCGAATTTCATCACGCATGCTTTCATCAATAGATGTTCCCAACCAGATGTTCACTCCTTGACCAGCTGCTTGGTTAACGATTTCTGATGCTTCTTCTGCTTCAATCAAAGTTAAGTCAAGTCCACCAGTAACGTTGACGATAACATCTTCAGCACCGTCAATAGTTGTTTCAAGAAGTGGTGAGTAGATTGCCTTACGAGCTGCTTCTACCACACGTTCTTCTCCACTACCGATACCGATACCCATTAAAGCATTCCCTTTATTTGCCATAACTGTTTTCACATCGGCAAAGTCAAGGTTAATCAAACCAGGATTTGTAATCAAATCTGTAATCCCTTGAACACCTTGGCGAAGTACGTTATCAGCTTCGCTGAGTGCTTCAAGAAGTGGAGTTTTCTTATCAACAATTTCAAGCAAGTTGTTGTTTGAAATAATCAATAGGGTATCTACATGTTCGCGAAGTTGGTTGATTCCTTCAACAGCAAATTGACCACGTTTGCTTCCTTCAAAACCGAAAGGACGTGTCACAACACCAACTGTAAGAGCACCTAAATCTTTAGCAATACGAGCAATAACAGGAGCTGCACCAGTGCCTGATCCACCACCCATACCCGCAGTAATGAAGACCATATCCGCTCCGCTAATAGCAGCTGTTAATGTTTCTTCGCTCTCTTCAGCAGCTTTTCGACCAACTTCAGGTTGACCTCCAGCACCCAAGCCACGAGTCAATTTAGGACCCAATTGAATTACTGTCTCTGCTTTAGTACTACTCAAAGCTTGTACATCTGTGTTTGCTGCGATAAATTCTACGCCCGTAACACCTTCGTCAACCATGCGGTTAATAGCGTTACCGCCACCTCCACCAACACCGATTACTTTAATAACTGCACCTTGAGCAGCCGCTGTATCAAATGAAAATGTCATAGTTTATTTTTCCTCTTTTATTCATCAAACATGCTTCCGATTAAGCCACGGAAGCGATCTGCGATTTTTGGTTTATTTTGAGAAGATACTTTATCCTCTTTCGGAGCAACTACGTTAGTAGAAGCTGATGGTTCCACCTCTGTATTTGAAGCTGATTGAATCGGGGTAGGTTGTGACACCTGGGTGACACGTTGAATCATCCCACCAAAATTGATTGGTTGGTGACGCAAAGTATCCTCACCCTTAACTGCTCGTTGAGCCAAGAGATGTACTTCTGTCAATTGTCCCGCAAATTCAGACAAGCTAATCACATGAGCAAAGGCAGGGTTACGGATTCCAACTTGATTTGGAACGTAAAGTTTGACACCAACACCAAAGACTTCCTGTGCAAGTTCTACAATACCTGGTAAAATAGCATTTCCACCAATCAGAACAATTCCACCTGGAAGATCCAACAAATGTCTTCTT
This sequence comes from Streptococcus mitis, assembly GCF_000722695.1. Lineage (GTDB taxonomy): Bacteria > Bacillota > Bacilli > Lactobacillales > Streptococcaceae > Streptococcus > Streptococcus mitis_O. Next base: position 9,554 of record NZ_JPFU01000009.1, on the reverse strand, counting down.
TCCAACTCTTGTTTAATCTGTTCAAAAATGTGTTTAATGCGAGCTGAAATAATCTCTGCCAAGTAGCTTTCTGTAACTTCTACAGGCTCTACTTCACCAATCACTTCAACTTGGAAAGTTTCATTGCTGGCAAGTGATGGGTAGGCTTCCCCATAGTTCAATTTCAATCCTTCAGCTAATTTCTGTGAAGTCTTCAAGACTTTAGAGATATCTTTTGTGACATAATCTCCACCTTCTTGAAGAATATTTGTAAACTGAAGTTCTTGGTTACGGATTGTAGCAACAGTTGTTTGACCTGCTCCCATATCAATCACAGTAGCTCCAAATTCACGCTCGCCTTCGTTCAAGACTGAACGAACCAAAGCCAATGGTGAAATAATAATATTTTCAACTTGTACACCTGAACGCTCAACTGTCTTGCGTAAATTGTGAAGAATAGTACGTGGCCCTGTGTAAAGCAAACCACGCATTTCAAGACGCACCCCCATCATTCCACGCGGGTCACGAATACCTTGGAAACCATCTACGATAAATTCTTCTGGAATAAAAGTAATGACTTCACGATCCGGTGTCATACTCTTTGTCAAGGCTGATTTGACAACATTCTCGACATCTTGATTTGTAATTTCTTTTGTATCAGATGTCACTGGAATCATTCCTTGAGTTGGTTCTACTTGCAAAAGATTTCCAGGCAAACCAACATTCACTGATTTGATTGAAATGCCTGCTTTTTCCTCTGCCTGGGAAATAGCCGACTTAATAGCAGTTGCTGCTGCTTCAATATCAACGATAATCCCATCTTTTACACCTTTACTCTTGGCATTACTTACACCAATTACGTTTAGTTCACCATTTCTAAGCTCAGCAACCAATACCTTAATCGAATTGGTTCCAATATCTAAGCCTGTAAAAAAACCATCTCTAGCCATTACATCGCATCCTCTCTATCTTCCAAGTTTCTAACTTCTATTCAATATAGCTAAAATAGGGCATAGCTATTCACAAAATATTATAACACAAAAAATCCAATCGTGCTTAGTTTTTTCCTAAATTTACTTGCTATTTTTTCACTTTTGCTCATCAGCTTTTTATTTTCCAAACAAATTATAAAAAATCAGATTTATGAAAAAAGAAAGCTCATTTCTAAGCTTTCTTTGCAATCATTTTTTCTGCTTCTTGTGCTAAAAATAGTTCCAAGATTTTCTTTGTCAAGGTAATCGCGGCAGACAAGGCTACTGACACGATCAAATAATTAGCTACTAAGCCATGATCCCCAACCAATGGCGGTTTTGTCAAGAATCCGTAATCTCCACCTGTTACCAAATTGACCACAAAAATCAAGGCATTTAGGGCAAAGGTCATGAGAAAAATTCCCTTCACATCTAGCATTTTTGCATCATACTGTCTCAAGAGATAAACGAGTGAGTTTCCCAAGAGAGCTAAGTGCCCAAAGATAAAGGATAAAATCGCAATATGGGGGAATGGATAGGCATCTGGCACTGGATAAACAAAGGCTGCTAATGTCCCAAATGTTCCCAATAATGCAAAATACTGCCTATATTTGGACTGACCAGGAAGCAAGAGCACCACAAACATAGCCATACGGCAATGGTAAAAGGGTAAGCTTTCTGATAGTGGCATATGATTAACCCAATACCAGCCATAAAGTAGGATCAACTGAACAGCTTGCAAGATTTGGAAAAATCGTTGGTAAACCTTCTTTTCACGATAGCGATAGGCTGTATAAAAAGTTAAGGCTAAGAGAGTAAAGAGGCTAACATACCAAAAAAGATCAAACTTAGGTGGCTCTGTTGCCTGAGTCGTAAAGAAAATGTCCCATAAATTCATCTAGTCTTCCTCATGATTCAAAATTTTCCTGCATATTATTATACCATGCTATTTGTCAAAAATGGATTTAGAAATACGATAATCATCTTCTTAGTCAAGATATTGCTCCCTCTGACCTTGATAAACCTGCCAAAGAATCTCTATTTGCTCCTTGGTAATGCGTTTTTCAGATAAGGCTGGCAGTTGATCAATGGCAAAAAATTGAAGATCAGCGATTTCTTGATTTTCTTGGAATTGTCCATCAAGAAGCTTACATTCAAAAACAAACTTTGCATATTGTTTGCTCTGTAGTTGGAAACGATTGGTATCAAAAACAGCTAGCAGTCTTTCAACTTTAGCTTCAGAGCCAGTTTCTTCTTCAATTTCCTTGAGAATATTTTCAGTTGGAGAATAGCCAACCTCACCAAAGCCACCTGGCAAAGCCCAACTATCTTCCCCTTGTCCCCTAACCAGACAAATCTTTTCGTCCTCAACAATCCAAGCACGGACGTCCATCAGAGGAGTTGCATAAGCGGAAGTTGGTTTCATAACTTCTGCCACTTCTTCTGAATCTATATCTAATCCCTGATTCAGCATTTCAGATAAAAGGACCCGCAAGTCCTCATAACGCTCACGGTCAAAAGGATCCTTTGTAAAGGTTAAGCCAGTATCTGTAATGGCAATCATTCTTTGCAAATACTTGACAAAATCACTTGTCTTCATGTTCTAAACTTTCTACCAACTTGGCTAAATTCATAGAGTTGGATCCTTTTAGTAGGATTTGGTCATGGACTCCAAGGCTTTCCTTGACCTGCTTAGTCATAGCCTCAAATTGGTCCTCGTCGGCTGTTTTTTTGAAGTAGTAAACGTGGCCGATTGGGAACATTTGACTGGCGAGTTGAGCCAATTCTGCGATATCTTCTCCATAAAAAATAACGGTATCCAGCACATCTGGCGAAAGGCTCAAGATCATCTGATTATGAAGCTGAACAGACTGGTCACCGAGTTCCTTCATGTCCGCTAAAACCGCAATTTTCTTGCCACCTTCATTGGCTGGAATGGCAGAGAAAGTCTCTAAAATCAACTTCATAGCAGTTGGATTGGCATTGTATACGTCAGACAGAATATCTGCTCCATTGGCTGCTTTCTTCCACTCAGTACGATTACGCGTCAATTCAAGATGTTGGAAGGCCAAACGAATTTGCTCCTCTGAAACTCCTTCTTGTAGGGCAACATAGGATGCAATCATAGCATTGGTGGCATTGTACTTACCAGTCACTGGCAAATCGAGAACTTGTCCCAAAAAATTAGCCTTAAAGGTCAGACTATCCTTACGCTCAACCAAGTCTGTAATTTCCAGCTCTGCTCCTTGCCCAAAACGGACCACCTTTTTATCCGTTGGCAAGTAGGCCTCTACAATGGAGTCGGCTGGTGCCAAGAGCAAGGAATTCGAAGACATCCCGTCTGCAATTTGCATTTTTCCTTTAGCAATCTCTGAACGGTCTTTGAAAAAGGCCAAATGAGCCTCTCCAACCAGGGTCACAATGGCTGTTTTTGGATGAGCCAACTCAGACAAGAGATGAATATCTCCCAAGTGGTCCTGCCCCATCTCCAAGACTAACTTTTCTGTTCCTTCAGGCATATGGAGAACTGTGTAGGGAAGACCAATCTCATTATTGTAGTTTCCTTGTGTTTTGTAGGTCTTGTAGGTTGTCGATAGCAAGTGCGCCAACATATCCTTAGTCGTTGTCTTGCCATTTGAACCTGTAACTGCAAAGACATCAACAGCCGTTTTCTCAAGATAGTAGGCTGCTAGAGTTTGAAAGGCAATCAAAACATCATCTACTAAAATATAAGGATGATTTGCGATTTCTTTCTCAGACAGGGTTACAGCAGCACCATTTTCAAAGGCTGTTTCGATAAAGTCATGGCCATCACGCGCACCCTTGAGGGGGACAAATAGATCTCCTGTCGCAATCAAACGACTGTCAAACTCAGCTTTCTCTAACTGGGTATCCTCAAAAATGCTGATATCATTTTTAGCTCCAACAGCTTGGGCAACTTCGTGGATAGTTAATTTCATTTCTACTCCTTTAAAAAGGGTCGAAGCTCGAGAACTCTAGTCACCTTGCAGTGATGGTTCTGGCTCCTACCCTCTCTTTCATTTTTATAGCAAATGCGCTTCGCGCTTGTCAAAGCTTTCCTGAGCAAGGTCAACCAAACGCTCGATTAGTTCTGGATAGCTGATTCCCATATTGTCCCAAAGTAGTGGGTACATAGACCACTGGGTGAAACCTGGCATGGTATTAAGCTCGTTTAGGAAAATCTCTCCCTTGTCTGTATAGAAGAAATCGCAACGAGAGAGACCGAGGCCACCAATGGCACGGAAGGCTGTTTCTGCATTTTGACGCATGACAGCTACCACATCATCACTGATTTTGGCTGGGATGTCCATAGTAATCTTGTTATCAATATACTTGGCATCATAGTCGTAGAAGGCAACATCCTTGACAACTTCTCCTGGCAACGTGCTCTTGACATCATAGTTACCCAAGAGACCAACCTCGATTTCACGGGCATTCACCCCTTGCTCAATCAAGACACGACTGTCATATCGGAAGGCAAGTTCCAAAGCTTGGCGAAGTTCCTCTTGATTTTCAGACTTAGAAATACCGACACTAGAACCCATGTTTGATGGTTTTGTGAAAACTGGATAAGTCAATTTTTCTTCCACTTCAGCGATTTTAGCAATCACATCATCCCCTTCAACGATGGCCACATAAGGAACTTGGGCAATACCAGCAGATTCCAACACACGCTTGGTGGTGATTTTGTCCATGGCAAGGCTAGATGACAAGATGTTGCAACCAACGTAAGGCATTTTCAAAACTTCCAAGAATCCTTGAACAGAGCCATCCTCTCCCATCGGACCGTGAAGGACTGGAAAGATCACTGCCCCTTCTTCATAGATAGCACTTGGAGCAACTTTCTTATCCCAATCAATAGTTTCATTGGTCATGAGACGGTCCTCTTGACCAGGAGTCTGGCTAAATTCTTGCGTTTTAATAAAGTCACCTGACTGGCTGATAAAGAAAGTCTTGACTGTGAAACGATCGTAGTTGACCGCACGCATGACACTCTCAGCTGAAAGAACAGAGACTTCACGCTCTGCACTACGCCCACCATATAAAAGAATAATCGTTTGTTTCATATTACTTGTTCCAATTCTACTAGAATACTCGTTCTTTAGTATATCATATTTGCTTCTTTTTTTGAAACTTGAACCTGATTCTACTCATCACACTATACAAAAAGAGGCCGATAGGAACGATTTTCAGCCTCCTTGATTTTTTATATAAATGAATTGAGTTCGTTAATTTGTCTCTGCTTACAACTCTGTTCGATTTTCAATGGCTCGTAAGAGTGTGACTTCGTCCGCATACTCGATATCCGCACCCACAGCGAGACCTCTCGCCAGGCGCGTAACCTTGATCCCAGCTGGCTTGAGCAAGCGTGAAAGATACATGGAAGTCGCTTCCCCATCTGCCGTAGCATTTGTGGCCACAATCACTTCTGAAACCTCGCTATCCATCAGACGAGTCATAAGGCTCTTGAGATTGATATCATCTGGACTGATGCCATTCATGGGGGAAATGAGGCCATGCAGGACATGATAGAGTCCATGGTATTCTTGGATGTTCTCCATAGCTGCCACATCACGACTATCCTCGAGAACTAAAATCGTTGTCTGGTCACGAGTCGGATCAGTACAGATAGAGCAAGGATCGTCATCAGTCAGGCGACCGCAGATGGAACAGTAGGTCAGCTCTCTCTTCGCAGAAAGGAGATTTTTGGCAAATTCATTGACATCGTCATCAGACATTCCAATAGTATAGAAGGCCAGACGGGTAGCCGTCTTAATCCCGATACCCGGTAACTTGGAATAACTATCAATTAGCTTGGCAATAGGTGTTGGATAAAGCATATATTCCTTTCTAATTCATTGGATGATATTGGTTATAGAGGTTGATAATGTCGCGCGCAATGGAAGGTCCGACACCATTTGTAAGATTGGTGTTATGTGGAAAGACAACAGCTACAGCGATTTGAGGATTATCTGATGGGGCATAGGCCACGGCGTTGGTGTTGTCGGCTTTTTGACCTCCCGCAACATAACTTTCGGCGGTACCTGTTTTCCCACTAATGGATACAGCTGCACCATTGGAAAAGGCACGACCTGTCGTCAGAGTACTCCCACCATGTGAAACTTGATAAAATCCTTGTTGGAGGATGGAAACATCAGACTCAGAAATATTAATTTTATTCATTTCCTTGGTTTCAACATATTGGATTAAGTTTCCTAAACCACCTTGTTCGTTGTTTCCATAAATCCCCTCGACAATGTGAGGTGCAATCCGAACACCGTTGTTGGCAATAGTTCCAACGTACTGGGCCAATTGCATTGGGGTGTAGTTATCAAACTGACCAAATGCATTGGTAATGTAATTAGCAAAATTATACTCTTTTGGTATAAAACCAGTTGACTCATCTGGAAGGTCAATGCCTGTTGAGGCTCCAAGACCATATTCAGCAAATGTCGAACGAAGTTTCCCCATAGCGGATTCTAAATTGTTAGTTAAAACAAACATATTGGGTTGATAGGTCTGACCCATGATGCCCAAAGCCGTTTGAACCATGTAGGTATTAGATGAATACTCCAAGGCTTCTACAGCTGTAATCGGAAATGAACCGTAGGCCTGAGTGTACCAAGAATTAATCGGAGCTGAACCTTGGAAGACAATCGGTTGGTCTGTCAAGGTCTGGTTCCCTGACAAGACTCCATTCTCCCAACCAGAGCTGATGGTTGCGGCCTTGACAACCGAACCTGGGACAAAGACATTGGTCACTGTTCCCAAGGAATCAGGCGTTAAATCTCCCGTTTTCAAGTCATGTTTTAGCCCTGACATAGACAAAACTGCACCTGTTTTTGGGTTCAAAGCAACTGCATAAACACCTTCAGAATATCTGGCTCCTCCATTTCCCAGTTCGGAATTGAAATAACTCTTAAGCAGATTGTCCACGCTATCTTGGAAGGCCAAATCGATGGTCAGTTTAATATTGTTCCCTTTGGTACCATCTTCGACATTTTCGACACTTTCCATATTGCCATACTTGTCTAGATGGATTTCTTTCACCGAGCGTTTCCCTTGCAAGGTTTCTTCATATTGTTTTTCTAGATAAGAGGTTCCAACACGGTCGTTTAGAGAATAACCCTTTTTGATATAAGCATCTGCTTCTTCAGCTGGTAGACCAGCTTTTTCACTAGATACACTTCCTACTATAGACGAAAGTGAGGTATCTAGAACCTTTCGATCCCACGAAGTCGAAATACTGATACCAGGTAAATTCTTAGAGGCCGAAGCTATCAAGGCAATCTGTGTATCTGTCAAGGAATCTGTCGCAACGGTTCCTGTCGCAAAATTTTCTACTGCATTGAGTTGGCTAAAGAGGTAAATTTCTTTCTTTTCGTCATCCGAGTAGGTAAATTGACTTGGATCTATGCTTTCTACTGTGTTATTGTAAAGCTCAGACTCAGATAATTGATTCCCATCAGAATCAAGGCGTTTCTCACGTGGTAAACTTTCCACTGCCTTCTTATAAACATCTTGATCTGCTAGGTAATAGTCTGCTAACTGTCGATCAGTCAATGTTGGAGAAGAAACTCCCACATAGGCTAGCAACTTCTTGGCTGTTTCTTTTAAATCTGCAGCCGTCATCTTGTTGTTCCTTGTAAAAGATACAACTTGCTTGATGGTGTTTTCGACGAGAGGTTTCCCTGTTGCATCGTAGATTTGTCCACGAGCCGAACTAGTTGTCACCTTTGTTTTACTTGCCGATGCTAGTTTTGTCTCATAAAAATCTTCGTTCAAAACCTGCATGTAAAGCAGGCGACCAATGATGGTCATAAAGAGCAAAATAACAATTGAAAACAATAAATTAAGCCGAATCGGAATCGAATGGCTATCAAATTTTCTCATACAAGTCAGTCTCATTTCTATTTAAAGTCTCATTCTTCATTGTACCACAAATTGAGAAGAAAATTATGGAAAATGGGAACACTTTATTTGATTTTTAAAAGAGCTTTTCTTTTTTATTTAATTATCATTATTTTATATGGTATAATAATATCAAACAATAGAAAATTTTTGACTTTCAATTTAATATAAATCATACAAAGGAATCCCATGAACAATCAAGATATTCCCTCTATTATTGATCTCCACTTTGATGAATTAACTGAATTAGAGCAAGAAATTGCTCGCTATTTCTTACAGGTCGATACGATACAGGATGATTTATCATCACAAAACGTTGCTCAGAAACTTCATATTTCCCAGGCGGCTCTAACCCGTTTTGCTAAAAAGTGTGGTTTTACTGGCTATAGAGAATTTATTTTCCAATACCAACATCAAATTGATAACCAAAATCTTCAGCTATCGACCCATAATCCTCTTATCCAAGGTGTTCTCAGAAGCTATAGCAATATGCGAGAACAAACTCAAGAATTAATTAATGAAAATCAAATAGAACGAATAGCTAATATGATAGAAGATGCTGAAAGAGTCTATTTTTTTGGCACTGGAAGCTCTGGCCTTGTCGCTCGTGAGATGAAATTACGCTTTATGCGTTTAGGAGTTGTCTGTGAAGCCATAACCGATCAAGATGGCTTTGCTTGGACTACTAGTATCATGGATGACAATTGCTTGGTTCTAGGCTTTTCACTATCTGGATCTACTCAATCTATTCTGGACAGCTTGTTAGATGCTAAAGAAATGGGAGCAAAAACAGTTCTCTTTACCAGTGTACCAAACAAAGAAAACCAACTGTATACTGAAACTGTACTAGTTGCTAGTCACAATCAATCATCCTATATTCAGCGTATCTCCTCTCAACTTCCAATGCTTTTTTGGATTGATTTAATTTATGCTTACTTTTTAGAAATCAATCGAGAAAATAAAGAGAGAATATTCAATAGCTACTGGGAAAATAAAAAACTCAACGGCTATCGAAGACAAAGAAGAATTAGAAAATCCTAGTTTGGCAATGCCAAACTAGGATTTTTATTCGTCACTAAATATAACTCATCTAGATTCTAAGTCAGTCATATCTTGACTCGGTCTTAAATAATTTCATGTAATCACTTTTTGAAGGGAGTAGATAAGCAAGCCTGACAGTATCATCAACAATTGTATAGAATACGATGTAATCCTTACTCAAGGTCAATCCTCTCGTTTGGTAGTGAGGATCTAATCTCTTCCCAAATTTTTCATCGGCATCGAATCCAGCTTGGGGGAAAATTTCCAGCCGATTAATATCTTTTCTAATATTCGCTACTTTTCGTCTCGCAGCCTCTACAGAACCAATTTCCTCTGCTATATACTGATATATTTTATCCAGACTATCAATCACTCTAGGGGAATACAAAATCCTATATTTTTTATAATCCATAGCGTGTCACGACATCCTCATCTGTCAAGTAATTTCCAGCCTCAATCTTGGCATAACTTTCTTGAACTTCTGCTTGTAATTGTCTAAACAAATACTCCTTCTCTAATTCCTCTTCACTTAGTAAATCTACTTCATTTGTTACGACAACATTCTTTAAAAATAATCTGAGTGCTGATGAAAGAGAGAGATTTTGTTCTTTTAACACTTCCATAGCATCA
>NZ_JPFU01000008.1 GCF_000722695.1 Streptococcus mitis | reverse complement strand
CATCATTTACCAATTCTCTATTAGCTTGGAAGGTCACCATTTTACTTGAATTCGCTATAGCCATTTTATATAATTCCTTTATATATTTTCTTTATTATCTCACAATTATAAAGAAAGTCAAGAAGTTTTGATTTGAAAGAATCAATTTCTAAAATTTTTCATGTCCTAAAAAGCAGAATCAATTTTGAACTTGTTAAGATTATTTTCTATTCTTTCTTCCACTTATATCCTGTCCAGCATGCTAAAGCAAGTAAAACTAAATTAAAGATGATAAAGAAAGTCGTAAAACTAAATAATCCATTTTGAGCTAAATCTGCCGTGTAAGGTTAAGTCTCTGTAAAGAGAAGATAAATTCCATAGCCCTCAACGAAAATAAGAAAACTGACAAAACCAATAAGGAAAAGTCCACTTGCAATCAGAAAGAGTCTCCATAAAAGAATGAGAATTCCTCCTACTGCTAAAAAAATTACTGGGACAAGGAGTAAATCATTCATGAATTTCTCCTTTCTAGTCAATCAACTGACGGTAATGGGTGGCAAGAGATGAATCAAACTCTTCTAATTTTTGAACTAAGTCCAAATACTCCTCTTTGTCATGTTCTTCAAAGTCCTCGCCTCTATGATTTTGAAGAGCGATTTCCAATTGACTAGTGAGTTCTCGTTTGGAAAAGCTGTAATCCCCCGTCACTTCCTCATAATGTTCCTTTAGTTCCTTGTAAGATTGGTATTCTTCAGGTATTTGAAATCCCTGTACTAAGGCCTCTTCTAATTGATAATTTAACCTTCTTTCTATAAAAACTAGGTCAAGCATACTGGATAAATCTTGGAGCTTTTATCACAAGAAAAAGACCCCGAAGAGTCTTCGCATTACTTATGCAATTCTTTATTACTCAATGTATGAAAAATCCCCCACAGAAGAATATTTACAATGATAAACAGCACTATTTCCACTAAATTAAAGTCTATCAAATTCCGTGACCGCATTGCCACCATAGCTTGTGAGTAGGGATAGATTAAAGATAATTTATCTGATACAAAAATCATCATAAATCCTACGAAAGTACCAATAGCACCAATTCCCACAGATTTACTGAAAACACGAGTTTTAGCTGTCACAAAAAACTGTACTGCCATCATACTAATTGTTCCAAAAATCCCCAATAAATCCCACTTGAGGTAGGTGAACAAATTAGAAATTTCTAAATGAGCTAGGTGAGCACTGACATAAAAAATACCAAACAAGAACAACTGTAAAACAGCAATAAACAAGATAATTACTATTTCTTTTGCCAACAATAATTTCCCAAGACTGACATTATTAACTCTGAGAAATTCAATATTTTTTCTGTCAAACTCTTTTCCTAACATCATGGCTACATAAAGGCTAACCAAAATCGGAAAGAAAAGCTGGCTATAATAGAAGGTCAATTGTCCCCATAAAACAGGCACTTTTTCAATTTCTGCAACCATAGAATAAGCTGAACCAAAGTAAATCCCAAGACCAATCAGGCTACAAAAAGCTAAGAAGCAAATACCAATCATCAACATGGAAAATTTTTTGGTTTTCCGCCATTCTACTGATAGATAAGACATCATAGCTTGCCTCCTTTCTTTTCAACCAGATAGAGAGATAAGAAGAGATAGATTAGGGCTATTGGCAAATATGTAAAGAGTTTAAATCCTAGGTTTGTCGCCAAAACATAACTCACTTGACTGGCAACTTGCTGGTAATCCACCAGAGACATATATCCTATACCACCAAAAGGGAAAATTAGCTGTAGAAAAGCTGGTGCATGACCAAATCCAACACCAAGAAATCCTCCGAAAATCCCTAATGCCAGTATCAATGCCTGCTTCTTCAGTAAAAACTGCAAAGTCAAAAACAGACAGGTTAAGACAAAAGAGGCTAGCAAGAAAATGACGATTTGCCAGAGGATTAGGCTAACAGGCATTTCTAGACCTGATAAGATTGCAATTAACTGGGCTACTACTCCCTCCAAAAAAGCGAGGAAGGTCAAAATGAACATGGTCAGGCCAAGCTTACTCAGAAAGATATGCCGTACATTTTCACCATTTGCCAAAAGCAGTTTGAAAGTGTTGCCCTCCTTCTCGTTCTTGACAATCCGCGATACAAAGAGAGCAATCACAATAGGGAGAATCAAGCCATTTACTTCTTTTATCATATAGAAAATCAGGCTAATCTGGTGCATGTCTGGATTACTTAGGTAGCGTGTAGCGGCTGCAATTGCCCAAGCAAATCCGACTCCCATAACTAGTATGCTAATAATGAAGGATTTTGTTCGTTTTGCCTTGAGCAATTCAATAGACAAATTATTCAACATAAGACTCACTCCTTGGTTAAGTTGAGGAAGATAGATTCCAAGGTTTCTTGCTCTTGCTTCACTTCATAAATTGGAACTTTCTCGACTATTAAATCTCGTAACAAACTAGAAATCTGCTGATCGGCAAGGTTAGTCAGCTTGAGTTTATCCTCTTGTATCTCCAACATCTTGCACGGATAACCAAATAACACTTGGCTAATGACTTCATGTTGACCTCTAAAATCCCCACGCACTTCCAGCCATTTATTGGACTGAATTTTACGAATTTCTCCCTCGTAAACCAGTTGACCATGGTTGATAATCCCCACACGGTCAGCGATATGCTCTACTTCTGAAAGGATATGGGTAGAGATGAAGACAGTAATGCCCTGTTCTTTTGCCAACTTGATAATCAGTTCCCGAATTTCATGAATCCCTGCTGGATCTAGCCCATTTGTTGGCTCATCCAGTATCAACAAACGCGGTTTCTTGACTAAGGCAAAGGCTAAAGCCAAGCGCTGTTTCATACCCAAAGAATAATCTTTAACCAATTTTTTCTTGTTTTTAGGTTGATCTAACCCCACAATTTTCAAGGTTTCCTGAATATTTTTCTTATCAAATCCAAGTATTTTTTGGAAGACTAAGAGATTTTCATATCCTGTCAAATTAGGATAATAAGACGGTTCTTCAATCATAGAGCCAATCTGATTAAGATACTGCTTGTCCGTACCTATAGATTGACCAAACACTTCAATCTCCCCAGCTGTACGAGAAATCAAAGACAAAATCATCTTCATGGTGGTTGTTTTCCCAGCTCCATTTGGACCTAGAAAACCATAAATCTCACCTTGTTGAACTGATAAGGAACTAAGGTTAACTACCTGAGTGTCCTTAAATCCCTTTTGTAAGTTTTTTATCTGTAAAACATTACTAATCATTATGAACTTCCTCCTTTAAACCAAATAATTTTCTATAATTTTGATTTCTATAAATCAAATTATCATGAGTATCTTTGATAACGTCTCCACTACTCTTATCAACAAAAATGATAGAATCAACATAATTCACAATATCTAATTGGTGACTCACTATTACCATTGTTTTAGTCTAAATAAAATGAATTATTCCACTACCAGCACCAAGAACGTTATCAAGTTCTTCAAGAGTTAATTCTTGAAGAGAATTCATTACTTCAATCTCAACGAGATTCATTTGTTGTTTAGCCATTTGGCAATACCTAACTGATTAAAATTTATTTGAGAAGTATCTCTATCTAGGTTATATCTTTATTATAGACATGCTAGATTAATTTTAAACTAAGCTAACCTTAATTTTACATTAAGATTAAAGTATCTTGCTTTTTTCACTCTTTTAAATGGTATAATATAGATAAGCGAGGTAAGATTATGAATTTCGAACAACAACTCCTGAATAAGCACATTCTTATCATTGATGACGATAAAATTTTAAACTCTTCCATAAGAGATATTCTCACTGCCTACGGATTTTCCAATCTAACATCAGCCTATGATATAGAATCTAGTTTGGACATGATTGAAACAGAGCAGTTCGACCTTTTCCTCTTGGACATTATGCTCCCCGATGGTGATGGCTACACATTAGCAAAACATATCCGAAAAAAGGGCGATACTCCTATCCTCTTTCTGACTGCCAAAAATAATCCTGAAGATGAGGTAGCTGGTTTCAATGCTGGTGGTGATGATTATGTCATGAAACCCTTCATTCCAAAAAATCTTATCTATCGTATTATGGCTCTGCTCCGGAGAAGCTATAAATCAGAACAGGAAGTAATACAGATTGGACAGACTTTGGTGAGTTTTCGGAATGCAACAGTACAAAAAAATGGAGTAGAAATTTCTATTACACCAATTGAAATTCAGATTTTGAAAAAACTTTACGATAATAAAAATTACATCGTTTCAACTGAATCTCTCTGTGATACGATTTGGGGAGTGGATAGCTTTGGTTATGAAAACTCTTTGACTGTACATATTCGGAAAATTCGAGAAAAAATAGAAGAAAATCCTTCAAAACCTCAATATTTAAAGACAGCTAAAGGGCTGGGATATAAATTGTTATCATGATTATGAACCAAACCAAAATTTTAAGGTATTCACTAAAGAAATTTATCTTTTTTTCCATCATTATCTTTATTACCAATATTATTCTAATTGCCAGTTTTGTTTTCTACATTAGGGAAAAGCAAACTGCTACTGAGACTGTGAAAATAATTTCTGAACACATTACCATCACAAAAAATAACGTCCACATACCTAAAAATGATATCTCTAGTCTAAAAGAACAAAAGTTATGGCTCATGGTATTGGATAAGCAGACTGGAAAACAAGTGTACGAACAGTATAAACCTACAGAAGTTCCTTCGCAATTTGACTATGGGGACATTTTACAGTTTTCTCGCTATTATCTTTCAGATTATCCTGTTTTTAGTCAGATAAAAGGTGGCTACATCATTGTTGTTGGTTTTCCAAAAGATAAAATTGCTCGTTATAGTTATAATTACTTAGATATAGATAGTATTCGCCTGATTCCACTAGTAGCATTTGGAGTATTGCTTTTCAACTGCCTTTATTTCGCTTTTCTTTACTACTATGGTGTGACGCATATCAATCGTAAAATTGCGCCTCTTGTAACTGCTATTCAGAATCTCCCAGATGGTTTGAAAAATCCAATAAATTCTATATCAGAACTAGAATATCTTACAACTGCAATTAATCAAACCGATACTCTACTCAAAGAGAATGAAGTCTTTAAAGAGCAATGGATTTCAGGAATTGCACACGATATCAAAACACCTCTTTCTGTCATCATTTCTAACGCGTCCTTGTTAAATGATTCTGAACCAGATACACAGTCTAAAAAACATATTCGCCCAATATTGACAGAATCCTATTACATCCAAAATATTTTAAATGACTTAAATATAGTAGCTCGCCTTTCATCCGGTCATCTTCAATTAAATCAGACTGAAACAAAAATTATCCCCTTCTTCAAAGACATTCTCATCCATATTTTAAATCAAGAAATCTGGAATGATTTTGAATTTGAATTTGATTACGATTATTCACTTGTTAATCAATCTATCATGATTGAGCAGTTTTTAATCACAAGAGTTATCCATAATATCATCTACAACTCTGTTTTACATAACGAAAAGGGTTGCACAATAAGAATCAACTTATTCAAAAAAGATACAAATGTAATTGTCGAAATCAAAGATAATGGACAGGGAGCTTCACCAGAAAAAATTGCTGAACTTAATGAATTATCTTTTAAAAACATTGATATTTCTAAAATTAGAACGACTGGAATTGGGATAAAAATTTCAAAACAAATTGTTGATTTGCATCAGGGCTCTATTTCGTTTGCTAGTGTCCAAAATGAATTCTTTGAAAGTATCATTTCACTTCCGATTTTCAACATTACCAATCATGACCACCCGTCTAACGGGTGGTTTGAACCAGGGCTATAAGCCCAAATTACCAGCCAGCGCCTAAAGACGCTGGCTTTCACGTTGTTCAAGCCTTATTGCTCTTGACTCGTCACTTGCCTCTTAAAAAGGCTTTAGTATTACTTACCACTATCCCTAAAGGGATCCTCATATTCTTTTACACTCAATTTATCTAGTGCTATATCATGCTTTTCCTGCTCCTGAATATACTTCTTAATTGTGGCTTCATTGAGTCCAACCGTACTCACATAATAACCTTCCGCCCAGAAATGCTGATTCCCAAACTTGTACTTGAGGTTGGCGTGTTTGTCAAACATCATGAGTGCACTTTTACCTTTTAAATACCCCATGAAACTTGAAACACTTATCCTCGGTGGAATACTGACTAACATATGTACATGGTCTGGCATTAAGTGACCTTCGATAATCTCAACTCCTTTACAACTACACAAGCGATGAAATATTTCGCCTAAACTACTTCGATATTGATTATATATTATTTTTCGTCTATACTTAGGGGTGAACACAATGTGATAGAACAGTGCCACTTTGTGTGCGATAAACTATGAGCCTTTTGTGCCATATTTTTCTCCTTTCGCTTTACAATTGGCTTGAACACCTTTATTGTATCGCGTTCGGAGTTGTTTGGGTATAACCTTCGACGCGCACCCGCATAGCGGGTGGTTTTTTTGTCTCGCACCTAGCGGAGCGAGACGGACTAATAGTCACATAATAAAAAATGGAGAAGAACCATTAGAGTTTTCTCCATTTTTTTAATCTTATCTTCCACTTATATCCTGCCCAGCCTGCCAAGACAAGCAAAGCAAGATTAAAGATGATAAAGAAAGTCGTAAAACCAAATAATCCATTCTGTGCTAAATCTTCCGTGTAAAGTTCAGTTTCTGTAAAGAGAAGATAGAATCCATATACCTCAGTAAAGAGAGTAGCACAGGCTAGTCCAATTAAAAACAATCCACTAGCCAGAACTATGGACATCCAGAGAATCAAGGCAATCATGCCCACGACTATGAGAATAAGAGGAAGAATCAGAAAATCTGTCATAAGGCTCCTCCTAGTCTACCATGCGACGATAAAAGTCTGCGTCCTAGCAGATGTCTCAAAAACCATCTTACTGACAATCCAGACGCTTATTTGACTGAAATAGCTTCTGAATTTGACTGTCATCCAACTACTATCCACTATGCTCTCAAAGCTATGGGCTACACTCGAAAAAAAGAACCACACCTACTATGAACAAGACCCAGAAAAAGTAGCTTTATTTCTTAAAAGTTTTAATAGTTTAAAGCATCTAGCACCTGTTTATATTGATGAAACAGGATTCGATACTTATTTTTATCGAGAATATGGTCACTCTTTAAAAGGTCAGTTAATAAGAGGTAAAGTATCTGGAAGAAGATATCAGAGGATTTCTTTGGTTGCAGGGCTAACAAATGGTGAGTTAATCGCTCCAATGACTTACGAAGAGACGATGACGAGCGACTTTTTTGAAGCTTGGTTTCAGAAGTTTCTCTTACCAACCTTAAACAAACCATCAGTTATCATTATGGATAATGCAAGATTCCATAGAATGGGTAAGCTAGAACTCTTGTGTGAAGAGTTTGGGCATAAACTTTTACCTCTTCCTCCCTACTCACCTGAGTACAATCCTATTGAGAAAACATGGGCTCATATCAAAAAGCACCTCAAAAAGGCATTACCGAGTTGTAGTACTTTTTTCGAGGCTCTTTTGTCTTGTTCTTGTTTCAATTTACTATACAACACAGATGAACTATATGCCCGTCGTACCTAGAAAATCCTAGTTTGGCATTGCCAAACTAGGATTGTTTTGTTTTAAAATGATAATAAGCACCCAACATACCTGCTGTATTTTGATGATGGGCAAATTCTAATCTCGTCTTATCTGCTAGACTTGGTACCAAAGCATCTTTCAAAGCTTTTCGAATTTTAGGCTTGAGAATAGCTTCTTGTCCCATGATACCACCACCTAGAATAACTACTTCTGGATTGGCCACATAACAAATATTAGCTAGACCTTTTCCTAGATAGTCAACCATACGGTCGATACCTTTCATACAAAGCTTGTTTCCCTCAGTAGCTTCCTTAAAAATCCGACGACCATTCCACTGTTCGACTGGGTCACCATGTGCTTCTGCTACATAACGAACCAAAGCTGTGGTTGAGGCTAAGTCTTGGAAAGCTCCATCCTGCATGTGTAGATAGCCAACCTCACAGGCGGAGTTACTAAAACCATGGAAGACTTGACCGTCAATAATTAAACAACCGCCAATACCTGTTCCAATGGTTAAGCAAAGGGTCACGCTTGCTCCCTTACCAGATCCCGAAACTGCTTCTGCAAGACCTGCACAGTTGACATCATTTTCAATTTCACAAGGAATGTCAAAGCTAGTCTCGATTTCCTTCTTGAACTGTGTACCTGCATAGTTTGGAATCTGTGGGCCTGCATAGAAAATCTCACCCTTGTCAGGATCCACCATACCTGCTGAAGAAATGGCAACACCTGCTACAGAATCTTTTTCAAGATAACTAGCTACAATCTGTTTGGTTTTCTCTAAAATATGGGGACCACCTTTATGTGCCTCTGTCGGTATCTCATGAGATTCAAGAAGTTGCCCCTCTTGATCAACCAAACCATACTTGATGTTAGTTCCACCGATATCAATTGCAATGTAGTTAGTCATAAATACCTCCTTATGGATTAGAGGAAGCGCTCCTTAGTTTCACGAATCAAGGCTGCAGCTGCTTCCACAACTGGACGATCTTCTTCAGTCACTGGTGTCAAAGGTGAACGAACAGATCCAATATCAAGTCCTTCATTAATCTTCAAGACTTCTTTAATGACACCATACATATTTCCATGTGCAGAAGTGAGTTTACCAATGATAGCGTTGATAGCGTATTGTAATTCACGCGCTGTTTCTAAATCTTTATCCGCAATCAATTGGTTGAGTTTCAAGAAGAGTTCTGGCATAGCACCGTAAGTTCCACCGATACCAGCCTTAGCACCCATGAGGCGACCTCCTAGGAACTGCTCATCTGGACCGTTAAAGACGATATGGTCTTCTCCACCAAGGCTCACAAATGTTTGGATATCTTGAACTGGCATAGAAGAGTTCTTCACACCGATAACACGAGGATTCTTCAACATTTCAGTATAAAGACTTGGAGTCAAAGCAACACCTGCCAATTGAGGAATGTTGTAGATGACATAGTCTGTGTTTGGAGCTGCAGAGCTGATATCATTCCAGTATTTAGCGACTGAGTATTCTGGCAAGCGGAAGTAAATTGGTGGAATCGTTGCAATGGCATCTACACCCAAGCTTTCTGCATGGCGAGCCAGCTCCATACTATCTTTAGTATTATTGCAAGCAACATGGGCAATAATAGTTAATTTACCTTTGGCAACTGCCATGACTTCTTCCAAAATCAACTTACGATCTTCAACGCTTTGGTAGATACATTCACCAGAAGATCCATTGACATAAAGACCTTGAACACCTTTATCAATGAAGTATTGAACCAAGGCACGTGTGCGCTCTGGACTTACTTCTCCTTGTTCATCGTAACATGCGTAGAAGGCTGGAATGACACCTTCGTATTTTTTTAAATCTGACATAGATTTTCTCCTGTTATTTTTATTTTCTGCTAGAGCAGATTCTTTCTTTACTTCTTTAGTATACACTTTAGAGAAAAGGCTTTCAATATCTTTTAGGCACTTAGATTTTAGTTTCTCGCTTATAGAATAGCTTTGGGAGCGTTTGAAAGTAGTTTCAGAAATAATTGCAACCCTTACTCATACTTAGCAAATAGCTTTTCCATCACTCCTACTTGTAAAAAAGTAAGAAGTCCAAAACCAAAGAGAATAAAAGCTGATCCTCCCAATAGAAGTGTAAAGGCTGATAGATATAGAATCATCAAAATCAAAAAGATAATTACGATCATCAAGATAAACCACGGTGCATTAAAGCTAGCCAAGATCAGTCCTTTTTGAAGAATTTCTTTCCAAGATAGGTCATAACGTGCCGCAATCGGGTAACTAGCCAACATCACAATAGTAAGGAAAATCAGAATCCCTAAACAAATGGCTTTCACCAATTGGAAGGGCAGAGCTGTTTGACCCCAGAAAAGATAGAGATCTGAAAGAGCAAGAAATACAATTCCTAACTCCAACATCCCCAACTGAAAACCTAGTTTCAGATTTTGCCTAAAAACTTTTAGATAGGTTCTAAAAACTGGAACACGTCTACTTTGCTTGATTTCAAACATTGTCTGATAGAGACTAATTTTAGCTACCCCAATCGTTACGATTGGCAAACAAGTTACTACAAAGAGAAGATTGACTGTTACAATATCTAAAACCTTCTCACTAATTCGCATTAGAAAATTATCTGTATCAAATGCAGCCTTGATGAGACTTCTTCCTTTTTGTGACATCTTTTACTCCCCCTATCACTTCATTTCTACCACTATCTAAATCATTCCGATTTATCAAGTGATAAGATTCAACTCTTAAACTCAATTTTCAAAAGTGTTCAATAATACTCAATGAAAATCAAAGAGCAAACTAGGAAGCTAGCCGCAGGCTGTACTTAAGTACGGCAAGGCGAAGCTGACGCGGTTTGAAGAGATTTTCGAAGAGTATAAGATAGTCATCAGCTATCTCTACCTGTTATTCTAATCAATTAAAATTTTAAACAAATACTTGCGAACTTGATCTTCCATACCTGCATAACCATTTGGTTGATGTGGTTCTCCTGGGAAGAAAATTGCAAAATTGTGATAACCTAGTAAAAGTGGATACTGTTCATGACAATGGACAAAACCAATATCACTTGTTTCGTCAAATGCTACTGCTTCATCTTTGATACGTGAACCGTAGCTCGAATATTCATGCCCTTCTACCAATAAATGCAAGTCTGCATAGTTCTTGTGATGTTCAAACTGGTCATTTTCAGCTTTATTTAGGACATTTTCTTGAACAACTAGAAAGACCTTATCACCATCAATATCATATTTTCCTAACTCGAATGAATCTTTACGATGTTCATAAAGATAATCAATTGCCTTGTCAAGATTTGGATGAATCCCTTTATAGAAGCTAATATTTTTCAAATCGTCAAAAATCATTATTTTCTCCTTTAAAAATCGTCATTAAGCGATTAAAACTAACACCTCCAACAGTGTCATTTACTGTCGGAGGCTTTTAGATCATGCTAGCAATAGCCAATTGATACTGTAAAAGAAATCGTTTCTTATCCTTTGACCGCTCCCATAGTAATACCTTGTGTGAAGGATTTTTGGAAGACTAAGAAGACTGTTACGATTGGCACAGCAGCAAGAGCTGCCCCTGCCATGATTAAACCATAGTTGGTTGCCATTTCGGCTTGCATGGTCGCAACACCGAGTGAAATAGTCAAATTGTTACGTGAAGTCAACATAACCAACTGCATGAAGTAGTCGTTCCAAGTATTGATGAAGGTAAAGATTGCAAGAGCCGCAAACCCTGGTTTTACAATTGGGAAGGCTACACTCCAGAAAGTACGAATCTCACCACAACCATCAATTTTAGCTGATTCAAGCAATTCTGTAGGGATGTTTTCACTAAATTGTTTCATAAGGAAGACCCCAAATGGCCATCCAATCAAAGGCAAGATAACTGCCCAGAGAGTATCGTGGATTCCCATGAAGTTGACGATACGTACCAATGGTACAAGGACAACTTGTTTTGGAAGCGCCATAGCAGCGATGAAGACGGCAAAGAGGATACGTTGACCATAGAAACGTTTTTTAGCCAATACATAACCTGCTAGAGATGAAGTCGCACAGACTAAGAACATCGTTACCAATGAGATAAATACTGAGTTCCACATCCATTGCATGGCAGGGTTTTGCACCATGAGTTGTTGGAAGTTTTCCATGGTTGGCATTTTAGGGAACCATTGTGGTGGAATAACGATTGTATCAGGTTGTGATTTGAATGCCCCTGTCAAAATCCAGTAGAATGGAAAGATGAACAGCACAGTCAACAAGAGCAAAATGATTGTTGAAATAACAGTAAAGGCTGTTAATGGTTTTTTTTCTGTAGATTGCATAGCTGTCTCCTTTCTTTAGTATTCTACGTCGTTTCCGAGTACTTTAAATTGAACAAAACTTACGATAGCAATCATAACTGCCAAGAAGACACCAATTGTGTTGGCATAGCCATACTCTGTCAATTGGAAGGCTTTTTCGTATAGGTAGTACATCAAGGTACTTGTAGAGTAGTTTGGACCACCAGATGTCAAAAGCTGAATCAAGGCGAAACATTGGAATGAGTTAATTGTTGTAATAATTGCGATATAGAGAGTTGTTGGAAGAAGGCTTGGCCATTTAATCTTCCAGAAAACTTGAAACTCAGTTGCACCATCGACGCGGGCTGCTTCAACCAATGAATTATCGATATTTCCCATAGCAGCGATGTAGAGGATGATTGGTTGACCAACTGAAGTTGTCAAGAGGATAATCATAATCGCCATCAATGCCCAGTGCTTATCACCAAGCCATGAAATGTTTTGAGAAATAATATGACTTGATTTAAGCACAAAGTTCAAGATACCTGATAGTGGGTCATAAATCCATTTCCATACAACTGTTACGGCAACACTACCTGTAACAACTGGAAGGAAAAATACGAAACGATAGAAGGATCTAGCGATAGCATTTTGATGGTAGGTCTGTGACGCTACAAAGAGCGAGAAGAGAACAACCACAGGAACTGATCCAATAACCAAAATAACTGTATTAATCAGAGATTTTGTAAAGACAGGATCTTTAAACATACGGATATAGTTATCTAAGCCCACAAATTGGAAACTAGTCATAGAATAGTTAAAGAAACTTGTGATGAAGCCCATAATCATTGGTGCTAAAACGAAGACAACGAAGAAGAATAAAACTGGCGCTAGGAAAGCATAAGAAATAATAGTTTCTCTCATACGAATTTTATTAACTTTCACTGTCGGCACCTCTCTTTCCTTTTCTTTTTTATTGATAATCTCCTAAGAGAATGATGATTTACCTTTTAAATAAAAGCCCCCTTTTCTTACACAAGTGTGCAAAGGGAAAAGGGGCTACAAAATCTGTTTAGGGTTTATTGTTTAGTAGCTTTTTTGATAGTTTCGTTTGCTTTTTCAGTAAATGCTTTCAATGCATCAGCTGGTTTTTGATCGCCATTTGAAACTGATTGCAACATTGGGAACCATAGAGTTCTCATTTCTGCAAAACCATCAATTGTATTGTAGTATGGTGAGTAGTACTTAGTCCAAGCACCGATTGTTTCCATACGTTTGTCTTCATAGAGTTTACCAAATGATGTACGAACTGGGAATGCTCCTGTACGAACAACATCTTTTGGACCCCATTCTTTATCATCAGCGATGAATTGAACAAATTTCTTAGAAGCAGCAATTTTCTTGTCATCTTTGTTGTTAAATACTGCAAATCCGTTTACAAGGTATTCAAGAGCTGGTTTACCAGAATCAGATGGGAATGGTACTTCTACCACTTCTACTTTACTTGCTTCCAATAGTTTAGCTTGGATACCATTTTGAGCTGGTGCCCAAAGAGTAGTGTATGATGTTTGGCCGTTAGCAAAGTTTTGGATGTCTGCTCCACCATCAAATTGTGAACCATTGTTCAACAAACCATCTTTAATCCAGCTAGTTGCTTTTTCAAGACCTTTAACGAATTTAGGATCATCAGTTGTATACTTAGTAACATCTTTATCAGTTACAGAAGCACCATAAAGGTTTGAAATGAAGGCACGTGTTCCTTGGTCTCCCCCTTGACCTGAACTGAACAATGAACCTGGTGTATAGCCTTTAGCTTTGAGTGCTTTCAATACTTTTTCAAAGTCGTCTGTTGTCCAACCTTCTTTTACAAGGTTCGCAACTCCAGCTTCTTCCAACATTTTCTTGTTCATAGCCATGTAGAATGGTGCTGAACTGATTGGATACATGTAAGCTTTATCGCCAGCTTTACTTGCTTTTACAATATTTTCATTGTTGACATCTTTAACAAAGTCGTCTGTAAAGAGGTCGTTCAAGTCAGCCAATTTCCCATTTTTACCATATTGGATGATACGTCCTGGTGCGTCAAAGAGGACGTCCGGAGCTGTACCGGCTTCGATAGCTGTAGTGATTTTTTCTGGACCTGACTTAAAGTCGATAGTTTCCAATTTCACTTTTACATCTGGGTTTGCTTTCTCAAAGGCTGCGATGATAGATTTTTCATAAGTTCCAACACCATCACCAGTTTTTTCTTGAGTGAAGACTGGGAATGCCCACCAAGTGATTTCTGTTTTTCCGCTATCGCTACCAGATTTTGCAGCATCTTTACTTCCACCAGAATTTCCACAAGCAGCAAGACCAAGAATCGCAGCACCCGCAAGCACTGTACAAGCTAGTTTTCTAAATTTCATTTGTATTCTCCTATTTATAAGCGTATCCATATTGGATAATGAGCAAGTTTGCATCTGTATACGTTTTCATTTTATCCGACGCTTCCACCACTCTCCTCTGTTTTGAGATTGTGTTATTTAAGACCAGCAACAAAGCGTTCTGTAATCTCTTTTGGTCTAGTAATAGCGCCACCAACAACAATGCCTCTTACTCCGTATCCCAGGATTTGTTTAGCTTGTTCTGGTGTATGAATTTTCCCTTCAGCGATAACATCTACACCCGCATCACAGAGCTTTTTGATTAATTCAAAATCTGGACCGTCCACTTTTGGACTATAAGATGTGTAACCTGATAAGGTTGTTCCTACAAAGTCAATTCCTGCTTCTACAGCTGCTAACCCTTCTTCGAAGGTACTAGTATCTGCCATCAAGAGCTGGTTAGGATATTTTTCCTTGACCTGGCGGATAAACTCCTGAATTTCTAAACCGTCATAGCGTTCTCGCTTCGTACAGTCCAGAGCAATTACCTCAATGTCTAGCTCTGCTAGTTCATCAACTTCTTTCATAGTAGCAGTGATGAAGGGTTCTTGAGGTGGATAATCTCGTTTGATAATCCCGATAATCGGAAGTTTTGTAACCTCTTTGATTTCCTTGATATCACGAACACTGTTGGCTCGGATACCGACTGCTCCACCTTGCTCAGCCGCTTTGACCAGCAAGGGAATGACTCCTCCCGCTTCTGTATAAAGCGGTTCGTGAGGAAGGGCCTGACAAGAAACAATGATTCCATCTTTAATTTGATTAATCAAGGCTTCTTTAGTAATCTGTGGCATCCTTCTTCCTCCTTTTCCTTTTTTCTTATGAGACAATTATATACTATTTTTAAAGCGCTTTCAAGAGTTTGTTCTATGATAGATTGCAGTTTTAAAAAGAAAGCAAGTCAAGCACCCCTTTAAAAGTACTTTCAAAGGGGTGCTTGACTTATTATAAGAGAATACCGATATTTATTTTGCTATCTCAGATAGCTTCACTTTGCGATCTTCAAACATAGACTGGGTACAAGCATTTGCAGTAGCAATTGCTTTTAGAGCAGCTTCATCTGTCAATAGTTTTGTAAATTCTTCTGATACTGGAGCTCTTTGCATAATCTCATGCAGATAGCGCATTTCTTTATCAATGACAGATGACAACCATAATGGAGTAGGTTTACCATAAGCAATTGCACCATCCATCTCTGTACTATGATAGATACGAGTACGATCATCATCATCTTCTTGCGATTCATGAATCAAGAAATAACTTTCTTGCCCATCTAGCTTAAGAGTTCCTTTACAGTTGAATAAGAATCCTAAAAACCAGCCTAAAATCCTAGATAATTTTTAGGATTCTAGACTGGTTTATTTTATATGAACTTAAAAGTTCAACGAACAACTGTAGACAAATTAACTGTCTTTTCGCCTATAAGAAATCATTGCTCCAAGGAACACTCCTACAAAACCAAATAAGATTGTTAGTGATGAGGCAGACTCACCTGTATTTGGTAACATAGTTTGTTCATTGTTACTTATCTTATTCTCTGATTGGTTTGATTCTGAGTATTGATTTGTAGATAACAATTTAGGTGATGGTGAAATCTCCTCCTCTTTTTTAGCTTTTGTAGGATTATCAAGTGCTAGATTATTGACAGATAGTCGGAAAGTCATAGCATAAATACTAAAGTGGTTGGTTTCAAAAATGACCTTTCCATCTTTTTGCGTGAATTCAAGAGGATGGAGATTTCCTTCTGGATCTACATAGTAAACATTTTCGACAGACTGATCTGTATCAAAAGTAACAAGGACTTTTCCTTCAGGTTGAACATATCTGCCATTTGCATCCTTCAATTTGATATCAAATGCTTTATAATTTAATGAATCGAAACCGCTAACTTTTACTTCCTCTATTTGTACAGTTTTAACATTTTTCAAAACTTCATCTGAAGCTTGAACTTGAACACTTCCTGCTTCATTTTTGAAAATACGTTGTGAACGAGCAAGACCTGAGATAACTTGATTAGAGTTTCCTTCATTTTTACTTTCTCCATTCTCTACTTGCTTATCAGTGGATTTCACTACTGAATCTTCTGCTGCTAATGGTTCTATATAATCTTCTATATCATGAACTGCACTAACTACTGCATTTACTCCGCCCCTATAATCCTCTTTTTCCTCAAGAAGAGCAAGTACTGAGTTAACTCCTCCTGTAAACTCAGGGTGCTCTACTATTGGCGCTGATTCTTCACCTACTGTTGATACAAGACCCTTGTATTCTGGAAGTTCTGTAACAAGAGACTCGCCTTTTACTCCGCCTGTGAAGTCAGTGTTCTCTACTCTTGGCGCTACTTCTTCACCTGCTGTAGATACAAGACCCTTGTATTCTGGAAGTTCTGTAACAAGAGACTCGCCTTTTACTCCGCCTGTGAAGTCAGTGTTCTCTACTCTTGGCGCCACTTCTTCACCTACTGTAGATACAAGACCCTTGTATTCTGGAAGTTCTGTAACGAGAGACTCGCCTTTTACTCCGCCTGTGAAGTCAGTGTTCTCTACTCTTGGCACTACTTCTTCACCTGCTGTAGATACAAGACCCTTGTATTCTGGAAGTTCTGTAACAAGAGACTCGCCTTTTACTCCGCCTATAAAGTCAGATACTTCTACTGTCAGCGTCGCTTCTTCACCAGATGTCCCCAAGTCACCTGTATAGTCTTTGATATCATAAATAGCACTCTCTACAGCATTCACTCCACCAGGAATAAATGCTCCATCAAGGTTGACTGTCAAATTGTGCATGCTTTCAATATTACCATCAACTATACCTGTAATTTCCTGACCAGCATCTTTCTTATCTACCGCGAATAAAAGAGTTTTCGAATCATACTGAGTCATAAATACAGCTGTACTTCCATTAGCTAATTGTAAAATAGGTGCTTGGTTTACCAAAACTTCTGAATCAAACTCTAGACCAATAACACCTTTCCTCATTTCAATGATTTGGTTTACCCTTGCTTCTGTTGGAGAAATAAAATCTTTGCTTACAAAATCCCAATTAAATTTCTTATAAGAAAGTGTATAACGATTTTGACCATTCTCGCTATGTTCATATAAAATTCCGTATTCTCCGTTACCCAAGTCTTGTAATGAATTATATGCAAATTCTCCACCTTGAATTAAATGATGTTTTATCCAAGTCAACTCGCCATTCTTTTCAACACGTGCCAAATGAACTAAACCATCTTTTCGTTCGTGGCCTGGTCCAGCAGCATTGCTAAGAAGAATGTACTCTTTCCCATCATGCATCGTATGAATAGCTGACATTTGCACATAGGCATCTTTTACTTCTGGATAACGTTTGATTGTTTTCTCCCAAGTAACTCCCCCATCTTTACTAGTAGCAACCTGAAGATCTCCAGTTAAACCACGCATAAATAGTTTTACATCGCCATTATTCAATTGCAGAACTGTTGCTTCTGTATTTTGTGCACCATTATTATTCATAGTAGATGAATGGATAACTCCATTTCCAACAGGTCTATTATCGTTTGGAGCTTCTCCTGCATGCCAAGTTACACCATGATCATCTGAATAAATAAGACGAGAAGATTGAGAACCCCATAAATGTACAACACTATTTGTTGTATAAGCTGGCACTAAGATACGACCTTTGTGAACTCCAGTACGAAGTACGATTCCTGTTCCTGGACCAGTTCCAAGGAATTTCATCCAGTCTTGACGAATTGCAGGAGTAATATCTTTTGGTGCAGACCATGTTTTACCGTCATCATCACTATAAGACATCCATAAATAACTTGTGTTAGCAACTCTAAATGGATTTTTAGTACTTTGTGCAAAGTAAACATTACCTATTAAAGTCTGCCCTTTATACAAATCACCTTTATCACTATATCCTGGATTTTTAGGATCTACCACAACGTGGTATTCTGTTTTTTGATTTTGTGAATTGTAAACCTCACCATTTTCTCGAATTGTGTAATGACCTTTTTCACCAGATTTATATAAAATTTGATAAGATTTATCTCCTACCTTCTCATACGCTTTTTCTGGTTTATCAGGCATAGCAAACACTGCTTTTCCTTCTGGGAACATATCGTAAACCGAAAAGATTCTCTTAGTTTCTGGATCTTGAACTAATACCATATCAATATTTAAGGGTGACGGAGCAGTTTTATCTCTGGCCTCTGGATTATCACGAAGGTTAGAAATTGTTATTCTATCTCCCCATGTCACTCCTCCATCCTGACTTCGACGAACTACCATACCAATATCTCCCCAGTCAGAGAATTGTAAACGTCTTTCATCAGCTCCGCCAATTAATGTTCCTTTATCCGTTTTCAGCAAGGCTGGGATTCGGTAAGTATTAATCCCATCCTTGTTCAATCCACCATTTACACCACTTACAAAAACTTCCTTCTTCTCTGTGATTTTTGCACTTTCTGGCAATTTCACTTCTAAATCTGCTACTTTAAATAATTGACTGCGTTTTCCTACTTCTTCAGGCGTCAAGGCACGATCATATACGGTTAGATTACGGACCTGAAGATTTGATCCCCACATTGTTTGGTTCGCTCTTCTAGTAGCACCAATCTGAATCTTATTAACATCTGGCATATCTTTAATAAAACGACCAGATTTCGTATTCGTTCTAGATAATACACCATTTACATATAGACGAACTTGTCCATTTGCTTGATCTGCTTTCGGTCTTTCCACCGTGAAAGTAACTGAATTCCATTGTCCAGGTTTTACTTTAAGTGGTGCATCTGAGTAACTTCCGTAAAAATGACTTCCATCAGCTCCTCGTGCTTCGACCATTGCAGTACCTTTATTAACAGACATACTGAAATATTCGTCTCTATTTTTATCACTTGATACAGAGAAAAGATTATAGAATTGCGGAGCATTAGCATCTGGTTTAAACTCCATATGAATAGTCGCATTTTGAAGATGTTTCAACTTATCTAAGGCTTCTGCTAAATCAACTCTTTGCCCATTTTCAGCATTCGTAGCAAGGTCTTCTTTTTCAAATACAGTTTTAACATTCTTCAAATCTCTAGCAAAATAATCACGTGGAGGCATAACATTGCTCTCTTCTGATTCTGCTTCATCAGAAGTATTTGTTTCTTCTGGAGTATCTGTTTCCTTTGGAAGTTTTTCACCTTCTACCTCAGTAGCTGTTCCCTCTTTTGGTTTCTTATCATTAGAACCTGCTACATTACCTGGTGTTGTATCTAATTTCCCAGTTGTATTCTTATCTGCATCATCTTTTGGTGCTTCCGTATCTTTGTCTTTCACATAAACTGGCTCTTTGGGTTGACCTTCAATATAGGAACGAACCCAATCTAATTGTTCTTTTGATAAAACTAAACCACCACTACGATTATCAATAACTCCATTTTGATGAACGCCGATTAAGACACCTTTATCATTGTATAGTCCACCACCAGATGCCCCAGGTTTCGTACCTCCGTAACTAATACCTTCTATTCCAGAACCAAAGTCAGTAGTTCCTACTACTTTACTGTCTAAAACTGGACTTAACTTGTTATCTGGGAAACCATAAACCGAAACTGTATTGCCTTCTGCAACTTTTGCAGATTGCTTCACAACTTCTACAGGAGTTACTCCTTGTACTGCTTCTTTTAATCGAACGAGAGCTAAATCATTTTTAAAGCCAAAAACAGACTCTGCTTTGTTCCAATAAGCAATCTCTTCATCAGAAAAATTGATAGAAGTTCCATTTGGTAACGTAGCCTTATAAACTGTATTCTCTTTCCCTGACTTTGTAACAACCTTAGAGCCATTAACTGTTAAAAAGTTGTGTGCCACAGTTAATAACAAATTAGGAGCAATTAGGGTTGCTGAACCTGTTCCATCAGGTGTTAAGATATGCGTAGTTGCTTGGAAATTTTGTTCACCATTTGGTGCATTTTTTACTATTTCACTTGGTTTTGGTAAGTTTGCAGTTCCACTTAAATCAACTTTCCCAACCTCCGTACGAGCAAAATCAGTTTTTGGAGCTACTGAGTCTAACACAGCTTTAATAACCGTATTTCCTAGAGCTACTTTACTTACATAATCACCAGACCAACTAGTATCCGTAACTAACTTGTTGATAGGAAGATTATTATAAGACACTATCTTAGCATTCGGAGAATCACCTACTAATCGATTAAAGTCTGAATCTTGTCGTAAATTAAATACGATTGGTGAGTCAACTTCTCCTGTTTGCACTACCTTGTCTGCAATCAAGCGATTGCCCTTCACATCTTCCAGACGAAGAAGAACTCGACCTTTTTCAACTCCACTTAATAAGGTTGCTTGGCCTCTATCATTGAAACGGTAGCGCGCACCATCAATTTCTTTTTCAATACTCTTTAGAGCTTTATGATTTTCGTCATAATAGTAACGAGTCGTTCCATCTAGGTACCAGCCTGTGATCGCATATCTATCCACCATCGAACGAATCCACTCTTTATGCTTTTCCGTAAAGATAGTACCACCACCGATACGATTAGCTTCTACTTCACTAGCAGTATTTGTTCCGTGTTGATGGATACCAATCACTTCTCCTTTATCATTAAATAAAGGAGCACCTGAAAAACCACCTAAAGCAGACGTATGGTAAGTAACAGCACCATTTTCTTTATTAAGAGTACTTACTTTCCCTTCCACTTCATAAGGTTTTCCATCTTTTAGTCGATTTCTGTTTTCTTCACTTAGATTAGAGGTTGAAAAATCGTTGGGATAACCAACCATTCGAATCGAATCACCTGTAGCTACCTCAGTCTTACTTAGCTCTCTTGGTGAATCCTCTCCATTGGTCATAGCTTCGACAGTTTTCTTAGTTACAACAACTGCCAGGTCATTACTATAAGACCTTCCAAAATCCTTTTCATTATAAGCATGAATAGCACCTTTATCTACAGCTTCAGTACTACCTGATGTAGGAACTTTATTTACTTTCTCCGTATCTGAATTCATCACGACATAACTTTTAGCAGAATCGCCGCCACGTAAAACCGCAGAGCCATCTTCAGTTTTTTTATCGTAGTAGTTATGAGCAACAGTCACCATCACATTTGGTGCAACAAATACTCCACTGCCTGATGCTGTTTGTTGACCACTATTTCCACTGTCATAGGTGGTATAAGTCATCGCTACACCATTAGTAGCCTCACTATGAACTCCCACATCCTTTATATCGTTACCACCCTGAATAACATCAGCATAAGCAATTCCACCGCCAACAACTGGTAACTCTGGTGCAGCTAAGCCAAGCACTGCTGATAATGTCAAGCAACCAACCAAACCATAAGCTTTGGATTTACGGAATTTTCCTAAACCTTTTAAACGTATAAACATATATTACCTCACTTTAACTTTCAAAGTTGATTTGTGCATTTGAACTCCAAGCAACTTAATGAGTCCTGCAGCTTCATCCTCCTTCCTACTACACGACTCTCAATATATAATCTATTTTTAATATATATTATTTCTTTAAGTTTTAGACTTACTCTTACAGTATAACACAAGCTGGAATTGCTTTCAATTATAGGATATAATCTTCATTCATCAAATTATTTTAAAACATAAAAAGAATAGCATTTTAAAATACAGAAATATATAACTTGATATATATTCTGACTTGTAGCGAAATTAAAATTGAATAACTATTAGTAACCTCACATACAATTCTAGCCATAAAATAAACAATAATTTGTAAATAATACTCTTCGAAAATCAAATTCAAACCATGTCAGCTTCACCTTGCCGTACTCAAGTACAGCCTACGGCTAGCTTCCTAGTTTGCTCTTTGATTTTCATTGAGTATAAGTGAAAACCCCTCCTATAGTTTCTAGTGAATTTTTATTTTTCACTATCTGCTAGAAAGGGAATATATCAGAAAGCTACTGGACTCTCGCATTCATCACTTCACATATTTAAAAGTAATCTCACTACCACAGAGCCAGTTGTAGACTTGGTCGTTGACAAAAACATTCATGGCTTCGTGAGCATACTCAGGCATGATGCGATAGGCCTTATCACAGGTCAGACGATTGTAAATCGCAAACTGGGTAATAGGGTAGCAAACATCGTCGTCCAAGCCCGTAATCATCTTGACCTCACCCTTGATACGATGAGCAAGATTTTTCACATCGATATAGGCAAGGGTCGCCATGATATCTTCCTCAGTTTCATGGAAAGGATCGTGAAACTTGAAATATCGGAAAAGTTCGTCGTAGGCCTCACTGGTATTGCCAATCTCAAGCACTCGTCTGAAGTCTGACAGGAAGGGATAGATGGCAACTGTTTTCTGAATCCGTGGATTGAGCGCTGCCGCTACCAAGGCTAGAGCGCCACCTTGTGAGGCACCATAGCTAGAAAGTCGCTTCTCATCAACCTCAGGTAGACTAGCAACAATTTCAACCAACTGGTAAATATCCAGATAAACATCCTTATAAAAGAGATGATCCCGACCTTCCACAGCACCACGGATAATATGCCCCTTAACTGTATTTCCTAGAGGAGAACGCATTCCGTCTTGCGAGTAGCCCGACTGGCCCCGCACATCCATGGAAACAACACCGTAACCAGCCACAGTATAGGCCAGCATGTCAGTCCAGTCCCAGCCACGTCCCATATAACCATGGAAATGGAAGATTAGAGGAACCTTCTCCTCACTCTTTGGAAGAACGACGCGTGCATATACCTTGCCTGCATTAGTTCCTTCAAAAGTGAGCTCAAAGCACTTGACTTGGGGAATATGGAAATCTCTTTCCTCCAACTGGTAGGCTGGAAGATTGGAAACTTTTTTCACTTCCTCATCCCAGAAAACATCAAAGTCTTCTGGGACCTCATCTCTTCCTTTATAAGTCTTGATTTCTTCTAACAAAGCTGGATTTTTCATAACATGCTCCTTTTGTTTTTTGTAATCGCTATCACAACTGTAGCACATATAAGAAATCAACGCAAGAAAGAAAAGCAAATAGAAAGTGGTTTTAGATTCTTTATTTTTGGGATGATGAACTGAAAGTAGTTTCAAAAACAAAAAAGAGCAGTTACGCTCTTTTTATCCTATTCAATCTTATTTTGTTGCTTCTTTCTTTTGGAAAGTGGTTTGGTAATTTACTTTAATCGTTACTGTCATGTGAGAGTCCTCGTTTCTTTTTGATGACTCTAGTATAAAGGGCAAACCTGAAAGCTAGCTTAATACTCTTCGAAAATCTCTTCAAACCACGTCAGCGTCGCCTTACCGTAGGTATGGTTACTGACTTCGTCAGTTCTATCCACAACCTCAAAACACTGTTTTGAGCAGCCTGTGGCTAGCTTCCTAATTTGCTCTTTGATTTTCATTGAGTATAAGATTTCCTTAGAGAAAGCTTAATCTAGATGTTCTTTCTTTTCCAAATGAAGGGCAATCATGCGCCATTCTGGATCCTCTTGCCAAGCTTCTATCGAACTAATGTAGCTAGCAACCTTTCTGGCTTCTTCTAAAATCGGAAAATCTTCGATAATATCAGCTACTTGGAATTCTGGAAGACCTGACTGTCTGGTTCCAAAAATTTCACCTGAACCACGCATTTTCAAATCTTCCTCCGCAAGGACAAATCCATTGGTCGTTTCTGTCATGATATGCATGCGGTCTTTCCCAGAATCCGTCTTGGGATTAGCAACGAGCACTGCATAAGACTGCTTATCTCCCCGACCCACACGACCTCTAAGCTGGTGAAGCTGGCTGAGACCGAACCGATCGGCATCCATGATAATCATAACGGTCGCATTGGGAACATTGACCCCGACCTCGATAACCGTTGTCGAAACTAGAATATCCGTTTTTCGCTCTTTGAACTCCTGCATAATCTGGTCTTTTTCGTCACTCTTCATCTTACCATGTAGGAGAGCCACTTCTGCCTTGCCTCCAAAATGAGCTGTCAACTCCTCTGATAAGGCAATAGCATTTTTCAGATCCAGAGCTTCTGATTCTTCAATCAAGGGAGAGATAACATAGGCTTGGGAACCTTTTTGGATTTCCCCCTCTAACCAAGTCAAGACCTGTGGTAGTTGCTCATGCTTGATCCAGCGCGTCACAATAGGCTTCCGCCCTGCTGGCATCTGGTCGATAATAGAAACATCCATGTCTCCAAAGGCTGTGATAGCCAAGGTTCGTGGGATGGGAGTAGCTGTCATCATGAGGACATCTGGATTGTCGCCTTTTTCTCTCAAAACACGCCTTTGCCCTACACCAAATCGGTGCTGCTCATCGATGATAATCAAGCCCAGACGAGCATAATCTACCCCATCCTGAATCAGAGCGTGGGTTCCGATAATCAAATCAGCCTCACCCTTGGCAATAGTCTCCAAGACTTCTCTCTTTTCTGCAGCTTTCAAGGAACCTGTCAAAAGAGCCAGTTTCAAGTCTGGAAAGAGGTTCTGTAAACTCTCAAAGTGTTGCTCTGCAAGAATTTCTGTTGGTACCATGAGGGCAGACTGATAGCCAGCTGTCACTGCCGCAAACATGGCCAAGCCAGCGACTACCGTTTTTCCGCTCCCCACATCCCCTTGTAAGAGACGATTCATGTGGTGATCAGATTTCATATCAGTTAAAATTTCCTGCAAACTCTTTTCCTGAGCTTGGATCAGGGAAAAAGGAAGGCTTTCCTTGACTGCTGTCACTTTTTCCTGAGACCAATTCAGGACCAGACCACTTCCCTGAACTCTATTTTCAGACTTGAGCGTCTGCAATTGCATTTGGAAATAAAAGAGTTCCTCAAATTTAATACGGCGAAGGGCTTGCTTGTATTCTGCCAAATCCTTGGGGAAATGCATAGCACGAACTGCCTGACAACGGGACATGAGTTTGTATTTATCGAGCAAAGACTGGGGAAGATTTTCCTCGATCAAGAGGTCCAGTCCCTGATCAAAGGCTGTCTTGATGACCTTGACCAGACTGGCCTGACTGATTCCTTGAGCCAAACGATAGACAGGTTGGAGGTCATCTTCCACCTGAGCTAAGACCTTCATCCCAGTCAAACTAGCCTTGGCACGGTCCCATTTTCCAAAGACAGCCAGGGTTGCTCCCAACTCTATCTTATCAGCTAGATAGGGCTGGTTAAAGAAATTCACCGCAAAAACAACTTCTCCCTGCTTAAGACTAAAGCGCAGGCGATTGCGCTTGAAACCATAATACTGGACACTGGCAGGAGTCACGACTTGACCAGAAAGAACCGCCTTTTCACCGTCTTCTAGTTCCAATACTTGCTTGGTCTTGAAATCTTCATAACGGAAAGGAAAGTAGAGCAAGAGGTCTTGCAAATTTTCAATTCCTAGTTTGGCGTATTTTTCTGCTGACTTTGGTCCCACACCAGGTAAGACATGCAAGGGTTGATGTAGATTCATGCTCTACTCCTTTCTTTTTTAATAATATTCTCTCGGAATGCGGTCACTGAGGAGACAAACCACCTCGTAGTTAATAGTTCCACGGTAGGTCGCTACCTGAGTAGCTGTGATTTCCTTGCCCCCGTTAGAACCAATCAAGGTTACTTTGGTTCCCAGCGGATAAAGCTTAGGTAGACGAATGGTGATTTGGTCCATAGAAACTCGTCCAACAATTGGGCAAGCTTGCCCATCTACCAAGACGGAGAAATTCTGCATGTCTCGTGTCCATCCATCCGCATAGCCGATTGGCACCGTCGCTATGACTTGCTCGCTAGCCGCCTGATAGGTCGCTCCGTAGCCCATGCAAGCTCCAGCTGAAACTGTCTTGACATGGACCAGAGCAGACTCCAAGGTCAAGGCTGGTGTCAAGTCATAAGGCAAGTCCAAGACCTCTCCACTAGGGTTAAGACCATACATAGCATCTCCCATACGGACGGCATTGAAAATAGTCTCTGCATGCCAAAGAGTCGTTGCCGAATTGCTGGCATGAACCAAGTCTGGAAGAGCTTTCATACTTTCCAAAATAGCTTTAAATTGTTCTAACTGAGTATTAAAATAGGAATCTGATTCTTCGTCCGCAGTAGCAAAGTGGGTAAAAATCCCTTCAACACGAGCACCATGTTGTTGGAGCAAGTCTTGAGCCTGCTCAGCCTCACCGGCCTCTCTAAAACCAATTCGTCCCATTCCTGAATCAATCTTAAGGTGGACTGTCAATCCAGTTAGGTCCTCTTCCTTATCTAAGAGTGCTTGAATCCACTCCAATCCAGCCACAGTCAAGGTGATGTCGTATTCTTTAGCAAGAGAAACAGCTTCGATTTCAGAAACTCCTAAAATGAGGATTCGCTTGCTGAGTCCAGCCTGTCTGAGTTCAATGGCTTCATCAATATTGGAAACGCAAAAACCATCAACTTCATCCTGAATCGCCGTTGCAACAGCAACAGCCCCATGCCCATAGGCATTGGCCTTGACTACTGCAAATTTGAGCGTTCCTTGAGGGATATGAGCCCCCATTTGCTGAATATTGTGTCGAATAGCTCCCAGATGAATTAGAGCCTTGGTTGGTCTATGTGGACTAGCTTTCATGATTTTCCTCCAAAATGACACTGGCTGTCACAAACTGATCGGTATGGCTGATAGACAGCCAAATCTTTCCTGAAAATGGTGACTGACTAAAATAAGGCGCCCCGCGTTCATTGTTCACGACTTCTAAATCCTGAAAACCAAGCTTGCCAATACCAGTTCCCATAGCCTTGGAAAAGGCCTCCTTAGCCGACCAGCGACCAGCTAAATATTCTATTTGCCTGCGCCCTTTAAGACTGGTAAACCGTTCCATTTCCTTAGCGGTCAACACGCGCTTGGCAAAGCCTTCATGTCGTGTAACTGCGCTTTCTATCGAAGCCAATTCTTCAATGTCAATTCCGTGTCCAACTATCATTCTCATCAAAAGGAGTTGAGATTCCCCAACTCCATCCTTTTCACTTATTTTGTCAAGGTAGCATAAATCTCTTCTACCAAAGCTTCTGTATTTTCCCAACCTAGGCAAGGATCGGTAATAGAGCAACCAAAGACCTCTGGTTGGTTTTGACGACCATCTGCTAGGTAAGATTCAATCATAAAGCCTCGAACTATCTTTTTAATCTTCTCATTCCAATCACGATTTTGCAAAGTCTTACGAACCACTCGAATCTGCTCCATATATTGCTTGCCTGAGTTATCATGGTTGGTATCAATGAGGATAAAGGGATTTTCAAGTCCCATGGCTTCATAGCGCTCAATGGCATTTAGCAAAGTTTCATAGTAAAAGTTAGGCTCATTTTTCCCATATTCATTAACTGCGCCACGAAGGATGACGTGGGCCAAGGGATTTCCTGAAGTCTCAACTTCTTGACCATGGAAGAGGAAGGTCTGTTTGTTCTGAGCGGCATAGATACCGTTAAACATGACACCAAGATTCCCAGAGGTTGGGTTTTTCATCCCCACTGGTGCATCAATTCCTGAAGCCACAAAGCGGTGCTCTTGGTCTTCCACAGAACGAGCCCCAACAGCATGGTAGCTGACCAAATCATCTACCAAGACCAAATTTGACGGATAAAGCATCTCGTCTGCCGTTGTCAAACCAGTCTCTGTAATCACGCGGTAGTGCAACTGGCGCACAGCCTGCAAACCATTAATCAGACTCGGAGCCTTAGAAGTATCTGGCTGGTGAACCAAGCCTTTATAGCCGTCTCCGTTGGTGCGAGGTTTAGCTGTATAAACACGCATAACCATGAAAATCTTGTCCGCCACCTTCTTTTGCAAAGCTGATAAACGGCGGGCATATTCCAAGACAGCCTCTTCATTGTCAGACGAGCAAGGACCAATCACCAAAAGAATTCTATCATCTTCTCCTGAAATAATGTCTGCCAATTCTCTATCACGACGCTCCTTTAGTCGCAGGGCTTCCGCAGACAATTGGGTTTCTGCCTTGATTGCTTCAATATCAATTTCTTGACCTTTTTCAATAAATGCCATACTATTCTCCTAGCGTTTGGTAGATTTCTCTGACAAGGGCTTCTGTATTTTCCCAGCCCAGGCAAGGGTCTGTGATCGACTTGCCAAATACTTCTGGTTCGTTTTGACGGCCGTCTTCTAGATAAGACTCAATCATAAAGCCACGAACGTACTGCTTGATTTTTTCATTCCAATCACGGTTAATCAAGGTCTGGCGGACAATTCGAATCTGGTCCATGTATTGCTTACCAGAGTTGTCATGATTGGTATCCACGATGATAAAAGGATTTTCCAAGCCCATTTTCTCATACTGGGAAATGGTATCCATCAAATTATCATAGTAGTAGTTGGGAATATTCTTACCATACTCATTGGTCGCTCCACGAAGAATGGCATGCGAAAGCGGATTCCCAGTTGTTTCCACTTCTTTTCCTAGGAAAAGGAAGCTTTGTTTGTTTTGAGCAGCATAAATCCCATTAAACATGACATTGAGATTTCCTGAGGTTGGATTTTTAAAGCCAGTCGCGAAATCTGCCCCACTTGCCACAAAACGGTGTTGCTGGTCTTCAACTGAACGGGCACCAACCGCCATGTAAGAAATCAAATCATCTACAAGCGGGAGATTTTCAGGATAGAGCATCTCATCAGCTGTCGTCATACCTGTTTCTGTGATAACACGATAGTGAAGATGGCGAACAGCTTTGATTCCGTTGATGAGGCTAGGGGCTTCTGCCACATTAGGCTGGTGAATCAAACCCTTATAGCCATCTCCGTTGGTACGGGGTTTGGCAGTATAAACACGCATAACCATAAAGATACGGTCTGCTACTTTTTCTTGTAGAGCTGCCAAACGCTTAGCGTATTCAAGAACAGCTTCTTCATTGTCAGATGAGCATGGACCGATTACCAAGAGAATCCGTTGGTCTTCTCCACGTATAATGGCTTCTAGCTCTTGATCACGCTGTGATTTTCTCTCCAAAGCTTGGCCTTCTAATTTTGATAAGGCACGAACTTCTTCAATATTAATTTTAGGACTTTTTGCTGTAAATACCATAACTCATCTCCTTATAAAGCAAACGGATACCAAGTAAAAATTTACTTTTCACAAGGTATCCGCCTCTAAACTATCTCATTTTATTTTCTTTTACCGTGACAGTTTTTAAACTTCTTACCAGAACCACATGGGCAAAGTTCATTCCGTCCAATCTGGCTCAAATCCAAATCTTCAGGCATATTTGCTTGGTGGGCAGCGATATTGCGAGTCGCTGTTGTACTGATATGGTGTTCTGCTTGTGGTCTTTCTTGTTCATGAATTTGTGCTTTCATCATCAAACGTGTCACATCAAACTCAATCGAACCAATCATATCATTAAACATACGGAAACCTTCTGCCTGATACTCAACAACAGGGTTGTTCTGAGCATAGCCACGAAGTCCAACTGCGTTACGCAATTGATCAAGAGCATCGATATGATCTGTCCACTTGTTATCTACCACTCGTAGAATCAAAACTTTTTGGAATTCTTTGACTGCTTCTTCATCACGTAGTTTTGAAACCTGACTATCGTAAACTTGCAAGGCACGTTGGAAGAGCTCTTCCTTAATAGCCTTATCAGACAAACCTAACAAGTCTTCCATCGTAATAGAATCTTCAGGAAGCAAGTTGTACTTAGCAAAGTTCAAAATTGCTTCTAATTTTTCATCTTGTTTTGAACGCGCATGACCATCAACGACACGACCAATCGTGCGTTTGATCATAGAGTGAATTTCAGGTGCCAAGTCACGATCTGCAGTGATAACGTCGTAACGTTGAGCATAGATAATCTCACGTTGTTCACGCATGACATCGTCGTATTGAAGGACTTGTTTACGGGTATCGTAGTTATTTCCTTCGACACGTTTTTGTGCTGCTTCAACCTGACGTGTCAACATACGAGACTCAATAGCCTCTTCAGACATGTTCAAACGTTCAAAGATTCCTTTCAAGCGTTCAGAACCAAAACGTTTCATCAAATCATCTTCAAGAGATAGGTAGAATTGTGACTCACCTGGGTCTCCTTGACGACCTGAACGTCCACGAAGCTGGTTATCGATACGACGGCTTTCATGGCGTTCTGTACCAATAACACAAAGTCCACCTAATTCGCGAACCCCTTCACCAAGCTTGATGTCGGTACCACGACCGGCCATGTTAGTCGCAATGGTAACAGCACCACGTTGACCAGCATTCATGATGATTTGAGCTTCTTTATAGTGGTTTTTAGCATTCAAGACTTCGTGAGGAACGCCAGCTGCGACCAATTTCTTAGAAATGTAATCACTGGTTTCAACCGCTACTGTACCAACCAAGACAGGCTGACCTTTTTGGTAACGAGCCTTAACGTCTTCGACAACCGCCTTAAACTTAGCCTCGATACTTGCATAAAGAAGGTCTGAGTGGTCAATACGTTGAACAGGACGGTTTGTTGGGATTGGAATAACACGAATGTTGTAAATTTCACGGAATTCTTCTTCCTCAGTCTTACCTGTACCCGTCATACCAGACAATTTCTTATACATACGGAAGAGGTTTTGGTAAGTGATTGAGGCAGATGTCTTAGTTTCATCCTGAATGGGTACACCTTCTTTAGCTTCAATGGCTTGGTGCAATCCATCAGAATAACGACGACCTTCCATGGTACGACCTGTAAATTGGTCAACGATCAAGATTTCTTGCTCTTCGCTCACCACATAGTCAATATCGAGAAGCATGATATAGTTGGCACGAAGGGCATTATCGATAAAGTGAGTCAAAGCCACGTTTTCGATGTCATAGAGATTTTCAAGCTTGAAGTAGCTTTCAGCCTTGTCAATCCCTGAATCTGACAAACCAATAGTTTTAGACTGCACATCGATAATGTAGTCGTCTTTGTCCAAAGATTTCACATAGTGGTCTGCCATGTGGTAGAGCTGACTGGTTTCAACTGCATTAGCACCTGATACGATCAAAGGTGTACGGGCTTCGTCAATCAAGATTGAGTCAACCTCATCGACCAAAGCATAGTTAAGCGGACGTTGTACCATGTTTTCAGCACGAACGACCATGTTATCACGAAGGTAGTCAAACCCGATTTCTGAGTTGGTTGAGTAAGTAATATCACACTCATAGGCTTCTTTTTTCTCCATTGGAGATTTGGCAGCCAAGTTAATTCCTACTGACAAACCAAGCCATGAGTACAATTCACCCATCTCAGTCGCGTCACGCTCTGATAGGTATTCATTGACCGTAACTACGTGAACCCCTTTACCTGAAAGGGCGTTGAGGTATACGGGCATGGTCGCAGTCAAGGTTTTCCCTTCCCCTGTACGCATCTCTGGCACGTCACCATGGTGAAGAACGATTCCCCCCATGACCTGAACCTTATATGGGAAGAGACCTAGGACACGTTTGGCACCCTCACGGACAACCGCAAATGCTTCATAAAGCAATGAATCCAGTGATTCTCCATTTTGATAACGTTCTTTAAATTCAACTGTTTTTGCTTTTAGTTGGTCATCTGTCAAAGCAGCCATTTGGTCTTCGTATTTGAAAACCTTGTCAGCCATCTTTTCCAGACGACGGATTTCTCCTTTATCATTTTCGATAATTGTTTTTAAAATATTAGCCATGTTTTTCCTTACTTTAAATTCCGAATATTTTAGAATGTTCTTTTAATTTTAGCACAATTACTGATTATTTTCAAGGAAGAATCCCCATTTTGAAAAGGAAAAAGAGGCTAGTTTCCAAGCTAACCTCTCTGACTTTTATGATACTTTAATTGCCAAAAATCGGCAAAATAGCAAATAGGATAAATAGATTAATCCAAAGAGAAAAACAGCAGATCAATCCAAAAACAAAGAGACTGACTTTCTTGGACAGCAAGGCCATCAAAATCGACAGAATACCAAAAACTAGCAAGACTTTCTGTATGCTGAAGAGGTCAATCTTTCCCCCCAGAATCGGACTGCCCCAAGGAAGAAAGAAGAAAGCAATCCAGATCAACAGAACTAAACCAATATAGACCTTAGAATAGCGTGTAATAAATGATTTTAGATTCAACATCCTATAGCTCCAATCGTTTCAAAATAAACTCTGATAGCATCCGCAACCCATAAGGTACTTTCTGGTATCCAACGTCTGTTAACTTTTATAAAATCGACTAACTGACGATTACACTCACAATTAGCTCCAATACCAGCTCCCCACTTGTAACATCTATCATGATTTTGGCAACCTTGATCCAAAACGTCTACCACAGGTAAAGTAAATCCTTCCCCGTCGTAACCAGGACCACAGTAATTCCCGTGAACAGGCAATCCTGCCTTAAAATATTTAGCAGGTGTAAACGTATTTGAACTATAGTCTTCGCTTATTGTCTCTACCAATAAACCCATGTCAATTACATCTTTCGCTTGTTTATCTTGAACCGCTTTATCATAATCAAAATAAATCCTATCTTTATCTTTTACAAGATAACTCTTCAACAATTCTCCGTTACGAAAACTTCTATCGCTAACTTCCAAAGAGTTTAAGTTACCATGTGAATTAGAGTCTGCAAAAACATTTTTTCCAGCAAATAGAAGTAAAAAGGCGGATAAAGAAGCTAAACAAATTTTAACGATAGTTTTCATGACTACTCCTCCTAATAAACATAAGTTATAAGCCAAATACACAAACAATATTTTTACCAAAAGAAAGTTGATTTTTGGTAAATATACTAAATACACATAAACTTAAAGCTTGTCAAATCAGTTTAAGAAATACATGTTTTATATTATTCTAACAGATGATATTTCATATATTCTCCTCCTTATCTATAAGCTATAAAATATTTTAGTTTCGCTATAATAAAAATACAAAAAACAAGTATGTCAAAACTCAACTAAATAATACAAATAACATATCAATCAGTCACTCACTCCCAAAACCATATATCAAACCATGGGATTAGAGGTTCCCAGTCATTACAATATATAACAAAATTAAGTGAATCTTCTATTTCCATGACTTTTTCCCTCCTTTTTGATATAATAATACCACATTTTTCTACGTTTTTTATAAATGTAGAAAATATTCACATTTTTCTAGGAGGAACAATATGAGATGGGATTATGGACAAATTTTTAAAGAAATTCGAAAGTCAAAAGGATTGACCCAACAAGATGTATGTGGACAAGTCATACATAGGACAACTCTAACAAATATTGAACACGGTAAAGTTATTCCCAGTTTTGAAAACATGGTATTTCTTCTTGAACAAATTGATATGAGCTTAGCAGAATTCAAGTATATATGCAACGAATACCACCCTAGTGAAAGACGAGATATTATTATAGAGAGCCAAAATCCATCTATTCTTCAGGATACTAGAAAAATGGTTAAACTTACTGAGAAATGTCAAAAATATCTTAAGACACATCACGATGTTCCTATTCAAAACATCTATCGTCATACAAAAATTGTCACAGAGTTACAAACCAAAGGATTCAAAAACAACCACGTCTTGAAAGATTTGTCTGAAGAAGTTTGGGACTATCTTGAACCTATGGATACATGGTACATTAGTGATTTGAAATTGCTAGGAACCATTCTCTTTTTCTTTCCTTCAGAAAATCTTCCCCGTCTTATTGATAGAATTATGAAAACCATCGAGAAATATAAATACTTCCGAGAAACAAAAGTATTTTTATCATCTTTTTTAGCTAATCTCTCCACTGTATATTTTCAACATCATTTATTCAAAGAATGTGAAACAATCACCCTACAACTTTTGGTATTAGCAGAAGAATTAAAAATATACGATATTCTTGGATTTTCTCAAGTACGCTTGGGAATACTACAACATAACTCCGATTTGATTCATAAAGGAATAACTTTATTACAATTAACTAAAGAAGAGGCATTAGTTAAATTACTCGAAAAAGAAATTAATGATTTTTCAAACCTATAATTTGTAATAACTCTCATCATTTTATTATAGTATATTGGAATAGAATGCAAACAAATTGATTAGGGAATTTAAAGCAATTTATACCAGTGATTTAGCACTTGTATTGTATTATTCCAGATTCAATCTACTATACAAGACGAACACTTCTCTCAAGTTTCACGATTAAAATAAAAACGACTGTATCTATAGCTCCATAAACAAATCATAGATACAGTCATTTTTTAGTTCCTACCCCTTTCTTTATTCACACCTTTAGACTTCCCTAACTCCCGTCTCAAGCGAAACATGTTTTTGAAAAAGATATAGGTTAACCAGTCACTGCCTAGAGATAAGACTATCAGAAGCAACCAAACACCCCAAGTACTAGCATCTGATACATAATCTAGAACAAAAGGGAAAAATAAGAATGAAAAAATTGTCATATCCAAGCTAAACAGAGCTAAAAGGGAAATATAAATCCAGTAAAAATAGTATAAGATGGGGAAAATTTTACTGTTTCTGTCAGCATTGTCTATCCAATAGAAAAAATATAAACAAGGAAATAAGAGTATTAAATGAAACCAATTAAAGGACAATCTCGTCATCGACACCTCCTCTTTGAAATTGTTTTCTTTAGTTTCATTCTATTAAATGTTACTACCAATATAAATCAATGTCTCCCCGCTTTA
The DNA here is from genome assembly GCF_000722695.1 of Streptococcus mitis. Classification (GTDB taxonomy): domain Bacteria; phylum Bacillota; class Bacilli; order Lactobacillales; family Streptococcaceae; genus Streptococcus; species Streptococcus mitis_O. Next base: position 85,099 of record NZ_JPFU01000008.1, on the reverse strand, counting down.
GACTTCCCTAGCTCCCGTCTCAAGCGAAACATTTTTTTGAAACAGATATAGTCTAACCAGTCACTAGCAAAAGCAATAAATAGTAATAATAGCCAAATGCCCCAAAGCTTGATATCTGCCACATTTCTCAAGACGATATTGAAAAACAGAACTGAAATAACTGTCCAAGCAAGGCTAAAAAGAGCATAGAGGGGGATGTAAAACCAGTAAAAATAGTAAAAAATTGGGAAAAATTTACTATTTCTGTTGGCCTTTTCAATCCAGTTATCAAAATAAAAGTAAGGTGCTAAAAATAAGAATTTAAACAAATGTTTCATCACCAGCCCCCTCTATTTGATAGCGTTTTCTTCACCTTTATTCTATCAAAAAAATCTGGAAATGTCATTCCAGATTCTACTTTTTTATTTGCGTTTTCTTGCGATGAGATGGATTGGTGTTCCTTCAAAGACAAAGGCCTTGCGGATTTGATTTTCCAAGAAACGCAAGTAAGAAAAGTGCATGAGTTCTTCTTCGTTGACAAAGATAACAAAGGTCGGTGGTTTAGTTGCCACTTGGGTCGCATAGAAAATCTTAAGACGTTTCCCTTTGTCTGTCGGTGTTGGGTTAATGGCAATAGCATCCATAATCACATCGTTCAAGACAGCTGATGGAATACGTGTGTTTTGACTTTCACTGATTTGCTTAATCATCTCAGGAAGTTTGTGGAGGCGTTGCTTGGTCAAAGCTGATACAAAGATAATCGGTGCGTAAGGCAGGTATTGGAACTGATCACGGATATCTTCTTCCCAGTTTTTCATAGTGTGGTTGTCTTTTTCAAGCGTATCCCACTTGTTGACCACGATAATCATTCCTTTACCAGCTTCATGGGCAAATCCTGCAATACGCTTGTCGTATTCACGGATACCTTCTTCTGCATTGATGACCATCAAGACCACATCTGAACGGTCAATAGCTCGCATGGCACGCATAACAGAGTATTTCTCAGTATTTTCATAGACCTTACCAGACTTACGCATACCAGCCGTATCAATCATGGTAAACTCTTGACCATCTGTATCTGTAAAGTGGGTATCAATGGCGTCACGCGTTGTTCCAGCAACTGGACTGGCAATGACACGGTCTTCTCCCAAGATAGCATTAATCAAGCTTGATTTTCCGACATTAGGACGACCAATCAAGCTAAACTTAATCACATCTGGGTTTTCTTCTTCATATTCATTTGGAAGATTTTCTACGATTGCATCTAGCACATCCCCTGTACCAATACCATGGACAGATGAGATAGGCAATGGTTCACCCAAACCGAGGGCATAAAAATCATAGATATCATTTCGCATCTCAGGGTTGTCCACCTTGTTAACTGCAAGGATAACTGGTTTGTGGGTCTTATAAAGCTTACGGGCTACGTACTCGTCTGCATCGGTAATCCCTTCCTTACCAGACACGACAAAGACGATAACATCGGCTTCTTCCATGGCAATTTCTGCCTGGTGCTTGATTTGTTCCATGAACGGAGCATCGACATCATCGATTCCTCCTGTATCAATCATGCTAAAAGAACGATTGAGCCACTCACCCGTCGCATAGATACGGTCACGTGTCACCCCTTCGACATCTTCTACAATGGAGATTCGCTCACCAGCGATCCGATTAAATAGGGTTGATTTCCCAACATTGGGACGTCCTACAATGGCAATAGTTGGTAGGGCCATAATTTCTCACTTTCTACAATAACTTCTTCAGTTCAAGATTTTTTCTAGTTGAACTTGGTTCTGCTTGACCAAACTGTTCGGCTAGGCGCTGACTCCAGCTTGTGGTCGCACGCGCTCCAGCATAGTCAGCCTGTACACGGTCGTAAGCCTCAATCACATCAACCGTTTGTTCCTGATATTCTTCCTCAAATACCACCTGATTCAATGGCAAGCGAGGTTTGACTTCATGTTCCTCATTTGGCACACCTAGTGCCATCCCAAAGATAGGATAGGTGTAGTCAGGCAGGTTAAAAAGCTCTACCACTTCTTCTGACTTGTATCGAACCAAACCGATAATCACACCACCATAGCCCAAGCTTTCAGCTGCCAGCAGGGCATTTTGACCAGCAAGAGCCGCATCGACTGAACTAATCAAGAGACCTTCTACACCTTGAGGTTGGAAGTTGTCAGTATGAAGCTGGGCTCCCTTTTCCGCTCTGTTCAAATCTCCGACAAAGAGAAGGAAAACAGCAGACTGGCGAATAGCTTCTTGAGGTACCAATTCATACAGAGCATCTTTCTTCTCTTGACTTCGTACCACAATCACAGAGTAGGATTGGAAATTTTTCCAAGACGAGGCCATCTGGGCTGCTGTCAAAATTTCAGTCAAGTCTTCCTGAGGAAGGGCTTGCTCTTTAAACCTGCGTACTGAAGTGTGAGCCTTCATCAATTTGATTGTTTCTGTCATCGACGGTTTACTCCTTCTAAACGAGTCTCCTCAGCCAAATAACGGATGCGTTCCATGACCCGTCTGGCTTCCCAGGTTTCGTCATTTCCATGCTTCCCTTTAGCGAAATGCTGCTCCAATTCTTCAAAGTTGAAGTTGGAGGTGAAAAAGGTCGGTAAATTTTCCTGCATCCGATATTGGAGAATGACTTGCAGGATTTCATCCCGCACCCAAGCTGTTGATTGCTCGGCACCAATATCATCTAAAATCAGGACTTCAGAAAGCTTAATCTCATCTACCAAGGTCTTGACATTGCCATCACCGATAGCATTTTTGACATCAATGACAAAGCTCGGATAGTGGAGGAGAGTTGATGAAACACCACGTTTTTCTGACAAATCATGGGCTAGGGCAGCCACCATGAAACTTTTGCCCACACCAAAATCTCCATATAGGTAAAGACCTTTTCGAATAGCTGGATACTGCTCCACAAAGGCTAGTAGCTTTTCAAAAACTGGCAAGCGCCCCAAATCATCCAAGTCTACTTGAGCTAAACTAGCTTTCTTAAGACTGGCTGGTAGATTGATTAACTTAAGACGGTTCTTAATAGCCGCTTCTTTTTCCGCTGCGATTAGTTCAGGAGTTTCTTCATAAGAAACGTCCGCATAACCATGATTCATAACCAAAATCGGCTTGTAGCCTTTGGCAATATAATCCGTATCACCACGAAGAAACTTGTCTCTCTCGGTGATGTACTGATTAAACTTGGAGATACTGCGATTCAATTCCTCTGGAGTAAGAGATTCTTGCTGGATAAAGGCCGCAACATCAGGGTCCTTCATGATCTTCTGTACCAAATCTTGATAATGAAAACGGCTGGGTTGACGCTTGAGTACGTCTCCGACACTTTCCATCTAATCTCCTCCTTTTTCTAATCGAGCTAATAGTTCTTGTTTCTTACGTTCTAGTTCCAGACGAGTTTCCTCGCTAGTTTCATTCTTATAATCTGGATTGCTCCACTTGGGTACATTGGACTTGGCAGGACTCTGTTTACTGCTTTTTTGAGCCTGATTCTTCTGCCCACGTTCACGAATGCGCAAGACTGCCTCTTCTGCTGAATGAATCTTTTGATAGGCATAGTCATTAGCTACCTTCATGGCATATTTCTCATTGATATTTGCCGAATCCACCTTATTAAAGGTCAACAAGAGAATGATATTGATGACTTCGTCCAGCAAGCCCAAGCCAGCCATCTGTTGCAAGAGTTCTCTTTCTGTTTGGGTAATGGTTCCCTTGCGTGTTTGCTTGATTTCTGCCAAGAACTGCAGGGCAGTCTTGCTTTTAGCCTCTTTGATAATGGTTGCTTCCTTAGAACTAAAGTCAGAGGAAACAGGTTTTTGAGCAATTTTTTCCCGCATACGTTTGGTTGAAATGACTTGGGAAACAGCTGTTGACTTGGCCAATTGATAGGTCTCAAACCAAGTCCACTTCTTATCCTCAGCAATGGCAAACAGGTTCAAGACATCTGACTGCTCATCCGCAAAACGAAGCCCGTCTCGAGCCATGAGCTGACGAAAATGGTCCAAGTCAAAATCATTGGCTACTTTCTTCTTAATACCAAGGTCTTCTTGACTACCTAGTTCTGCCAAGTCTGGAAAGACTTGATTGAGTGAGACAGGTATTTCTTCTCCCTCAGCACTTTCAACTTTCAAATCCTCCACCGCTGCATCGCCAATCTTTTTCTCCAAAAGCCTGCGATAAACAGGATGTTCTAAGAAATCTTGACTTGAAAGAGGAGCATGGAGGGCTAGCTGATAAACGTCCCCCTTTTGATAGAGGGTCAAAAGATTGAAAGCAGATAAGATTTTCAATGATTTTATCAGTCTATCCATCCCAAAGTTGAGATGGTTGAGAATACTTGAAAAGAGGTATTCCTTTCTACCATTATCCCAAAAACTGATGGTATAAAGATAAAGGCTCAGTGCCTCCTGACCGATAATCGGGAGGTAGCACTGTACCAGAGATGAGGTATCTTGCGACACCCGATTATTCTTTAGATAAGAAAAACGGTCAATTGGCTTCATTTATCTTTCCTTTTTCTTTTTAGAAGACTGGGTGATTTGTTGGAGCAAGCTCTCTAACTCACTGACATCCTTAAAACTACGATAGACACTGGCAAAACGCACATAGGTAATCTCATCCAACTCAGCCAACTCCTCCATGACGAGTGAACCAATGTCCTCACTTTGAATTTCATTTTCATTTCGACCACGGAGTTTCTGTTCGATACGATTGACTACCATGTTGATTTCATCACTTGAAACAGGACGTTTCTGGGCTGAGCGGATAATCCCATTAAAGATTTTATCTCTGGAGAATTGTTCCCGTGTGCCATCTTTTTTAACAACCACTAAGGTTCTTTCTTCTACTCGTTCGTAGGTTGTAAAACGGTGCTGGCATTCGTCGCACTCACGTCTTCTACGAATGGTGTTCCCTTCTTCTGCTTGGCGACTATCGATAACACTTGACTTGGTAGCCCCACATTTTGGACAACGCATCCTTTCCCTCCTTATCGTTTTCTTTTCATTATACCATTTTTTAAGCGATTCCCAAAACAATTCTTCTTTTTGCTTGACAAGTTTTTTGTTTTGTTGTATTATTCAATTAAGACAAAAGGATAGGAGAAAGGAGACCGAGATGTCCTGGACATTTGACAACAAAAAACCCATCTATTTACAGATTATGGAGAAAATCAAGCTTCAGATTGTTTCCCATACACTGGAACCCAATCAACAACTTCCAACCGTGAGAGAGCTAGCTAGCGAGGCAGGTGTCAATCCCAACACCATCCAAAGAGCCTTATCAGACCTCGAACGAGAAGGATTTGTCTACAGCAAGCGAACAACTGGACGATTTGTGACTGAAGATAAGGAGCTGATCTCCCAATCGCGCAAACAATTATCAGAAGAAGAATTGGAACACTTCGTTTCCTCCATGACCCATTTTGGCTATGAAAAAGAAGAACTACCAGGCGTAGTCAGTGATTATATTAAAGGAGTTTAAGCCTATGTCATTACTAGCATTTGAAAATGTATCCAAATCTTATGGAGCAACCCCAGCCCTCGAAAATGTTTCCCTTGACATCCCAGCTGGAAAAATTGTTGGTCTCCTTGGGCCAAATGGCTCAGGAAAAACAACCCTGATTAAACTAATCAATGGCCTCTTACAACCAGATCAAGGACGTGTCCTTATCAACGACATGGATCCAAGCCCAGCAACTAAGGCTATCGTAGCTTATTTACCTGATACCACCTATCTCAATGAACAAATGAAGGTCAAAGAAGCCCTAACCTACTTCAAAACCTTCTATAAAGATTTCAATCTTGAACGCGCCCATCATCTACTTGCTGACCTTGGCATTGATGAAAATAGTCGTCTCAAGAAACTATCAAAAGGTAACAAAGAAAAGGTACAATTAATTTTGGTTATGAGCCGTGATGCTCGTCTTTACGTTCTGGACGAACCCATTGGTGGAGTGGATCCAGCAGCCCGTGAGTATATCCTCAATACCATTATCAACAACTACTCCCCAACTTCTACCGTTTTGATTTCTACCCACTTGATTTCTGATATCGAGCCAATCTTGGATGAAATTGTCTTCCTAAAAGACGGAAAAGTCGTCCGTCAAGGAAATGTAGATGATATTCGCTATGAATCAGGTGAATCCATTGACCAGCTCTTCCGTCAGGAATTTAAGGCCTAAGCAAAGGAGATTATTTATGTTTTGGAATTTAGTTCGCTACGAATTTAAAAATGTTAACAAGTGGTATTTAGCTCTCTACGCAGCCGTGCTCATCCTTTCCGTCCCCCTGGGAATGCAAGGACACTACTATAATTACATATCTTTCAAAGATAGCCAACCTTTCCTATTTATCTTTCTGGCTCTCGTCTTTGGCGGCTTGATAATTACACTTTGGATTTCAACCATTTTCTTGATTATCAAACGCTTCAAAGGTAGTGTCTATGACCGCCAAGGCTATCTGACTTTGACCTTGCCAGTTTCTGAGCACTATATCATCACAGCTAAATTAGTCGGAGCCTCTATCTGGTCTATACTTAGCTCGGCTGTACTGGCTCTAAGTGCTTTTCTTATTGTGACTATAACGGTTCCAGATTGGATGTCACATTATGACTGGTTCCCACTTGTAGAAACATACCTTCCTAAACTCTCTCTTGTGGGGTTATCCTTCCTGCTTAGTACAATTTCAGGGATCCTCTGCATTTACTTGGCCATTTCCATTGGACAACTGTTCAATGAATACCGTACAGCACTCGCTGTTGCAGCCTACATTGGTATCCAAATCGTCATAGGATTTATTGGAGTTTTCTTCAATACCAGTACTAACTTCTATGTCAATTCACTTGCAGGATTTAATGATAATTTCTATATGGGAGCAGGTATATCCATTGTGGAAGAACTCATTTTCATAGCTATCTTTTATCTCGGAACCTACTACATCTTGAGAAACAAGGTTAATTTGCAATAGTTTCAGAACTCAAAAAGGATAACATCTCATCGCGGAGAAGCTATCCTTTTTCTTTTATCTCATTGTCTATCTAACTTTATCTTACAGACAAATCCTTCTAACCAATTAAATAACAAAATCTAATTTGAAGGTCTTGTCTAATTTCTCTATTGTGTCACTATCATTATATTCCTTACATATTCTCATAGCTTTAGAACATTCTTTTTTACCTATCTCTACTCGATTAGTTTTAATATGATAAATACCTCTTAAAAAAAGCAAATAATTCTTTTCAAAATAATATCCTTGTCTGGTCAGTAAATTTTCTAAATCATCTATAAAAAATTGAGCGCTATCTAACAAATTATTTTTTAATAATAATTCTAAATTAAATAAATATAAAGGAATTACTCTATGTGTGCCCATATCTGTTTTTAAAAAATGTCGTGTTTTCTTGATTACCACTCTATATAGTAAGCTTATGGTTTTAGTGTTCATAAAAAACACCGAATTATAGAAAATTTTCAGTTCATACTCCATCCAATTATCTACAGAAAGCAAATACTTTATTAGTTCATTACATTTAGATGCATTGTAAGGAAGGTTTGCAAGGCGATTAATCTGTTGTTCAGCAATCAATTTTATGTGACAATTGCATAGACTTTTTTCCTGCTTTTGTTTTAGTTCTATTTTCTTTATTAGTTCTTGTAACAAAATGATATCTGAAGAGTTTACAGCATGTTCTAGTTCTTCAAAAAAACATTCTTTTTTAGAATAATAGCAATGAACTAATTCTTCAAATTCCGAAAATGATGTCCCCAGGCGATTTAACAACATGTAAAAATGATCAATAGATAATTTGGTAATCCCATTTTCGAAACGAGAAATAGTTGATTCACTAATCTTATCACAAGCCAAATCTTTAAGACGAAAATTTTTTGAAATACGAATATCCTTTAAAACTGCTCCAAAATTTTCCATAATATTCCTCTTCCATTTCTGCAAAAAATAAAACCTGGTTTTTTTATTTGTGATATGATTATACAAAAATAAAATAGAAAGGACAATAATATCATGAAAAAAATTTTATTGTCATCAGTTGCTTTATTAAGCCTAGTGTCAACACTAGCAGTAAATAATCCAGTTTCTGCTCAAGAATCATCCTCTCAAACAACTTATAGTAAGTCAAGTGGAAGTTGGATAAAGTCTGGTAGCCGTTGGTGGTATAAACATTCTGATGGTTCTTATACTACAAATGGATGGGAAAAAATAGGTGACACCTGGTACTATTTTGATAGTGAAGGTTGGATGAAGACAGGTTGGATTAAAGAATCTGGGAACTGGTATTATTTAAATACTAGCGGTGTCATGCAAACTGGCCTACAGACTATCGAAGGAAAACAATATTATTTAGCTGATAGCGGTGCTATGCAGACAGGTTGGCACAATATTGGAGATGATACTTATTTCTTTGCCACTAGTGGGGCAAGACAAACGATTAATCGCCGTGCTTTAGTTCTTGGTGAAACATCAACGAGAGCAGTACCTATTGAAGACGTTAATGCTATGGAAAAGGCTTTTAGTAACCAAAACTTTAGCGAAGTTGTTCGTTTCCCTGATAAAACAAAAGCTGAGATTATTGCAAAAATGGAAGAACTTTTCAAATCTTCTAGCGAAAGCGATGTGAACTATCTTTACTTTACTTGCCATGGAGGAAAAGACGGGACGATAGCCATTGGTAGCGATAAAACATCCTTTTCAGGCTGGGAATTGGCATCTATACTGAAACAATATAAAGGTAAGTTTGTGATTATGCTAGATTGTTGCTATTCAGGAACAATTATAGATGTAGGTAAATCAGATGAAAAGGCCGTCTCCAATTCTGAAGAAAGATTTGATGAACAAGCATTTTTGGCAGGATTCTCAACAGGAAATCTAGCAAGTAAGAATGGTGAAATGCTTGACTCTAAATTCCTCGTACTATGTGCCTCTTGGAAAGGTGAAAAATCGTATAGTGCAGTCGGAGTAGGTAGTCTTGCCACCAGATACTGGGCAATGGGTACAGGTTGGGATTCACTTCAAAATAGAATGATTTCGCCTATGGCAGACACCAATACTAACGGAAAAATCACTTTAGAGGAACTGTACCAATACTCTTATCCTCTAGTCCTTGAAGCTGCATCAAGAAGTAATAAGGAGCAACATGTATCAGTTTATCCAGAAAACAGTCAATTTGTTTTATTCCAAAAATAAGGAGTTAAGAAAATGAAAGTATCAAAAAAAATCACATTATTTGGTTTGTCTTTAGCTGGTCTAGCCTTACTGGCTTTCCCTCATTCAGGGCAGGCATTTGAGCTTAAAGAAGAATGGGTTATTAAGGGTGATGTTTGGTATCAAGATGGCAAAATTCTCCGATTTAATAATGGCAATGAAGTAGATATCAAAGTATTGGATTTGCCAAAAACTGAGAAAATCGAGTGGACGGTTAGTCTCAATGGTCAAGATCAGACAGTCAATTTCCTAGGTAAAGAAAAGGACAAATCTATGGTCGGTACAGAGGGGCGTTACCTGAATTTCTACGTTCCTTATGGCTATAGAGGAGATATCAAGGTAGAAGCCAAGAGCGGAAATGAAGTAAAGACCTGGTCCACTAAAGTGGTTGATGATGTATATAATGACAGTGGAAAGAGTGGTTACTACCGTATTGACGAATCAAATGATCAACACACCTACCTTGATGCAAAATGGGATTATAAAACCAAGACTTACACTGCTACCTTACCAGAGACTTTCAATGGTCAAAAAGTATTTGCTTGGGCAGATGACTATGAAGAGTTGAAACTTGAAAAACCAGGAGTTATCAGTCATTCCTACAGGGGGGCAGGAGCCTTCAAAATACTTTATCCGATTGTAAAAGCAGAAAGTTGGCTAAAAAAGAATTACAGTGAAAGCTGGTACTATCAAAAACAAGGTCAATTAGTTAAAAATGCTTGGGTTAAGGACAAGGGAAACTGGTACTTTATGAATGATAAAGGGGTTATGTTTAATCAAACTTGGCTCTATCAAGGTGGCAACTGGTATGCCTTTAAATCATCAGGAGCCATGATTTCAGCTGATTGGTTATATGATAACGGCTCTTGGTATTACCTAAAAGACTCAGGTTCAATGGCAACAGGTTGGATCAAAGATAGTGGCTCTTGGTATTATCTAAACAACTCAGGTGCTATGACGACTGGTTGGGTCAAAGATGGCGGTCAGTGGTACTATCTTGATTCAACTGGTAAGATGCTTCACAATACCTACACACCAGATGGCTACTATGTAGATGCCAGTGGCGCTTGGAAATAATCTAAAGTACACATTTTATTCCATCGGTTATTAGTGTACCTGCTCAGACTAAATGTTATCAGAGGTGCAAGAAAAATCTAGATAATAATTCAAAAAGCGAATCGAAACAACAAATTCTGTTTTGTTCGCTTTTTGTGTTCTATTCGAGAAATTATGGAAAAGAACCTCTCCTACTTATTAGACTTTTATTCAATCTAGATTTATAAAAGATAATCTAGATTGAATATTCTATAGAAAGTTAAATGCGTTATACCAAACAATGTTTCTTTGTTTTTTATCTCTTTATCATCCACTATAAAATTAGTGAAATACTAATTTTTATGATATACTAGCGATAATAAATAGTTATCGGTAGGAGATCTCGTGTTCAGTAAACAAGAAAAAATTAATGATATTTCATATTTAGAAAAGCATATTAATCAAGAAACACTTCTTGTTTCTAGTTGGAATATTGAAGTTTTTGATGTAAAGTATGAAAAAGTAATCGATGAGATTCAAGATTCATTAAAAGTAACAGATTATATTAACTATAGATATCCTGATGAATTATTTGACTTTAAAAAAACTATAAAACAACTGTTAAATAATAGTGTTGACGTGAGTATTTTCCCTAGTGCAACTGTTGGAAGTTTTTTATTAAGTTATGTTTTAAAAAAATTAGGGTTACAAAATGTCCTACTCATTGCACCGTGCTACTATTCATATTTAAATATTTACTTGGAGAATGGATATACTGTTTTTTCTGAACAATTTCTAAATATAAACCAGATAAAGCAAGATTGTAAAAATAAAAGTATTGATATAGTTATTTTTACAGATCCATTATTCTGCGAATCAATCTCAATTGCAGATACTGATTTTTTAGAGTGGTGCAAAATAGAAAAAATTATTGTGATTATTGACAGTGTTTATGGTAATTTAACCTGGAATAATGATTTTATTTCTCCATTTAAGAAACATCAAAAATATAGATCTTTTAGTAATCTAATTATTATTGAATCTATATCAAAAAAAGCATATTTAAATGGTGTCAAATCTGCAATTTTTTTGACAAAAAGAAAAGAGTTGCTGAATGAAATGGAACGAATTTTTAATTATTCTGCAAGTCCGTTTTCCATAGGGTCATTGAATATGCTTAAAGGCTATCTAGATAATAGTGAAGCAATTGATGCACTCGTAAAAACTCATTTACAAACTGCTAGAAGTAATTTTCAAATGTTATCATCTTACTTACAAGGAACGTGTATTCAAATGGAGCCTTGCAATCAAGGATACTGGGGAATTGCACATATAGACATTAAAAATAAAAATTGTTTAGTCGACTCATCAGCCCTTGCTTTAGATATCTTAAAAAACTGTAATGTTTTTACAATTCCAATGAATTCTTATTTCAAAAATTACGAACATAGTTATAGTTTTAGAGTTAATCTATTAAATGATGTTAGCATTCTACATTTGGCTTTTAATAAATTGATAAACTATTATCAATAACTACTTTCTAGGTAAGATAAAATCATAAAGTTCACTCCCTTACTTTATGATTTTATTGTGTTAAGCATTTAATTTAGATATGTCAATATTGGTAATTTTGTCAATCATATCTTCTTTGGTTTCTATTGGAGTTAAGTTAGTATTAAGTATTAGATGTGTCAAACTTTCCAAGTCATGATTTAACGGAACTAATTCTGATGAATTTAGATCAATTGAAAGATTGTGTTCCAACCTCTGAATATAGTCATTTACTACGGATTCAGTGAATCGAATTTGCAAATGATTTTTATAAATTATTTGAGCATTAACAATCATCTGTTGTATTTGTTTTAAAGTATAAACTAGAAAAACAGATGAAGTCATAAATGTAAAAATCCAAGAGCCTTTCTCTTTTTTTATAAGTTTATAAGAAAAATCCAGAGTTGTTTGGGTAGACAATAAAATAGAATGTAATAAGTTTTCAATGTATTCCTCAGCCTCGTTTTCAGAATCAATGGCACATCTAAATTTCATAATAAAATCCTGAGTATTATTATCTTTTAGTTTTATCTTGTCGAACGGGATAGTGACTAGAAGTTGCTCTAAACTATAAATTTTTTCATTAATTGATAAATTGTTAATATCAATATTCCGATTAGAGGTTTTTAAAAGATTTAATAAGGAGCTAGCAGTTTCAAAACTTAACATCCCTTTTTTAAAATAGAAAATAATACACTCTATACATCGAAGTAACTGATATCCCATGGTATCCTTTTTGGAGATAGTAGTAAGCAAAATATTGTATAAATTAGTTTCATTATTTAGAAGTATGCACATATTAAATAACTCAGAATATCTTTGCTCTTCAAGTAAGTTATTAAAATAATTATCTGAAACTTCTTCAGTTAGATATGTTTTACTTCCTCGATACTCAAATACTATATCTCTTAAATTTGTTTTAGAATCAATAAAATATGAAAAGAAGTAATTGATACTCATTGAGACATTTGAAAAAGATGTCGCTTCAAATATTAAATCTTCAGCCGCTAATGTTGAAAAATCTACATTTAAAAAGTTACATTCTAAAAATTTTGAATTATCCACTGTAGATCTTTCAAAATTTAGATTTCCAAACTCTGTTTTATTAAAAGAACACTCGGTAAAGTTGGAATAGATACTTTCCTCATCAAATTTACAATTTAAGAAAGAACATTTGATAAAAACTGTAGCATTATAGCGATTGTTTCTAAATACCACATTTTCAAAAATACAATTTTTAAATTGAGGAGCGCCAAAACTTGTATCAATAAAATTAACACTTTGAAAGCTACATCCCATAAAATCCGCTCTGTCAAAATTTGCACTGATATTTAATTTATAAAATTTTGAACCTCTAAAATCACTACGGTAAAAATCAATTTGCCCATCAATTTCAGGTAAGTCTGTAAATAAAGTATTTTTATAGCTTTGTCTGTCATATTTTCTATGCTCTTTGAAGATAAATTTATTCTGCATAACTTCTCCTACCGATAACTATTTATTATCGCTATACAAAGCATCAAAATAAGTTTATAATAGCATGATTATTGACGAAGGAGATTTTCATGGATTATAAACTTATTTCTGCTTACTTAGATTATTGCAAAACTCATAAGCGTTTGAGTTCACACACGATTCGAGCTTATAAAAATGATCTTATGCAATTTTATAACTCAGACTATGATAATGTCGAATCCTATATAGAACACTTGACACAATCTAACATAAAAACGAATACACTAAGAAGAAAAATTGCTTGTATGAAGGTGTTTTATAACTATCTAAAATACCAGAACATAATTGAAGAGAACCCCTTCAATCAATTGCGTTTTCAATTTAGAACTGAAAAAATATTGCCTAAAACGATTCCGTATGACATTCTGAAAAGTATTTTTTTATATTTAGAGCAGAGAGTAGCTCTATCTAAAACTGATTATCAAAAACAACACGCTGAAAGAAATCTACTAATTATTTCACTTTTACTTTCAACAGGCATCAGAATTTCTGAACTTTGCCACATTCATCTCAAAGATATTAATCTTTCCAATAAGACACTCCATATTATAGGAAAGGGTAAGAAAGAGCGTATCCTATTTTTAGGAGATCAAACAACCTTCAATTTATTAGAAACATATATAAATAAAATAGGGGAGGAATCCAATGATTTTCTATTTCCAGGAAAACATTCGCCAAAACCATTGTCAGAGCAAAGTGTACGTTTAATTTTAAAGAGAATCGTTGAACAAAATAACTTATCTAGGACTATTACACCACATATGTTTAGACATAGTTTTGCAACAATGCTTCTGGATAATGATGTAGATATCCGATACATTCAACAAATTCTTGGACACAGTTCTATATCAATCACACAAATCTATACTCACGTATCTCATTCTAAACAAAAAGAAATACTTAGTTCTTTCAATCCTATGTCAGCGATTCATTCTGATAAAAAATGAACACTCATTAAACACACTTATTTCACATATTTATAATTTTTTTGCTATATCCTAATAAACATTGATAGTATATATCCTCCCCCAAAAAAAATTACATTTTTATATGAAGCATTTAATAAAAAGGAGTATAATAACTTTAAAACTGATTGCATGTATATCGATAAGGAGGTCAACTCTTTATGCTGAAAAGCTTTGTTACTAAAAAGCACCTCGTACTTTACTTCTTTTCTATTGCCATTACTTGGCTGGAAGCAATTATCACGCCAGCCCTTGTTCAGAATATTGTTGCTAGTTTTACCAATCAAGAACTAGGCCTTCTTTGGAAAGTTTTGATTTTAGGAATCCTTGGTAATCTCATCCTCTTACTAGGTTTGGCTGGGAAACGCTATTACTACGCCCGTTTGATTACTGACTTCAAATATGGAATCAAGAGTGCTATTTTCAAGCGATTTTTAAACAGTTATGAGATTGATGAAAAGGATATTTTGTCCGACCTAGAAAACGACGTCAAGCAACTAGAAGAAAGCTATATCGAACCAACGGTCATCATCATTTCTTCTCTTGGCTTCACAACTGTGTCCATCCTCTATGCCCTATGGACCAATTTTTACCTGGGCTTGATTTTCATCCTCTTCTACTCCTTTCCTGTACTCTGCAGTGCTATCGGATCAAAGCGTTTGGATTCACTTTCTGAAAAGCGGTCCACTGTTAACCAGAGCTACTTAGCAAGCTTGACAAATTTTATTGGTGGTAGCCAACAAATTCGCCATTATCAGGGGCAAGACTACTTTTTTGCTCGCTATCAAAAGCAATTACAAACCAGTCTAGATACCGAAATCAACTATGAAAAGCAACGAACTTTAAACAGTCTCTTGATCAATAGCATCGATGCCTTTTGTTCTGTCACACCAATCGTCATCGGTGGCTTTATGACCTATTATAATTATTTAGATGCGGCGAGTTTTGTGGCCATCTATCTAGTTTCCCATAATATCGGCTATCAATTCCAAGAGTTGGCTTACTTTACCAACACCCGAAAAGCTACTCGAACTCTTCTCAACAAATACCAAAAACTTTTGGACCAGTCTGACTCCATCTCGCCTAGAAGCATAGAAAACATTTTCCCTATCCAGCTTAACACCATCTCCCTAGAAAAAGATGGAAATAGCCTCCTGTCTCCGATTTCCATGCACATCAAGCAAGGAGAAAAAATCGCCATTATCGGAGAAAGTGGCTCTGGAAAGACAACCCTGCTCAATATCATTCATGGAGAAGAGACACCAACAAGTGGTCAGATTAGCTTTGCTGGTCAAAACCTGTCACGTCAAGAAATCACAAGTATTAGTTCCTATATTCTCCAAGATAGCCATTACTTTGACACGCTATCTCTGGACGACAATATCCTTCTAGGACTGGATAAAAAGGAGGAACGTTTAACTTACATCCTCAAAAAAACGGGATTAGATCATTTGAAAAATAGAACGCTCAGCAATGATAGTCTGTCTGGTGGCGAGAAACAACGCCTAGAAATCGCTCGCGCCCTCTACCATGATAGTCAACTCATCTTAGCAGATGAGATTAAGGCCAATCTTGACTCGGAAAATAGCAGAAAAATTAGCGACTTGCTCTTCTCCCTACCTCAAACAGTCATTGAAGTCATTCACCACTACACAGAAGAAGACTTAAAACACTATGACCAAGTCATCCACTTAAGCAGAGAAAAGTAATAGTCTATAACATACGATTTTAAAAAGCAAGGAACTCAAATTCCTTGCTTTTTAACTCAATATCAAACTGGCTACGATGGGGCTGACAAAGACATAGAGAATCCCCGTGACACCGATAGCCAAGCCACCCATAGCTCCTGCTACAGAACCGTATCGAAAGGCTGTTCCTGTTCCGACAGCATGGCCTGTTCCTCCAAGGGAAAGTCCGACTGCTACCGGATCATCTATTTTCAACCACTTCAAAAGGGTTGGACCAATCACACTGGTTAAAATCCCAGTCGCCACTACGACGACCAAGGTCACAGTCGTCAAACCTTGCAATTTTTCTGTAATTCCTACTGCCATGGCAGTTGTCACTGACTTGGGAAAGAGAGAAATGGCTAGGAAAAAGTCCATACCAAATATTTTCGCTACTATGGCAGTGAAGCTAGTATTGACAACTACTGCTAACAGACTACCAAAGAGAATACTGCGAGCATGGTGCTTCATCAAATGAAAACTCTTATAAAGCGGAATCCCTAGAGCAACAGTCGATGGGACAATCAAGTTGTTCAAATAAACCCCACCTTGGTAGTAATCTTGGTAAGAAATACCTGTCACTTTTAGAAAAATGATAATGAAAATAGCTGACAAAAGCAAGGGCGTTGTCAATGGATGAGGAAACCGTCTGTAAATCAGCATTCCCACTAGATAAGCTAGGATTGATAGGGCCAGCCCAAATAGGGGATTGGAAACAAATTCACTCATTTGGCATCTCCTTTCTCATAATCTCCCTCAAACCGTCGTTTGATAAACTGAACTACCAAGGCTATGAGGATAATATTGATGACTGCTGCAAAAAAGATAATCAAAACAATGGGCAAAAGATAGGGAGCAATCACATCAAACTTCTCCATGATTCCCACTGCTGGCGGCAAAAAGAGAATGGTCATATTGGCCAGCAAGAAATTCCCCACCATGTTGACATGCCTGGTTCTCAGCCACTTGAATTGTAGGGCGAGAAAGAGAATAATCAAACCGATAATACTGCCTGGGATAGGCAGATGAAAGAAACTGGAAATTCCCTCTCCGATTAGAGAAATCACAAAGAGAATCATTAATTGAACATATAATTTCATCCTAAACTCCACGAAATAGACTTCTTGCATACCAGTTTACTCTTTTTTCAGAAAATTTCAAGGAAATACGCAAAAGTTAATAAAAATAGGGAGAAAAGGGAATACAGACAATTAAAAACTTGTGAAAACAGGCATGATTTAGGATAAAAGATTCAGTGTCTTTCTTGCCAGCTTTCTTGAAAAGTAGTATAATTATTGCATGCGCAATCATCTTGTGATACAAAGACTGTCCGTGAATGGACTTTCTTCTATTTATAACTCTAAAAAGAAAGGAGATACTATGACCTATTTGGAAAAATGGTTTGACTTCAATCGTCGTCAGAAAGAAATTGAAAGTCTCTTGGAAGAGACTGTTGCTAATCAGAGTGAACAAAGGCTGACCTTGAAAGAGTTTTACCTGCTCTACTACCTGGACTTGGCTCAAGAAAAATCTCTACGCCAGATTGACCTGCCAGATAAACTTCATCTGAGCCCGAGCGCTGTTTCTCGAATGGTGGCTCGCTTGGAAGCTAAAAATTGCGGTCTGCTTAGTCGCATGTGTTGTGATCAAGATAGACGCTCTAGCTTTATCTGCCTGACAAGTGATGGGCAAAAAACACTAGCCACACTACAAAAGGCTGTCGAAGAAAGCTTGGAAACTGGTTTGGATTTCTTGATTTAAGATGATTTTTTAAAAAAAGTTGCGTGCGCAATCATTTTTCTTGACATTCTCTTTTACAAGGAGTAAAATAAAGTCATCATTAAACAAAGGAGTTTTTAAAATGATTGAAATTACCTATCTAGATGCCAGCAAGAACGAAAGAACTGTAACGTTCGAATCTTATGAAGACTTTGATCGTTCACAACAAGCTTGCCTTATCGGCGTCGCAGACTACTACCCTGTTCAAAAATTAACTTATAACGGTCATGATTTGGACTACCATGGAACTTACGGAGATATCTTCTTCTATCTCAAGAAACAAGATTTAAGCCAATATAACTAAAAAAGGAGAAATACAATGGCAAAAGCAATTACAGATGCAACATTCGAACAAGAAACAAAAGACGGTTTGGTCTTGGTAGACTTCTGGGCAACTTGGTGTGGTCCATGTCGTATGCAAGGTCCAATCTTGGATAAATTGTCTGAAGAACTTTCAGAAGATGTTTTGAAAATCGTTAAAATGGACGTTGATGAAAATCCAAACACAGCTCGTGCTTTTGGAATCATGTCTATCCCAACCCTTCTCTTCAAAAAAGACGGCCAAGTGGTGAAACAAGTTGCTGGTGTTCACACAGCAGAACAAATCAAGGCCATCGTTGCTGAATTGAGCTAATCATATTAGAGACCAAGTCCTTTCTTTGGTCTCTTTTTTCTTGCCCTTTGCCATTTTTCAAAAAATATGCTAGACTATAGGTAGAATATTACGATGTTTGGGACATGCCATCGCTAAAAAAAACCTTGACTTGGTATTTTTTAGCTCCCTCAAGGGAGCTTTTTGCGTGCTCTGAACATTCCCCACTTTGGAAGGAGTACTATGAAACGTCAATCAGCCTTGGTCGTCTTTAGTGGCGGTCAAGATTCTACAACCTGCCTCTTTTGGGCTAAAGAACACTATGAAACGGTCGAAGCCGTCACCTTTGCCTACGGCCAACGCCATCATCTCGAAATTCAAGTCGCTAGAGAAATCGCCAAGGAACAGGGGATTCGTCATCATATCCTAGATATGTCTCTGCTGGGGCAAATCACTGAAAATGCCTTGACTTCTGATCTGGAGATTGAGCAAAAAGAGGGAGAGGTTCCCAATACCTTTGTTGACGGTCGCAACCACCTCTTTCTATCCTTTGCGGCAGTTCTTGCCAAACAACGGGGCATGAAAGATATCGTGACAGGTGTCTGCGAAACAGACTTCTCAGGCTACCCTGATTGTCGGGATGTCTTTGTCAAATCTCTTAATGTTACCCTCAACCTTGCTATGGATTACGACTTTGTTATCCAAACACCTCTCATGTGGCTAGACAAGGCTGAAACTTGGGAATTAGCCGACCAACTCGGTGCCTTTGACTATGTTCGTGAAAAGACCTTAACCTGCTACAACGGGATTATCGGAAGTGGCTGTGGAGATTGCCCAGCCTGCCATCTACGTCAACATGGTCTAGATGTTTATCTCTCACAGAAAGGAGAGGCCTAATGTTTTTTGCACCCAAAGAAATCAAACAGGAAACTGGGGAGTCTCTTGTCTACAATCCTCACAGAACCTTGGTATCAAAAGAGTTTACCTTCGATGCTGCCCACCACCTCTTTCACTATGAGGGAAAATGTAAATCCCTGCACGGTCACACCTATCATCTGCAGATTGCTGTCAGTGGATTTTTAGATGAACGTGGCATGACCTACGATTTCGGAGACATCAAAGCAATCTACAAGAACTACTTAGAACCCCACTTGGATCATCGCTATCTCAATGAAACTCTTCCCTATATGAACACGACTGCTGAAAATATGGTTTACTGGATTTTCCAAACTATGAGTCAAGAGTTGCCAGACGAACGTGGTCTCCGTTTGGAATACGTTCGCCTCTATGAGACTCCGACTGCCTTTGCGGAGTTTAGACGGGAGTGGTTAGATGACTAGGGAACGTGTCCTCAAACTACCAGTTCTAGAAATTTTTGGGCCAACCTTTCAAGGCGAAGGCCGTGCAATCGGGCAGAAAACCATGTTTGTCCGCACTGCTGGTTGCGACTACCACTGCGACTGGTGCGATTCTGCCTTTACTTGGGACGGCTCTGAAAAACCAACTCGTATGACATCTGACGAGGTCATTGCTGCCTTGGATAAATTGGGGAGCTACGACTATGTCACCCTATCTGGGGGAAATCCTGCTATCCTAGCAGCCAACATGGCCGAATTGGTCACTAAACTCAAGGAACGTGGTGTCACTCTGGCTGTTGAAACTCAAGGCTCTCGCTGGCAAAATTGGTTAAAAGACATCGACCAGGTTACTCTGAGTCCAAAACCTCCTTCATCCAAGATGGAAGTCAACTTTGAAACTTTGGACTTTATCGTTTCCCAATTGGATCCAGACAAGGTCACCTTTAAAATTCCTGTCTTTGACGATGCCGATTTGGCCTTTGCCAGAGGCATACAAGAGCGCTATAAACCAGATGTCCTCTTCTTATCGGCTGGAAATCCTGAGCCCAAGGCCACAGGCAATATTGTCCAAGACCAACTGGACCGCCTCAAAGAACTCTGGGAACGTGTCGCTGCCGACGATAGCTGGGGCAATGTCCGCGTTCTTCCTCAACTGCATACCCTCCTCTACGATAACCAACGTGGTGTTTAAAATTAGAAAGAAAAAATCATGTCACAACAAGAAGAAATGAAAAACCTAAGCCTACTAGGCAACAAAGAAACCAACTACATTTTTGACTATCAACCAGAAGTCCTCGAATCCTTTGACAATCGTCATGTGGAAAATGACTATTTCATCAAATTTAACTGTCCTGAATTTACCTCGCTTTGCCCTATTACCGCTCAGCCAGACTTTGCGACGATTTATATTTCCTACATTCCTGACAAGTTCTGTGTCGAGTCAAAATCCCTCAAACTCTACCTCTTTAGTTACCGAAATCATGGAGATTTCCACGAAAACTGTATCAACACCATCGGGAAAGACTTGGTTAACTTGCTAAACCCTCGCTATTTAGAGGTTTGGGGAAAATTTACACCTCGCGGTGGCATCTCAATTGACCCCTACTACAACTACGGTAAGCCTGGAACTAAGTATGAAGGCTTGGCAGAACAACGCCTCTTCCAACACGACCTTTATCCAGAGAAAATTGACAACCGTTAAACTCATACTCAATGAAAATCAAAGAGCAAACTAGGAAATTAGCCGCAAGTTGCTCAAAACACTGCTTTGAGGTTGTGGATAGAACTGACGAAGTCAGCTCAAAATACTGTTTTGAGGTTGCAGATGGAGGCTGACATGGTTTGAAGAGATTTTCGAAGAGTATAATACGAAAAAGCCCTGTTCCTCAAGATGAGGAGCAAGGCTTTTTGAGTTTCAATTATTCTTCTGTTCCAAGGAAGTTTTTAGCAACGAGGGCTGCAAGAACTCCACCAGCGATTGGGGCAAGGATGAAAATCCATACTTGTTGAAGGGCTGCGCCACCTACCAAGACAGCTGGTGCCAAGCTACGAGCTGGGTTTACTGAAAGTCCAGTAATGTTCAATCCCACAAGAATCATCGCCATCAAGGACAAACCGATTACCAAACCAGCAATCGCGCCATTGCCCTTGCTTGCTGAAGTCACAGTCATGATAACCAAAACAAACAAGAAAGTTGCGATAACCTCAAACAAGAAACCACCAAAGACAGTGACACCGTTTGCCAAGGCATTTTCACCAAGACTAGCAGTTGACATACCTGAATTAGCCAAGAGGAAGAATACCGCAGCTGACGCAAGGAAAGCTCCAACAACTTGTCCAAGGATGTAATTGACAAGGTCTTTTGATGACAAACGTTTGTTTACAAACATAGCAATCGAAACCGCTGGGTTCAAGTGAGCACCTGAAATAGTTCCGATTGAGTAAGCAGCAACCACGATTGCTAAACCAAAGGCAAAGGCGATTCCAAGGTGTCCAAGGCCATCAAGACCATTTCCAAAAACAACAGCTCCTGTCCCAACGAACACAAGCATGAAAGTACCGATTAACTCAGCAACAAATTTTTTCATTTTCTTTCTCCTTTTTTCAAAAACTAGATACTAGTCTATCAAAAGAGGGAAAGGGTTTCAAGAAAATTGATTGGAAAAATACTGGTTTGCCTCACTATCTTTTAATTAAGGAATTAAACAGAAAATACATTTCCTCTATAGAACTTATCAGTTGCTTATCTCACTAGCATTTAGCAACTTGATATAATCTAGACCCCATTTCTCGACAGCATCTAAAACAACTCTGAATTCCTGCCCCATTTCGGTTAAGCTGTACTCAACTCGTGGTGGAACTTCGGCATAGACCTTTCGTTGAACAATCTTATCCTTTTCTAATTGACGGAGATGACGGGTCAAAATAGTTTGAGTAATCCCAGGCAATAATCTCTGCAATTCTTTAAATCGTTTGGTACCCGTACTCAACTGATAAATGATTACCAGTGCCCATTTCCCCGTTAAAACCCTCTGCGTTGTCGCAAATGGACAAATACCATACTCACTCACTTTATTTGTCATAAAATATCTTCTTTCTATTTTTTTTAAAAAAATTATCTTTTAGTATCAATAA
Organism: Streptococcus mitis; assembly: GCF_000722695.1. Classification (GTDB taxonomy): domain Bacteria; phylum Bacillota; class Bacilli; order Lactobacillales; family Streptococcaceae; genus Streptococcus; species Streptococcus mitis_O. The sequence continues at coordinate 62,728 of NZ_JPFU01000008.1, read as the reverse complement.
AAGTACTACTTTTGATACTAGCTATCAAAAAAGTGTCTACTTGTTTTTTTGTTTGTAACTGTTACAATTATATCATAAAAAAGAAATGGAGAATAGATATGTCAACAAACTTAGAAATTTTCAATGCTTATAACCAAGCTTTAATTGCTGGTGACTTTCCTGGTGTCTTTGAAACGATGGCAGACGATATTGTCTGGCATCAACCTGGTACTCATAGTATATCTGGTACAGTTGTTGGTAAGGACCAGCTAGGACCTCACCTAGCTACATTTGCTGAGAAAACTAATGGAACCTTTAAGGTGATAACAAATTGGGTTTCTGACAATAAGGATTTAATCGCAGCCAATGTTACTTTTCTTGGAACACGTGCTGATGGTACTGAACTCAATATGAATGGGATTGACCTCTTCCGTATTGAAGACGGAAAAATCAAAGAAGTTTGGCTCTTCTCTTCAGATCAAGCTGAAGAAGATAGCTTTTGGGGATAATTTAAGAAGCCAAGACAAAAAATTTTGATTTTAGAATTCTATATTATAAATTTTTAAAATCGATAGATTAGAAAAAAAGCGAACAAGACAGAATTCTGAGTGTCAGATAACTCGTTTTGTTCGCTTTTTATATTTAAGGTTAGACTTTTGTCCCAGACTCTTTTAATTTACTCTCCCAACTGGGCGCTGTAGGCGATGATCTGATCAACTGTATCCGATAAGAACTGGATGGTATCACGGAGTGGTTTATCTGTTGAAATATCCGCACCGATAATCATGGCTGACTCAAGTGGTGTCTTGCTACCACCTGATTTGAGGAGATTGAGCCAGTCTTCAGCTCCAGTTTCTGAATGTTTCAGATGGAGGTAACCTGCAGTCGAGATGACTAGTCCAGCAGAGTAAGTGTAGCTATACAAGCCCATGTAATAGTGAGCTTGACGCATCCAAGTCAAAGCTGCATCATCATCGATTTCAATGGCATCTCCCCAGAAATCGGTCAAAACTTCCTTCATAATGCTGTTGAGTTTGCTTGCTCCGAAAGTTTCTCCTTCTTCAATCAATGTATACACTTTACGCTGGAAGGCTGCTTCCAAAAGGTGAGTGATAAAGTTATGGAAGTAGGTGTCTGTCAAGCGGTGAGCCAGAGCGAAGCGTTTTTGTCGTGGGTCGTCAGATTGGTGCTCCAAGTAATCACTGAGAAGCAATTCATTGAAGGTTGACGGTGCTTCAACATAGTAGGTCGACATGTGGGCATTGAAGTAACTCTGATGATTGTCTGAAAAGATGAATTGACCAGAATGCCCGATTTCATGAATCAAGGTATAAACATCGCTCAAACGGCCTGTCCAGCTCATGAGAACATAAGGATGCACACGATATGGGTCCGCCGCATAACCACCAGAATCCTTGCCACTATTGGCAGCGAAGTCCACCCAGCGCTCTTCTTGATAGCGAGCAACTTCCTGACAATATTCTTGTCCCAAAGGTTCTACGGACTTCATGACCAAATCATAGGCGTCGTCAATAGTCACTTGAGGATTGAGGGCGCTGTCCAAGTCCAATTTCCAGTCTGCAAAGGTCATCTTTTCAAGACCATTCACCTTGGCAACATGCTTGAGGTATCTCTGAGCAACGGGCGCAAAATCCTTCATGATAAGGTCAATCTGACGATCAAACATAGCACGATCTACTTCTTGTTCAGCTAGAAGATAATCAAAAACTGATTCGTAGCCCTTCATATCTGCCAATAGTTTTTCAGACTTGACTTGGGCTAAATAAGCTGCGGCAGCCGTATTTTGGTGCTTACGAAGACCTTCTGAGAAGGAACGGAAGGATTTCTCACGAACCTCAGCATCCTCATGGTTTTGGTAGAAATTTTCATAGGTCACAAAGCTGTTTTTGTAGGTCTTGCCATGGGCTTCAAAGTCAGCCATTTCGAAATCCCCAGCTCGCATCTTAGTGTAAATATCCTGCGGACTGTAGAAAACTTCACCGAGATTGGTCAAGACCTTCTCCACATCAGCCCCTAGATAGTGGGCTTTTTTGATTTTTGCCTGACGAATAGCTGCCGTCAAGTGAGGCAATGCCCCCAAACGGTCCAAAACTTCCTCATCTGCTGCCACCAGGGCGTCGTCAAAAAAGGTCAAGGCTACACTGGCATCTGTTTCAAATTCCATCCCAGCTTGGGCGATATTAGCAAATTCGTCATTGCTATAGTCTGTCGTCTGCGGCATAAAACCATAGTTTCCAATATGGCTCATCTGAATGTAGATTTGTTCCAATTCCGCAAAGGCCTTCTCGAAATCCTCAAAAGTGTGAAGATTGCCCTTGTAATCACGGCTAAACTGATTGATGTCTTCGCGAGTCTTCTCGATCGCACGTAAGAAATCCTCACGGTCTTGGTATAGGGCTGTTAAATCCCAAAGTTCCTTTTCAGGAAATTCTGAACGGTGTTTTTGTTCCATTTTCTTCCTCTTATTTCTCTAATTCTAATAAAACACTAAGGGCTGATAAAGCGTAAAGTGGTGCTGTTTCTGCTCGTAGGATACGAGGGCCAAGTCCTGCCAAGACGGCTCCTTTAGATTCAAAACTTTCGATTTCTGCTGGTGAAAGGCCACCTTCCGGACCAAAGATAAAGAGCAATTTGGCTCCCTTTTCAAGACCAGAGACCGCTTGTAAAAGCACAGCGCTTTCTCCTTCTTTGGCCGACTCTTCATAAGCCACTACGACGCGGTCAAATTGGTCCAATTGAGCTAGAAAGTCTGATTTTTTCTCGAAAAGCTTGATACTTGGAACAACATTACGCTTGCTTTGTTCTGCTGCTCCAAGGGCAATTTTTTCTAGTTTTTCAACCTTTTTACCCAATTTCTTTCCATCCCACTTGGCAACCGACCAGTCGGCAGGAAAGGCCCAGATTTGGCTGGCTCCGAGCTCGGTTACTTTTTGAGTGATAAACTCCAGCTTGTCTCCCTTGGGAAAGCCTGATGCGATGGTCATTTGGACTGGCAGTTCCACATTGTCAGTTAATTCTTGAATCAATTCAAACTGACGATTTTCCACATCCAGCACACGCGCCAAGCGCTTAATGCCATCATCAAAGACCAAAGTAACCTCATCATCTTCTTTCAGGCGCATAACCTGAAACATATGCTTGCTGGTTTCCTTGTCCTCGATGGTGACAGGAGAGATTGCACTGCCTTTGACAAAATACTGCTGCATGCTAGCCTCCAATCACACCTGAAATATCCTTGGTTTTCTTAAAGACACAGGCATTCCATTCCCCTTGAATCATGTGGGTTTCAAGGAAAAATCCAGCTGACTCAGCCGACTGGCGCACCATGTCCCACTTGTCCTTGATAATGCCACTCATGATGAGGTAGCCTTCATCCTTGACCAAGCGATAAGCATCCTCTGTCAGATGGATGAGGATATCCGCCAAGATATTAGCCACGATGACATCTGCCTCAATATCTACACCCTTAAGCAAATCTCCTGCTGCTACATGGATGTTTTCCATGCCAGGGTTGAGTTCAATATTTTCCTGAGCAACTCGAACTGCCACATCATCTAGGTCGTAGGCAAAAATTTCTTTGGCACCAAGCAGCGAGCTAGCAATGGAAAGAACCCCTGATCCAGTCCCCACATCTAGCACCGTTTCCCCACCACGAAGAACCTGCTCCAAGGCAAAGAGACTCATCTTGGTTGTTGGATGTGTTCCAGTCCCAAAAGCCATACCTGGATCCAGCTTGATAATTTTTTCTCCCGCAGTCGCCTCATAGTCTGTCCAAGACGGCACGATAGTCAAATCATGAGTGATACGAGCTGGCTCATAGTATTTCTTCCAGTTGTCTGCCCAGTCTTCCTCAGCCAAGGCAGTTGTCCCCATCTTGACCTCCCCCAAATCCATAAAATCTGTCAATTCTGCTAAGCGAGTCTGCAAGTCCGCCTCAACCACTGCTACATCAACCGTTTCAGGGTAGTAGGCTGTCACTACGATTTCTTCTTGCTGCTCAACCTCTGGGAAAATCTCGCCGAAGCGGTCCACATTTCCCACATAGTCCATACTGTCTTCGATTGCAACACCTTGCGCTCCCAGCTCAATCAAGAGATTGGAAACTAACTCCTCCCCCTCACGCTTGACTGTAACTTTTAACTCTTGCCATGTTTCCATATTTAAGATACCAAGCCCGTAAAACACAAAGCCAAAATAGAAACTTCTCTGAAGACACTTGTGTCTAAGAAAAGTTTATCTTTTTGGCACAGTGTTTAGGGCGGGTTCAGTTTAGAAATGTAACCGAACCATCCTTTCTATTTCTCTATGCATTTTTTCATGTATACCATATCCATGCCTTCTTTTTCAGGTTCAATATGGGTTTGATGGTAGTCGTTCTTCTCATAGAAAGCAACCATACCTTCATCCTGTAATACTGTACACAAATCCCATTGTGTGATGGTTGGAAATTCTTTTTCCAGTAAGCTTAAACCTTTAGATCCATAACCTTTTCCTTGATACTGAGACAAAATCGCTGCCGTTCCCAACCAAGCTTTCGTTAACTCGGCATTGGTCTGAACTCGTAAAAATCCGATTTTATCTTCGTTTTCTTTCACAAAGTAGTAATAGCTATTGGGACGCTCGACTAGTTTCCACTTGATTCGTTCACTGTCCTCCAGATAAGGATCGTATTCATCTTGATATTTGTCATAAACAGCCTTAAAGCTAGCTCTTTGAATCGCAATGATGGTCTCCAAATCCTCTGCTCCTGCTCGTTCAAGTCTTATCATAACCTTTCCTCCAAATAATCCCTCAATCTCCCCTGTAGCTGAGGCACTGCCTGTTTAGACTTCAAAAACTCCTCAATAGGCATCAGTTTATAGGCCTGTCCTTCATCTCCAAAGGTAATATTGTCAAATTGTTCTTGTCTTAGCTGACCAACCATAAAGACCGATTGCTTGCCTTCAAAGATTACGCTAGGATAAATTTTGCCCCAAAGCAAACAATCTTCATTTAAATGAATTCCCAGTTCTTCATAAACTTCACGCGCCGCGCACTCAAAAGGTTTTTCATCGCCTTCACGTCCACCACCGGGAAGTTCCCACATATTGGGCCAGGGAATGTTTGCCTTATCATCGCGTAAGATAGTCAAGAGTTTATCCCCACAAAACAAAGCAATCTTGCAACCTGTGAAATCAGAAATTTCTATTCCCATATTAGACTCCTTCGGCTAATGCCTTTTCCAGCTCTGCTAACCAGTTTTCATAATAGCGTTTCTCGTCCCGTAGCATTCGGCTGCTATTCATTTTCTGTCTAGCAATCTTCATAGCCTTGCGAGTTTGATCTACATCTTTCTTGACCTTAAATTGATACCAAGCTTGAATCACCTGCACATCTGTCATTTTTAGAGATAAGAAGGACTTGAGTCCGCGATTACTTGCATATTTCTCTGCTTTCTCATTATCATCTTCTAGCAAGGCGATTTGAAGAAGGCATAGCTGGCAAGAAGTTTCAGATAGCGAGTGTTCTGTTCTCTCTAGTAAAGATTGAAATAGCTTTTTAGCTGCCTCTAACTGACCATCCAATATGAGAACCACTCCCTCAAGAGTCTGAACACTTTCTGCAAGGCTCCCACTTGCATCCTCAGGAACAGGCATGGTAAAGTCTTTCAAATCATATTCTTGAGGAGCCAGCAAAGTTTGAGCAGAATGCCTCAACACCAAGTAAGCGTATTTGGTATTTTCAGGGTGTTGTAACAATTCCCAGATTTTCGCTCCATCGGTAATGTCGACTGGCAAAGCGTTGTTTAGGAAGAAAGACAAATTAAGAAAAATCAAAGTACCAGCAAAATACCAGCTTCTTGTCAAAAATCCAAACAATATCGCCAATAATATCAAGCTAAGATGAACCAGCAAACCTCCTGAAAGCATCAAGATGATTCTTTGATCGCTTTCATCTTCTTTCAATCCGATGTACTGAGCACCAACATTTTTCAGAATGGCTGTTCGACTAAGATGAAACCTGCCTGACTTTTTTGTCAAAAGAAAATGTCCTAATCCAAAAGCCACCAGCCGATAGCCTGTCAAGTAGCCACAAAAAGCATGACCCAACTCATGAAGAATAAAGATTACATACATGCTTAGAAGAGCGAAGGTATAACCAAAAGTAAAGGCTAAAACTGCGGAATACCCCAACTCTGCAAATGCGATTGTTGCACAAGCAAAAGCCAGCATAATAAAGATAACAGCTAGCACATAAACCAAATAAATCCCAATTTTCTTCATAACACCTCCAACCAAATCCTAGTATCTTGGATAAGGATAAAACTCTCCCTCTTCCAATCCAACTTTTCCTTCTTCAAAGACTTCTTGGTTCCATTCCATGACAAATTCTTCTGCTTCTGGGTCTTCCAAAAAGTCCATGAGGGCATCCAGCCCAACCTCGGCAGTATCTTTAAGGAATAGCGCAAAATAAGCTAAAAATTCACGAGAAAAACCTTTTTTAGGCAGGTAAGGGATAACCGTCAAATAGTCTTCCTCATTGACTGTTGACTTGGCAGGATTGTAAAAAAGCACTGCTTCTTCAAAGAGGATATCTTCTGATGAAACCTCTCCATCTTCATCCACCATCTCCACGCCTGCAGAGTTTTGCGCTTCTAACAAAAAACTCACTTCAACCGCGTGGTTGCGCTTGTCCCAACTAATCTCAAAGTCAAAGGGAAAATTCTTCTCCAACTCTTCCTCTAAAACATCTAAAAATCCGTATGTTGCCATTTTGTCCTCTTTCTATGCGACTCTTTAATCGCCCCGATTGCTCGGAAATATGCTAAAATAGATACTACCATCTTACCACAAAATTATTTTATGTCCTAATTATACCATATCGCCTCATTTAAACCCTTGGTATTAGTGATTTTCTTAACAGTCTGATTTCTTCATTTCTCCTAAAAGTCAACATAAAAAGCCCTCGAAAGGGCTAGAAAATCTATAGAATCAATAGACAAGTAACCAGCACAATTAGGAGTGCTTTTTTTATTGACTATTCCCACGATGTCACACTTAATCTTATGCTTGAATTTTCTTATCTGCAATAGCGTCTGTCAAAGTCTGAGAAAAGTTAAGTCCCATTTCTCGTCCCAACTTATCTGCCCATCTTGGTATGGTCAAGGTCTTTTTAATTGGTTCCTGACTTCCTAGGTATTCTGATACATCAACAGATACCATAGAAATAAAAGATTTATCAAGGTCATAGGTTGACACGAAATCTTCATCATCTTTAAAAGGATCATTATCAATTAAAGACAAGCTATTGATATCTGATGGCTGAGGTAATTCTCCATCACTCTCTATTAAATCTGCGACAGTAATTCCTAACCACTCCGAACCCATAGCCAAAGCCTCAGAAATCCCCTCGCCTTGTGTAGCTGAGTATTCAAAATCTGGGAAATGGACAAAATAAGTCGCTTTTACCCCATCTGTATCATCATAATAAAACAAAGCTGGATATGTCACTAACATTTCACTACCTCCATATCAAAAAGCAGGGGCTGAATTTTACAACCCAGCTTGCTTTCTTATCCCTCTTTCAGTGTACTTATTCAGCTCACCATGAGGGATTGTGATAGGTCTTTCCCCTTGCTTCTCCATTTTAATATGGGAACCTTTACCGCCTTTGGTCTTTATCCAACCATGAGCCGTAAGGAGTTTGACCATCTCTTTTTGTGTCATAGGCATAGCGCTTTTACCTCCTGACAGCACCATTATAACACGTGTTACACGTATTGTAAAGAAGTAATACTTATTATTCTCTTATACATAAAAGCCCCTAGATGTGGTTCTAAGGGAAGCCTTATATAAACGGATAGGCAGAACTATCAGAGTTCCTGCTTCTATCGACCCACTAGAAGTGGCGCGATTGAATCTTAACATTACTTCTCCTCTCTTCATTAAAAAATGATTATCACCCAAAATTATATTAAAAATTTTCTAAACGACTACCAAAAACTAGTAAATCAATACGTTCGGCAGACGAAAACTAGCACTGTCAAATAAACTGTTTTATCATTTACCATACTTTATTCATTAGCAATATCACTTGATTTGAAGTATAATATTGGAAAGGAAATCAGTAATGAATTTAGAACAATATTTAGGAAAAGAAATTAGAGTTGTTTTTGTTGACGGGCAAATTTTAGAGGGTCATTGTAATAGCTTTACAGGGAAACTTGATACGGAAGATGAACTCTATGATGAAATTACAATAAGAACAGATAAATATCCATATATTGGATTTAATGAATCTGAAATCGCATCAATAGAGTTAACTCAAGACGGTATTACAAAATAACAGGAGTTACTTATCATGAATAAAACTAAAAAAGAGAATTTAATTTTCATTGATGGTTGGGAGCATGTGCATTGCCCTGTATGTGGAACTTTAGTAGAAACTTACGATATTTGCGATGTTTGTCATTGGCAAAATACGGGAGCATTTAATATCGATGGCGGTCCTAATAAAATGACGCTTGCAGAAGCGAAAATGGCTTATAAAAGGAAAAACGACATAAATGAATCACAAAAGACTTGGGTAATTAATGGGGAGACCTGGCTACATTGTCCTGTTTGTGGGAATGACGTAATAGACTATGATATCTGTGACGTTTGTCGTTGGCAAAATACGGGTATTATAAATATTGACGGCGGCCCTAACAGGATTACTCTCGCCGAAGCTAAAGAAGCTTACGCAAGGAGAAAAATCGTAAAAATTAGAGAATTTGATACAGTGTTGTTAAAAAACGGTCAAACGGCGACAATTGTCGAAAAGTTAAGTGAAGATACTTTTATTGCCGACATAGGAGATTCCCCGAAAGACTGGGATACCATAACAATTACAATCAATGATATTGAAAAAGTAGTGTATAGAAATAGCTAATATATTTGTATAGTGTTGGGAGTAACCTTAAATGAATAAGACTGGAAAAGAGAATTTAATCATTATTAACGGTAGCGAATATGTCCATTGTCCAGTATGTGGTACTGTTACAGCAGTGTATGATATTTGCGATGTTTGTCATTGGCAAAATACGGGAGCATTTAATATCGATGGCGGTCCTAATGAAATGACACTTGCAGAAGCCAAAGAAGCTTATGTTAAAGGAATTCCAATAATATAACAGACTATAATAGCACGAAAGGAGAGACTGATGGAACTTATAGAATTTAATAACAAGGTTGTCAGAATCACCGATATTGATGGCCGAATATTTGAAGGTGTAGCTCTTTACGAAGACAAAGATGTCCACGATGAAGAATTTGATGGGTTATCCGTTAATTCTGGAACCAGGTGGACTAAACTCTTTGAAAATGAAATCAAGGAAATTGAAATTATTAACCAAGATCAAATGGAGTAAAAACTCCTTCGAATAGATATCCACTATTTCACTTTTCAACCATGTTTATAATTTCTTTTAAGCTTGGTTTTGTTTTTCTAATTCTATCCCATGCCCTCATTTTTAAAAAAGTCCCTAAATAGATACCATTTATCTTTGGTAATTCGTTAGATAGATTGTATTTCTCTCTAATCTCATCTTTATGACTTTCTACAAATTTGCTACGAGGTAAACAATAAAAAATACCTTCCCCAAAATAACTTAAATCTTCATCAGATAGTTCAATAAGCTCTTCAGATTTTACAAAAATCGCTCTATTAACTCTATCTTTGCCACTGGTAAAGGCTTTCTCCACAAATCTTTTATCTAGTCCCATCTTTATTTAACTCTCTCAAATTGTTTTAGTTCCAGAACAGTCAGTTCTTTAAATTCTTTTCCTGTTTCGTTTAAATATTTGTTAATTTTTCCAAGATTGTATTTCATAGGTGCTGGTTTCACTCCATTTGGTAAACCAACTAGTCCGTCAAGTTCCATAAATGACTTATTTTCAAGTAGCTTTGAATTTGAAGTATTCATCTAGTTCCATTTTCCCCTTTTCAAATATTGCTATCTAAATTTATATCTACTATGTACTTTATCAAGAAAACTTCCTAACTTGGTAATTCCATTATTTCCATTCCTTATCACCTCTCTTTTCATTATAGTTCACGCAATAACATTTAGCAATGTTATTTCTCAAATCAGTAATTCCACTTCTTTAGACTCAACTATCCTATTTTGAGCTTTAAGGAAAATCAATTCTCTCATGCTGATACCTCTCCTCATTAAATTAAATAGTCAAAAAGATTCTATCTCACACCCTGAATATTACAAAACCATTGAAATATCACAACCAATAGGCTAGAATGGACATAGTAAGATATATTAGATGAGTCATTCTACTCAAATCCACGTTAGAAAGGACTGCTATGCCAGACAATCTCGCGCTTCGCATGCGCCCTAAAACCATCGATCAGGTCATCGGTCAGGAACATCTGGTCGGACCTGGAAAAATCATCCGCCGCATGGTGGAAGCCAACCGCCTGTCCTCCATGATTCTCTATGGTCCTCCGGGAATCGGCAAGACCAGTATTGCCTCTGCCATCGCAGGAACGACCAAGTATGCCTTTCGAACTTTCAATGCGACAGTTGATAGTAAAAAACGACTGCAAGAAATCGCCGAAGAGGCTAAATTTTCTGGTGGTCTCGTCCTATTACTAGACGAGATTCATAGACTAGATAAAACCAAGCAAGATTTCCTCTTACCTCTCTTGGAAAGTGGTCTGGTCATCATGATTGGCGCTACGACTGAAAATCCTTTCTTTTCTGTCACTCCTGCCATTCGTAGCCGTGTTCAGATTTTTGAGTTGGAACCTCTGTCTAACCAAGACGTCAAAGAGGCCCTTCAGATAGCTCTAAGTAATCCTGAGCGTGGTTTTGATTTCCCAGTAGAACTAGATGAGGATGCGCTGGATTTCATCGCAACCTCTACAAACGGAGACCTGCGTTCTGCCTTTAACTCGCTGGACTTGGCTATTCTCTCTACCTCTGAGAATGATGAGGGTATCCGCCATATCACTCTAGACATCATGGAAAATAGCCTGCAGAGGAGCTACATTACCATGGATAAGGATGGAGATGGTCACTATGATGTTCTCTCAGCCCTGCAAAAGTCTATCCGTGGCTCAGATGTGGATGCCAGTCTCCACTATGCTGCCCGATTGATTGATGCTGGTGATTTGCCAAGTCTCGCTCGTCGCTTGACTGTTATCGCCTATGAAGATATCGGCTTAGCCAATCCTGAAGCCCAGATTCACACCGTGACTGCTCTGGATGCTGCCCAGAAGATTGGGTTCCCAGAAGCCCGCATTCTCATTGCCAATGTCGTGATTGATTTGGCCCTTTCTCCAAAATCCAACTCAGCCTATGTAGCTATGGATAAGGCGCTTGCCTATCTCAAAACATCAGGGCACTTGCCCATTCCGCGACACTTGCGTGATGGCCACTACAGCGGAAGCAAGAAACTGGGGAATGCCCAAGACTATCTCTATCCACACAACTATCCTGGAAATTGGATTAAACAAGACTATCTGCCAGAAAAAATCCGCAATCATCACTATTTCCAAGCAGAAGATACTGGTAAATATGAACGGGCTTTGGCTCAAAGAAAGGAAGCTATCGACCGTTTGCGAAAAATCTGAAATCCTTTTCAAAAAATTGCACTTTCCTCTTGATTTTTTTTGAAAAAGTGGTATTATATAAACATAGAAACGCTGTGGTGTACGACTTCACACTTAAGTGTTGACCGACTATTTTTTGTATTATTAGGGAAACAAAAGTCTTCTAACAGCATGTAGGCCGTCTCACACGGAAACAGCTTCAGTTAGAGCGAGTTGCCCACCTGCTTAATTGCGCGGGTTCAATACAAACCGTGAAGTTTCGGCACCAATACAGCTTTTTTCTTTGCCTCCTTAGCTCAGCTGGCAGAGCAGCGGACTCTTAATCCGTGGGTCACAGGTTCGATCCCTGTAGGGGGCATCTAAATACAACAGGAAAAAGCCTTGTAAATCAAGGCTTTTTTTGCTTGTCTATAACTGATTTACCCCATCATTTGTCCCACATTTTAAATCTATCTTTTCTTTTTGAATCAAATTACATCTTTACAAATAGTGTAAAGCCAGTTACTTTTGCTTTGATTCCATACAATATTTTCATGTAGAGAAGACAAATTTTATCTTCTCTTTTTATTTTCAAAATAATAAAAACTGATTTTCTTTTCATAAATCAGACTGAAACTTCCAAATTTTCCATTTTGTTTATTGATATTTCCTCTAAAAAGGTGTATAATATTTTTATTATCAAACTATACTATACTATATAGGGGGTATTGAAATGAAATTTTCTAATCGTTTACTGCTATTCCTTGCAGGAGTTGTTTTTGTCCTTTTAGGACTTTTCCTATTTACACACCCAGTAGCTAATCTTGTTGCTTACAGCTGGTGGATTGCATTTGATTTACTGGTTTCTTCTATAGCAGCTCTTTTAGGCTATTTCTCTGCACCAAAAGAGCTTCGCTCACCTGTTTATCTTTTCCAAGGGTTTGTTAGTCTTCTCTTAGCTCTTTACCTCGTTGCTTATGGCTTTGTGACCCTGCCGGTCGTCATTCCAACTATTTTAGGAATTTGGTTAATTGTAGAAGCCATTATAGTTTTCTTTAAAGGCAATCGTCTGGGATTGATTTTCCCTATTATTGGCAACCATATCATGTGGGTAGCCTTGCTTGTATTTTTACTAGGTCTAGTGATTCTGTTCAATCCAGTGGCTACAGGTGTCTTTGTCGTTTATGTCATTGCCTTTTCATTTTTAGTTACTGGCTTCACCTACATTATTGAGGCCTTTCGTAAATAATCTAGTTGCCATTTTGGGCATATTAAAATAGCTGGGAAGTTACATTCTCAGCTTTTTCTGTTGCCTCCTTAGCTCAGTTGGTAGAGCAGTAGACTCTTAATCTATGGGGCGCAGGTTCGAGCCCTGCAGGGGGCATCTAAATCAACAGGAATAAGCCTTGAAACCAAGACTTTTTTGACGTCCAATAGCTTTTTGTAGAAAAGTATTTAAAAATAAAAGAGAAGAGAATCTCTCACTCTCTTCTCAGTATATCTTATTAAATTTAGTTTTTCTTAATCTACCTGATTTTCCTTTGCAACGACAAATTCTTTAACCAGTCGATAGATAACAGCAAATACGGGGGTAAAGAATATCATTCCAAGTAGTCCGAAAAGATTCCCTCCGATACTAGCAGCCGCAAGCGTGAAAAGGGCTGGTAAGCCAATAGACTGACCTACAACTCTAGGATAAATAAGGTTTCCTTCAATCAGCTGTATAACTTGATATAGAAGAAGAGAAAGTAAGGCTTGAGTAGGACTCACTGTGAAGATAAAAATCGCTCCCACAACACAAGCAATCATAGGCCCTACATAAGGAATGAACGATAGCACTCCTGCAAAGATACCTGTCATTACTCCATAGGGTATCCCAAACACGCTGTAACCAACCGCTATCATAACTCCTATGATAACTGCTTCAATCAGCTGACTCATCAAAAATTGGTCATAAGTCTCTAGTGCTACTTGTCCAATGTAAGTCAACTTTATCACCACCTTCTCTGGAAGAAAAACTTTTAGAAGTCGACTCGTCATCGCTGCCAGATGTTCCTTACTGGATAAAAATAAAAAGGTAAATACTATAATCAGAAAGGCATTCATTATACTTGAAAAAATATTGCCGATATTACTAGTCAGACCTGATAAAAAACCTATCAAAGCTTGGCTAATAGAACTAGATTGTCCCTGTATGCCTGATACGATAGTTGACAACATGTCTTTGGTTACAAATTCCGAGCTGCCTAGCAATTTCCCAAGTTGAGTAAGGACTGTTGAAAGGACTGTTCCCAGCTGACTAATAGTCTGGGCTAGGGTTGGCAGCACCAAAACCAAAAGAGCAATCACGATTAAGATAAGAGCTAGGAAAACAAGTACCATGGCAATCGGACGACGCAACTCTGCCTTTACCTTCAATTTAACTAAGTACTGTTCAATTTTTTTCATAGGAACATTAAGCACAAAAGCAATAACAGCACCATAAATCAAGGTTGATATTACATCAAAGAGAGATACTGCCCCTGATATAAAGCTTGATGCATTCAGAATTACAAGAGTAACCAGCCCTATAAAAAGTATTAATGGGGTGTATTTTTTTACTAAATTCATAAATTCTCCTTAATAAACATGTTTAGATACGACTATACTATTTGGTTTTTCAAACTCTCGGTCAAGGTAAGCTTGGTAAGTTCCTGGTGCGATAAATCCTTTGGGTGAGAGGATATCGGTGCCAGCCTGACCGACTATGGTATCAGCCAAGAGCACACAGTTTGTAGATAAGACAAAGTAGGATTTAAACTTAGATTTGATAAATTTATAAAGTTCCCCATCTGTCTCATGTCTGATTTTATAAGCGTAGGTGTAGTCTTCCTTACCATCACCTGTCATGATTTTATCTGCACTTGGCTCCCATGGAATCGTCAGTTGTTTCAATTCAGCCAACTTTTTCTGAACTGCTTTTTCCATTTCAGGCGTCAAATCTATCCCATAACCAAAAAGCGTTTTTTGACTCTCACGTTTACATAGGTCAATGTACTTGTCACGATCACAGAAATATAAGACACCATCTCCTACCATGCCAAATAAGGTCTCAGAAGACGGATCATAGTTGCCATAAGAAATAACACGGCCTTGATAGCAGATATCCACATGACCAATTGCCGAAAACAGAGAGGTCTCAGCTGTATGAACAAAAATTTCAAGCTCCGCTGTCTTACCAGACTTCACCATTCCAAGATGGATATCCTCTCTCTCATCAGCATTTTCCTGCATGAATTTGTTGATTTTTGCTAAAGTTCTTGCAGGGATGAGAGCGGCTAGGACAATAGGTAAGCTAATTCTAATACGACGTTTGAGATGGTTTTTCCCAATTTCCCCTTCAAATAAGAAACCGTCACGGATATTGGACAGACCATAAAGGAAAAAATAAGCCCCTAATACAAAGAGTTGAAAGACAGAATTTCCTGTAGAGGACAAAAGACTAGTCCCACCAAGAAAAACTAGTACGAGTCCATCTAGTAAGAGACGAAAACGAGGTCGAATTTTGTTTTTGCGGTAGAGAACATAGGTGACAAGGTTAATACTAGCATGAAAAATCTGATAAACTCCAATCACAAGAGCCAAAATATAAATCGGCACATCCGTCGCAAGATTGGAGCCAAGCAAATATCCCAGCACTAACAATTTAACCAGTGCAACTCCCAAGGTGTCCGTTGACTGACTTTTTTTGAAAATACGTAATACTAAATCTAAGACCGTTGCTATCCAAGCTAAAAACAGAACCAGTCGAATAACCTTTACTGGCAACCAAGTCCCCGTGACCATCAAGATGAGACCTAGCAGAACAAACAAGAACCCCTGAGCAAGTAATTTCTTACCTGTCAGACCTAAAGATAGAATTTTCGCCATATAAAAACCTTTCAACAATAAAAATTAAACACTCCGATTAAACTGACTAGTAAATAGCCAACACTACAAACAGCCTGTGCCAGCAACATATGGTGACTAGAAATGACTGTAGTAATGTCACCATCTTGTCTTATGCACTTCTAAAATTTGTTATATTGATTAGAAGCCAGAGCTTATAAAAACTAGCTAAACTCGAGAGATAGACACAATTGCGACGAAAAAATGTATAACCAATTCAACTTGTTAAGGTAAGAAAGCATTATTTCCAATCTATTAATTATTCATCTATTACCTATTATGACACAATATTCCCTATAGTTCAACTTTTTACTTGTTTTTATATTACACGGACTAAAAAGTTTTCAACAGTTGATTGCATTTGTTTTAATAAGTTTTAACCTTTCTTGGTTAGATAAAAAAAGAACCATACAGTTTAGAATCTGTATGGTTTTTGCCCCACTTTTGTCCCATTTTTAAATCATGACATTGAAAATACCTAAAATCACTTATATTTCAATATTTTTAATTGCTCTCAATATGAAAGTCCTTTCCAAATCCCTGTAGGGGGCATCTAAATCAACAGGAAAAACCTTGAAATTCAAGGCTTTTTTGTGTAGTCTTAGCACTAAAAACGATAGAAAAAGCGGCCCTTCTGTACTGACCTCAAAAGTTGGACAGAAAAAACCTAACTTTTGTGGCGCAGTTCATTAGCGCCACATAAAGTTATTTAAGCATATCCTTTTCTCTCATTACCATTTTCTGTTATAATAAATTGTACTTCTAAAATAGAAAGGTCTTAAGATGACAACTCTTATTAAACATAAACGTGTAGAATTTTCAGAACTTTTTTATGACTTAGTTTTTGTTTTTGCAATTTCAAAAGTAACTACTTTAATTGACCATCTTCATAACGGTATTTTGACTTGGAATTCTTTCCTTGATTTTTTCATTGCTACTTTGTTTCTCATCGATTCCTGGATGATTCAAACCGATTATACCAATCGCTATGGAAAGAACTCTTTATTTAACATAGTAATCATGTTTATCAAAATGGGAATTTTACTCTTTATAGCCAATATGATTGGACCTGATTGGCAACAATATTTTCATTATCTCTGTTGGGCTATTGGTACATTAACCCTTACCTTATTTTTTCAATATTTGGTTGAATTTTTTAGAAAATCAACCGATGATGTTAATCGGGAAAGTATCAAAGGTTTTCTATGGATAACCAGTCTAGGAAGTTTAGGAGTCTACCTAGCAGCTCTTCTTCCTATTTACGTTGGAGTCTCTGTCTTATTTGCTAGTATTCTGCTAACATTTATTATGCCAATTATCTTGCTTAGTAAAGATAAGCATTACCAGGTAAATCTCCCCCATTTAATCGAGCGCATCTCCCTTCTTGTCATTATTACGTTTGGAGAGATGATTATGGAGCTAGCTAACTTCTTTACAATCGAGAATTTCTCGATTTATTCGGTTCTTTATTTCATTATTATGCTTTCTCTGTTCTTGTTTTATTTTGGTCAATTCGACCATGCTATTGATGAAAAATCTAATCAAAAGGGACTATTTCTAATTTACAGTCACTATCCTATTTTCATTGGACTTATGATGATGACCGTTTCGATGAGTTTTCTTCTGAATCCTGAAGCTAATCTTCTCTTTGCAACCAGCTTCTCTTATATCGGATTTGGCTTCTTTCAAGCTGCTGTCCTAGTAAATGGGCCCTATAACAAACATTATCTTCGCTATTCGAAAAGTTACTACTGTGTCCAAGCGACACTCTATCTGACTGCCTTGATTCTCTCTTTAATCTTTGCTTCTAATCCTATAATAGTAGTGAGTATAACAACCATTTTAGCTCTAGCTATAGCCATTCATTTTATTTATTTTTATGTGACACAGAATAAAAAATATTCCAAATCTAACTGGGGGTTCTTTTAATGAGTTTATAACATAAAAAAGCTTTGGGAACCAAGGCTTTTTTGCTTTCTACCTAAACTTTTTCATAAGGTATTTTCGTACAGGTGCTTCAATGGTTTGAACAATTTCAAATCCTTCTTTTTGATAGAGGTGCTTGGCTACTTGATTTGCCTCATAGACATTTAGAGAGACACTATCTATGTCTCCATTTTCAAAGGCCAAACTAACAAATTTCCTGAAAGCCTGACTACCTAAGCCTTGCCCCTGTTTCTGGGGGTTGATAAAAAATCTCCCGATATGAAGATTGCTGTTTTCTTGCCTGATTTTCTGGATAAGCCCCACAAACTCTTGTCCTTCAAAGATTGAAAAGATCCCTTCCAACTCTTGCAAAACTTGAATGGTCAAGGGAAAAGGAATCATTGTTCCCATCCATTGTTCTTGAAAGGATTTGCCAAGGGAGTTGGACCATTGGCATACGAGCTGAGCGTTTTCTGTGCTCACCTTTTCTTCAAAACGAATTATCATCTTGCCCTCACTATCTTGTCTATGTTTCTCCATTATACTACTTCTCCAATTTTTTCCGAATAGATAAGTATGATTGATATTTATTTTTTTCTAGTCGGGAGCATTCTCGCTTCCTTTCTTGGTTTGGTTATTGACCGTTTCCCAGAGCAATCCATTATCCGCCCGGCTAGTCACTGCGATTCCTGTCAGACTCCCTTGCGTCCCTTAGATTTGATTCCGATTCTCTCGCAGGTGCTCAATCGCTTTCGCTGTCGCTACTGCAAGGCTCCTTATCCTGTCTGGTATGCCCTCTTTGAACTAGGCTTAGGACTCCTCTTTCTGGCTTGGTCTTGGGAATTGCTTTCCTTGGGGCAAGTCATCCTAATCACTGCTGGTTTGACCTTGAGCATCTACGACTTTCGCCATCAGGAATATCCCCTACTGGTCTGGATGACTTTCCACCTAATCCTAATGGCCGGCTCTAGCTGGAATCTGGTCATGGTCTTTTTCCTTGCTCTTGGCTTTTTGGCTCATTTTATCGATATCCGCATGGGCGCAGGGGATTTTCTCTTTTTAGCTTCTTGTGCTCTCATCTTTAGCGCAACAGAATTACTCATCTTGATTCAGTTTGCTTCTGCGATGGGAATTCTAGCCTTTCTCCTGCAAAAGAAAAAGGAAAGACTTCCTTTCGTGCCTTTCCTCTTACTTGCTGCTTGCATGATTATTTTTGGTAATCTACTGCTTGTTTGATAAAGTCCTGAATCGGCTCTCCTTGGTGGAGAGCTTTTACGATTTTTGAACCGACGATAACGCCATCTGACACTGCATTGAAGCGTTCTACATCGGCTTGACTAGATACGCCAAAACCTGTCAAGACTGGGATATCGGCCACTTGATGCAATTGTGCCAAGTGCTTGTCCAAGTCTGCGCGGTAATTGCCAGATTTCCCTGTCACCCCATTGATGGCAACCGCATAGACAAATCCTTCTGCCCCTTTAATTAATTCTTTCTGGCGCTCAATCCCTGTCGTCAAACTAACTAGGGGAATCAAGGCGATATCTGTATCTGCCAAAAATGGTTCTACAAAGTTGGCATGCTCATGAGGCAAGTCTGGAATAATCAAGCCCTTAACCGCTGTATCTGCCAAATCTTTGACAAAGTTCTCAACACCGTACTGAAAGAGGGGGTTGAAGTAGGTCATGATGACCAGCGGAATCTCTGTTTCAATGGTTTTCAAGGTTTCAACCAAAGCCTGTGTAGAGGTCCCGTGGGCTAAACTGCGCAAGCCAGCTTCTTCGATAACAGGTCCATCTGCAACAGGGTCTGAAAAGGGAATGCCCACTTCAATTGCAGAGGCACCCAAATCTTCTAAAAAGTGGATTGTTTCCCCAAGTCCATCCAAACCTTTTTCGTGGTCACCAGCCATGATATAAGGAACGAAAATTCCTTTTCCAGCTGCTTTAATAGCGTTCAATTTTTCTGTTAGTGTCTTAGGCATGTGCTTCTCCCTTCTTTGCTGCATCTGCTTCCAAGCGGTCCTTGACTTGAACCACATCCTTGTCCCCACGACCTGATAGGCAGACAATCATGGACTTGTTTGGACCGAGTTCTTTGGCCAATTTCACCGCAAAGGCGATAGCATGGCTAGATTCCAAGGCTGGGATAATCCCTTCCACGCGAGACAAGAGTTGGAATCCCTCCAAGGCTTCTTCGTCTGTCACAGGGACATAGCTGGCACGTTTAATATCGTGGTAGTGAGAATGTTCTGGACCGATACCAGGATAGTCCAAGCCTGCTGAAATAGAGAAGGCTTCAAGAATTTGACCATGGGCATCTTGGAGCACATCCATGAGAGAACCGTGAAGAACACCAGGACGACCCTTAGTCAAGGTAGCTGCATGGTGCTCCGTATCCACACCAAGTCCTGCTGCTTCAGCTCCATACATAGCTACTGATTCATCTTCTACAAATGGATGGAAGAGACCGATGGCATTAGAACCACCACCAACACAGGCTACTAAGGCATCTGGTAGATTTTTACCTGTCAAGTCACGGTACTGTTGTTTAGCTTCTCGACCAATAACACTTTGGAAGTCACGAACGATTTCTGGGAATGGATGAGGCCCCAAGGCAGAACCAAGGATATAGTGGGTATCATCAATATTAGCTACCCATGAACGAAGGGCTGCATTGACCGCATCCTTGAGCACGCGCGAACCGTCTGTCACTGCCTCAACCTTAGCTCCCAAAAGCTCCATACGGAACACATTGAGGGCTTGGCGTTTGACATCTTCCTCACCCATGTAGATAGTACATTCCATGTTAAAGAGGGCTGCAGCAGTTGCAGTTGCCACACCGTGCTGACCAGCACCTGTTTCAGCGATAATTTTCTTTTTACCCATGCGTTTGGCAAGCAAAACTTGTCCTAAGGCATTGTTAATCTTGTGAGCCCCTGTATGGTTGAGGTCTTCACGTTTAAGATAAATCTTGGCTCCGCCGATATGCTGGGTCAAGTTTTTTGCGTAGTAAAGGGGAGTTTCGCGTCCCACGTACTGACGCAAGAGTTGGTTTAATTCCTCTTGGAAACTTGGGTCTGCCTGACTTTCACGATAGGCCTTCTCCAACTCCAAAACTGCTGTCATTAATGTTTCTGGGACAAAACGTCCGCCGAATTTTCCGTAAAATCCATCTTTATTTGGTTCTTGATATGCCATGCTTTACCCTCTCTATAAATCTTCTAATCTTTTCATGATCTTTTTGTCCATCTGTCTCCACTCCGCTCGATACATCTACTGCATAGGGAGTAAAGTGTTGAATTGCTTTTACTACATTGTCTTCATTAAGCCCACCTGCGATAAAGAAAGGCTGAGTTAATCCTGTCGTATCCAGTTGACCCCAGTCAAAGGTCTGGCCACTCCCAGCCACAGGGGCATCAAAGAGTAGATAGTCTGCCTGAGAATTGGGCACATGACCCTCTCCATCCACCTGCACCGCCTGAATGCTGGCACAAGGCAAATTCTCAAATAAATCATCTGCCATCTGACCGTGAACTTGAACCAAGTCCAAGCCAACCTTGTCAATCGCTTCTAGCAGTTCTGCCCGACTCGGTGAAACAAATACACCAACCTTTTTGACATCTGCAGGAATAAGCTTTGCCAGCTCAGCAGCCTGATCCAAGCTCACCTGTCTTTTACTAGGTGCGAAGACAAAACCGATGTAGTCTGCTCCTGCTGATACGACTGTTTCCACCGCTTCTTTGGTCGATAGTCCACAAATCTTAACCTTTGTCAATCTGCAACTCCTTGATTCTCTGGGCCACATCTTCTGCCTGCATAAGAGCTGTCCCTACCAAAATTCCGTTAAAGTATGGGGCTACTCGTTCCGCATCCTGTCCTGTAAAAATAGCAGATTCAGAAATGTACAAGCAATCATCTTTGAAATGTTTAGCCAAATCTACACTGGTCTGCAAGTCAACTTCAAAGGTGGTCAAGTTGCGATTATTGACCCCAATAATCTGGGCACCAAGTCTGTGAGCCACTTCTAGTTCAGCTAGATTGTGAGTCTCCACTAAAACTTCCAGACCAAGCTCTGTCGCGTAGTCATACAGTTCCTTGAGACGTTCTTCTGACAAGGCGACCACAATGAGTAGGATGACCGTTGCACCAGCATTACGAGCTCGGATGATTTGCTTTTCATCAATGATAAAGTCCTTATTGAGCGTCGGAATGTTTACCTGACTGGAAATCTCCCGCAGATAATCCAAATGCCCTTTAAAGAAAACTTCATCTGTCAAAACAGAAATCATCATTGCGCCGTTCGCTTCATAAGTCTGGGCCTGTTGCACAATATCCACATCGAGATTGATATCTCCCAGACTAGGGCTAGCTTTCTTGACTTCAGCGATTACCTGTAAACGGTCTTGGTGATTCTTCAAAAATTCAGCCAAGCGATAGGTCTGGCGTAGGGGCTGGATCTCCTCCAGCTCCATCTGCTCTACCTCACGCGCCTTCTGCTCCAAAATTCGTGCTAAAAATTCCTGACTCATTTTTGGTACTCCTGTAACAGTCTGAGTTTTTCAAGGGCCTTGCCACTAACAATCACTTGACGAGCCAAGGCAATTCCTTCCTTGATACTAGCTACCTTACCATTAGCATAGAAACCAAGACCAGCATTTAAAACTGTCGTTTCCAAGAATGGACTTGGTTCGTTTTGAAGAACACTAAGCAAAATTTCTGCATTTTCCTGAGCATTTCCTCCACGAATATCTTCGATAGCGTAGCGCTCCATTCCCAAATCCTCTGGAGTAAAGCTCGACAAGGTAATTTCACCATTTTCAAGAAGAGCAATCGTGGTTGTTCCATTCAAACCAGCTTCATCCAAACCTTCTGGTCCAGCAACCACGATGGCACGTTTGCGACCCATATTTTTCAAAACCTGAGCTGTACTTTCTAGAAGTTCTGGACGGCTAATTCCAAGAAGCTGTGTTTCTAAAGCCATTGGATGAATCAGGGGACCAGTCAAGTTCATAATCGTTGGAATTCCCAATTCCAAACGAGCTGGCATGATATATTTCATAGCTGGGTGCATATTTTTAGCAAAGAGAAAGACGATTCCAGTTTTATCAAAGACCTTACCTAGTTCAGCTGGTTTAAGGTCTAGGTTGATGCCCAAGGCTTCAAGGACATCTGCAGATCCAGATTTAGAAGAAATCGAGCGGTTACCGTGTTTTGCCATATGAACACCGCCACCAGCCAAGACAAAGGCTGCAGTTGTGGAAATATTAAAGCTGAAAGACTTGTCGCCTCCTGTACCACAGTTGTCCATAGCATCATGGATTTCAGTTGGAATATGTTGAGCATGCCCTCTCATGACTTGAGCAATGGCTGTGCGTTCTTCAGGTGTTTCCCCCTTCATCTTAAGAGCCAAAAGGAGAGAAGCAATCTGCGCCTCCGTTACACGCCCAGTTACGATACGCTCAATGACATCCGTCATTTCCACACCTGATAAATTTTCAAATTTTGCTAGTTTTTCAATAATCTCTTTCATCCTAGTTTCCTCACTTTACAACCTTCTCGATAAAATTCCGAATAGAAGACAAGCCATCTGGCGTTCCAATGCTCTCTGGATGGTACTGGAAGCCATAAATCGGTAGGTTTTTGTGTTGAATCCCCATGATGGCTTGGTCATCAGTCGAACGAGCTGTCACTTCAAATTCTTCTGGCATTTCTTCAATTAAAATACTGTGGTAACGCATGACCGCACGGCCATCCTCGATACCTTGATACAAAACAGATGGCGCTTCAAAGCTGATATTGCTCTGTTTCCCATGCATGACTTTTGGAGCCAAACCTAACTTGCCACCAAAGACTTCTGCGATGGCTTGGTGACCCAAACAAATCCCAAGAATCGGCTTCTTGCCAGCAAAATCACGAATCATGTCTTCCATCTTTCCAGCATCAACTGGCCAACCAGGACCAGGAGAAAAGACCAGACCATCTGCTTTTTCAGCCTCTTCATACAGCTTAGGATCATCATTTCTCAAGACCTGTACTTCTGCAAAATTCCCAATGTATTGGGCCAAGTTATAGGTAAAAGAATCATAGTTGTCAATCAATAAAATCATGGTCTTAGTTCTCCAATTCTAGTCATAGATTTAGCCTTATTAATGGTTTCTTGGTATTCGTTTTGGGCGATAGAATCGTAGACAATCCCTGCCCCAGCCTGCACATAGGCTGTTTGATTTTTGAGAATCATAGTTCGGATGGCAATGGCAAAATCCATATCACCCGTCGCAGACAAGTAGCCGATTGCTCCTGCGTATACGCCCCGTTTTTCTGTTTCCAGTTCATAGATGCGTCTCATCGCTCGAATCTTAGGTGCTCCTGACACTGTTCCAGCTGGAAGTGTTGCTTTCAAGGCATCCATGGCAGTGAGTTCTGGAAGCAAACGCCCCTTGACCACACTGGTCAAATGCATGACATAACGGAAGAGCTCCACTTCCATATACTTAGTGACTTGGACACTGGCCGTTTCAGAAATGCGGCCAATATCGTTACGTCCCAAGTCTACCAACATCCTATGTTCTGCTGTTTCCTTCTCATCCGAAAGTAGGTCTGTCGCCAAAGCCTTGTCTTCTTCATCCGTAGCTCCTCTTGGTCGTGTCCCTGCAATCGGATTGGTTGTCACGATGCCATTTTTGACAGAAACCAAACTTTCTGGACTGGCACCGATGATTTGATAATCCCCAAAGTCATAGAAATAAAGGTAATTAGAAGGATTAGTCACGCGGAGATTTCTGTAGAAGTCAAATGGATTTCCAGTAACTTCTGCTGAGAAGCGCTGACTGAGCACGCATTGGAACATATCGCCATTACGAATCAAGTCACGAGCTGTTTCCACCATTTCCTCAAACTTCTGAGGAGCGATATGGGGTTTGAAGTCTAACGGAGATAGATCCAAGTCTTCAAATTCATTTGGAGCAGGAATGCGTAATTCCTCAAGCACTTGGTTCAAGGCTTTTTCCAAGTCTTCTTGACTTCGCTCACTATAGAGAGTATCCTCGATGACATGGATTTTCTCCTTCTTGTGGTCAAAGACCATGTAACTCTCATAAACGAAGAAATGCATGTCTGGCGTTCCAATTGTATCCTCAGGGATTTGACCAATTTCTTCATAAAGCGAAATCATATCGTAACCAACAAAACCAATTGCCCCACCACCAAAAGGTAGATCTGAATGGTGCTGGCTCTTATGAGTCACTTCATAAAGGAAATCTAAGGGATCCTGATCAATCACTTGACCATTTTGATAAAGAACTCCATTTTCAAACTTAATCTCAAAAACTGGATTATAGGCTAAGATAGAAAAACGAGCTGTTTCCTTGTCTCTCGGAATACTTTCTAAAATAACCTTGTGTTGCCCCTGTAGGCGCATATAAGCCAAGATTGGTGATAAGACATCTCCATGAATGATTCGTTCCATTGTATTTCCCTTTCAGTTCCTTATTTTTAATTTTTTATCTTTTTTCTATTTCCCTTAAACAGTGCGGACGGGAGGTAAAATTATCCAGTGGATGATTTTAGAAATCCATGAAATGAAAGACCTAATTTTTGAGCTCCTCGCTCATTCATTTCTAGGCTCAGGCTAAAATAGTTCCCCGAACTATTTTACTCTCAAAAATTCCATCCTATAGAAGTATATTTGCTTCTATTAGGATACCACTATGGCGGGAAACATCTTTTAGAAACTCACTTCGTTCGTAAATATTCTATAACGACCTATTTATTGAAAATATTTAAAAAATTAATCGCAATATCTGCGGTAAATATATAAAAATCCCCACGCAAAATAACTTGCGTGAGGACGAAATTCGCGGTGCCACCTCAATTATAGGATTTCTCCTATCTCTCATTCCTGTCTCAGATACCTCCTGTAACAGGCTGTGCGATAAAGGGCACTCCCTTGAGAATTATGTTTTCTTCTCTTATTTCAGATGGACCCAACCTTACAGTTTTCTCTGCTTGTTTCCAGCAACCACAAGCTCTCTGTGAGAGAAAGGACTGTAATTTTTCCATCTATTATTTTTTAGCTTCTAGGTAGTCTGCAATCGCAGCTACGTCCTTGTCTCCACGACCAGAGACATTGATGATGATAATGTCGTCTTTACTTAGTTTCGGTGCGCGTTTAACTGCTTCTGCTATAGCGTGTGAGCTTTCAATGGCTGGGATAATCCCTTCAGTCTTGCTTAGAAGGAGCAGGGCTTGAACAGCTTCTTCATCTGTCGCAGCGACATATTCCACGCGACCTGAATCTTTGAAGTAGGCGTGTTCTGGGCCAACCCCTGGATAGTCCAATCCAGCTGAGATAGAGTAAACTGGAGCTAGCTCTCCGTCTTCCTTAAAGACTGCATAGGTCTTCATACCGTCAACAATTCCGATACTACCTTTTGTCATAGTTGATGCGTGTTTGTCTGTGTCAAGTCCGTGACCAGCAGCTTCAACCCCAACCAATTTAACTTCTTCATCAGCCACATACTGAGAAAATGCACCAATAGCATTAGAACCACCACCTACACAGGCAATAACGTAGTCTGGTAAACGACCTTCTTTTTCTAAGATTTGACGACGAGATTCTTCACTGATGACCTTTTGGAACTCATGAACAATGGTAGGATATGGGTGAGGTCCCACAGCAGATCCCAGAACATAAAAGGCTTCCAAATCATTCATCCATGCTCCAAAGGCTGCATCAACAGCATCTTTGAGGGTACGAGTCCCTGTTTCAACTGCGTGAACAGTTGCTCCCATCATCTCCATTCGGAAGACATTGAGACGTTGACGTTCCACATCCTCTGCCCCCATGTAGACATCACAGGCCATACCAAACTTAGCTGCAGCCGCTGCTGTCGCAACACCGTGCTGACCAGCTCCTGTTTCTGCGATTACTCGTTTTTTGCCCATACGTTTGGCAAGAAGGATTTGCCCTAAAACGTTGTTAAGCTTGTGAGAACCAAGGTGGTTAAGGTCTTCGCGCTTGAGATAAATCTTAGCTCCACCTAGGTGCTCTGTCAAACTTTCTGCAAAATAGAGCGGTGTTTCGCGACCTGAATAGTCCTTTAAGTAATGGCGAAATTCTGCCAAAAATTCTGGATCATCCTTGTACTTGTCAAATGTCACTTCCAACTCATCCAACAAAGCCTGAATCGGCTCCGGTACAAAACTACCACCAAATTGTCCAAAATAACCTTTAGTTGTCATAAAATTTTTCCTCTTTCTGTATGAATCCGGCCTTTTTGTTTGCTTTTAGTAGTAGGCAAGGAGCTGCAGATAGAACTCAATACTCTTCGAAAATCAAATTCAAACCACGTCAACGTCGCCTTGCCGTACTCAAGTACAGCCTGCGGCTAGTTTCCTAGTTTGCTCTTTGATTTTCATTGAGTATAAGTTCATCAAAGCGACTTAACGCCCTAATAAAAAATAAACAAAACGACGGATAGAAAAAAGCCCACACACAGAATATGCTTCCATGTGAGGGCGTTGGTAACGCGGTGCCACCTCAATTATAAAGGGACTATTCCTTTACATCTCTGCCTTGTCTAACAACAAGTTGCACTGTAAGGTGTGCGCACCGAATTTTCATTGTTTCAAATTCATTTTTAAAATCAGCCCACTTTCACTAATTCCAACCACCTGTTCACAATCACCACAGGCTCCCTGAAGATCAAAAATAGTTACTTTTCTGATTTGTTGAACTTATTTTAATACTTTGTTTTTCTTTGTCAAGACTTTTTTACGATTTTTTTGATAAAGTTAGCACTTTTTCAGAAACTGTTTTGAAAGTCTCAATGATATAGTCTACTTCTTCATCGCTTAGTTTAGTATGAAGTGGAAGCGTAATTTCATTTTCAAAGAAGGCATAGGCCTTGGGATAGTTGGCCATATCAAAGCCAAGATTCTTATAGGCTGTCAAGAGCGGAAGTGGTTTGTAGTGGACGTTACTTGCAATTCCTGCTTTGGCCAATTCTTGGATGATGAGATTGCGTTCTTCTAGGCTAGCACCTTCTACATGGGTGATGTAGAGGTGGCGTGAAGATTCGACACTATCAGTCTTGTGTGCCAATGGACGGATACGAGAACCTGCAAAACCACGATCATAGCGGTCCACGATGTCCTTACGACGTTGTAGCAAACTTGGGTAACGGTCCAATTGTACCAAACCAAGCGAAGCCATGATATCGGTCATGTTGCACTTGTAGGCTGGTGTGACGATATCGTATTCCCATGAACCCAGCTGCATCTTAGCAAGAGCATCTTTAGTTTGACCGTGAAGGGAAAGAATTTGGAATTCTTTGTACATATCCTCATCATCAATCGCTGGATTGGATTTCCAAGTGGCACTTCCACCCTCTGCCGTTGTAAAGTTCTTAACGGCATGGAAAGAGAAAGAGGTAAAGTCAGCGATAGAACCAGCTGGTTGTCCTTTATAAGTTGATCCCAAAGCATGGGCACTATCAGAAACAATCACAATACGGTTAAAGGCCTTTTGCCACTTGCTTGAAGCGGTAAAGAGATCCCGTTTCTTCTCCACAACTTGGAACAAACGGTCATAGTCGCAAACAATCCCCGCAAGCTCAACCGGAATAATCACTTTAGTCTTTTCAGTAATGACTTGCTCAAGCAAGTCATAGTCCATCTCAAAAGTATCTGCTTGGATATCCACCATGACAGGGGTTGCTCCCACGTGAGTGATGACACTACATGAAGCTGTATAGGTCATGGCTGGAACAATGACTTCATCACCAGGTCCCACTTCCAAGACACGCAAAATCAACTCAAGAGCGGCAGTCGCAGAGTTGAGACAGACAGTCTTAGGCGTCTGTGTGTATTGAGACAAGCGACGCTCTAGTTCTTTTGTCTTAGGACCTGTTGTGATCCAACCAGAACGCAGGGTATCCGCTACTTCAGCAATTTCTGCTTCCGTAATATCGGGTGGTGAAAATGGAATATTGTAATTTGGCATTGATTTGCTCCTTTTATCTGTACTCATTTTCTCATGACTACTTTATTTTAGCACTTCAAACACGGTTTGAAACATGATTTTGATGTCTCCAAGGAAACTAAATTCTCGGAGATAGTCGAGGTTATAGCGCATCTTTTCAGGAAGGACGTGTTCGACATAGACTTGGTCAACCGACAGACCTTTCTCCGTCATTTGACTGATGATGGTGTCCTCATCCTTGTAGTTGATGCTAGCTGGAGAAGTAATCCCTGCTGGCAAGAGCAAGGTCGCCATCATTTCAGGGCTGTACTGTTCCGTGTAGCGTGGCACTTCAGGACGCGTCCCTACAAAGGACATCTCGCCTTTAAGAACATTGACCAGTTGAGGCAGTTCGTCCAAACGCACACGGCGGATAAAATTGCCAACCTTGGTAATGCGGCTATCGTTAGCAGAAGTCACCAGACTGCCTTTTTTATCCGCATCCGTTACCATAGTACGAAACTTCCAAATCTTGAAAGATCGATTGTACTGGGTCACGCGCTCTTGTTTGTAAATCACTGGCCCCTTGCTATCCAACTTGATCCAAATGCTCAAGATGAGAAAGATGGGTGAGGCCAGAACCAGTAAGACCAAGGCTAGAACCCAGTCCAAACAACGCTTGAAAATCAGCGAACCCTTCCTTTTAGAGACAAGCTGGTAGTAAGACTCAACCTCGCTTGATTGCATTTCCACGGGCAAGTCTTCCCATTTCAGCATGCTGTTTCTCCTTTGTTTTTATTATACTATTTGTCAACATTTTTCATTATACCACAAAATGGAAAAGGCGGTGAAAGAAATCTGTAATTTGAATGATTTCCTTCTTACACTTAATGAAAATCAAAGAGTATTAGGACATGGCTCCTGCTTGCAAACTATACATCTTGTGATAGGTTCCTCCCAGAGCCAAGAGTTCCTCATGAGTGCCACTCTCGATAATGCGCCCCTTGTCCAAGACATAGATGCAGTTGGCATCTTGGATAGTAGAAAGGCGGTGAGCGATGGCAATGGTTGTCCGCCCCTGTCTCATCTTAGCCAGAGAAGCTTGAACTAAGCTTTCTGTTTCAGAGTCAATATTGGCTGTCGCTTCATCCAAAATCAAGATTTTAGGCTGACTAGCTACTGTTCTGGCAAAGGCAAGAAGCTGGCGTTGACCAGTTGAAAAACTCGAACCACGCTCAGACACAGGGGAGTCGTAACCCTGCGGAAGTTCTTGGATAAAGGAATCTGCATCGACAAAGGCAGCTGCAGCCTGAACCTGATCATCACTAATGTCTTGGTACATGGCGATATTGGACTTGATAGTCCCGTGATAGAGGAAGGGATCTTGCAAGACCAGCCCAATGTTCTTTCTCAACTCTTCCTGACTGTAGTCTCTAATATCCACACCATCCAAGAGAACTCGCCCTGACTGGAATTCATAAAAGCGCATAAGGACATTGATAATAGACGATTTCCCAGAACCTGTATGACCTACAAAGGCAATGGTTTCTCCCCTGTTAACTGAAAAGGAAATATCATCCAGAATCGGATGTTTCCCGTCATATGAAAAACACACATGTTCAAAACGAATATTGCCTTCTTGGACTTTGGCTTGCCCATCTTTTTGAAGGGGCTCATAGGTCCTCTCATCAATCAAGGCAAAGACACGGCCTGCAGACACCATGGACGTTTGCAAGGTTGAAAAGTTTTGCGTTACTTCAATCAAGGGGTCAAAAAGGCGGTTGATGTACTGGATAAAGGCATACATGGTTCCTGCTGTTATTCCCAGATAAAGTCCACGATAGCCAAAGTAGGCCATCAAGACAGCATAGCCTAGGAGTTTCAGCAAACTCATGGCAGGACGTAAAAAGAGGGCATCCAAGGCCACAGAACGGTTGGCATAGACCAAGTGTTCTTGGTTAATTTCATCAAATTCTGCCTGCAGGCGCTTCTCTTGATTAAAGGCCTGGATTATTCTGATTCCCTCGATGTTTTCAGCCAGCTTGCTATTGATATCTGACAAGAGACTTCTGGTTTTCTCAATGATTTTCACTGATTTTTTCCGATAGAGATTGACCAAAAGGAAAATCAAGGGGAGAAAGAGCAATACTAATGCTGTCAAACGAAAATCCAGCACCAACATGGTATAAAGGGTTGTCAGAAAGATGAAAACTGCTGAGATAAAACTGGATAAAATCCCTGAAAACATATCACTGATAGTCTCGGTGTCATTTGTCAAACGAGAGACGATAGAGCCTGCTGGCGTCTTGTCAAAATAAGACATGCCCAGCTTCTCCATATTGGCAAAGGCATCTCGACGAATATCCCTAACAATACTGTAAGACACCCGCGCAAAGAGAAGATTGCCGACATACTGGACCAGCGTTTGTAGGATATAAAGGCCATAGTAGGCCAGCAAAACGGTAACGGCAAGTTGATTGAGATTGCTGAGATACTGGTCGATAAAGTGGGAAGCCACAAGGGGAATGACACTTTTAATGACCGTCGTCGCTAGGAGAAAACCGAGTGCCAAAAAGGTCAGGAGGCCGTAAGGCTTGAGATAGGACATCAAGCGCTTCAATACAGTCCATTGTTCTTTCTTATTCTGCATCTTCTTCTCCCTTCATTTCCAGCTGCTGAGACTGGTAGGTTTGGGCATACCAGCCATCCAAGGCTAGCAGGTCATCGTGCCTGCCTCGTTCGATAATCTGTCCATTTTGCAGGACTAAAATCAAATCTGCATGGACAACTGCACTGAGGCGATGAGCTGTAATAATGGTTGTCTTGTCCTTACGCGTCTCCTTGAGATTGTCGATAATCGCATACTCTGTCTTGGCATCCACGGCGGACAAGGAATCATCTAAAATCAAGATATCAGGGTCTAAAATCATAGCCCGACTCATAGCCAGACGTTGCTTTTGACCACCAGAAAGACTAACTCCCTTTTCACCAATCAACGTATCAAATCCCTGAGGCATGGCTACAATATCTTGGTAAACTTGAGCTAGCTTGGTCGCTTCCTCGACCGCTGAAAGGGACAAGTTAGGATTGCCAAAGCGGATATTGTCTAAAATCGAAGTCGCAAAGAGAAACTGGTCCTGAGGAACATAGCCCATAAGACTACGAAGATCTGTCAGACGATAGTCCCGAATATCGTGGTCATTCAGATAAATAGCTCCCTTATCCACATCGTATTCACGCAAGAGGAGTTTGATCAAGGACGTTTTCCCAGAGCCTGTTTGCCCGACCAAGCCCAGTGTTTGCCCTTTTTCCAAACTAAAGTGAACATTTGTCAGCGTTTCCTCATTTTCAAAGGCAAAGCTATCAATGGCATACTGCAAGCGCCCATTTTCAATACCATCTAAAAGAAACTCAGGGTCTTGTACAGGTGATTCCTGAGACAAGAGTTCCTCAATCCGCTGGTAAGAAACCTTCCCTCGCTGGGTAATATTAAAGAGGAAGCCGATGGCCATGAGAGGCCAAACCAGCATATCCAAGTAGCTTATAAAGGTAACTAGATTCCCAACCGTAATCTGCCCTTTCTGAACCATCAAAGAGCCTACCAAGAGCGTTAAAACATAGGAGGAACCAACAAATAAGAGAACCATGGGGTCAAAGAGACTATCGTATTTCATGGTTTGTAGGTTCTTTTGGAAGGTCAATTCATTGACTGCCTGAAAGGACTTTAGCTCGTTCGCCTGGTAACCGAAAGACTTGGTCACTTTGATACCTGATACGGACTCCTGTACCTTGTTATTAAGTTCGGAAAAGGCAGCTTGGGATTCGCCAAAGGCCTTGTGGGTCTTTCTCCCTAAACGACTGGTCGCATAAGCCATGAAAGGCAGGGGAAGAATGGCAACCAAGGTCATCTGCCATGAAATGCTAAAGAGCATGGTCAACAAGGTCACCAAAGCTGTGATAGAGGCATCCACCGCTGACATGACCCCTCCCCCTGCCAAACGAGTTAAGGCATTGATATCATTGGTGGCATGCGCCATCAGGTCCCCCGTCCGATAGGTTTGATAAAAGGTTGGAGACATTTTTGTGAAATGCTCAAATAAGCGAGAGCGCATAATCTGCCCCAGACGATAGGAAGTCCCAAGGATATACATGCGCCAAACATAGCGTAGATAGTACATACCCAAAGCTGCAAGAAGCAGATAAAGGAGGTTCAAAAGCAAGTCCTGCTGGCTTAATTGCCCCGAAGTGATGGCATCAATGACCCGCCCCATAACCATTGGGGGAATTAGATTGAGGACGGAAACCAAGACCAGGGCCACAATCCCGACTAGATAACGGCGTTTTTCTAACTTGAAAAACCACCAAAGTTTTTGAATAATGGACATAAAATCCCTCTCTGATTGCAAATGGAAACCTGAGGCCAATACTCAATGAAAATCAAAGAGCAAACTAGGAAACTAGCCGCAGGTTGCTCAAAGCACTGCTTTGAGGTTGTAGATAGAACTGACGAAGTCAGTAACCTACATACGGCAAGGCGACGTTGACGCAGTTTGAAGAGATTTTTGAAGAGTACAAGACCCCAGGTTTTTCTTATTCATAGGTTACGACTGTAACAGCACCCTTGTCATACTCAGCGATAAAGATATTGGCTACATTGTCATGCCCTTGCTTGCTAAGATTATCAAGCAGCCACTCTTCGCTACGACCAATCGACTCCAAAACATCAACTTGAATCACACCGTCAGTCACAACTGGATACTTAGGATTTTCATCTCCCATTTGGACCACGATAAGTTGGCCATTTTGCTCCTGCACAGCTCGTTTGACTTGTTTCATCTGGAAAATCCCTTGACTACGAAGTTTGAGGGCTACATCCGATGCAGACAAACCAACTGAACGGCAGGCTTCTGGGTCAATCTTCCCATTTTTGATGAGGAGAGTTGGCTTGCCATCAATCAAGCGTTTGACAAAACGAACATTGTTATTGAGCCATTTGAGGGTCAAGACCAAAATCGTCCACATCATCAAAATCACTGCATACTGGAGAATGCTGATTGAACTATTGTAAATTACCCCACCGATGATTCCACCGAGAACATAGTTCTGAATTTGGTCTGTCGCAGAGTTAGGCGCCAGGTTCCCCTTTCCTGTCACATTAATAACAAAAACAAGCGAAAAGAGACCCAATGCTAGTTTGATTAAAATTTCCATATAGTTGAGCGTCATTTGTTTACCTCCACCAATTCAATAGCGTCTGTTTGATGCAATTCTAATTTCTCTAAAAGATACTTGTCTGGTTCGCTCCCGTTCATAGCACGGTAGACATTTGTACCTACCTTGACAAGCGCTCCATCAGTGGCAGCTGAAGTATTGACATAAACTTCTGATTTATCCACTCCCAAGTCTTTGGAAACAACCTCTATGAAATGAAGGGAAGTTTGAAATTGATTGTTAGAGGCTTGATTGGTCTGATATTTTGAAATCGTCACCAAAAGCATGGCTACCAAAGTCAAAGCCAAAATCATGACCAATTCCCGAAATTTAGTTCCCTTTTTATCACGATAAGCCTTAAAAGCAAAAAATCCTGTGATAGCTAGGAGCACAATCCCAAAGCCAATCATAATTCCATTTTGCTGACTGATTTGACTAAGCACATAGTCATATGAGTAAAATTTCATTTATTTTCACACCTTTTCATAAAATCATTCTTCATTATAAATGAAAGAGGGTGATTTTTCAAACCATACGTTGGGGAAATAGACATATCAGACCAACTTCTCAAACTAATGACTCCAGTAGCTATTTCAAGATTCTGATTTTGATAATTGATAAGAATAGACACTAGGAATTATCACTACAAAGAAAAGTGTCAAGAAGAATACCCAGTAAACATATAGTTGCACAAAGGAATTTAGAAACAATAACAATCCTCCTAATACCCAAATTTTTCCAGCTAGGCGATTCGTTTTTCTCCAGTTTTCATCATTCTCCAAGGTCCACGGTAGTCGAATACCGATTATATAATTTCGGTGTGTTTTTGGTAGATAATTTCCAATTACGATCATCACGACTCCCATAAAAATCTGAGCTAGTAGCCCACTCATCATGGAATAACCCAAAGATTCTCCGAAGATAGAAATCATTAATAGACAAGATACAAAAGGAATAATCCAGTAAATCAAAAGTTGTATTTTTGAACTGATATTGCTAGATTTAGGATCCTTAATCATTATAAATAGAAGCAACCAATGCATCAAAAGCATGAGAGTAGGTAATCCAAAGATAGCAAACATTTTATGATTGTAGCCATCTGCTTGACCCAGTAGATTAAAATGAGTGGGTATCTCCTCTGGTAATTGATTCCAGAAAACACAACCTACAAGGGAAGGTAGTAGGATGAGAATGCTCGTAAATAATACCAATTTCTTATTGATTTTTATCTTCATCAAAATGATCTCCTTTCAGATCTGCTAACCAAACCATTATATCCTCTAAAACCGATGTATTTAACTCATAATAAATAAAATTTTTTCTTTCATTTCATGAATTAAATCCGCTGCTTTCAAAATCGTGAGATGGTGTGAAATCGTTGCACCTGTCAACTCGAAATAACTGGCAATTTCTCCTGCAGATAATCTACCTGTTTTGAGTAAATTCAAAATCTCTCTCCTAACTGGATGAGATAAGGCTTTAAAACTATTTGCAAAACTCATAATGACTCCTTTCCCTTTGTAATATTAGTAGGGCTAGGACTAAGCAAGGTAGAACTGATAGCATCCCTGTCGGTGATGGGCCTAAAATCAAGAGGCTTGAAATTTTTTCTCCTGGTAATTGGAAGAGTAAACCAAGACCTGCAGTTGCATTGATTGCCCCATGAAATAGGGCAGAAGCCCAGATAGAACCTGTCTTTTCCAACAACCAGCTTAACAATATTCCTAGGCTAAAACAAAATAGAAACATGGCGACAACTCCCAAAACAGGATAAGCAAAATAAGATAGTCCATAATTATAGCCTTGCAAATTGATTGGTAAATGCCAAAGACTCCAAATGAGACCAAGCAAGACATGAGTCTGGACTCTTGAAAAGCGTCCTCTTAGAGCTGGGTAAAGATAGCCACGCCAACCAATTTCCTCTCCCAATGCAAAGAAACTATTAAGAAAAGGAGCGTAGGTCAAACTAGATAGGATTTGAATCAAGGCCAAGAAAGATAAGGGAATGGTTGATTGAGAGACACCTTTTTCTTGTAAAATAGCTTGAATAGATTCAAAACCAAGGCTGAAATTGCTAGAAAATACAAGAAAATAAAGTCCCGCTCCTAAAAAACTGATGACTGCTGGTAACCAGATAG
The DNA here is from genome assembly GCF_000722695.1 of Streptococcus mitis. GTDB lineage: Bacteria > Bacillota > Bacilli > Lactobacillales > Streptococcaceae > Streptococcus > Streptococcus mitis_O. The sequence continues at coordinate 26,999 of NZ_JPFU01000008.1, read as the reverse complement.
CTAGTAAGTAAAAGCGCCAGTTGCTCTTGAGATTCACAACTAATTTAGATTTGATTCCACTAGGTTGATTCGTGATTTTCCCTAAAATAAAGACTGCAAGTGCAGGCATCCACATGGCTACAATACTAGCAAGTTGACTCCATGGAGAATTTAGACCAACACCACTTAGCCATAGTGCCAACCATATTATCCAAGCAAGGGCATAAGCCAAGACCACAAAAAGAAGGATTGTTCTCTTATTTGACATATATGTAACTTCACTTTCTATTTAGATGTTTTTCTAAATAACATTATACTCCTTTCTATTCTAAACACAAGAGCTATTTAGAGTTTTTTCTAAATAGTTTAGGGAATTTTTATTTTCTCAGGATAAAGTCTAAAGAGTAATTTTTCAAACCATACGTTGGGGAAATAAACCTTTTTTTGGTATAATAAAATCTATAATCTGAATGAAAAAGGTAACTTTATGAAACTTATCTCATGGAATATTGATTCCCTCAATGCTGCCCTAACAAGTGACTCAGCTCGTGCCAAATTGTCCCAAGAAGTCCTACAAACCTTGGTCGCTGAAAATGCTGATATCATTGCTATCCAAGAAACCAAGCTTTCTGCTAAGGGTCCTACAAAGAAACACTTGGAAATTTTAGAAGAACTCTTCCCAGGCTACGAAAATACGTGGCGCTCTTCCCAAGAACCTGCCCGCAAAGGCTATGCTGGAACCATGTTCCTCTATAAGAAAGAACTTACACCAACTATCAGCTTCCCAGAAATCGGTGCCCCTTCTACCATGGACTTGGAAGGTCGCATCATCACCTTGGAATTTGATGAATTTTTCGTGACCCAAGTTTACACTCCAAACGCTGGCGATGGTCTCAAACGCTTGGAAGAACGCCAAGTCTGGGATGTCAAATATGCTGAGTACTTGGCTGAACTAGACAAAGAAAAACCAGTCCTTGCGACTGGTGACTATAACGTAGCCCATAATGAAATCGACCTTGCAAATCCTGCTAGCAACCGCCGTTCACCTGGATTTACCGACGAAGAACGTGCTGGATTTACCAACCTTTTGGCAACTGGATTTACCGACACCTTCCGTCATGTTCATGGCGATGTACCAGAACGCTACACTTGGTGGGCACAACGTAGCAAAACTTCTAAAATCAACAATACAGGCTGGAGAATCGACTACTGGCTGACAAGCAACCGCGTGGCTGACAAGGTGACCAAGTCTGATATGATTGACTCAGGTGCTCGCCAAGACCACACACCCATTGTCATGGAGATTGAGCTCTAAGGAGAAAGCTAATGGACTATCAAGCTGTCATTCCTGAATTTGTAGTATCTGACCTCGAAAAATCAAGCCACTTCTACTGCGACTTGCTGGGATTTTCTGTCGAATACGAGCGTCCAGAGGAGAAATTTCTCTTCCTCTCGCTTGAAGACTGCCAACTTATGCTAGAAGAAGGAAGCGCAGAAGAATTAGCTCAGCTGACCTATCCTTTCGGGCGCGGTGTCAATATTTCCTTTGGCATTGCAGATGTTCCTCAGCTCCACCAAAAACTGCTGGAAGCTGACTATCCTATCCATCGTCCCCTGACAAAAAGAGAATTTCGAGTGGGAGAGAGCTTTATTTACCCTCATGAATTTGCAGTCTTGGATCCAGATGGCTATTTTTTAAGATTTAGTGAGTAGAGACTAGAAGAAATCTTTCAAATCAGAAAAAGGCATATTGTCAGATCTTGAAAAATCTTGATAATATGCCTTTTATGATGGAAAAACCTTCTAAATGTTAGCTAATAAGTTATTTTTTGCCCATTTTTATTATATTTGTTCGTTTTTTAAACCAAAACACTCACAAAACATTTGATTTCTAAAGTTATTTAGTGTAAAATAGAAACATTAGCTCAAGCCTATTTAAAATTGAATATCGTTTTACTTGTTTATGTCGTGAATTGGCACGACGTTTCTACAAGGTGCCGGAACACCTAACAATAAGTAAGTCAGAAGTGAGGTATGGTCGTTTTTGCCATGCCTATTTTGGGGACTTACTTAGAGATTAAGTAGGTCCTTTTTGAATATTTTTAATATTTCCCTTAATTAGTGCGGACGGGAGCAACTTCCTTCGGAATTTCATCCCTAATTTTTGAGCCAAAAGTCTCAAAAATCCCGTCATAGACAATAACAAGATTATTGTCTATGATACCACTACAACGGGAAATATTTGATAAGACTCGCTTCGCTCGTACTAGTTTTATCAAATATATAGTACTAGCAAACTGGATCACTATAGAAATATTTAACCAACAAGTAAACTGGCTTTTAGACTTTAGGAGGTCTTATGAAATTATTAGAAGAGCGCATCCTCAAGGATGGGCATATCTTGGGTGATAACATCCTCAAGGTAGATTCCTTTTTAACCCACCAAGTTGACTTTAGCTTGATGCGAGAGATTGGTAAGGTTTTTGCGGAAAAATTTACTGCTGCTGGCATTACCAAGGTCGTAACCATTGAAGCGTCGGGTATTGCCCCAGCCGTTTTTACAGCGGAAGCCTTAAACGTTCCCATGATTTTCGCTAAAAAAGCTAAAAACATCACTATGAACGAAGGAATCTTAACTGCCGAAGTTTACTCCTTTACCAAGCAGGTAACCAGCACCGTTTCTATCGCTGGAAAATTCCTCTCACCAGAGGACAAGGTCTTGATTATCGACGACTTCCTTGCTAATGGCCAAGCTGCCAAAGGCTTGATTCAAATCATCGAACAAGCTGGTGCCACAGTCGAAGCTATCGGTATTGTGATTGAAAAATCTTTCCAAGATGGCCGTGATTTGCTTGAAAAAGCAGGCTATCCTGTCCTATCACTCGCTCGTTTGGATTGTTTTGAAAATGGTCAAGTTATTTTTAAGGAGGCAGATCTCTAATGCAAACTCAAGAAAAACATTCGCAAGCAGCCGTTCTTGGCTTGCAACACTTACTAGCTATGTACTCAGGATCTATCCTGGTTCCCATCATGATTGCGACAGCTCTTGGCTATTCAACTGAGCAATTGACCTACCTGATTTCTACAGATATCTTCATGTGTGGGGTGGCAACCTTCCTCCAACTCCAACTCAACAAATACTTTGGGATTGGACTCCCAGTCGTTCTCGGCGTTGCCTTCCAATCCGTCGCTCCCTTGATTATGATTGGACAAAGCCATGGTAGTGGCGCTATGTTTGGTGCCCTTATCGCATCTGGGATTTACGTGGTTCTTGTTTCAGGCATCTTCTCAAAAGTGGCCAATCTCTTCCCATCTATCGTAACAGGTTCTGTAATTACCACGATTGGTTTAACCTTGATCCCTGTCGCTATTGGAAATATGGGAAATAACGTTCCAGAGCCAACTGGTCAAAGTCTCTTGCTTGCAGCTATTACCGTTGTGATTATCCTCTTGATTAACATCTTTACCAAAGGATTTATCAAGTCTATCTCTATTTTGATTGGTCTGGTTGTTGGAACTGCCATTGCTGCTAGCATGGGTTTGGTGGACTTCTCTCCTGTTGCGGCAGCGCCGCTCGTCCATGTCCCAACTCCCCTCTACTTTGGGATGCCAACCTTTGAAATCTCATCTATTGTCATGATGTGTATCATCGCAACGGTGTCTATGGTTGAGTCAACTGGTGTTTACCTAGCCTTGTCTGATATCACGAAAGACCCAATCGACAGCACGCGCCTTCGCAACGGTTACCGCGCAGAAGGCTTGGCAGTACTTCTCGGAGGAATCTTTAACACCTTCCCTTACACAGGATTTTCACAAAACGTTGGTTTGGTTAAATTGTCAGGTATCAAGAAACGCCTGCCAATCTACTACGCAGCTGGGTTCCTTATTCTCCTTGGACTCCTTCCTAAGTTTGGCGCCCTTGCCCAAATCATTCCGAGCCCTGTCCTCGGTGGTGCCATGCTGGTGATGTTTGGTTTTGTATCAATTCAAGGGATGCAAATCCTCGCCCGTGTTGACTTTGCTAACAATGAACACAACTTCCTTATCGCAGCAGTCTCCATCGCTGCAGGTGTCGGACTTAACAACAGTAATCTCTTTGTCAGCATGCCGACAGCATTCCAAATGTTCTTCTCAAACGGAATCGTCGTAGCCAGCCTACTTGCTATTGTCCTCAATGCCGTATTAAATCATAAAAAGAAATAAGAAAAAGAGGTGTAAGCCTCTTTTTTGTGTGACAAAATAAAAACATCTACTCATATATACTAGTCTCATAGTCCTGAAAATCATCTGCATCAAGAACAATTTCACAACTCTTATACTTTTCTCTTACAAGTCGTTCGGCTTCATCTGGATTTTCAGCCTCTATGCTTACTAAACGGGTTAGAGTTTCTGTAATTTCTACTGTATACTGTTTCATCTTAAGTTTCTCTCCAATAACTCACTTATTAGCAATAATCTATGTTTTGGGCTTTCCAACCACTCTGGTAATTCATCTCCATATTCCCAGCTATATTTTTTATTCAATAAAGAAAGTTGTTTCTCATCACCAAACTCCATATTTTCAGATAACCACCTCACACAATCAGGGTCTGATAAAGTATAAACCATTACACATAAGTTTTCATAATTACTCTCTGTTTCATAATCAGGCCAGATGACTTTTAAGAAATCATACACCTCTTCTGATGCAACAAATTGTTTCGTTTTCATAATTTCCGATACTTTCCTCTACCTTTAAATTCTATTATTTCTTTGTCCCTTAATATTTGAAGCTGTTGCCTAATCTTTTCTTTGATATGATTGTTCTTAACAAAGATATTTTTTAGGTCACTTTCAAAACGATACATATCTTCAAGGGTAAATTCTGAACCCTCTATCTTATCAATACAATTTAGAATTTCTATTGTCCAACCTCTTACTGAAAGAGAGTTCTTCCTTAAAAATAAACTTTGCTTAAATTCTTTTGTAACTTTTTCTGGATCCCTAACTTGCCCATTTTGCACGAGAAATATTCTTCCTTTGGAAGGTACTTGCGATAAATCTATGTTACAACCAATCCAACCAGCACGTCTTGCAGTCGGTGCAAGTGGTTTTCTTTGAATAATCGATTTCGGTGTGACAAATTGCTTCGGAAGGACAAGAAAGTTATTTACCTCAAAATTTTTTATGTAAGTTAAAAAAAAGAAATTAGGATTATTATCTGCCTGCACACGCTCCATCATCGTTGCATAAGCACCATCATTGATTGTTGATGAAAAATTTCCTTTTTTACTCTTTAGTTCAAACTCCTCACTACAATGATTACAGTAAAAATCTGCTACAGGCCGATTATTTTCAAAATGATTTAAGGGATTTTTCCCACAATTAGGGCAATAAGAGTGACGATAAACCCAATTCTCCGTTAAGATACGGGCCTTTTGGCTATTACTTTTATAAGTTTCTACTAATTCTAAATTAAAGTGTAATTCCATTTAAAAATTCCTCACTAATATGAGAATTCACTCGATATAAGCAATTAAAATCTACTATAACTAGTATACCACAATATGTACCTATTATATTTGTATTTCATCACTCTCTTTTATATTTCCTTCTAACATATCTCATAAATTAAAAATAAGTGAGATAAATTTATCCCACTCACCTTTCTTTATATCCTTACCTGTCTATCTTCTGACCGCTGGCCTGTGACAAACATGGTAAAGGTTGCTTTGCAGACATTTCTGCCTTCTTGATTGGTAATATCCACATCCACTACACAAGTGGTGCGACCTTGATGGACACATTCTCCTTTAATGGTCAGCACGTCGTCGAGTTTTCCTGCTTTGAGGTAGTTGATAGAGGATTGGAGTGTCACTCCGTCTAGTCCTAGCGAGATAACCACCAAACCACTGATCTGGTCGCAAAGGGTAAAGAGATAGCCACCATGAGCATTGCCATAGTAGTTGAGCGACGAGTCCACTACTTTGGTCGTCACCACAACGTGACCATCTCTCATTTGTTCAATTTCGTAATTTTCAAAGGCAGATATAGCGTCAAAATGAAAATCTTTCATCGTTTCCTCCTGATATTTCAAACGACACTATGATACTACTTTTTATAGGACTGTGCAAGGAGAAAGCTCCTAGTCTGGCAAAATTCCGACCTGCTCCACAAAACGCATAAAGGCTGCCTGTCCTTGTTCTGTCTGCTTGTAGACTCCTGCATATTCAAGTACACGCGCAAAGATTGCACCCACAGAGTCCTTGACGATTTCAAGGGCTTTTTCTTTATCTGCTAGGTCTGGATATTGGGCTCTAAGTTGGTCTGCCCATTCCTGATGATAATCGACAACTGTATCAGCTTCTCCTACAAGATAGCTAGCGACTTGCTCCACTTCTTCTTTCAGACGTGGTGGCAAGATTGCCAAGCCCATGACCTCAATCAAGCCGATATTTTCCTTCTTGATATGTTGGACATCCTTGTGAGGATGATAGAGACCATCAGGATGTTCTGCAGAAGTCTGATTGTCCCGCAAGACCAAGTCCAACTCAAACTGTCCATCACGCTTACGTGCAATCGGAGTGATGGTGTGATGTGGTGTCCCATCAGTCTCTGCCAAAACCTGCACTGCAGGGTCTGAATACTGGCGCCATTTCTGCAAAATCTTATCAGCTAAATTGATCAAATCTTCTTTGGAATCCGAGGTCAATCGAATCACTGACATAGGCCACTTGACAATTCCAGCCTTGACCTGCTCAAAACCAGCAAATCGGAAGGTCTTTTGCAAGGGAGCCAATTCCATAGGAAATATGTGACGGCCTCCCTGATAGTGGTCATGAGTTAGAATAGAGCCTCCCACAATCGGCAGGTCGGCATTAGAGCCAGCAAAATAGCCTGGAAACTGCTCTACAATAGCCAGTAGACGCTCAAAACTCTGACGGCTAATCGTCATGGGACGATGCTGCCCATCTAAGAAAATACAGTGCTCATTAAAGTAAGCATAGGGCGAATACTGGAAGCCCCACTCCTGACCAGCCATTTCAAAGCGGATAATACGGTGATTGCTGCGAGCTGGGTGGTTGACCCGACCATGGTAACCTTCATTCTCTAGACAAAGCTGACACTGAGGATAATTACTAGCTTGCACCAACTTGGCTGCCGCAATCTCTTTGGGATCCTTTTCAGGCTTAGAGAGATTGATGGTAATTTCAATCTCTCCGTAGTCAGATGGAACACGATAAGCAATATTTTTAGCAATGGCCTTGAGTTTGATGTAGTCATTTTTCTGGCTAAGTTGGTAAAAGTCCGCAATCGCTTGCTCAGGAGATTGGCCATAGGTTGTCCAGAAGTCACGATTGACCTGACTCGGACAAGGAGTCACCAAGTCCATCAGTTCAGCACCAAGGATTTCACGCGCAGTCTGACTATCTTCAATTGTCTCTAATCGAACGGCTTCCTCAACCAGCTGGTCCTTGAGGTCAATCAACTCATCCAGATCCGTCTCAACTTCCAAAACACCGTCTCCCACTCGTGCCAAGACATGATTGGTCAGGTAGATTCGATCCATTTCCTCATATGAACTTTCAGAAATGACATGTGTTACAAATTTATCTACTAAGGTCACTATAGAGCCTCCTTTTGACTAGCCAAGGACGCGAGTGCCACCTGCAACTTCAGCGATATAGAAGCTTGGAGCGTAGCCAACTACTTCCTCGTAGTGTTTGCCTACAGCTTCCTTAAAGGGCTCAACAGCATCTTTTTGCACCAAGGCAATGGCACAGCCACCAAAACCTGCCCCTGTCATACGAGCACCGAGAACACCTTCTTGTGCCCAAGCTGTGTGAACAAGAGTATCCAATTCCAAACCAGTTACTTCATAATCATGCTCAAGAGAAACGTGTGACGCATTCATCAAACGACCAAAGGTTTCCAAATCTCCTGCTTGAAGGGCTACTTGAGCTTTGAGGGTACGTTGGTTTTCAAGCACAGCATGACGAGCACGTTTCAAACGATTTTCATCTTTGATTAGGTAGCTATATTGGTCAAAGGCCCACTCGTCCAATTCACCCAAGGTCTGAATATCCAAGGCAACTTGCAACTCTTCCACGGCTTTTTCACACTCAGCACGGCGTTCATTGTATTTAGAGTCAGCTAGTTCACGACGCTTGTTGGTGTTCATGATAACAACGACATTGTCCTTCAAATCAAGCGGCACCAAATCATACTCTAAGGTGTTGGTATCAAGGTAAATAGCACGTTGGTCTGCACCCATACCGATAGCAAACTGGTCCATGATACCAGAGTTGACTCCGATAAAGTTGTTTTCTGTTTGTTTTCCGATTTTAACCAAATCCAAACGCTCTAGTTTTAAATCAAAGAGATACTCTGCCACGACCCCTGTCAAGAGTTCCAAGGATGCTGAAGAAGACAAGCCAGCACCATTTGGGATATTCCCATAAACATAAAAATCAAAACCTTTATCAATCACATGCCCAGCTTCTTGCAAGAAATGAAGAACCCCTTTTGGATAGTTGGTCCAGTTGTGCTCTTTTTCAAACTTGAGGTTAGTAAGAGGCACTTCGATGATACCCTTGTCTTCAAAGTTAGCTGAGTAGAAACGCAAGACTTGATCGTCACGCTTGCGAGCTGCACCATAAGTTCCCAAGGAAATAGCAGCTGGAAAAACGTGCCCACCGTTGTAGTCCGTGTGTTCACCAATCAAATTGATACGACCTGGTGAAAAGAAAGTTTGGTCTGCTTCTTGACCAAAAACAGCAAGAAAGTCTTTACGAAGAGCTTCAGCAGTAAGATGTTGTGTCATATGATTTCTCCTTTTACTGTCCGTTAAGTTACCTTAACGTGTAATCGTTTTCTTCTATTGTATCCAAGGGATTTCCCAAGGTCAATCCTTTTTACTAAAATTTTACTAAACTATCAGTAAAATACAGAAAAATATGATATACTAATCTAATCAAGGAGGATTTATGGCTACCTTAAAAGACATTGCACAGCTAGCCTCTGTCTCTATCGCGACCGTATCCCGTGTCCTCAACCGCGACCAGAGCCTATCTGTTACAGAAGAAACCAGACACCGTATTTTAACCGTGGCTGAAGAGCTGGGCTACACCAAGCACCTCAAGACAGGCGAGTCCCACAAGCCCAAGCAAAAGATTGCCATTATCCAATGGGTCAGCGAACAAGGGGAGCTGGACGACCTCTACTACTACCAGATTCGCCTAGGCATAGAAAAAAGAGCCCAAGAGTTGGACTATGATATCTTGCGCTATTTTAATGACCATCCTTTTACGTTAAGCGAGGAAGTGATTGGGATTCTCTGCATCGGAAAGTTTAGCCGTGCACAGATTTCTACCTTTGAAGAATACCAAAAGCCTCTTGTATTTTTAGACAGCGATACCCTCTCGCTGGGACATACCTGCATTATCACGGACTTTTACACTGCCATGAAACAGGTTGTCGATTATTTCCTCAGCCAAGGACTGGATCGTATCGGGATTCTAACAGGGCTTGAGGAAACAACTGACCAAGAAGAAATCATTGAGGATAAGCGGCTGGAAAACTTCAGAAACTACAGTCAAGCGAAGGGAATCTATCATGATGAACTAGTCTTTCAAGGAAGTTTTACTGCCCAGTCTGGCTATGACTTGATGAAGGAGGCCATTCAAAGCTTAGGAGACCAACTCCCACCAGCCTTTTTCGCTGCCAGTGATAGTTTAGCCATCGGTGCCCTCCGTGCGCTCCAAGAAGCTGGAATCAGCCTGCCAGACCGTGTCAGCCTCATTTCCTTTAACGACACTAGTCTGACCAAGCAAGTCTATCCTCCCCTATCCAGCATCACCGTCTATACCGAAGAAATGGGGCGAGCAGGTATGGATATTCTTAACAAGGAAGTCCTCCACGGTCGCAAAATTCCTAGCCTGACCATGCTGGGAACCAGACTGACTCTGAGAGAAAGTACAAGGAATGACTAAAAGGAGACTGGGAAAAAAATCTTTAAAATCAAAAAACGCATAATGTCAAGGCTGTTCTGCTCGTTTTTGTGATAGTTAGAAATCAGTTTTTGCCCAGCCTCTTTTTCTAATGTTGATGCTCATGGTGCTGCTCTAAAGCTGTTACCTTTCGCTTATGTTGCGCATGATTGCTTTGACTGGTGTCCACTTCGATAGTAATATTCTGCACACCTCTTTCTTCTAAGAGCTGACGTACTTGATTCTTTGTTTCCGTCATCTGCTCCCAATCTTCTAAACAGAGATGGACAATGGCATTTTTTTCCAAACCATCCATAGTCCAGAGATTAAGCTGATTAAGACTGGCCACATTGTCCAATCGCTCCAGGCCATTCTTTACTTGCTCAATATCAAGACCTTCTGGCACAGCATCCAAGAAAATCTTGAGCGTAGACCAAAAACGTGGAAGGGCTTTTGAAAGAATAAAGAAAGAAATGACAAGGGACAAAAGTGGGTCTAGGATATACCAGTTCGTGAACCGAAGAACAATCGCCATCAGAATCACAGCCAGCCACCCTAGGGTATCTTCCAGAAAATGCAGACTCAGAATAGACTCATTCTTTGTCTTTCCCTTACCAACCACTAGACTCGCTAACACATTAATAGTAATCGCAATAATTCCTAACCAGAGAATCCCCTCATCATTGACTGGTTGCGGATTTAAAATCTTCGTGACATTTTCCAAAATGACTAGAACTGATCCTGTCATGAGTATTATCGCTGTTACCAAGGCTCCTAGCAGACTAAACCGCTTATAGCCCAAGGTGTACTGATTATCTTCTTCACGATTAGAGATGGTTTCTAGAAAAGCTGATATTCCAATTGCAATCGCATCTCCCAAGTCATGCACAGAGTCAGCAAGAACAGCGCTAGAACCAAATATTCCACCTGCAATAAACTCGACAATGGCATAAGTCAAATTTAAGAAAAAGGCCACCCAAACAGCATATTTTGTCTTCATATTTCTCATTCCTTTGTTATAATAGATTCATGAACATCTTGTTCATTATCATTATCCACTAAAACTCAAAGAAAGGATAGAAGCAAAGCGTCAGCTTTATTCAGTTCTGAACAATTTGCCTCAAGTGTCCATATGACTAAGATTGACCGCCGTATCAGTAAAACAAAAAAAGCTATCTATCAAGCTTTTCTACAACTTTTGAATGCTAAGGGCTACGAGGCCACTACTGTTCAGGATATCATTGATCTCGCAGATGTGGGACGTTCCACCTTTTACTGTCACTATGAAAGCAAAGAGCTACTTCTAGATGAGCTCTGTCGTTACCTCTTCCATCATCTCTTTGAAAGAGAGCAAGCCATTTCAACCGAAGATTACCTTGCCCACCTCTTTCTACATTTTCAGAAAAATCAAGACCATATCACTAGTTTACTATTCTCCAAAAATGACTACTTCCTCCGTCAACTCCAGAGAGAGCTGGAGCACCACGTCTATCCCATGCTGGCTGAGGATTTGAAAAAAGCTCACCCAAGTCTGCCTGCTTCTTATCTCCAACACTTAGTTGTAACCAACTTTATCGAGACATTAACCTGGTGGCTCAAAAAAGGGCAAGACTTCACAGAACAGGAAGTTGTCCAGTTTTATCTAGACCTTCTCATTCCTAAAAATTGAATATAGAGTAGAGCTCAGTTGCCTGATGCACAGGCTACTGAGTTTTTATCTTTTCAACAACAAAAGAGGACCAACTGATCCTCTTTCCATCATATCAAATCCTTGATTTTCAACTCTATCTGTTTTAACCGAAAACTTAAAACAGCATTTTCAAACATCTCTTCTTAGTTAGGTAAGTCAGTATTCTGCTTAGCTGCCTTGCTCCATTGATACCAACCAACTAGACTGTTGATGAGATAAATCAGATATTTCCCTTGAATTTGCAGGCTTTCTCCCCACCAGAGATAGATTGAAAAGACATTGGTAGCTGCCCAGAATATCCATTGTTCACGGTAAACAGCTGTCATGAGGATTTGCCCTACCCCATTGGTCGCATCTGTGATGGAATCGCGATAGGGACGATTGGCACCAATAGACTGATAAATGAATCCAAAGGCCAACCACCAAAGAACACTGATGGAAAGATACTTGGTCCAACCCTTACCATCTAGTTTACGCGCGACAAACTCCTGCTTTTCTTTCTTGAACTGAGCTTGATAAATCCAAACTAGGAGCCCAATCGATTGCATAATTGTAAAATAGAGAGTTGTTAAAACCTCACCATAGAAGCCTTTTTGAAGGGCAAGCACCAGATAAATGATGGAATTAATCAAACCAAATAGGTAGTTACTAGCACGACCTTCAGCTTCTCAAAGAGCAGAAAAAAGGTTAGTAAGGCTTGAGGGATGAATCATTTTAAAGGCAAACAATTCCAACAAGACGTCATCATTGTCGCTGTTGGTTATTACCTACGTTACAATCTGAGCTATCGTGAAGTTCAGGAATTGCTTTATGACCGTGGAATAAATGTTTGTCACACTACGATTTATCGGTGGGTTCAAGAATACAGTAAAATCCTCTATCATCTCTGGAAAAAGAAAAATAAACAGTCCTTCTATTCGTGGAAAATGGATGAAACCTATATCAAAATTAAGGGACGTTGGCATTATCTCTATCGAGCGATTGATGCGGACGGTTTAACATTGGATATCTGGTTACGAAAAAAACGTCTAGCAGACGATAACAGCTATAAGTTAGAAGATACCGCCTATCAAGAAGATAAAGCACGCAAAGCAGAAACCGAAGATAAGCTAGCTATTGAAGCAATGAAAAGCAAGTACACCACGCTATTGCTAGAAAATATGTTGCTAAGTCCGTTTGAAATGCAAGATACAAAAATCATGGCAGGATTGCAAGTCCATGTTTACCCCCTCTATGACGAACTGAAAGAATTAAGAGGGCTAAATAGTGTTAAAGATCACTTGTCTTATGTTGCCAGCAGACGTTAAGAATATTCTAAGCATAATATTGCACGCTACCTCAAAAAAGCCATTGAACAATATCTACCAACGGTTAAAAGGCAGGACTTAAACCATGAGTGAAGACTTAAAAACGATCAAAGAGCTGGCGGATGAGTTGAGTGTTACAAAACAAAATATTCAATATCACTACCAAAGGTTACCAAAAGAATTACAGCTTAAAAGTTCCAATGGGTCTAATCTAGTAAATTCTAAAGCAGAAAAAATAATTTTAGGTAAAGTAGAAGGTAGTAGCAAATCAAATACCAAAGACCAACAAATGGAAAAACTAACTAATTTGTTAGACCAGTAACAACGATTAGCCTTGCAAGATAAAAAGTTGCTAGAAGAATACAAGGCGGAAAATGATAACTTAAAAGCCCTCAAAATGCCCTCAAAGGAAACAGAATTCAAACACTTAGACAATCAATATAAAGATGAAGTGAACGCTCTTAAAGAGAAGTTGGAAAATTTGCAGGAACAAATCAAAGATCAAAAAAGGATAGAAGAACAAGAAAAACCAATAAAATGGTGGGGACTATGGCGAAAATAGATGATTCAGTTAAAAAGAAAGTTCCAGAATTGCGATTTAAAGGATTCACAGATGAATGGGAACAGCGTAAGTTGGGAGACGAAGTTCGAATAGTGATGGGACAGTCTCCTAATTCAGAAAATTATACTGATGATCCTAATGGGCGCTAAAAATGCGAAGACCTATGAAGACCTATTTTGTATTAGTCAAACAAAAAATCCAAAAGAAATGGTATATGATTATGACCATGAAACAAAGTAAAATCAAACCGAGTGATCTGAGGAAGTACCCGATGATCATGAAACGTTATTAAACACAAAAGTCACCCATGTGAGTTCTTGCCAGAAGCTGAAGTTAATCCTTCAACCTGGAAAACCCGCAGAGGTGATTTTTTCTATACATCTCGATTTTTCTGGCAATAATCATTAACCGATAAATATGTCTGTGAATCACCCAGCGACTCCGCTATGTCCATAATCCGCGGTGGTAGTAATCCCACTCGCTGGACAAGTTCGTGATTGCTGAACAATTCCCGTGGACTGCCGGCGAAGCCAAACTTCCCGTGTTCCATAACATACACCGACTCAAACTCGGCGGCGACCCAATCCATGTCATGGGTGATGGTCACAACTTGGTGGCCCGAATCAGCCAACTGATGGAAAATTGCGGTCAACTTGCGCCGGCTTTCCCAATCAAGCGACATCATCGGCTCATCAAATAAATAAATCGCCGGATCCACTGCCAAAACTGTGGCAACGCTCAACAGCTTGCGTTCCGACAATGACAGGTCATATGGACTTTCAGCTGTTTTATCATCCAAGCCAACTCTTTTTAGAGCCGCTAAAGCCCGCCTCGTAATCGTGTCGTGGTCATCCATGACCTGCGCGACATTCCACTCCACCTCTCGTTGAACGGTCGGGTTGAAAAGCTGATCGTCAGGATTCTGAAAAGTAATCCCAACCTTCAGTAACCTTTCGACTGGTTTAAGATCATTAAAATTTTCTCCATCGATCTTAATCACACCGGTTTGTGGTGTCAGCAAACCCGTCAACAATTTGAAGAGCGTTGATTTGCCGGCACCATTTTGGCCGACAATCGCCACCATCGGATCGGCGAAGTGTTGGTATTCAACATCCAAGCTAAAGGACCGTTCCGGATAAGTGAACGTCAGGTGGCTCAGTTCAATTGTGGACATAACGAACCTCCTTCAGATCAGCGTAATTCACCGGATACCGGCCATCAGCCAAGTGCCAATCCATTTTTTGAGCAAGTTGCTGGATTGTCGAGGCTGGAATCTGCCATTCCGCTGCCAAATGATTAAACACCTCACCCGGCCTGCCCTGGGCTACCATTTGACCCTCGTGCAGCACCCACACAACGTCGGCGACTTCGCACAAATCGTCAATTTCACTGGTGACAATGAAGACAGTCGTCTCTTTGACTTGGGCCAGCCATTGGAAAAATTGCCGGCGGCCAAGGGGATCCATCTCACTGGTCGGATCATCCATAATCAAAACAGCCGGATTAGCCACAATCGCCGTGGCAATTGCCAACCGCTGGATCTGACCACCGGAAAGGCTCTCGGGACGCAAATTCAGCTGTTCAATCAGCCCCATTTGCGTGGCAACTTCTTCAACCCGTTTTTGAATCAGTCCTTCAGCCATTCCCTGATTAATCAAGTCAAAGGCGATTTCATCGGCAACCGTCTCTGCCAACCCGCTTAGTTGGCCAGCTGGATTTTGCAGTACAACTCCATTCATGGCATTATAAACGGGCCAATTGTCGGACACTCGCTGGCCAAACATGTGCCAATCGCCCTCAATCTCAGCAGACACAATTTTGGGAATGACCCCTGCCAGCACACGGCACAAAGTCGATTTGCCGGAGTGGCTATTCCCGATAATCCCAACCACCTGGCCAGTATGAACCTCCGCGTTAATCTGACGCAGTTGTGGTTGCTCAGTACCCGGATAACGGGTGGTCAAATTTTCAATTACAATCCGTTTATCTTCGTCCATATCTTCCACCCAATCAATAAAATTGCCAATCCAGTCAGACCAATGTGCAGCGTCCGCGACAGGCGATACACGCGCTGGGAGGTTCTGACAGTCCGGTTGAGATTATCAAAACCTCTCAGTTGGAGAGAAATCGACCGCGTCATCGATTGATCCAAGGTCTTAATCACCAATGGAATTAGCACCGGCAGGACTGACTTTAATTTCTGAATCAACGTTTTTTGCGGATTGGTTCCGCGAACTTTTTGTGCCTGCTGGATTTTCCGCATATTGCGCATCATTTCCGGCAAAATATAACACACCGATATCAGAACGTAGACGGTTTTATAAGACAATCCAGACAGTTCCAAATAGGCCGCGTTTTCTGAAATACTCGTGGTCACCATAAAAAAGCCACTGGTCAAAATAATCACCAATACTCGACAACCCAGAGTGGTGGCGTAAATCAGGCCTTCTTTGTAGAACGACACCCCAAGCACAGAAAACAGCACAGTTTGATTCCGACTGTAAAATAACCCTTGGATGATCAGCATGGTGCAAATCAGAAACAGGCTGAATCCCAGTGCCTTAAAGGTGGTAGAACTCAATTTGGAAAATAACAATAGCAGTGTTGCGACAAGAATTAATCCGGCCTGAAGCAATAAATTCATACTGGCAAAGCTCAACAACGTCATGTCCAAGATGAACAAGAGCTTAGTAATCGGATCGATCACCTGGTACCACTTGAGCTTGACCCGTGGCGCTTCAGAAATCAATGTTTTATCAGTCATCATTTATCATCGCTAAAGAAGTGCACCATCCGCTTCGGCAGCTGACGATAGATGAAGAATGCCAGGTAGGCCACGCAGACTTTATCCAAAATATCCAAGACAAACTCATCGGTAAATGAGGCCAGCCACACTGGTGCATGATTGGCGACCATTACCGCAAACAATGAGTCACCCCAAGCGATACCGGTCTGACCACCCCAAAAGATGACGTTGAGTGGCGTTGAAATGACAGCTGAAACGATGGCAATAATAATAGCAGAAACAAATACTCGTCGCGCTGACGAGAACCACCCATTGGCGTGCAAAACTCCGACAGCAATCCCAATTCCGATGCTGGTAATCGCATACACGGTTGAAATTGGCGATAAGGTCAGCCCATAGATCACGTTGTTGATGAAACCACTAATGGCACCGGCAACCGGCCCAGCCAACATGCTGGTAAGAAAGGTTCCCAAAGACCCCAGCCAAACGGGCAACTTTAATCCCTCCGCCAAGGCTTTGGCAACATAGTTAATCCCCACGGCAGCGGGAATCAAAGTCATGGTGGCAGCACTTAACTTAAATTTCCACATACTGGTACGATGAATCGGTTCTGTTTTCATAATCTTCTCCTTTTGTTTTTAAAGAGCCGTGTCTGGATAGACTTTCGGACGCAACGCTCTATTATATATCTACTGAACTGTCTATACACAAGATTTCCATCCTTAGTCGACATGAGCTGGAAATCTTTATTTGTTAAGTAGTTCACAACACATTATACACCTATTTTGTGAATAGTCAAGTGTATTTACAGTAAAATTTTAGAAAATCCTAAAAATTTCCTCTTATTTTCCATTTAAAAATGAAAATCATTAGTTCTGACAATCGAGTAGGGGATAATCTCTAGCCCCTCTCACACCACCGTACGTGCCGTTCGGCATACGGCGGTTCAACTAACTTTTAACACATGTCGTTCAAGGTAATAATCCAAACACGAAACCAGTCCACGTTTCTCAAGGACTGGTTTTGATATAGCACGTTTAAGTACCGACTTCTGAGCTACTAATTGATAATGGTCGCCCCAGCCAGATACCTTATCTGCTATCCATTTAGGAACTCCTAACTTAAGCAATCCCCATAATCGTCTAGATTTCTTCTTCCATTGCTTTCAGATAATCACTCGTAGGCGAGTGCGCAAGCGCTCATCTATGCTGGTGACTATACTTTTCATATTTCCCAATGAGAAATAGTTTATCCATCCTCGAATAGACAAATTCAGTTGCTCAATACGTCCTGTTAAGTCTATACTCCATTTCCTCTGTGTTAGTTTCTTCAATTTAAGCTTAAATCTCCGAACACTATCTTGATGGGGGCGACTTTTCCAACCAGCTGATGATTTCCAGAACCCGAAACCTAAATATTTCAACTCTCTTGGTCTAGTAATCTTAGTCTTGGTTATGTTTACTTTCAAACCTAGCCGTTTCTCAATAAAACGACTGACTGAATACATCACACGCTTAGCGGCAGCCTCGCTTCCGACCGTAATCACACAATCATCTGCGTAGCGCACAAATCGAAGTCCCCTCTTTTCTAATTCCTTATCCAATTCATTAAGCATGATATTGGATAAGAGAGGAGATAAATTTCCTCCCTGTGGTGTGCCAACTAGCGTTTTATGACGCTGACCGTTAATGATAACACCTGAATGAAGATATTTACGAATCAAGGATTCCGTATCTCCGTCTTCGATAATGTTATGTACTAAGGACATCAATCTATCTTGAGGAACTGTATCGAAGAATTTCTCTAGGTCTATATCCACTATCCACTCATAGCCGTCATTTAAGTACTCTAAGAGCTTCATGATGGCTTTTTCACATGACCGATTTGGTCTGAATCCATAGCTCGTATCTGAGAAATGGGGTTCACAAATGGGGGTAAGGACTTGAATAATGGCCTGTTGAATCATTCTATCCATAACTGTTGGAATTCCTAGTTGACGGATGCCTCCGTTTGGTTTGGGAATCTCAACTCTGAGAACTGGTTGAGGCTTATATTTTCTTTGTTTTATCCGTTCCTTAGTCAGGCGCCAGTTTTGTCTGAGATAATTATCCATCTCTTCGATAGTAATTCCATCAATCCCAGCTGAGCCCTTATTGGATTTTACTTGATTGTAGGCTTCCAGCATATTTTCGCGTGATAATATCTTATCTAGCAATTTTGACATGTGCGTATTCCTTTCTTGTTTTGGTGCCTGAGGGACATCTTATATTGGTGAACCTTCATCTAGTCAATACGTGATAGAGTCCAGTTCTATCAGACCGTTCGTTTTACAGACACAAGTGAAGTAGGATTACTTCAATTAGTTGTTCACCCCTTCGCTCCACTTCCATTACAGAAGTTTCCTCACTACTATGGGCTCGGCTGACTTCTCATGATTCGTTGTTACTACGCTTTCAGCGCTCATGAGACCTCACGGGATAAGTTGTACATCTTTCCTCGTTTACTCTCGTGATTTACGCATATAGGTTACGACTACCTTTTTGGACTTTAGAGTTTTAGGCCCCCTTATCCGCTATATACGCCTTACTATCACGTTCCTGTTCGTAGAGCCACGATTTCGCTATCCCTTCCTCTCCCCGCTACCTCACGATAGTCAGGCTTGGGAATCGCTATTGGGTTCACCGGTAGCGGGTGCCCACGGAGGACTTACACCTCAGATGTACGACATGCCCGTCGTACCCAAAAAAGCCCAGACAACATTGTCTGAGCAGTTTTCTATATGGTCGTTTAACAAAGTTGAGTTTGACATTTTCAAACTATTTCTTCAACAAACCTTGTTCTTGTAGAAACTCTTTGGCTACTTGTTCTGCTGACTTGCCTTCAACACCGACTTGATAGTTAAGCTGGCTCATCTGGCTTTCAGTAATTTTACCAGCCAATTTATTGAGAACTGTTTCCAACTCTGGATGTTTCTTGAGAAGAGCTTCTTTCATCAGTGGAGCCCCTTGATAAGGTGGAAAGAGTTGCTTGTCATCTTCCAAGACCTGCAAATCATAACGCGCCAATTCCGCATCAGTCGAATAGGCGTCCGTGATTTGAATGTCACCTGACTGAATTGCCTGATAGCGAAGAGCTGGTTCCATGGTCGCCACATTGAGATTGAGACCATACATTGACTGCAAGCCCTTATTGCCATCTTCACGGTCATTAAATTCGAGTGTAAAACCTGCCTTCAGCTGCCCTTCCACTTTTTTCAAGTCCGAAATGGTCTTCAAGCCATATTCTTGAGCAATTTTTTTCGGAACAGCTACAGCGTAGGTATTTTGATAAGACATGGGTTTGAGATAGGCTAGATGATCCTGTTTGGCAATACCATCACGCGCCACCTGATAAACCTGCTCTGGCTCATGACTCACTTTAGGTGATGGTTGTAGCAAACTTTCAGTCACCGTACCAGTAAATTCAGGATAAATGTCAATATCGCCTTTTTTCAGAGCTTCATAGAGAAAGCTTGTTTTCCCAAAATTTGGTTTAACAGTCGCAGTCATGCTGGTATTTTCTTCAATCAGCAACTTATACATATTGGCCAAAATTTCTGGTTCTGGACCCAATTTACCAGCAATAACCAAGTTTTCCTTCTCTTTTTGAGCTAAGAGGGCTGGGCTATAAGACAGACCGAGCAATATGGTCACCAAGGCAAAACCAGAAAAAATCGTCCGCAATTTTGCCTTTTCCATCACTTTTAATAGGAAGTTAAAGGCAATAGCAAGCACTGCAGAAGAAAGTGCCCCAATCAAAATCAGACTGGCATTATTACGGTCAATTCCCAAAAGGATAAAGGAACCTAGCCCCCCTGCACCAATCAAAGCAGCCAAGGTTGCCGTACCGATAATCAAGACCGCTGCCGTCCGAATCCCAGACATCATAACCGGCATAGCAAGTGGAATTTCGAATTTCTTGAGACGTTCCCATCTGGTCATCCCAAAGGCAATCCCAGCCTCTTGCAGACTCGGATCAATTCCCTTTAGCCCAGTGATGGTATTTTGCAAAATCGGAAAAATCGCATAAATCACTAGAGCTGTCAATGCTGGTAAAGTCCCAATTCCCATCAAAGGAATAAAGAGCCCCAGCAAGGCCAGAGACGGGATGGTCTGGAAAATCCCTGCAATCTGCAAAACCCAATCCGCCAACTTCTCATGATAGCGAAGATAAACAGCCAAGGGAATCGCGATAAAAATAGCTAGTAACAAGGTTAAAAGTGACAACTGCAAATGTTGAGATAGAGCTGTCAACCAATCACTAAAACGATCCTGAAAAGTTGCAATTAAATTAGTCATGAACACTACCTCCAAACAAGTCTGCTACAAAGTCTGTTGCAGGCGCTTTTAAAATCGTCTCAGGGTTCGCCACCTGACGAATCTCTCCATCCTGCAAAACAGCAATACGGTCCGCCAATTTCAAAGCTTCATCCGTATCATGGGTCACAAAAATCGTTGTCATCCCAAACTCTTTATGCAATTCTTTAGTCAGAACCTGCAACTGTTTGCGAGAAATAGCATCCAAGGCTGAAAAAGGTTCATCCATGAGGAGAATCTTAGGCTGACCAATCATAGCACGAACAATACCGACCCGTTGCTGTTCTCCACCAGATAATTCACTAGGCAAACGATGCCCATACTCAGCTACTGGCAAGCCAACCTTAGCCAAAAGCTCTTCAGTTTTCTTAGCAATTTCTTCCTTAGTCCAGCCCTTCATTTCAGGAATCAGGGCAATATTTTCCGAAACCGTTAGATTGGGAAAGAGAGCAATGGCCTGTAAAACATAACCAGTAGAAAGACGAAGTTCACGCTCATCATAGTCTTTGATGCGCTTGCCATCCATAAAAATATTTCCATCAGTCGGTTCCAAAAGACGGTTAACCATCTTTATCATGGTCGTCTTACCGGACCCTGAAGGTCCAACTAAAACCATAAATTCCCCATTCTCAATCCGTAAATTGACATCTCTCAAAACATCTTTTTCTGTGTAATGTAAAGCTACATTTTTGTATTCAATCATTCTGTATCCTCAATTTAAAACTTGCCTCGATTGGTCAAGTCTTCTACCTTAGGCATAATTTCCTTATTATCCCAATGCTCCACAATTTTACCGTTTTCTAGTCGGAAGATATCATACTGAGCATAAGCAAGGCCATCAATCTGAGTTTGACCATAGCTAACCACTTAGTTTCCTTGTCCTAAGAGTTGGAAAACAAAGTCGAAAGTGCCCTTTACTTAAAAGTAGCTAATTTGCTCCATTTTAATCCTCATTTTCCTCCTCTTTTAGATTAGCCAAAATTCTTTCTTGAAAGGCTTCAAACTGCCGAATTTCTTCCTCTGAAAATCCTTTGTAAAAAATCGTATCCAATTTCTGACTGACACGATGTCCCACTTCTTTCTGAGATTGCCCCAACTCTGTTAAAACTAAATACTTCTTACGCTTATCTTCTCCACATGGACTAACGGTTACAAGCTTTTGTTCCTCTAGCTTTTTTATCATAGTCGTTAGCGTATTATTAGCAAGCCCAGTCGACAGAGCAATATCTGTTGCAGTTGCGCAGCCAGTTTCACTATTCCATAAAACCGCTAAAATCTTCCCCTGTTCACTCCGATAAAGAGCTTCAGGATCTTGGCTCAGTAACTTTTGAAAAATCCGCCCATTCAACAAACGAATATGATGGGCTACCAAATGACTATCTTTCATAACACCTCCTATTTACTTCGATATCGAAATGAATAAAACTATTGTAACACTTGTTATTCCAACTGTCAACTATTTCGATTTAGAAATAATTTTTCCTAGTAAAAAAATCTCCTACACAAGATAGAAGATTTTACTCTTATAAACTTAATCAGTCATGTCCGATACCAAAGTTCTATGCTCCAATGGAATACTGCACATAACTAGCAAGAAAATAAATCCTGACTGAATCCAGAAGAGGGCCAAGTCAAAAATTCCGTGCACAGCAACCACTGTAAGGAAAGATAGGTAAAGACCGATAATCGGACGTTTCCCCGACTCCTGACTCATATCCATCATCAAGCGAACAGGAGCAATAGAAGACAAAACTAATAAAATAGTTCCCACAACTCCGTAACTCAGAATCGTATCAATATAAAGACTATGAGCATGTTCATGATAAGGAGCATGTATTCTAGGATAAGAGTGCATATAAGTCAATGGCCCTTCACCCCAGAAAGGATTTTGCTTAAATAAGGCCATCCCAGCATCCCAGATAGAAATGCGTTCTTCCATAGAAGAGTCTAAAGTCCCCATCCGAACTCCTAAATCACTGGAAAATAGGAAACTCAAGCCAATCGCAAAGACTCCAGTACTAAGCCAAAAGGCCTTCCAGTTTTTAATGGTCGTAAAGAGATAAATAATGGCTCCAGCGATAATAGCAGGAAAGGCAG
Source organism: Streptococcus mitis (assembly GCF_000722695.1). Lineage (GTDB taxonomy): Bacteria > Bacillota > Bacilli > Lactobacillales > Streptococcaceae > Streptococcus > Streptococcus mitis_O. The sequence continues at coordinate 4,295 of NZ_JPFU01000008.1, read as the reverse complement.
TTCGATTTTGCGTAAAGTTCAAACCAAAGAGATTCACAAAGCCTGCAATCACACAGAATACTTTCAACCAATTCAACTTGGTCGTTGTAAACAGATAGAAGGCAATCATGATACAGAAACAACAAATAATTCCATAATAATTAGGATTAAAGAAGGTCACTTCTGCCCGATTCTGATGCCACACCTGCATATTGGGTGAAAGAAAAGCATAGTTAAATTTCTTCACAATTTGGAAATGTTCTAAACTCGCAAAAGCAGCTGACAAGACGCTACCAAACAAGACGAGCTGCAAAATCAATCGAAAGAATTTATGTGATAAAATCGACTGATAGTGCAAAAAGAAAACAGTAAATAGAAACATTCCTACTGAAGCCACAAGACCCATCCAATTTTGTGCAAAAATGGATATTACAGTACTATAGCCAAGAAAAAGAAGCAGCATCGGATGCTCCCCCATTTTCTGAAGAATACTTTTCATGTCTCCTGTAAAAATCAAACTGATAATATATAAACAGAATACAACTACAAAAAGATAAAAGGGTAAAAAGATACTCAGGATAATTCCCAATAAAATAAGTTCTTTACTAGACAACCCTTTCAGCTTTTCAATAAAGCCTATTGATTTCAAAATGAATCCTTTCTCTCCAAATCAGCTGATTCAGATAATAGTAAGCTACCCTTTATTGTACCACTTTTTTAGCAATTTGAAAACAAAGGAAACGATTCCTAGGTAAAAAAGGGAGCAAAAATACTGAGATTTCAAAACTCAATATTAATGATTGCATTTTCTCTAAGAAAATCATGCCGTAAATAGTAGGCATATGTTAAAATAGTAGTAATAAAATATAGATTAGGCGCAACTATCCAAACTAGATTCAAATCATATACTACTCTTAAAGAAAGGCAACACTATGAAATCCTACCAAGCTGTCTACCAAATCCTATCTAAAGAAACCGACTATATCAGCGGAGAAAAAATTGCAGAAGAACTATCCCTAAGCCGAACATCAATTTGGAAAGCCATCAAGCGACTAGAACAAGAAGGCATTGAAATTGATAGCATCAAAAACAAAGGATATAAACTAATGAATGGTGACCTTATTCTTCCAGAGATTCTAGAAGAAAATCTTCCAATTAAAGTCAGTTTTAAACCCGAAACAAAATCAACACAACTGGATGCAAAAGAAGCAATTGATTTAGGAAATGAAGCAAACACCCTCTATATAGCTTCCTATCAAACAGCAGGGCGAGGCCGTTTTCAACGTTCCTTCTACTCACCACAAGGTGGTATTTATATGACACTCCATCTTAAACCAAATCTCGCCTATGACAAGTTACCATCCTACACACTACTTGTAGCTGGAGCTGTCTACAAAGCCATTAAGAACCTAACTTTAATAGATGTCGACATAAAATGGGTCAATGATATCTACCTAAACAATCATAAAATCGGAGGAATCCTTACTGAGGCAATGACGTCTGTAGAAACAGGCCTAGTCACAGATATCATTATTGGAGTAGGAATCAACTTTACTATCAAAGACTTCCCCCAGGAATTAAAAGAAAAAGCTGCTAGTCTATTTAAAGCACCAGCACCTATAACCAGAAATGAATTAATCATAGAAATCTGGCGTGTTTTCTTCGAAACACCAGCAGAAGAGCTATTATACCTATATAAAAAACAGTCATTCGTCCTAGGAAAAGAAGTTACTTTTATACTAGATCAAAAAGACTACAAGGGACTTGCTAAAGATATCTCTGAAAGTGGTAAACTTTTAGTTCAATGTGATAACGGAAAAGAAATCTGGCTAAATAGCGGAGAAATTTCACTAAAAACTTGGAAGTAATAGTAAGTTTATACAACAAAAAATAAGGCTCTATAATATTTGTAGTGGGTAAATCCCCTATGGATATTATGGAGCCTATTTTGTTGTAGAAAAAAAGTCCCATAAGATCTATAATGAAAAGCAACCAAACCATCATTAGAAAGAATCCTATGGAACAATTACATTTTATCACAAAACTACTCGATATCAAAGACCCTAATATCCAAATTATGGATATCGTTAATAGGGATAACCACAAAGAAATTATCTCTAAACTGGATTATGAGGCTCCACCTTGTCCTAATTGCAGAAGTCAAATGAAGAAATATGACTTTCAAAAACCGTCTAAGATTCCTTACCTTGAAACAACTGGTATGGCTACTAGAATTCTCCTTAGAAAGCGTCGTTTTAAGTGCTATCACTGCTTAAAAATGGCGGTCGCTGAGACTCCTCTAGTAAAGAAAAATCACCAAATCCCTCGTATCATCAACCAAAAGATTGCCCAGAAGCTAATTGAAAAGACTTCTATGACTGACATTGCCCATCAGCTGTCTATTTCAACTTCAACTGTCATTCGCAAACTCAATGACTTCCGTTTTAAGCATGATTTTTCTCGTCTGCCTGAGATTATGTCCTGGGACGTTGAAACAGTCAGGGGAGTGACTGTTTCAATCGGGAGTTGAAGATGAGTTTCATTGCGCAAGATTTTGAAAAGCTCAATATCATCACTGTTCTTGAGGGCAGAACACAAGCTATCATAAGAAATCATTTTTTGCGCTACAATCGAGCTGTTCGTTGTCAGGTAAAAATCATTACTTTGGATATGTTTAGTCCCTACTATGACTTAGCTAGACAACTTTTCCAAACGCTAAAATCGTTCTAGATCGCTTCCACATTGTACAACATCTAAGCCGTGCTATGAGTCGTGTGCGTGTCCAAATCATGAATCAGTATCATCGAAAATCCCATGAATACAAGGCTATCAAGCGTTACTGGAAACTTATCCAACAAGATAGTCGGAAACTCAGTGATAAGGGTTTTTATCGCCCTACTTTTCGTATGCACTTAACCAATAAAGAAATCCTAGACAAGCTTTTGAGCTATTCAGAAGACTTGAAACACCACTATCAGCTCTATCAGCTCTTGCTTTTTCACTTTTAGAATAAGGAATCAGAGAAATTTTTCGGTCTCATTGAAGACAATATAAAGAAGGTTCATCCTCTTTTTCAGACTGTCTTTAAAACCTTTCTAAAGAACAAAGAGAAAATCGTCAACGCCTTTCAGTTACCTTATTCCAACGCAAAATTAGAAGCGACCAATAATCTTATCAAACTTGTCAAGCGCAATGCATTTGGATTTCGAAACTTTGAAAACTTCAAAAAACGGATTTTTATCGCTCTGAATATCAAAAAAGAAAGGACGAAATTTGTCCTTTCTCGTTCTTAACTTTTCTTCAACCCAGTACAGTTGACAAAGAAGCAAGAAAAAAGAGAGTTATAAACTCTCAATAAAACGGAGAATAAGGGATTCGAACCCTTGCGCCAGTTACCCGACCTAACGATTTAGCAAACCGTCCTCTTCAGCCTCTTGAGTAATTCTCCAATTAATGGGCACGAGTGGACTCGAACCACCGACCTCACGCTTATCAGGCGTGCGCTCTAACCACCTGAGCTACGCGCCCAAGTTAAAAACTTGGTAATTTGAACAAAGTTCAAAGCGGGTGACGAGAATCGAACTCGCGACAACAGCTTGGAAGGCTGTAGTTTTACCACTAAACTACACCCGCATACATACTATAAGTAAAAATGGCGCGAGACGGAATCGAACCGCCGACACATGGAGCTTCAATCCATTGCTCTACCAACTGAGCTACCGAGCCTTATTGCGGGAGCAGGATTTGAACCTACGACCTTCGGGTTATGAGCCCGACGAGCTACCGAGCTGCTCCATCCCGCGTTAATGAAAAGGAGGATGTGGGATTCGAACCCACGCACGCTTTTACACGCCTGACGGTTTTCAAGACCGTTCCCTTCAGCCGGACTTGGGTAATCCTCCATACTATTCAAATGGACCTTGTAGGACTTGAACCTACGACCACTCGGTTATGAGCCGAGAGCTCTAACCAGCTGAGCTAAAGGTCCAACAAGATCTTTATAGCGGCGAAGGGGATCGAACCCCCGACCTCCCGGGTATGAACCGGACGCTCTAGCCAGCTGAGCTACACCGCCATATATCGGGAAGACAGGATTCGAACCTGCGACACCTTGGTCCCAAACCAAGTACTCTACCAAGCTGAGCTACTTCCCGAGTTAAAAAGAAAAATGCACCCTAGAGGAGTCGAACCTCTAACCGCCTGATTCGTAGTCAGGTACTCTATCCAGTTGAGCTAAGGGTGCTCATTAGTTTATGCCGAGGACCGGAATCGAACCGGTACGATCGTTACCAATCGCAGGATTTTAAGTCCTGTGC
>NZ_JPFU01000007.1 GCF_000722695.1 Streptococcus mitis | reverse complement strand
CGAGTTAAAAAGAAAAATGCACCCTAGAGGAGTCGAACCTCTAACCGCCTGATTCGTAGTCAGGTACTCTATCCAGTTGAGCTAAGGGTGCTCATTAGTTTATGCCGAGGACCGGAATCGAACCGGTACGATCGTTACCAATCGCAGGATTTTAAGTCCTGTGCGTCTGCCAGTTCCGCCACCCCGGCCTCTCTAAGCGAACGACGGGATTCGAACCCGCGACCCCCACCTTGGCAAGGTGGTGTTCTACCACTGAACTACGTTCGCACTATTTTCTTCTATCTAAAAATGCCGGCTACATGACTTGAACACGCGACCCTCTGATTACAAATCAGATGCTCTACCAACTGAGCTAAGCCGGCTCATTTATTATTTCTTAATGCGGGTTAAGGGACTTGAACCCCCACGCCGTTAAGCGCCAGATCCTAAATCTGGTGCGTCTGCCAATTCCGCCAAACCCGCATATATGACCCGTACTGGGCTCGAACCAGTGACCCATTGATTAAAAGTCAATTGCTCTACCAACTGAGCTAACGAGTCTAAAATAACTTCCGTTATCTTAAACGGTCCCGACGGGAATCGAACCCGCGATCTTCGCCGTGACAGGGCGACGTGATAACCGCTACACTACGGGACCTATGGGAGTTAACGGGATCGAACCGCTGACCCTCTGCTTGTAAGGCAGATGCTCTCCCAGCTGAGCTAAACTCCCTAGAGCTAAGCGACTTCCATATCTCACAGGGGGCAACCCCCAACTACTTCCGGCGTTCTAGGGCTTAACTTCTGTGTTCGGCATGGGTACAGGTGTATCTCCTAGGCTATCGTCACTTAACTCTGAGTAATACCTACTCAAAATTGAATATCTATTCAAATCAAGAAAACCATACGCTTTCATATTCTCAGTTACTTTGGATAAGTCCTCGAGCTATTAGTATTAGTCCGCTACATGTGTCGCCACACTTCCACTTCTAACCTATCTACCTGATCATCTCTCAGGGCTCTTAC
>NZ_JPFU01000006.1 GCF_000722695.1 Streptococcus mitis | reverse complement strand
AACAACTGCTATTATGCGGTATTAGCTATCGTTTCCAATAGTTATCCCCCGCTACCAGGCAGGTTACCTACGCGTTACTCACCCGTTCGCAACTCATCCAGAAGAGCAAGCTCCTCCTTCAGCGTTCTACTTGCATGTATTAGGCACGCCGCCAGCGTTCGTCCTGAGCCAGGATCAAACTCTCATTAAAAGTTTGAGTTCTCACTCATTTCTGTCACTGACAGATTTATTGTTTTTTCATTGTTCAGTACTATAACCTTAGTTATAGTGCCCTGCACATTGGTTCGTCTTGTTCAGTTTTCAAAGGTCTTTGTCACTCGCTTCTCTCAAGTGACAACTATATTAGTATATCACAGTCGCTTTCGCTTGTCAACACTTTTTTGAAACTTTTTTAATCTTTTTTTCATCAAGTGTTCCATCCGCAACATACCATAGTCCGTACGGGATTCGAACCCGTGTTACCGCCGTGAAAAGGCGGTGTCTTAACCCCTTGACCAACGGACCAGAGTTGTTATTTTCAACTCTTACTATTATACCCACTTTTCAAACTTTGTCAACACCTTTTTTAAACTTTTTTAATTAATTTTACAACAGCTTCAGTTCGTGCTGTATGCGGGAACATATCAACCGATTGGATATAATGGAGATCATAGACTTCTACTAAGCGTACTAAATCACGAGCCAAGGTCGAAACATTGCAAGAAATATAAACCATTTTTTCTGGTACATAGGTAAGAATTGTATCTAATAACTTGTCATCCAGACCTGTACGTGGTGGATCTACGATCAGAGCATCTGCTCGGTAGCCTTCCTTATACCAGCGAGGAATAATCTCTTCCGCTGTTCCTGCTTCGTAATGTGTGTTGTTAAATCCCATTCTTTTAGCATTTCGCTTAGCATCTTCAATGGCTTCTGGAATAATATCCATACCTCTGAGTGTTTTAACTTTCTTTGCAAAGGTAAATCCAATCGTTCCAACTCCACAATAAGCGTCAATCAAATGATCTTCTTTATCAACATCCAGCGCTTTTACTGCTTCGCTATAGAGGGCTTCTGTTTGTTCAGGATTTAGTTGATAGAAAGCGCGAGGAGATAGTGAAAATTCATAATCAAGTACACCTTCTTGAATACTCTCTTCTCCCCAGATAATCTCTGTCTTTTCACCATAAATTTCACTGGTTTTAGCTGTATTTGTATTCACAGCTACTGTCACAACTTCTGGAAAATCTTTAACTAAGTCTTTTACCAGTTGGGTTAAATTAAGCTGACGATTTGTAACAATAATAATTTGAACCTGTCCGGTCTTTCTTGCTCGACGAACCATAATAGTCCTAACACCTAGAACTTTTCTCTCATCGGTGATTGGAATCTGGTGATAAGTAAGCAAGTCTGCTAGGCGATTAGCAATCACTTGGGTTTCCTTATCTTGTACTAGGCAGTCTTTCAACTCTACTAAATAGTGAGAGTTTTGTGCATACAGACCTACCTTGACCTGATTTTTAAATTTTCGAGTCTGAAATTGTAACTTAGCACGGTAGTACTTTGGTTCCTGCATTCCAATAGTTGGACGGATTTCATAGTTTTCATATCCTGCAGGAGCAAATTTTTTCAGCGCTTGATGAAGCAAGTCCGTCTTGAACTCTAGCTGCTTATCATAATGCAGGTGCATGATTTGGCAGCCTCCGCACTCATTGTAAATAGTACAAGCTGGCACAACTCGAAATTTAGACTTCTTGTTGACCTTCAGTAATTTTGCCTCAACAAAGTTACGTTTAATAGAAGTAATCTGACAATAGATATCTTCACCTTTGAGAGCACCAGGCACAAAGACTAATGTTTTTTGGTAAAAGCCAATTCCTTCACCATTAATTCCCATGCGCTTGATTTTTAATGGTATTTTTTGTTTCACTTTCAGATTCATACCCCTATCTTATCACATTTTGAGTTATTCCGCTACCGCTTGAGTTTTATATTTCATTAGTAAGTAAAGGCCTTGATATTCCTGATTTTCTTTAAAATCATATTTCCTTATATTTTCTTTAAATTCTTTAAAAGTTCCTAAAAATGTTCACAAAAAAAGCCCCACAAAGGAGCCACTATACTATATGATGAGTTCAGCAGGCAAGAAACTAGCACGGTCAAACGTGCTTTTTTTATTACCTGGCACCATTATACTACATCTTTATCTTGTTTTTCTAGCTTGTTAATTTGTACAGAATACAACACTAGTCCATTACATTTCCAAGTATACTAGATGAGCAATTGTTTTTTTATATTGTATTTTTAAGGCAATAACTTATTTGTGTAATCAATGGTAGTTTTTTAAAACTCTTGCTTGATATTGTTTTTAAAGTTAAACAAATAAAATAAGAAACTGGGACAAAAAATTTTGATTTTAGGAATTCTTTATTATAAATCTTTAAAATCGATAGATTAGATAAAAAAGCGAACAATACAGAATTCTGAGTGTCAGATAACTTGTTTTGTTCGCTTTTTATATTTAAGGTTAGACTTTTGTCCCAGCCTCTTATTTTTTATCTTTTAAATCTTGTTCATCGTTTTTGTGGCTTCTTAAGTAAACAGCAATTAAAGCTCCAAGTGTTCCTATAAAAACACTGAGACCTTGAATGTTTTTGTCATTAGCAAGGAGATATATCGCTCCAGAAATCGCCATTAACCCTATCATCCCAGCGAACAATACACCTAGCAATGAATCTCTATTATTAGCTCCAACGACTTTGCTTTCTATGCTAATCCTGTGTTCTAATTGCTTCTCAGCCATAGACATAATTCTATCAGCTCCGTTTGGGATAACTTTATCAAATTCTTTTAATAATCCAGGCGGTGGCACGGAACCTTCATAACTTATACTTTCAGAGACAAGTACTTTTGTTATAGATTCTTTAACTTCATCGGGTTGTTTTTCTATTATTTCTAAAATCTGTGTTTCTGAAAGATCTTTTGATTGTTTTTGATTAGAGTTGATTTTCTTGTTTGAATTTGGCATATGCCCCCCATATATCCTGACCAATCATACTCCAGTCATTCAAAATAGCTCTTTTGTCAGCTTCTTTTCCTGTTTTGGATCTATTGTAAGACTCTTTGTTTCGTCTGGAACCAATATCAATAACTCGTGCCATTCCTGAAACAAAACTATTTTTTACCACTAAAAAATCAGTCTGTTTATTCATATCAACTCCTCCTTTTTAAAAATACACAGTTAAGATACGTCTATCATCTACGCAACTTAATTATACAACATTATAATACTCAACACAAGTATTTCACACATTATTTTCATGTTCATAAATCAAAATTAGAATGATGGATGATATCCTTCTTTTTCCACTCGGGACTTTGACAGTTATGAAGTAAAAAAATCCTCATAAAGGTTGATATAAGAGCATTTTCTTGTCAAATTTTATCACTTTTTATTTGCGTACTTTCTCGTACTTTGTTATAATGGAGTGAGGTATGAAAAGATGAGAGTTAAACAATCAAAGTCAAAAAACACTATCAACTACGCTATTATTAAAGATATCAAGGTTGGAAATAAACGGACTTCTACTATCGTAGAAAACCTAGGCAATCATAACACAATCTTAAAAGAACATCCTGATATGGAACCACTTGAGTGGGCTCGTTTACGTGCTAAGGAATTAACCGAGAAAGAAAAAGAAGAAAATAAAGATTTCCTCATTACCTTTAGTCAAAACAAACAGTTAAAACAAAATCAATTGAACGAATATCATGGAGGCTATCTCTTCCTACAAGACCTCTATCATCAATTAGATCTGCCTAGAATTAACAAAGAAATCCAAAAACGACATCGTTTTAATTTCTCTCTAGATGAGATCCTATCTCGCTTGATTTATGGACG
>NZ_JPFU01000005.1 GCF_000722695.1 Streptococcus mitis | reverse complement strand
GACAATTGTAGCCATCAATCAAAGGCGGTGGGAAATTGAAGAGAGTTTTCGTATCATGAAGCAGGAACTACGAGCCAGACCAGTTTATCTCAGCCGTTCAGATAGGATTCAAGCACATTTCACTATTTGTTTCCTAGCACTAATGATTTATCGTCTCTTGGAAAAACAAATAGGAGAAACAGTCACCTGTTCAGAACTCATCCAAACCTTACGCAATTATAAGTTCAAACATCTTTATGGAGTAGGATATCTTCCAACTTACACCAGAACAACTATCACGGATCAACTCCACCAAGCATTTGGCTTCCAAACTGATTTTGAGATTATAAGCGAAAAAAATATGAAAAAATTTTTAAAAAACCAAATCTCGATAAAAAGTACGCATTTTTTTAAAAGAGAAAAAGAGCTCCGAAAAGCTGTTATAGCAGCATTTAGGGGCTCTTTGTTTTCAAAAAACTGTCAAAGATGGGATTATACAACATTATAATACTCAACACAAGTATTTCACACATTATTTTCATGTTCATAAATCAAAATTAGAATGATGGATGATATCCTTCTTTTTCCACTCTCTTATCATATTTCTTCCTCCTACTGTATTATTCGTAAAAGAATAAAACATAAATATTAAAAAAATCGTAAACCCGACCCCCGCAAAAGAAGAGGTAAACGCTAAGAGGTTGGAGCGCAAGCGCCTCACACCACTATTTTATCAAATACCACTTGAAAAAACAATTCTCACAAAAGTCCCCAGATTCGTTTCTAAGGGTTTCTAGTTGATTCATGGAGTTCTATATGATGAAGCCCTAAAACGAGGCGTCCTAGACTCCAGTTATTCAGCTGATGGCTACTTATATGCTTCTAGTTCTCCGTTCTGGTGAATTCTAGCAAAGTTTAAGACGGCTATCTGTTTGTATCTATGATAATTAGTGGATTTTGTCCCAGCAATTTCTAAACATTCACTTACTGTTTTCTTCCTCATGTAACAATAATGGATAATAAAGTATTTTCTGGCTCGCTTGTTCTCTATCTTATTGATGTCATGGACAAATGTTTCTAGACTCTCTCTGATTGCCTTTTCATGCTTACTAGTCAAATTCCACTGATCAGGTAGGACAAGTTCCCAAGCCTCTTCATCTATTGTAACTTGGTTTTCACTCCCTGCCATCCTCTGGAATCTCAGAAAGTAAGTCATCCGCTTTCTACTTTAAATTACAAGGGTAAAAGCTTAATTTCTTCTACTAAATTTCTTCCTTTTTCAAAACTAATCATTTTTCTGGTAAATTGGTCAGTTTTTACCCCCTTTTTGTCTGGAGGTCTCCGACTTGGAAAAAGTTCCCTTCACCGGTTCCCAAAGTATTCAAAAAATTTTTTTCAACGTGGGGGGAGTCAATATCCTTTCAGTTCTATAAATCTTTTAGCGATTACTTTTCTTCGACTATTTATATAACGAGTAGTTTTATTTAGTTTCTCTGCCACGTCTTCCCAAGTCACACCAGCTTCTAAAAATCTCATTTTAAAGATGACTAGATCAGTATCAATCAGATTTTCCATCAAGGTATCTACAATTAATTTAAAACCTTCCAGATATCTTAAGGTTAAATCTTCTTCAATTCTAATTATAGTATCTTCAGTAGGACTTGAAGCTTTCTTACCCTGAGATCTAATATACGTTTCATTCCCATGTTTCTTGTTATGTATCAACTCTTGTCTTCTCAAGTAAATTTTATTAGCAATCGTTCTATATCGCCCTAACTCAATATCTATCCCGTCCAGGTCTCTATTACTCAGTTCATACATAGTCAAGTACCTCCACTTCAATTTTAAAATTTTCTTATCTTGCGTTCTGTCAAACTGACAAAAGCTTAAAAGCCTTTCAACACTCCACTTACCAGGTATCATTGTTTTAAGTTTGACAACTCTTCAATATGACAATTTAAAGAAGTATCCCTCTAATTTATTCCCCAGTTTCTCTTATCTTACATTCTGTGAAACTCACTCCATTCTGTAACTTACTGATATACATGGCTTCCAAGCCTATACTCTGTTTTAGTTTATGCTTTCTTCATTTTGTGAAACTAATTTACTGAAATTAAAAACAAGGCCATTTTTGATATAGCTATCAATTTCTTGATATTCAAACCAGCCTTGTTTCTAATGAATTACTCTTTACCTAAATACTCTTTAATCTCACGATATTCCTTAGAAAAATTCATATGCCCACTGACATCAGGATTTAAGAACGGAAGGATACTTGTTGGATTTACTTCTGTCCGATATACTGCAAGAGAATGCTCCTGAGTTATTTCTCCAACTACGCCTTTATGTATTTCTTCTACATCTTTCTTTAGTGCTTGAATTTCATCGTAGGCATCTAAAATTATCCTAAGTTTCTTCTGGTAACGTTTATAGATTTTCTTTTCTTCAGCTCTTCGCTTAGTCTCTTTAAAGATATATTCAAATATCGCTGCCTTTGCCTCCCAGAAATAAGTATCATACTCTTTCTCTAAAAGATTGATTGATTCACTCATGTTAGTAACTTGTTCTAAGGAAGTAGCATTATCCTCAAAAAAAGAATCAATATTATCAAATGAAACCTTCTTCTCTCCAGTAATTGTTTTTCTTTTTTCTTCCAACTTTGTTCTTGCTTTTGCAATCTTATCTTTTTTATCATCAAGATTTTCTAATGTTGATAATACTTCTCTAATATCCATCCCCTATCTCCTAATTCCATTTTATAAAGAAAGCGCAATCCGTTTCAATTTTCTTTACAACGAAACGAGTATAAAGCATTAAACTCATTCCATAAATAACAGATTCACTTACCCACCGTAAGCTATTTTTGTTTCTTTCAAATAAAGTAGCGAAATTATACAAATCCCCAACGAAAGCAACTTTATCGCCTTTTACTCCTAGCACTTCATCAGGTACAACAATAACATCATCAACGTATAAGTTTTCTGAGTATCGTTCCTTCTTGTTAATTTTTAAAATATAATTTCCATCGCTAGATTTCTCCTTATCTAAAAACTTAAATAGTGACTGACTTAATACAAGAGTATTATGACGTTCAGGATTTAAATCGTTTATTGTATCTTTCAATTCGTCAAAATTAGAAACATTTTTTTCAGGTGCTTCTTTTAGAATTTTTCCGATTTCAATATTACGAGTTTTACGACAAAGACGGGGAATTTTTTTACTTAAGAAATCTGATATATTATATTCTCCATCTTCAACTTGTTCAGACGACAAGGCAATACGGCCTGAAAATGTCTTGTGTTCAAACTTGGTTCTAATCTGTTTTTTTCTAAGTTCTACACTTTTACTATCTCTAAAATCTTCTGATTCAAGTTCTGCTAGATGTTCATCATCAAAACCTACAGTTTCATATGTTCCACCTGTACCCGTATGCTCAATCACATTAACAAGATCCACTAATTCTTTTCCTTCTTCAGGAACGTCATAGATACTTGTTATATCTTGTGATAATATTAAACCTGTTTTTGATTTTTCATCATCAATACTCATTCCTCTACTTCTTACATACTTTTCTACCAAACTAAAGTTTTTAGCCATTTTATACTCCTTTATCTCTTTATTGCTCCTCGTTGTTTATAATTTTTTCTAAAGTTCTTAGCTCTTAGCTTTTCTTTTAGAACTCTACGAGCTTTTAAAATCATTTTTTCTAACTGTTGATTTTGTGTTTTCGTTAGCATATTTCTCTAGTATTTCATGGTTCCCACTTTCTAAACTGCTATCTTCATTTTTACATTTTGAAAATATTTTCTGTCTTTTTTCTGGATCAATAGAAAACTTACTAGCTACCACATACCCTAATGAAGTATCTACCGTCATCTTCTTCACCTCCTTTCTTCTCAAGCAAAAAGGGACATACCACTAGCATTATATGCTTACGGTATGCCCCTGAGTTGTTCTCAATAGACTTATTTTTTAGTTTCTTTTTTGACTAGATGAGTAAATTTCCCATCTGAGTAGACTAAAGTTATCTCTCCAAATCTTGGAACTTTTTCTATCTCTATTATACCACATTTTTCGTAGACAATAAAGCCTTTTTCTGTTGAAAATTTCATTTCATCCATATCTATTAACCTTTCTCTCCTCTCACTGTGTTAATCGTGTATCGCTTATCTTTGATTGTGAAAGCCTTAAAAGTGTTCCCTTCTAAACCTTTCAAAATTCTACTTGAATTTCTAGCATTGTACACCGTCCGTAGTTCACTACTATCTAGGTTCGTGTTGAAAATCGTAGTTTCTCGATTGTTGATAATATCAAACAAGAAATCCTGTTCCCAATCGCTCTTAGGTGTTACTGTCCCATTTTTTGCGCCCAGGTCATCGATGATTAGGAAATCAACATCAACAAGCTTTTTAACCGCCTCATATTCTGTTAAGTTGGCATTTCTTCCATAAGCCCAACCTTCTTTTATCTGCTTGATAATCTCGGTTAAGCTGACAAATAAGACACTCTTAGGATCGTTCTTCTCTCTGAAACTCTCATTGATTTCTTTGGCCAGGGCAAGCGATAAATGACTTTTTCCTATTCCTGTGCTACCGCTGATTAAAGTATTTCCCGTCATACCTGCAAGGTATTTCTGGGCTTGCCCCTTTACAAACTCTAACATCTGACCTTCCTCTGTAGTCTTAACAAAGAAATTATCAAATGTCGCTCCCTTTAACTCTTTAGGAATTGTACTATCACGCATTAATACATCATAAGTTTTAAAATACGTTTGTCTATCATCAAACCGCTGTAATAGATCTTTCTCTTTTTGTTTAATATCCCCCTTCACACACTCCGGGCAAAATGGTTGTATTTTTCTTTCTGAACTCCCTACTACAGATATAGAAATTTCCCAGTAATTTACCTGATGAATATCACAAACTTTATCTGATATTTTTCTGTTATTAAATTCTTTAAATTGTTCCTTCATCTTTGCAACTCCTAAAATGGTAGATCTGGGAAGTTATCTTCTGACTTCCCTTTTATGTTTTTAGGCTTTTGATTCAAATAACCATCAAACTTAGATCCGAAAAGTGTTTCAGGTCTCAGATATTTAGAAAATTCAGGACTATCCTTCCATTCTGCCGTTTTAATATCTATCACCTGTTTAAAATCTTCAAGTGTATAGCCTTCTTTGAATCGTGCTAGTAAAAGCCTTTTTGTCTTATCGACAAATTTATATCTCTTGTTAGCTACTTGATTCAAATAAACAACAGGAATCCAAAGTTCTTTATGTTTTGTTTTCTCTAAATCTTTTATAGCCATTTCTTCAAGCCAACTAGGAAAAATGAAAGATGAGCTTTGCTCATTAGGCGAGGTTTCCTCGGCTATATATTCTTTATTTATATCTAACTTTAAATCTTGCTCTAACTCTTTATCTATCTCTATCTCTGTCTTACATGTAGATAACGTTGTAAAATTATTAGATAACATTGTAAGATTTTTTTCTTTCTCTTGTTGCTCTTTGCGGTAACTTCTCATATATGCAGCATGGTTTGTTTCTTGTTGTACTAAAGCTTTTGCTTGGGTTAACTCGGCATTCTTATCTTCATCAATCTGAATCAGGCCACATTGCGTAAAATAAGCTATAGTCATAGATATATCATCTTCTGAAACATCTAATTTCAAGGCTAGTTCTTCTTTTAATGTTTCAAAATATCCCTCGTAATACAGAATACAATCACTTTCAAGACTTTCTAACATCATGCGTATATAGATTACTGTCATGGTATAACCGCCAGGCATACTTTTGAGTCGCTTAATAAAGAGATTGTCAAAAAATTTCTTATCAATTTTCAACCAAAAATATACTTTAGTTTTTGCCATCATCTACCCCCAGGAACTTCAAAATATCCGTAACTTTGTAATAGACTTTTCTAGTATCTTCTAGTGGTGGTTGGTAGCGTCTTAGTCCTGCACCTTCCCACTTTTGCAAGGTTTTGTATTTTATATCTAACTCGTCCATAGCTTCTTGTGCTGATATTAAACCAGTTAGTCGTGGTTTAGGTCTTTCTCGGACTGCTAGATAGTTTTCTACTACTGTGCTTATTCTATTGGTTAAATCGTGTTCGCTTTCTTTACTCAAACTAAACATATCCTTCCACCCCTTTCAGTGTTAAATTCATTCTATTCCTCATTTCCTAGGCTGGTTTATGGGTTCGGAAGGTTATTTGGTCACTTAATGCCCTAAATAACATATCTTCCTGATCATTTAAAATCATCTCAATAGTTTTACAAACTTTATGTCTTAAGTTTGTATCCGAAAGTTGATTATCTAATACTCCGAAAATTGCTGATAGATTTTCTATGTTCTCTATACGCTTAACTATAAAGGCCTCTATTGTTAAGCCTCGCTCATCTAATTTCTCTTTAGTATATAAATGTACTCTATAAGTCATTTGATATCTCCTTGTTTATTAACACCTGCAAGCTGGATATATCGCCCATAGTCAGGGCTTAAACTCTCACTAGGTCTTTCTCCCAGTTTCCTGTTTTCTCGCTCCAGTTGGGCGCTTTTTCGCGGTCTCGATGGTTTAGATAAAGCAGCAAGCCAATCAATACCATCACGAAGATAAGCGCCTGTGTGTTGCTTATATCTAACTCATTCATTTTAATAACCCTCTTTCTTTCAAATCCTTGATAATTAGGCTACGTAGATAATCCCAAATATTACCAGTGTTATCTGTTGCTAGTTTATTCGGATCTGTGAAACTTCTAACAGCTTTATTCAAATAGTTAAATAATAACCAGTGTGGGCGTTCTTTCCCTAAATTGATGGAATTAGTTGCTAAAAATTCATCATGTTTTTTCAACTCGCCTAGTAAGTTGCTGATGTTTGCATCTAAAAATGTTTCATGTTCCGCTTCCTGTTGTTTATAGGTTTCTGATAGTTTATAAAACTGAATCCATAGCTGACTGATTGTAGTTCGACAATCTTCGGCTATCTCTGTTGCTCCGTGGTGTTTCTTTGATAAATGCCACTCCGACAAAATATCTAACTTCTCCTCTACGCTGCCTAATTCTTTTTCAAATTCTTTAAAATAATCATTCATGTTTTTCCTCCAATTCTCTTTTGTACATTTTAATAGCATTATTTAGATTTTTCTTTGTATTAATAAGCCAATCATAAGCAAGATTAAAAATAGCGCCCTGTGTGTCGTATTCTAAAGTTAAAAGCATGTTCTTTTCTTTGGTGCTTATGTTTTTACTGAAAAAGTGGAAAGTAGCCCCTAAGGCATTTTCAACGGTGTTAAGTTCTAAGGTTAAATCATCTAGTTCATCTAAAATATTTCTCATTTCTTCTTTTGTCATTGTTTTTTTCTCCGTTGGCTTTTTAATGATCGTTTACTACCCTGGATAATTTTACCACTCCAAACGCTGAGCGATTGCCCCAAGTTGGCGAACGCTTGTAGTGATGTTTCGTGGGTAATCACCCACATTTCAGCTAAACAAGGCCTTAGAATCACCCTGTCAGCGCTTGATTTCAAAACCTTTTCTAATTGCTTGCCTGCTCTTCGGTTTTTCTTTAGGTATTTGATAGAATAGATATTTTTTGCTATAATCAAAGCATAGAAAAAATTTCTATACTTTGAATTATGTCGCTTGCTCGCCTCGTCTAAAATTTGAGCAAGTGATTTTTTTATTTTCTTTTTGCATGATTACTACCTGACTTTGGTTTATAAAGCAAGTCTTTACTTTCGATAAGATCTAGAATCCAGCTGAACCCCTGCTCCACCGTTTCAAGAAATGCGCCCAGGTCTTCACTGTCCAAGTTCTCGTAGTTCATACAAAGATATTCAGCTAGTTGTCTGTCTTTCTCAACTAGCTTTTTAAAATCCTTGGAATACTTGGGAATTTCTAACCCTTTGGCATTCGTAACTGTCTTAAAATCATTTTCCATTTTCTATACTCCTATACTTTAAAAATTAATTCCTTAATTTCTGAATATCCCCTATTCAAATTAATCATAGCTATTGCCATATCTTCCGAGCGCTGATAGTTTGTAAGTTCATCACTGGTTAAACTGTCAATACCGTTTCCACTTTCTCGCTCTTGCATGAGTTGGGCTTTGTTTTTCCCAGTCGCTCCCTTTAGCAATAAGTTTGTAAGTGTACTATAGGCATGCTTGGGCGCTTTCTCCCATGATTTGATAGCTTCGGTTAAGGTCTTGCGCTTTGGTTTTTCCAGTTCTCTTTGAAGATAACGCTTAGAAAGTTCATCACGCATTTCAAAAAAGGCTTTAACCAGGTTCTTCTTAAACTCTTTTACGGGTTCTGTATTTCGTAAGTAAGTGATCATCAAGGTTGCTTGTTGCTCATTCAAAATATAGTCCCGTACATTTTGTCCACTCTTTGAAGGTGAAATTTTAAATTGCACCTTTCCGAAGATTTCAAAGTCCTCTCGGTGCTTGTTCAGCAAAATCTTCAAATGTCTGTGCTTAATTTCAGCGCAGTCGGCAACGATACTGCTCAGTGTATACGGCTCTTTCTTGCCGTCCATATAAACCAATTCCATTGGTTCACTCCTTTCTTCTTGTTGCTCGTGCTTGCCACCTAAAACAGTACCAAGG
The DNA here is from genome assembly GCF_000722695.1 of Streptococcus mitis. Taxonomy (GTDB): domain Bacteria; phylum Bacillota; class Bacilli; order Lactobacillales; family Streptococcaceae; genus Streptococcus; species Streptococcus mitis_O. The sequence continues at coordinate 60,972 of NZ_JPFU01000005.1, read as the reverse complement.
TAAAGCATTAAAGTAGGGTAAAATCGGAGAATATGAACCCCTACAAACCCTTGATACTGCTATAGGTAACAAGCAAATTACACTAGCGAATATTTAGCTAGATCCGTTTATCAATCCCCAGTAGTAAAGCACCACATGAGAAACTTGTAAATGTATTGAAGTATTGCGATCTGTTCGCTCCTTTCTAATAATCTTCAGCAAGCCACTGCATGGCTTTTTGATAAATACTAGGCTTTACTTCGCCACCGTCTCGGATTTTGCGATAGGTAACTTGTGAAACCCCTATTTCTTCGCCTGCTTGCTTTGCGGTCAATTTCTTGTCTGCTTGCTTTCGGCGAATCGCTTTTGCTTGTGTTGAGGTAATAAGCAATGAAGTTCCCCCTTTCTTTTCTAACATTTTTGTTAGTTCTTCTGTATTCTACTAAATAAAATGTTAATTGTCAAGAATTTCTAACATTTTTGTTAAAGATTTATTTTTTGTGTTATAATTATTTTGAGGTAATATAAGATGAACAAATTACAAGAATTACGAAAGAGTAAAGGGGACACCCAAAAAACACTTGCTGAACTTCTTGGAGTATCAGAGATGACTATATCCCGTTGGGAAAAAGAAAAAGAATTAAAAATTAAATATGAATATACACAAAAACTAGCTGACTACTTCGGGGTAAGCGTTGGGTATTTGTTGGGGCATGAGGATTATAAAACTATTCAAAATGATGCACTTGGTAGCCATAAAAATATGGTAAAATTATTACATACTAACCCAGATTCTAAAAATATAATTTCAGTGTACGATGAGACTAATCGAAAAAACGGGAAGTGGATTTTATCTGTTTTTGTAAAAGCTGATAATCTTCCCATAATCGAACAAGATATTAAGGATCTTATTCTTAAAGAGTGTAAAAAAACTCACTCCGAAGATTATGACGAAAAAATATATGGGACTCTTTCTGATAATATTTCAAGAATCTACATAGCTCTTGGACAATTGCCAATACTTTTTAAAGATTTTTTTGGTTCTTTTCTATCCCTTCCAACATCTGATAAAAAAATCGTTATGCAACTAGTAAATAGTCTATACGAAAAAAATAGAGGTATAGGTATCATAGAAGAGCATCCTGATAAAAAATAATTTGAAAATTACTTAGAATTATCTGATAAAAAACTAAAAAAGAGTAACCCCCCATAGGATTTTTTGACACTGAATCAAGAAACCTTACAGAATTGGAAGATGTTATCAATAAACAAGCTTCAAAAGGTTATCGCCTACATATCGCCAATGGTGGAAGCAAAGGAGTAAGTGGTGGAGACCGCATTCAGGCTACAATGGTTTTTGAGAAGTTCTATAAAAATCCACCATCTTTTATCAGAAAACATCAGCATATAGGAGGCTACTTATGAAAAAATTACTAGGCACGTCAGCTATTTTACTTTCTGCTACCCTTCTAGTAGCTTGCTCTAACAATCAATCAACTACCAAAGATAGCTCGGAGCAACCAAAAACGGAGCAAAAAAATACTACTTCAACAAACACAAAAGCCAAAGTAGATAACAGTAAATACGACAATCTAATTTCTGAAATCAAATCAAAATTAGATCCTGAATCAACTGGCGCAATAAGCGTAAAAATTCAAAATAACGTAATCGATTCAGATTCATCCGAACCGCATGATACAATTATGATTTTGCTAACTGGAACGGCTAAAGATAACGCAAAAGAGACTATGGCCGCAATCAATTCAAATTCTGCTACAACTAATCAGCAAAATGCAATTACCGTATTTCGGATGTCTATATCTGAGTTTGCTAAAAAATTACCAGACGACAATACTACTCTTTCCCTTGGATATGAAAAATCCGCTGATCAATACGACTTAATCGCAAAATCTTCAAAACAAAAAGATTTTATCCCTGTTGGAGAAATCATCGTAAATTAAAAAACTCCCCCATATTCGCCAATAGCGCCCCTATTTCTAAGGTCTATTGTGCAAAAACAGGGGAAATTGAAGAATAGAAAGCCAATTTTACAGACTAAAGTGCAAAAAACGACAAATTTGACAAATAGAGATGACTAATATCTTCTAAACCATCGGCGAAATCGTGGGCATATATAGAGGGAATTAAAATGAACAAAGAAAATCCATATTTTGAACAAACCAAACAAAACTACATAGAAGTTGAAAAACTCTATAAACTTGGTAAAGCAAAGCATACATCTTCTAAATACAGATTTCTTGCACCAGCAGTTAAAAGACAATCTGAACAATTCTTATTTGAAGCCAAGACTCAAAAAAGAAAATATTGGAAATTCAGTCGTGGTTCTCTGGTATTCGTAGAGTTCGGTGTAAATATAGGCGGAGAATTATCAAATAATCATTGGGCTATTGTCTTAGACAAAGTAGATAGTCCCTATAAAAAAACACTTACAGTAATTCCTCTAACATCTAAAAATCAAATAGATACTGTACTCATAGACGAAGTCATTGCAGAATATCCTTCTATTTTGCTTGATGAATATATTGAAAAATTACACAAAGAATTATTTGCCTACCTAAAATATTTAGATTCCAATAATGCAATTACTGAAGCTGCCTTATCGGATGTCTACCAAGCTTATACAGAACAATTTTCAAACGAAATAATTCAACCTAAGATAATAGACGATGATAACCTTAAACGGACACAATCAGAAATAAATGACGTTATTGAATTAACTCAATACTACAAAAAATACATTAAGCGTTCTTATGCCAAGTGTAATAACCTTCAAACAATCAGCAAAGATAGAATTTTAAAGAAAAATAGATTAGATCCAATCGGAAAAATGAAAGTATCTGATAACACATTGGACAAAATTAACGAAAAGTTAAAAGAATTATACCTTTTCTAATCTCTTGACATTTTTTAATAATTATATTACAATACAGCTATTAGGAGTTTAGCTCCATAAAGTTTACATTTGGATTTTAGATCCATAACGTGATAGTAGCCGTATTTGATACGGCTACTTTTCTTTTTATATTCTAGTAAACATAACTTAAAATAAAAAACTCCCCCATATTCGCCTTGTTTTCTATTCTGGTACAATTTACCGTCCGACTGCTTAAAATCGAAAATAGGGGCATTCTCGTAGCTCCTCGCATGGTATAAACTCAAAACCTTTTCTAATTGCTTGCCTGCTGATGGAAAAGGAGTAAAACCATGAAGATTACAGAGTACAAAAAGAAAGATGGATCAGTAGTTTACCGTTCCAGCATTTATCTTGGTATCGATACCGTAACAGGTAAGAAAGTCAAGACAACTATTTCAGACAGAACCAAGAACAGACTCAAAAGCAAGGCTATCCAAGCCAAGGTAGAGTTTGAAAAAAACGGCTCAACAGTCACAAAAACCGTTAATGTTACCACCTATCAGGAATTGACGAACCTCTGGCTAGAAAATTATTGCCATACAGTCAAACATAGCACTCTTATAGGAGCAAAAAACAACATAAAAAAGTATCTCCTACCAGCCTTTGGAGACTACAAGCTGGATAAGCTGACGCCCCCAATCATTCAGCACCAGGTAAACCAGTGGGCAATAGATTATAACCAACTAGGGAAAGGTTATCAGCAATATAATCAACTCCATGCCCTAAATAAACGCATATTATCCTATGCCGTTTCCTTGCAAGTCATTGCTTCAAATCCATCTAGTGATATCATCGTCCCACGTCGCAAACCCAAAGAAGGGCAAAAACTGAAATATCTGGATGACGACAATTTGAAAAAATTCTTAGATTATCTGGATCAGTTGCCAAACACTTATAAAAATTTCTCCGATACGGTGTTATATAAGACACTTCTAGCGACTGGTTTGCGTATTCGTGAGTGTTTAGCCTTGAAATGGTCTGATATTGACTTACAAAACGGTAGCATTTCAGTTACCAAGACTTTAAACACCCTCAAGGAAATCACTAGCCCTAAAAGTAAAAGTAGCATTAGAGAAATAGCACTGGATACCAAAACGGTACTCATGCTTCGGCTCTATAAAGCAAGACAATCCCAAATAGGTAGGGAAATAGGGGTAACTTTTGAAAAAGTGTTCTCTGATACCTTTGACAATTATAGAGAAGCTGGAGCGCTCAGATTCAGACTAGAAAAGCATTTAAAACTGGCTGGATGTCCTCGTTTGAGTTTCCACGCTTTCCGACACACCCACGCTAGTCTATTGCTTAATGCTGGCCTGCCTTATAAAGAAATCCAAACACGGCTAGGCCATTCTAAAATTTCAATGACTATGGACATCTATAGTCACCTATCCAAAGACAATAAGAAAAAGGCGACTTCCTTTTATGAAAAAGCCATTGAGAATCTACAAAGTTCCTAAAAAGTTCTTAAAATTCATCATTAAGAGACAAAAAACGGCTATATCAAGGGGTTTCAGCTTTTTATCACATTTTGAGTTATAATAGAACTATGAAAATCACAAAACTTGAAAAGAAAAAAAGACTCTATCTGATGGAGCTTGATAATGGCGACAAATGCTACATTACTGAAGATACTATTGTTCGTTTTATGTTATCGAGAGATAAGGTGATAAGCCAAGAAGAATTGAAAGAGATTCAGGACTTTGCCAAATTTTCTTACGGTAAGAATCTAGCCCTCTACCACCTATCCTTTAAAGCTCGCACTGAAAAAGAAGTCAGAGAATATCTGAAAAAATATGATATTGATGAAAACATTGTTTCTCAAGTCATTATTAATCTTAAAGAAGATAAGTGGATTAATGATGGTCAGTACGCTTATGCTATCATCAATGCCAATCAACTTTCAGGAGACAAGGGACCTTATGTACTGACTCAGAAATTAGCACAAAAAGGAATTTCAAAAGCTACTATAGAAGAGATCTTGAAAGAATTTGATTTTTTGGAAGTCGCTCAACGTATAGCTAATAAACTATTGAAAAAATATGAAGGAAAACTTCCATCTCGCGCCTTGCAAGATAAGATAATCCAAAATCTGACCAACAAGGGATTCTCTTACTCTGATGCTAAAAGTGCCTTTGACGAATTGGATAGTCAAGTTGATGGAGAAACGACTCAGGAACTCATCTTCAAGGAACTTGACAAGCAATATGCTAAGTATGCCCGCAAATATGAAGGATACGAACTTAAACAGCGTTTAACTCAAGTTTTAGCACGAAAAGGCTACGATTTTTCGGATATAGCAAGCGCTCTCAGAGAATATCTTTAATATTTTCATGTAAAATTCACAGATTTTAGGTAATTTTATGGTACAATAGTAAACGATAAACTTATAAATTGTAGAAAGTTGGTTAGTTATGAAGCTTCCAAAAGAAGGCGACTTTATTACAATTCAAAGTTATAAGCATGATGGGAGTCTCCACCGAACTTGGCGGGACACCATGGTACTAAAAACAACAGAAAACGCCATTATTGGTGTCAACGATCATACACTTGTTACCGAAAGTGATGGTCGTCGTTGGGTCACTCGAGAACCGGCTATTGTTTACTTTCACAAGAAATATTGGTTTAATATCATTGCCATGATTCGTGATAATGGAACTTCCTACTATTGCAATATGGCTAGCCCCTACTATCTGGATGAAGAAGCACTGAAGTATATTGATTACGATTTGGATGTTAAAATTTTTACAGATGGGGAAAAACGTCTCTTGGACGTTGAGGAGTATGAGCGCCACAAACGCAAAATGAATTATTCTGATGACTTGGACTATATTTTAAAAGAACATGTCAAAATTCTTGTTGATTGGATTAACAATGGACGTGGTCCTTTCTCAGAAGCCTATGTAAACATTTGGTACAAGCGCTATGTAGAACTAAAGAATCGGTAAAGTTGTCAAAGGTCAGGAGCAAAATCCTGACCTTGTTTTTTGGTAGTGTAAAATAAATTGTGTAAAAACAAAAAAGGAATAAATCCATTATAGCAGAGTTACAACACCTTACTAGAAAGAGATTTATGCAGAATTTGTAAAATATATAAAACAAATAGATATACTGTTATTTTTTAATGTCTCTGTTCCTTGTAAGTTTACAACAAACTTATATCGTTTAATACAAAAAATACGAAGATGATTAGTATCAAAAATACAGGTCAACTTCGTATCAAAAAAATTTTTTTGTATTTCCACATAGCATCAATCATTTAGCACAACATTTTAAAAACAATATCTCGACAGAGAAAATGGTGTTTAATCTACCAGCTCATTTAATCGTTTTTGAAAATATAAAGCAATATTTTTAGACTCAATAAACTCAAAATATTTAATAACATTTTGCATTTGCTTAATTCCAGATTCTTTAGATTCAGTCAGATATATTTTATATCCTTCTACAAATTTGAATGTAGATTTTTCAAAAACTTTTGTGTCATCTTTTAATAATTTTTTTAATTTCATTTCAAAGTAGTCTGCATATATTAGATGTGAATTTTCAAGGCAACAGAACCAAAAATTTAAACAAGCTGACACAACTAAATTTCTATTCTTACCGATTTTTTCGTAATAATGTGTACGCTCTAGTATTTCTTTTCCAACTCTGTAAATATAATCTATTTCAAAAAGATGATATAAATTACCAATCAGTGTTATCTCATAGGACTCCCATCGTTCCTTCTGGAATAAATAGTCATATACTAAATTTAGATCATCTTTACTAACTACATGATTACAATCTATCTGATTTAATAATCCCTGAACCATAATTGTATTTATTTTATGAGTTTTTTCCCCACTCTTCTCAAAAAGCTTTTGTTGCTCATTTTTTATTACCTCCAATCCTTTAGTATTCAAACTATAAAAATTTGGAGATAAATTAACCAAAAAATCATCACGCTCCGATCTTTTATAATGTTCTAGATGATTACAAAAATTCTCTATCGAAACATTGATATTTGATAATAATTCAAAAAATGTTGAAAGAGAAATTTCATTTTCTCCCCTTTCAAATCTAGAAAGTTGAGATTTTGATATAGAATAAGCTGCAGCATACTCTAAAGAATATCCGTTTAATTTTCTAAAATATCGAAAAGCTTCTCCGTAATTTTTCACACTTTCATTCCCTTAACTTTCTTTTCGAGCGATAAACATACCATATTCTTTAGGAATGATTAACATACCATTATTAAACTCACTTTCCAATCTTTTACGTATTATTTCCTCTTCTAGTGAACCTATTTCTGAAATTCCTTTAAACGATTGGATGTATTTAACTAGGTCATCTATACTAGTTACCTGTAACTCATCATCATAGAGTAATGTATCGACAGAGTTAAAATACCTACTCAGGTACCTTTTACCATTTTGTAAAGTAAACCTTTTATTTTCTAAATCTTGATTAACCTCATCTTTAAATAAATTTGCTAAATAATTTACAACTCCATTTTCACCAAATGTAGCACAGTAAAAAATGCCTTCGGTTTTTAAGACCCTATTCACCTCAGAGAGAGCTTTAGGAATATCATTCACATGATGTAGAAGCATATTAGCAATAACAATATCAAAAGTTTCATTCTCAAAAGAAATCTTTTGAATATCCATTATCTCATAGTTGACATTGTCTCTATTTCCAATAACTGACTTCGTTGATTTTACCATATCTTTAGAAAAATCTGTAACAATCAACTGTTTCATTTTATCTATAGAATCACTATTACTTTTCCATAGTTCTCCTGTACCACATCCCAATTCTAGAATCTTTACTTCATCAGTGATTTGGTAGTTAGAAAATATCCAATTATTAAATCCCAATTTATTTTTTGAATACTTCTTATGCAATTCTACTCGAATATCAAGATTATCATGACTTTTATATTGTTCAATTACTTTATCAATCATTTTAAATGACCTCCACTCTATAATTTGACATTATATCACAAGAATAAACACAGCGTTAAATAAGTTGTATAAATGCAAAAAAGGAATATTCCGTTATAGCAGAGTTGTAACACATTTCTATAAAGAAATTTATTCCTACGACTCAGTTTGGCATGCTTAACTTCCTAACTCAAAAACAAAGCAGCGATTAATTTATCCGTTCTTCTTTTGAAACAAATTTGAACTGATAATTGCTCGTTTTAATTTAAAAAGCTCGTTTGAGCAAAACTTCATTTTTTAAGAGTCCAAGGCTTGTTGAAGACTCACAAGCCTTGGACTAGAAATTCAAAAATTAGTCCAACGATTTCTATCTACCGCTTTTCTACTAGCAAAAAAACTGCCGTGAGACAAGTTTTCGTTTATGTATCTAATTTAGTGACAGTAAATTTGATGTGGGAATAGTCTTTTTCAACATCCTTATCCAGCAAGAAAGTTGTAGCATCCTTCTTAACCTGAACCAGATCAATATTCTGAGCTTGGGCTGCATAGACGCATCCACAATAACATTGACGATAGATATCATACTCTTCACACATCTCCACTGAACGTTTGTAGCCTTGATTTTTCTTGAAATCACTTGGAAGATAGTGGGTTGTATAAATTTTTTGCACATCGATTCCGATGCTATTAATGGTTTGAGAATTCTTATGAGGACTGATGGTCAAGGCTGAGCCAAAGTAGTCAAATCCCAAGTCCATAGCCACTTGAGCTGTCTTATCCAGTCGGTAGTCAAAGCAAACCTTGCAACGGTCGCCACCTTCTGGCTCCTCCTCTAATCCTCTAACTAGTTTTCGGTATTCATTGGGTTCGTAGGGAGCTTCTAGGTACTGAACCGTATTTCCTGTCCGCTCATTAAAATCACTGACAAATTTCTTGGTGACGTAAGCCCGCTTATGGTATTCTGCTTTGGGATGGATATTAGAATTGGCAAAATAGATGGTCACGTCTGCATACTTAGTCAAATATTCTAGAGTATAGGTACTGCAAGGGGCACAGCAAACATGCATGAGAATAGTTGGGCGCTGCTCATTTTTCTCCCATACTTGTACCATTTTCTGCATGACACGGTCATAATTAATCTTCTGATTGGGGTTCATCTTGCTCAGAATTTCTTCTACATCAATCATGTTCTTCTCCTTTTTCTAGTCTTATTTTATCATATAAGTTAGGAGAGCTCAAATCAATTTAGAAGTGAATAGCATAAAAAGGAGGAATACCCATTCCCTCCTTTTGTGTTTTTTATAAGTTGTTTTCTATGGGAATCTTACATCATGCCGCCCATCATGCTTGGATCCATTGCTGGAGCTGGGGCTGCTGGTTCTGGTTTATTGGCTACGACTGCTTCTGTAGTCAAAATCAAGCTGGCTACAGATGCTGCATTTTGTAGGGCTGAACGACTCACTTTAACTGGGTCAATGATACCTTGATCAATCATGTTGACCCACTCGCCAGTTGCTGCGTTGAAACCTATACCAAGCTCAGCATTCTTCAAACGATCGATAACGATAGATCCTTCAAATCCTGCATTGTGGGCGATTTGACGAACAGGTTCTTCCAAGGCACGGAGCACAATATTGCGTCCTGTCGCTTCGTCTCCTGTCAATTCCAAATCAGCCACGGCTGGGATAACATTTACAAGGGCTGTTCCACCACCTGCAACGATTCCTTCTTCAACAGCTGCACGAGTAGCGTTGAGGGCATCTTCGATGCGGAGTTTCATTTCTTTTAACTCAGTTTCAGTTGCGGCTCCGACCTTAATAACCGCTACACCACCTGACAATTTTGCCAAGCGTTCTTGCAATTTTTCGCGGTCAAATTCAGATGTTGTAGTTTCGATTTGAGACTTGATAACCGCAACACGGTGAGAAATCGCTTCAGGATTTCCAGCACCTTCTACGATAACAGTGCTGTCTTTGTCCACAGTTACTCTCGCTGCTTGACCAAGTGCTTCAATTGTAGCATCTTTCAACTCAAGACCAAGGTCTTCTGTGATAACTGTTCCGCCTGTCAAGATGGCGATATCTTCGAGCATGGCTTTGCGTCGGTCACCAAAGCCGGGTGCCTTGACTGCTACTACGTTGAAGGTTCCACGAATCTTGTTCAATACAAGAGTCGGAAGAGCTTCGCCATCCACATCATCCGCAATAATCAAGAGGGGACGATTGCTCTGGAGAATGCTTTCGAGGAGTGGCAAGATTTCTTGGATATTTGAAATCTTCTTATCAGTAATCAAGATATATGGATTTTCAAGGTCAGCCACCATTTTTTCGCTATCTGTCACCATGTACTGTGAAAGGTAACCGCGGTCAAACTGCATTCCTTCCACAACTTCAAGTTCTGTTTCCATACCACGTGACTCTTCGATAGTGATGACACCGTCTTTACCAACTTTTTCCATGGCTTCAGAGATATATTCGCCTACTTTTTCAGAACGAGAAGACACGGCAGCAACCTGAGCAATAGCTTCTTTGTTGGCAACAGGGATGGCATTATTTTTCAAGGCTTCTACTGCTGCGGCAACTGCTGCTTCAATTCCACGACGAATACCGATTGGATTTGCGCCTGCTGTGACATTTTTGATTCCTTCGCGGACGATAGCTTGGGTCAAAACAGTTGCAGTTGTAGTCCCGTCACCTGCGATATCGTTGGTTTTTGAAGCTACTTCTGATACCAATTTGGCCCCCATATTTTCAAAATGATCTTCTAATTCAATTTCTTTGGCAATGGTCACACCATCATTGGTAATCAAGGGTGAGCCAAATGATTTTTCCAACACAACGTTACGACCTTTTGGCCCCAAGGTTACTTTAACAGTATCTGCAAGGATATCGACACCACGAACCATGGCTGAACGAGCATCCGATGAAAATTTAATTTCTTTTGACATACTTACTTTCTCCTTCTATTCTTCAATGATAGCCAAGATGTTCGCTTCGCCTACGATGATGTACTTTTCATCGCCATCTTTGACATCAAGACCTACGTGAGCTTCAACTAAGACACGATCTCCAACCTTGACACTTGGGGCAACCAAGTCACCGTTCAAGGTACGAACCCCTTGTCCAGTAGCTACAACTTGGGCTGTTTTGGTTTTTTCTTGGGCTGAGCCTGCAAGGACAAAACCTCCAACAGTTTGTTCTTTTTCTTCGATTTTTAAGACCACACGGTCTCCTAATGGTTTCAACATCTGATTTCCTCCATAATGAGATAGATATCATTAGCACTCTTTACACTTGAGTGCTAATTCATAGTTCTATTGTATCACTTGGTCAGAAATAGTCAAGAAAAAAGTCTGACTTTGGCAAGATAAAAAGCCTGAGACCAACTCAGACTTTTCAATGCTTAAAATGGCAATTCTTCCTCTTCCAAGACTAGATCTGCCAAGTCTTGCCCTGCGTTATTTTCTCGCATAGCACGTTGGGCGCGGCTTTCCAAGAGTTGGAATCCTGTGACAAGTACTTCGGTCACATAATTCATTTGACCATTTTTCTCAAAACGACGAGTACGCAATTCCCCATCAACGGAAATGAGACTACCTTTGGTTGCGTAGCTTGCCAAGGTTTCTGCTAGTCTACCCCATAGGACCATATTTACAAAATCGGCTTCACGTTCACCGTTTTGATCTTTGTAACGACGGTTCACAGCAATAGTTGCTCGCGCTACCGACTTGTCATTGTTGGTTTTGTGCAATTCTGGTGTAGACGTTAAACGCCCAATCATGATAACTTTATTATACATATTTTCTTCCTCCTACTTATCTATTCGCAGGAAATCAAAAAAAGTTACAGAAATTTGTAACTTTTCGAGAAAATTTTTTATTTTTTATGAACCATGAAACCTGTCGCCTGTTGATTGGCCATAATGGTCATATCTGTAATCTGCACACGGCGAGGTTGACTGGTCACATAGACCACTGTGTCTGCAATATCCTGAGCTTGCAAGGCTTCGATTCCCTGATAGACCGCCTCAGCACGCTCTTTGTCACCATGAAAACGAACTGTAGAGAAATCTGTTTCGACAATCCCTGGCTGAATGGTAGTCACCTTGATATCCGTTGCGATGGTATCAATTCGCAGTCCATCTGAAAAAGTCTTAACCGCTGCCTTGGTGGCTGAGTAAACAGCTGCACCCGCATAGGCATAGATTCCTGCGGTCGACCCCATATTGATAATATGACCTTGATTGGCTTTTACCATTGTTGGCAAGAAACAGCGAGTGACTGCCATCAAACCTTTGACATTGGTATCCAACATGGTCAACATATCCAACTCTTCATAGTCCTGATAAGGTGCTAAGCCTAGAGCTAGTCCGGCGTTATTGACCAAGATGTCAATCTGCCCTATCATTTCTAGAATATCGGAGCAGACCATCTTTACCATGTCCATATCCGTCACATCTAATGAAAAGGTCCAGACGGTTTGATTTGGAAAGACTTCTGCAAACTCTGACTTGAGGGCTTCTAGTCTGTCTATCCGTCGTCCAGTTAGAACGACATTCTCACCCTGCTCCAGATAAGCACGCGCAATCGCTTCACCAATTCCTGATGTCGCTCCTGTAATCACTACATTTTTTGCCATCTTATTTCCTTCTATCTGGTCTATCAGATATTAACAACTTCTTAGACAGTCCAGTGTTTGGCTGGGTCAAATGGTGTTCCAACAACTTGGTCTTCTGATAATTCAATAACTCCACGTTTTTGCGGAGCATTTGGCAGATGCAATTCACGAGGACTGCACATCATCCCAAAACTCTTTTCACCACGAAGCTCGCCTGGGAAAATGAGATTGCCTTTTGGCATCATAGCTCCCGGAAGAGCCACAATGGTTTTCAACCCAACACGCGCATTGGGAGCCCCTGCAACGATTTGCACTGTCTTGTCACTTGCGACTGCAACTTGGCAGATGTTGAGGTGATCACTATCAGGATGGGCTACCATCTCAACAATTTCACCCACAACAAACTTAGATTCCTTGTCATTGATGATTTCTTCTGTAAAACCTTCCGCCTGCAACTCTTGGTTCAAACGAGCGACTTGCTCATCTGTCAAAAAGACTTGACCACGCTCAGCAATTTCAAACAAACTTGAAACTTCGAAAATATTCCAAGCCACTGTTTCCCCATTCTCTTTGAGAAAAACACGGGCTATCTTGCCTTTGCGTTCCACATCCAGTTTGGCATCTCCGCTATTTTTCACGATGACCATAAGGACATCACCGACATGTTCTTTGTTATATGTAAAAATCATTGTTTCCTTTTTCTCCTATTTCAATCCTGCTAAAAAGTCATTAATTTGTTGCTTACTTTTACGGTCGCGATTAACAAAACGGCCGATTTCCTTGTCCTTTTCTAGAACAACAAGGCTAGGAATCCCGTAAACATCCCAGAGTTTGGCCAAATCCATGTACTGGTCTCGATCCACTCGAATAAAGGTGAACTCTGGATTGGTCTCCTCAATCTCTGGTAAGGCAGGATAAATATAACGACAATCGCCACACCAGTCTGCTACAAAAAGGAAAACCTTCTTGCCATCTTTTTCTACTAAAGATGCCAATTCTTCTAAACTTGCTGGTTGTATCATAAGACTTCCTCCTCATAGACTAGATCTTCATTTTCATAGACAAAGGTATAATGACGGCCATCCTCAAAAATGACACCGCCAACCAAGCTCTCTAGACTGCTTTCATAAACTTGAACATAGAGGGTCGCAATTCCCCCCATGTCTGAAAAATGGTCTCGTACAATCGCTGTCAACTCTTCCTGAGTCTTCATGAGCTTACGGTCATCTGCAACTTTTTTCGTAGCAAGGGCAAGGCTCCCAATACCAAGCAGAGCCAGACCTGCCATCCACATTTTTTTAGCTTTCATACCATTCATTTTAACACAAAAAACGCCTCAGGACAAATGAGGAAGCAGCAGAAAAGCAAGTAAAAAGCCTCTTCCTTTAAGGAAAAGGACTTCTTATACTTATTGCCAGGCACCTGAGTTGCCAACATAGTAACCATCAGGTGTGTAGGTATTGCGAAGCATCTTACCTGATGAAGCTAGATAATACCACTTGCCATCATCTTTGACCCAATCATTTGCAATCATGGCACCAGAAGAACTTACATAATACCATTCTCCCTTATCATAAACCCAAGTGCTTGCTTTCATGGCTCCTGAAGCTGATAAATAGTACCACTTGCCTTGGTCGTAAAGCCAATCACCAGCAATCATACCTCCTGATGATTTAAAGGCATACCAGTTGTTACCTTGATAGAGCCAAGTTTGATTGAACATGACTCCTTTATCGTTCATAAAGTACCAAGTTCCCTTGTCCTTAACCCAATCGTTCTGCACTAATTGACCTTGTTTTTGATAGTACCAGTTTTGGTTTGATTGTAGCCAGCTTTCTGCTTTCACAATCGGAGAAAGTTCTTTGAAAGATCCTCCATCATATTTATGACTGATAGACTTTAGTTTTTCAAGTTTCAACTCACTATTGTCATAGTCTGCCCAAGCATAGACTTTTTGACCATTGACAGTATCTGGTAAGTTAGCAGTGTAAGTCTTGGTTTGATAATCCCATTTAGCATCGAGGTAAGTGTATTGATTATTTGATTCTTCAATACGATAGTAACCTCTCTTTCCACTATCATTATGAATATCATCCACAACTTTCGTTGACCAGGTCTTGACTTCATTTCCACTCTTAGCCTCGACCTTGATATCTCCTCTATAGCCATATGGAACATAGAAATTCAGATAACGACCTTCTACGCCCATCATAGACTTGTCCCTTTCTTGACCTAGGAAATTGACAGTCTGATCCTGACCATTGAGACTAACCGTCCACTCGATTTTCTCATTTTTTGGCAAATCCAATACTTTAATATCCACTTCATGGCCATTATTAAATCGAAGAATCTTGCCATCTTGATACTGAACTCCACATTTAACAACCCATTCTTCTTCCAATTCGAATGCTTTTCCTGAATGAGGAAAAACCAGTAAAGCTAAACCTGCTAGAGACAAACCAAATAGTGTGATTTTTTTCATTGTAAATCCTCCTTAACTTTTGTTATGTTAATTATATCACTATGTTTTTATTTTGCAAATCTTATCCTAAATATGCTAGCAAAAAACCTCTGAGATTCTTCTCAAAGGTTCTGATTTGGCTAATTACTGTTCTCAACTGCTGCAGTGACAAAAGCAGTATAGAGTTCTTCTGGGCGGTTTGGACGACTTGAAAGTTCAGGATGATACTGACAAGCCACAAAGAATTTATTTTCAGGAATTTCCACAATTTCTACCAGACGATTATCTGGAGAAACTCCTGAGAAGACAAAACCTGCTGCCTCAAACTGCTCACGGAAGGCGTTGTTAAACTCATAACGGTGACGATGACGGCGTTGCACCACTTCTTGATTGTGATAAGCAGCTGCTGCCTTAGAGCCACGTTTCAACTTAGATGGGTAAAGTCCCAAACGAAGGGTTCCCCCCATATCCTCAACATCAATCTGATCACGCATGATATCAATGATAGGGTATTTTGTTTCTGGTGCAAGTTCAGCTGAATTGGCACCTTCGAGTCCTAAAACGTGACGAGCAAACTCGATACATGTCAACTGCATTCCCAAGCAGACTCCCAACATTGGAACATCATTTTCACGCGCATAGCGGATGGCTTGGATTTTCCCTTCCGTACCACGTTGGCCAAAACCTCCTGGTACGATGATTCCGTCCGCATCAGACAAGAGCTCTGCCACATTCTCTGCTGTCACATCATTGGCATTGATCCAATTAATTTTCACTTCTGCATCGTTGGCATAACCAGAGTGTTTCAAGGCTTCAACCACTGAGATGTAGGCATCTTGCAACTCAACATACTTACCGACAAGGGAAATTTTAACTTGTTTTTTCAAGTTCATGACCTTATCCACCATGGCTGACCATTCAGTCATATCTGCTACTGGTGCGTCTAATTTCAAATGGTCACAGACAATTTGGTCCATACCTTGTGCCTGCAAATTCAACGGAATTTGGTAAAGGTGCTCAACGTCCAACGATTCGATAACGGCTTCTGGTGCCACATCACAGAACTGAGCTAGTTTATTTTTAATTCCTTGACCAGCTGGTTGCTCTGTACGAATAACTAACATATTTGGCTGGATTCCCAATCCACGCAATTCTTTGACAGAATGCTGAGTTGGTTTGGTCTTCATTTCACCAGCGGCCTTGAGGTATGGAAGCAAGGTTGTATGGATGTACATAACATTATCCGCACCCACATCTGCCTTCATCTGACGAAGGGCCTCTAGGAATGGCAAGGACTCGATATCTCCTACTGTTCCACCAACTTCTGTGATAATGACATCAGAGTCGGTCGTTAGAGCGGCACGCTTGATTTTTTCTTTCAAAGCATCTGTGATATGAGGAATAACCTGAACAGTTGCCCCAAGGTATTCTCCACGGCGTTCCTTACGAAGCACTTCACTATAAATTTTACCAGTTGTCACGTTGGAATATTTGTTGAGATTGATATCGATGAAACGTTCATAGTGACCCAAGTCCAAATCTGTCTCAGCTCCGTCATCTGTCACAAAAACTTCCCCATGCTGGTAAGGGCTCATAGTTCCCGGATCGATATTGATATAAGGGTCAAACTTTTGAATGGTTACTTTGAGACCACGATTTTTCAAGAGACGGCCCAGACTCGCTGCCACAATCCCTTTCCCAATAGACGATACCACACCACCAGTTACAAAAATATATTTCGTAGACATAGATTCCTCTTTCTAAAATGCTCCAGTCCTTGTTAACTACGAGGGGACATAGAAAACAAGACCCTACTAATAAGAATAATCTGGAACGACTGCACCAGATTCACAACCAATACTCTTCGAAAATCTCTTCAAACCGCGTCAACGTCGCCTTGCCGTAGATATGTGTTCCTGACTTTGTCAGTCTTATCTACAACCTCAAAACAGTGTTTTGAGCAACCTGCGGCTAGTTTCCTAGTTTGCTCTTTGATTTTCATTGAGTATAAAACACAAGAAGATAACTTCTTGAAAAAACAAAAATAGCTCCCTAAGAACTAGGGAGCCCCGACCTCTAAAAGAGGTGCCCAAACAATATGATACCTAAAAATAGGATAATTGTCAATAGCTAACTTTTATTCCTCGATGTTTTCAGTATCATCATCTGAAAACTCGTCGTCTTCTTCGTTGAGATCCACGTCTTCACCCAAGTCATCAGGAGCGATTTCGTTGATTTCTGCATCGTAAGCTTCCACTTCGTTTTTCTCATCATCTGGATTTTCATCATCATATGAAAGAGCTGGATCTGCTTCGTATGCGTCTTCGTCTTCTGGATCATCTGTATTGTAGTCAATAGCATCTGAATCACCATCCATGAAGGCATTGACGCGTTTTTTCTTAGCTTTTGGTGCTACTTCATCGTCATCATTTTCTTCAAGAGCGATAATTTCTTCGTCGATTTCGTCCACACCATACCATGAACGAAGCCCCCATTTGTTGTCTCCAAGTGAGATGAAGCTACCGTCAAAGTTCAACTCTGTGTAGAACAAAGGCAAGGCTTCACGGATATCGCTGTTTGATGTTCCAAGGTAATTTTGAATTTCGTTTACAAGATCGCTAAAATGCATCTCATGATCGCGACCACGAAGTTCCAAGATAGCACGCGCTACCTCAATCATAGATAGTTCACTTTTTTCTTGCCCAGCAAATACTTCTAATTCCAAAGCGTTTCTCCTCATTTATACTACTATCGCCAGAGCGAACAGACTCTGACCTCATTTTATCATTTACTCTTTATTTTACGATAATTTTGTGGAATAGTCAAAGGTTAAGGGGGAGAAAGTGATAGGACTTTTTATTGGCTAACTTCTCAAAGTAACTTCCACTTGCCTTGCCGAAGTGGAAATTAGTCTAAAACGAACTTTTTATTTCTTTGCTACCCATCCGATGGTATCGCTAGGTGGATTTTCAATATCAATCCAGATGAATTCAATCCCGATTTCTCCATTTTTAAACTTAGTCAAACGAATACCGTTGATTTCCAGTTCATTGAGTCGTTGACCTGTCAAGACTTCTCGTTCTTTCAAAATGAAAATCATACATAGAAATTTTTAAAAATTTTCTCTATCGTAAACCTGCCACTAGTTCAGAAACTATATTAGCTGATTCCAAACGTAATATGGTCATTTCATCTACCTTCCCTAATAATGGCATTGCACCATACCAAACAATGGTCTTGTTTACCAAAAGAATAGGCGTGACTATTTTTGATTGAGTAAAAGATACTTTAATTTTCTTGCTCTTCAACTGGTCTAGCCATGCTTTATTTGCAACCGTCTCTGGTATACATATCTCAATTTGACTAATCCTAAATTCTTTTAGAAAATTCATCAGTTTTGTCTGGTGCACATAAGGTAAAATAAGCATACACTGCTGTCTTTCCCCTGCCAAGTCCTCTCTCAGCACATTCTCATATCTACTATCAACATAAACGAATTGTTTCTCCTCACCCTCAATGGCACGATAATCCATCTTTCGATAAGCTACTTGTCGTTTCTGAAACATCTTTTCTAAATAAGGAACATGAATATCCACATAATCGAAAATCCGCACCAAAGACTTATCCTTGTAGTTTCTATGAATCCGACCTGCATACTGAATCAAATTATTTTTCCAAGAAAAGGGCGCTGCCAAGATAAGCGTGTCTAGCTGAGGCAAGTCAAAACCTTCGCCAATGTATTTTCCAGTTGACAACAATACAAACCCTTTATCTAGCTGTTCTAATACCTCCAGTAAACTTGTTCTCTCTCGGGCTTTGGTTTTGCCACTAATAATATAAAAATCATCAACCTCTTTCTCTTTCAATAATTTTTCAAAGAAATCTATCTGTTGAATTCGATTGACTAGAACCAAGATATTCCGCCCTTCTGCCACTTGGTCTAGAATATCCTTGAGAATCATCTGATTCCTCACTGAGTCAGTAGCAATCCAATCACTAAGCTGTATAAAATTACTTGCTTTGGTCTTTTCAATCTCCAAATGACCAAAAGAAGTGAATCTTAATTGCAATTGCCGTTTAAAATCCGTTTCCCTCTTATCAGCAGTATGGAGTATCTCACCAATTCTCTGAAAAACAATAGGCTCATGACCATTCTTACGCTCAGGCGTAGCCGTCAAACCGTAAAGATACTTCCCTCTAAACTGAGAAACAACTTTTTCAAACATCAAGGCAGAGACATGATGACACTCATCCACAATCATCATCTCATACTCATCCAAAAGACTTTGACTATTTTCCAACTTAAATAGAGATTGAATCATAACAACATCAACCAGTTTACTCAGCCATTTCTTAGTCCCACCGTACTGCCCAACATAGCCTATTACCTTTTCACGACCTGATGCCGTATAACGGGTAGCTTTTTCCTCTTCGAAAGTTAAAAAATGGTTTAAACGATCCAGCCATTGGTCTAAGAGTTGCCTATTATGAACTAGGATAATTGTTTTGGTCTTCCGTTCAGAGATGAGAGCAGTACCTAAAACGGTCTTCCCAAAACCAGTCTCTGCATAGAGTAAACCATTTTCTTTGGAAATCATATCTGACAGGGCTAACTCTTGCTCAAAAGTGAGCTCTCCCTTAAATTCCACTCTAATAGACCTTTGTACCTTTCTCCTATCTTCCACAGATACCTGCTTAAATTTATCTTGCAATGGATACAGCAAGCCTCTTGGCAGCCATAAATAATGATCGGATTCTCCAAATAAATACATTCGCTCAGGGATTTGATAGGTTGGCTGTCGCATAGCCTGCTTTAAATAAAATTCGGGATTAGAAAATGAAGCCATATTTTTCAAGAAAAACAGTGTCTTGGGTGTCACAGACGATTTTTCAAGTTGGATCATATTGGATAAGACGACCTTCAACTCCTTATCCAATTCTTGCTTGCCTAACTCCTCTTGGATTAACAGTGCCACTTTAGCAGTTGAAACCCTCTGAATTTCTTGTAGATACCTCCATTGGTCTTCATAAGGCTGAAAATGTTCATCCACAAAGACCGTTCGCCCTTGATGATAAGCTTCTCCTTGAAAAGGAAGGGCAATCAAATTACCAAATCCACCTTTAGGAAGAACATCCTGATTTGGAAACATGCGATCAAAAGAATCAAAGGACAGTTGCATACTTTCCTGCATTGCCAGTTCTAACAGTTTCTTTCCAAACAAGCGAGCCTCTCGACTCGGAATCGCTTCCTCAAAGAAGAACCAAATATGGAGTCCGTGACCCGAACGAGAAATCTCTAGATGGGCTTCCATCTGGCGTTCCCTGGCTATTCTTCGAATGACTAAACCGGCTTCTTTCCAATCTCTTTCATCCAAATCCAGTACCAAAAAATAACAGCTATCATCTAAGTGCATAGGAAAGATACCGATGGCTATCTCCCCACGAAAATGAGATTTTAAAACAGAGTTCGTCAATGTCTGGAAACTCCGTTTTTCAGGCGGCAACTGCTTCCAACCATAATCATAGGAAGGAAAATACTGAATTTTCCCTTGATCATTGATAAAACTCTTAGCATAAACATCAAAACGGCCAGCAAACACGGAGGTAAACAATTGTAATTTTTCTTGCGTCGTCAAGTGACTACTTTGAAGTTGGAACATCTCCTCGAACCGAGAGCGTTCCATAACAAACTGACTCTTGTCTTTAAGACGTTTACACAAGAAAAACTCACTATCCCCATTAAAAGAAGAAAAGACATCAAGTACTTCTACCACAATTCCATCCAAAGACACAAAAACAGCCATAACAATCACCTCCTTGATTCCTATAGGCTGATTATAACAAGAATGTCTGAAATTGTACACGAAAATAAAATCCGAATAGCACTGAAAGTACGAGATAAATAGAGTTTAAACGAGCAATCTATAAAATTAAAAAAACGCATATTATCAAGCGACACTAACACTTTGATGATATACGTTTTCTTATTAGAATATTTACTTCATTTTTGCATAAAATTCAATGTTTACTCAGTATTAGGATTATGAAAAATCGAGGTCTAAATCTAGATACATTTTTTCTGAAGACAAATCATTTTGACCACCGAGCAAGAGATTTTCAAAAAAAGCTGTTAAAAACTCAGGACGTCGCTGTAAAATCTTTGCATTATCTAATACTAAGGCATCACGAAAATACTTGGAATGTTGCTGAAATGGTGTATTATCAATATCAAAACCAAACTCACGAAGATACTGAATCAAAAAGACCGTTACTGTCCGAGTGTTCCCTTCACGAAATGGATGAATCTGCCAGATTCCTGAAATAAAACGCTGGATTTGTTTAACCATATCCGCCTGGGTTAGTGTCGCATATTCAACTTGTCTTTCCTGATTAAAATCATAATCCAAGGTCATTTGAATCATAGAGAAATCAGAGTACACAACACTTTCACTATTCAAAACAGGTTCATTCTTTGTGATATTGGTTTGACGAAATTGCCCCACCGGAATAGAAGCTTCAAATATATCTTGAAACAACTCCTTATGAATAGCAAGTAGGGTCGCAGGGCTGAAGCTAAAGCCTCTTCGAGACAGTAGTTCTACAATACGTAGAGAAACTAAGTCTGCCTCCTCCGTACTTGCATCAATGGTATGATGATAAGCCGTTGCATCTTCATAAACCTGCTCGTAAGTCAGTTCACCTCGAGATTGTTTCTCAGCCAAAGATTCCATATAAGCTGATGGTACTAGATTATCAACCTTCTGTAGGCCAAAACCGATCTGCCATAAGTCACGTTTATCTTCATAAGACAAGTTTGGATCGTCAATGTTGTAAGTTGCTTGCATAGAAAGGTCCTTTCAATTTTCTTCATTACCATTAAATCACGAAATTGGTTGGAAACTGGATAAACTATAAAGTGCCCTCATCTGGAATGTTCTTTGATTGAATAATATGATTATCGAGATATATCTGGATAAATGAACTAATAAGTCTGACGCGCATACTTATCAAATTCATTGGCATACACCACTCTGAACTCGTTGGTCTGTTCAAATCCCAACTCGATTTCCCCAACACCTGAGGAGAATGCTGCAAACTTGTACTTCTAAGAGCGGTTCGAACTTAGAGGGTTTGTTGTGTAGTGAGTTGCTTTCTAAAACATTGATTTTTCTATAAAAATACGAAAGGTAGTATAATAGAAAAACTATTCTTTTTATCAATTAAGGTTGATATTACATTTCTCAATCTTTTGTTTATCACTATTGTATACATCAATATATATTACACCAAAATAATTGGTAGCTATTATTTAAATATAAATTTTATAACAAGAATAAATATTGGAGCAATAACTACACTTATAGAAGAAATAGTGTTAATAAGTGTTGTTTTTATTTTGGACTTGTATACTAAAATCAAACTGCACAATCTTTCAATTAGAGTTTTCAGACTAAAGAATAAGAAGGACAGAACAATTAATGCTACAAGCAATGAAATAAACATTGAGAAATCAGATGAAATAACAGGATATTTTAAAAGCAGTATAAAGCCGTCCTTAATCTCTAAATAAGTAAATAAGTATAAAACGAAAGCTAATATAAAACCTAACGTTTTGATGAGACTTTGCTTATCTAGCAAGTACTTAATAACGACTAAAATAATATAGATTAAGACCATTAATAACACTTGCTTCAAAGTTGAATCAAACGATAAAACTAGATTATCTTTGATTATATTTGTTTCCCAAATCGAAGATATTTTTTTGAGAACACTCCAATCCTTAATAATTAAATTGAAAATAAAAACTAAGAAAATAATCAAAAAAGATACTAGGTATAAATTGTTCGATAAAAATTTTTTGTCTTCTAATCTATCCTTCTCAAGTTTATTGAGTTCATTCTTTAGTTCTATATTTATGTTCTGTGGATTATTAACTTGAATGTAACCATTTTGAATATTTATATCCTTAAAGTCAAAATTTGAATGGTTTTGGTTATTATAATTAGTCACAATAGACTCTATTTGTTTTTTAGCAGAAGAATCACTTTTTATTTGCCATAAAAAAGATAAAACAGGTATCCCGTATGTAATAAAACCGGTCAATATTTCTACTATATTTTTAAAATTCATTTAAATTTTTCTTCTCTTTCTAAAAAATACCAAAAAACACATATTATCAGCCTTATTTAACCAACTTCTTCATCTCATCAATACGTGCGACGGTCGCGTCGTATTTAGCTTGGTAATCAGCTTGTTTGTCGCGTTCTTTTTGGACGACTTCTGGTTTGGCGTTGGCTACGAAGCGTTCGTTAGAGAGCTTCTTACCGACCATATCCAGTTCTTTTTGCCATTTAGCAAGTTCCTTGTCGAGACGAGCCAGTTCTTCTTCGACATTGAGGAGGTCAGCCAGTGGCAGATAGATTTCTGCTCCTGTGATGACGCTTGACATAGCCAGTTCAGGTGCAGGAATAGTTGATGCGATTTCCAAGTGTTCTGGATTTGTGAAGCGTTTGATGTAGTTGACATTGCTGTTAAAGAAGGCTTCCAAGTCGCTATCGCTTGTCTTAACAAGGATGGTGATTGGCTTGCTTGGTGCTACGTTTACTTCCGCACGCGCATTACGAACGGCACGGATCAAGTCTTTGAGACTTTCGACACCAGTGTGGGCAACAAGGTCTTCAAAGGCTGGGTTGACAGTTGGGTATTCTGCTGTAACGATAGAGCCTTCTGAGATTTGTCCAAAGATTTCCTCTGTCACGAATGGCATGATTGGGTGGAGAAGACGAAGGATCTTGTCCAAAGTATAAAGGAGAACAGAACGTGTGATGACCTTCTCTTCTTCGTTATCGCTATAAAGGACTTCCTTGGTCAACTCAACGTACCAGTCCGCAAACTCATCCCAGATGAAGTTGTAGAGGATGTGCCCAGCCACACCAAACTCAAACTTATCAAAGTTAGCCGTCGCTTTTCCGATAGTTTCATTGAGGTTGTGGAGAATCCAGCGATCTGTGACATTTCCAGCTTCCTTGTTAACCACTTTTTCCACATTGGCAGTTGCTTGCTCAAGGGTCAAACCTTCATTGTTCATGAGGATGTAGCGAGAGATGTTCCAGATCTTGTTAATGAAGTTCCATGAAGCATCCATTTTCTCGTAAGAGAAGCGCACGTCTTGCCCTGGTGCAGAACCGTTTGAAAGGAACCAACGAAGAGCATCGGCACCGTATTTCTCGATGACATCCATCGGGTCAATCCCGTTACCGAGTGACTTAGACATCTTGCGTCCTTGCTCGTCACGGATAAGACCGTGGATAAGGACGTTTTGGAATGGCTGACGACCTGTGAATTCCAAAGATTGGAAGATCATACGAGACACCCAGAAGAAGATGATGTCGTAACCTGTTACTAAGGTTGAAGTTGGGAAGTAACGTTTGAAGTCTTCTGAGTCGACATCAGGCCAGCCCATGGTTGAGAATGGCCAAAGGGCAGAACTGAACCATGTATCCAATACGTCTTCGTCCTGGGTCCATCCGTCACCTTCTGGAGCTTCTTCACCGACGTACATTTCACCCTCAGCATTGTACCAAGCAGGGATTTGGTGACCCCACCAGAGCTGACGAGAGATAACCCAATCGTGAACATTTTCCATCCATTGAAGGAAAGTATCATTGAAACGAGGTGGGTAGAATTCAACCTTGTCCTCTGTGTCTTGGTTGGCAATAGCATTTTTGGCCAATTGGTCCATCTTGACGAACCATTGAGTAGACAAGCGTGGCTCAACTACAACACCTGTACGCTCTGAGTGACCAACACTGTGGATACGTTTTTCGATTTTGACGAGGGCACCGATTTCTTCCAACTTGGCAACAACTGCCTTACGAGCTTCAAAACGATCCATACCTGCAAATTCGAAGGCCAAATCATTCATAGTTCCGTCGTCGTTCATGACGTTGACTTGTGGCAAGTTATGGCGTTGACCAACCAAGAAGTCGTTTGGATCGTGGGCAGGCGTGATTTTCACGACACCAGTACCAAACTCAGGATCCGCGTGTTCGTCTCCAACGATTGGAATCAATTTATTAGCGATTGGAAGGATGACGTTTTTACCAATCAAGTCCTTGTAGCGTGGGTCTTCTGGATTGACCGCAACCGCAACGTCCCCAAACATGGTCTCAGGACGAGTTGTCGCAACTTCAAGGGCGCATGAGCCGTCTTCTAACATGTAGTTCATGTGGTAGAAGGCACCTTCGACATCCTTGTGGATGACCTCGATATCAGAAAGAGCTGTGCGAGCTGCTGGGTCCCAGTTGATGATAAACTCACCACGGTAGATCCAGCCTTTCTTGTAAAGGTCCACAAAGACCTTGCGAACGGCTTTTGACAAACCTTCGTCAAGAGTGAAACGCTCACGAGAATAGTCTACAGAGAGCCCCATCTTGCCCCATTGTTCCTTGATAGTAGTGGCATACTCGTCCTTCCATTCCCAGACTTTCTCTAGGAATTTTTCACGCCCCAAGTCATAACGGCTGATGCCCTCACCACGCAAGCGCTCCTCAACCTTAGCTTGAGTCGCAATCCCCGCATGGTCCATCCCTGGAAGCCAAAGCGTATCAAAACCTTGCATGCGTTTTTGACGGATGATGATATCCTGCAACGTTGTATCCCAAGCGTGACCAAGGTGAAGCTTACCAGTTACATTTGGTGGTGGAATTACGATTGAATAAGGCTTAGCCTTTTTATCGCCTGAAGGCTTGAAAACATCCGCATCAAGCCATTTTTGGTAACGTCCAGCCTCAACCTCGGCTGGATTGTATTTAGGTGAAAGTTCTTTAGACATGTGTTTGTCCTTTCTAGTTAATACCTTTAAATAAAATTAGTAGGTAGAAGATAGGCTTTGATTCAACTCATCTTGTTTTTCTCATTATCTTCTATTAGCAAAGAAACGGTGAAAATTTTACATTAATTTTCTCTCATTATCTTCATAATATGTTTATCAAAGTCTGATATAATTTTTTGAGTTCGGTTAAATTTTTCATACTCCTGGATGGCTTTTAAGTCTGCTTGTTTCTTGGAAATACTTCCTTTTCCTTCTAAGATTTCATATTCATTAAAAGATAGAAAGCGATCAATACTATCTGCCAATCCTCGCATTGTAAAAGTATTACGGCGCTCAACCAAACCCTCGATATAATCAAAATAGGCTGTAACCGTTCGCTCTAGTTGTCGAATTTCTTTTTCTTGCAAATAATTTTTGGCTACCGTTACATCTGATTTGAGCACTCGTCCATCAGGTGCATGTTTCCAAGTAGTTAATCCCATTTTTTCTTTACTAGCATCGGCTTGCTGATAGATAATTTCTGCAGCAGTATTTCCAGTAATTGCATAATGAAATTTATTTTGCACCATAGCATAGAAATTTTTAGTAATATCTGAGTTTCGATCATAATCTATGGCACATTCGGCAAAGATATCCGTAATTTGTTGATAGATTCGGCGTTCGCTAGAGCGAATAGAACGAATCCGTTCTAAAAGTTCACGGAAATAATCTTGTCCAAAAACTGTCTGTCCTTGTTTCAAGCGTTCATCATCTAAAACAAAACCTTTGATGATAAACTCTTTCAAGGTCTTGGTTGCCCAAATTCTAAATTGAGTAGCCTTGCTGGAATTTACACGATAACCAACTGAAATGATAGCATCCAGATTGTAATATTCAAGTTCACGCCTGACAGTTCTATTCCCCTCTTGTTGAACCTGTGCAAATTTTGCACAAGTTGACACCTTATCCAACTCACCACTATCATAAATGTTTTTTAAGTGCTTTGTAATGACACTTCGTTCAACTCCAAAGAGCTCTGCAAGACCTTTTTGAGTCAACCAAAGATTTTCATCTTGTAAAAGGATATCTAGCTGAACGTCGCCATTTGGTGTAGTATACAGGATGAAATTAGAAATTTCATTCAAGACAATTCACCTCCCCCCTTCCATAAACAATTACTTCTCGTTCTTAAACTTTATGCCGTTTTCTTTCAGCTTTTTAACGGTTACGGGACCAATTCCCTTCAAAGCGAGAACTTCTTTTTCAGTCCATTTTTTGAAATCTGAAGACCTACGAATCCCATTTTCAACAAAGATGTGAACAAGATCCATCCGAATTCCCTTCATTGTTTCCTCGTTCATAAAGGAATGCCAGTCAGTGACCTCGGATAAATTTCTTATTATACTAGAATGATTCGAAAATACTGGTTTACGGCGGAACTTTTTGGCTTCGTTTGTTAAAAATTTCGTTAAAATAATATTTTCTAATAAATAATCAAATAGAGGATACAAACTAGCTTGTAGCGATTCAACTGAATTTGGACAATAGCATTCTTGGTCTTCGATATCTATAACTTTGAATTGCCAATCTTCCTCTATAAAGAATTCAACAGCTTCATCATTGATTTCCACTAATTTTGCAAATAGCTGACTGGCTTCCTCAATTTTTCCTTGAGAAAAAGCAGAGATGATGGCATGAATAAGAATGGTATCGTCCCGTTTCCCTTTATTTAATTCTTCACGATAGAAACGTTCAACCTTTAGTTCCTGACCAGTAATATGATACAAGGAAAGCATACAGAAGACAAAATTAGGAGGAAACCGTTCTGGTCGCTTACTCAAATATAGGTCAATCAATTCTATAGCCTTAGAATTGAAGTTCTCCATCATATAATACTCAATCAGAAACATCAGAGCAGACAGGATAGGGCGTGCTTCAAAATAATTCCAACTATTGTATCCATTCATTTTCCATTTTTCTAAAACTAGAATTTCAAAATCCAATACTTTTTTAAAAGTTGACAAATCAAAATCTTCAACTTCTGATAAGAATAAATGAAAATCAGCAGCAAAATAATCTGGATTAATTTTTAAAACTTGCTTTAACAGTTTATTTCGCTTCTGTGTATTCGGAGTATGCATAGCTTCTCTAAATAAAGCATGATCCTCATGCCAGTCAAAACTTCCATTTTTTAGTTGGTAATTGATTAGCTGAACATCTGGATACTCTCCGTATTCATCAGCATATTGCATCACTGCTGTATGTAGTTCATCGAAATTTTGAATGGTCCGACGTTCTACAAAAGTTGGATTTTGGGCCATGATTTCTGTCCAAGTAGCCTCCTCTTCAGAAATAACTTTAATATCCAACTTTTGCTGGCGTTTTAATTCTTTTTTTCTATTTTTCTTTTTAGCCATCTATTTTCTCCTCTAACTCATTCTTTAATAAGTCCTATCTCAACTGTATTGGATATTCTTACGGACTCGAATACAAGCTTGAATAGGAAATCCCAGTTTCTTTGTGATTCGTTTACTTTGAAGGTTATCCCCCAAGCGTGACCAAGGTAGAGTTTTTTCCAGTTACATTTGGTGGTGGGAATCACTATTGAATAAGACTTAGCCTTTTGATCTCCTGAAGGCTTGAAAATATCTTCATCAAGCTATTTTTGATAACGACCAGCCTAAACATAGGATGGAGTGTGTTTAGGTTAAAGTTGATTAGACATTATTTTTTCTCCTTTTATGAATATTTCTTTTATATCTACGATTTATTAATACACTGTGCATGTTGTCACGATACACGTAATATCCATTATGGGTGTTTAAATAGAAATACTGTAATAACCAAATTATAGCCTTCCCAATAACTAATGATAATATGAAACAAACGAAAATAATTATAGTTGAGGCAAATAATTCAGACATCCAATCAGCTGCGGGAGTTATAAATTCGACCAATTTCATCTTAATCTTTAAACCCCAAATAATTTCGGTTAACTTTGGAATAATACTCAACATTAATAGAGTAAGAAAACTATATAGTTGAGTTCGATAGAGGTGTCTATCCATTTTCTCAGTTCTTATTGGTTTTTTCTTATATTTTTTTGTATCAAATTGAGAATTTATTTCTCCAATTAGACTAGGAATTAATATTGGCAAAAACCAGGTTAAAGCATTTATTAATTCATTTTCAACCTGATTAAATATTGCTAACAACAATATACAGATTGTTCCAGTTAGCCATGATGCTATTACTTCTTTGGTATCTTTTGCACCATGTCTAATTAGATTATGAATTATCCACCAGAATATTAAATAAAGCGCAATAAATGAATTAAATATAAAAATGTCAGTTATTAAATCGGAATGAAAATCAATAGCTTTAGAAATAAAGTAATAAATATAGATATAATACCATAAAAACGAATTAATAAGCATCGTGGCATATACATTCCATAGTGTCTTTCCCTTGGAGATATCTATTTTATTAACTTTTTTAAATATCTTGATTGATATTATAGTTTTTATAACAGATAATACCAATGGTAATATTAAAAGTATTACAATGATAAGCCAGTTATTTATGTGATTTTTACTTATGCCATAATTAGTAAAAAAATATTGAGATACGTTGATTAAAGTTGATTCAACTAGATTTAGGTTATAAAGAATGTAAGTCAAGATTCCGCAAAATATTCCATCCCATGCGTTCATAAAAGCTAAAGATTTAGTACTTTTAGTAAGAAAAACTCTAAACTTATTAAATCGATTTTTATAGTTAAACACATATATTAGTATCAAGGCAAATTGTAAAATTATAACTAATTTAAAATCGGTAAGACAGAATATAATTAGAGATATTATTGGAAAATACGTTAGCGCATACATAAGTATTTTCCAAGTTTGAGCAAAAAGATTCCTCAATCTATTGTCAGTATTAAAATAATACATTAATTTCAATCTTTGCCTCCTAAATCTAATCTAAAGGTTGGTAAATCAAAATCTTCAACCTCTGATAAGAATGGGTGAAAATCAGTAGCAAAATAATCTGGATTGATCTTTAAAACTTGTTTTAACAGTTCATTTCGCTTCTGTGTATTTGGAGTATGCATAGCTTCTCTAAATAAAGCATGGTCCTGATTCTAATCAAAAATCCTATTTTTCAGTTGGTAATTGATTAGCTGAACATCTGGATACTCTCCGTGTTTATCAGCATATTGCATCACTGCTGTATGTAATTCATCGAAATTTTGAATGGTCCGACGTTCTACAAAAGTTGGTTTTTTAGCCATCTATTCTCTCCTCTAACTCATTCTTCAATAGTTCAAACTCTACCTCTGCTGTATTGGATATTCTTATAGCCTCGGATACAGGCTTGAATGGGAAATCCCAGTTTCTTTGTGATTCGTTTACTTTGAATGTTGTACTCCAAGAGCGATTAAGGTAGAGTTTTCCAGTTACATTTGGTGGTGGGAATCACAAACGAAAAAGATTGAGACTTTTGAACTTCTTGAGTCTTGAGAACGTCTTCATGAAGTTGTTTAGACATGTGTTTGTCCTTTCTCTATTTTGTTCATTTTATTTTGAATTTGTTTAGCAGCTTCTTCTGCAGACAAATTCGTATTATTTATTTTAAAGTAGTGGTGTAGCTCATTCGGTTGGATTTTAGAATTTAATTGAAGGGTTTCAATGGTCTCTAAAATTTCTCTTTCAGACACCTCAATATGTCGTTTCAAGGGCTTGTGCTTCAACCGATTCTCTGTTCGATTTCGACGTAAACGCTCTTCAAGGCTTGTTTCCAATTCAACAAAAAGAATCTCTTGATGATAGTCATTCAACAAATCCTGAATTTGCTTCAAATACATCAGCTGGTACTGATTTGAAAAATCAATTACGTCAGTTAAAATTACTGATCGCTGATTTCTTGCACTTGCTCCAAGGAAAGAAAAGGTGATTCCACGAACAAATTCCCACATTTCCTCTGTGTAATCCTGATAGATTTCTAGTGCAAAATCGATGGCTTGATGGTTATAAAAGAGGGTAGCATCTGTCAGTCGAGACAGTTCTTGACCAATCGTCATTTTTCCTGATGCTGGAGCACCAATGATGAAAAGATGCATCAAATCACCTCCCACTCACTCCTCAGCAAGCCATATATCAGACTGTCATAGCGGTTGCCTTGGGCATCTTTGCTGTCTCGGATTCGAGCTTCGAGGGTAAATCCAAGTTTTTCCGCGACTCGTTGACTTTGGACATTGGAGCCAAAACAAGTTAGTTCAATCTTGTGAAGACCCAAATCTTTAAAGCCTAAGTCGATCAAGGCCCGCGCTGCTTCTGGAACATAGCCACGGCCCCAGTAGTCTGGGTGCAAGGTATAGCCAAGCTCTAGCACATCATCCGCATGGCGGTGGTTGAAGTCAACAGAGCCAATGATTTTATCAGTCCCTTTAACGACAATTCCATAGCCAGCTGGGAGATTCTCCTTTTGATTACGTTTAGGAAGGATATGATCCAGATAATAAATCTCATCTTCCAAGGTCTTGACTGGAGGAAAGCCTGCTGGATAGGAGACCTCTGGGAGACTAGCGTAGGCATGGATATCCTCGGCGTCAGCCACTGTGCGGACTCGTAGGATAAGTCGCTCTGTTTCCAACCGTTCTGGTAACTCAGCTCTTGTCATCCTTCTTCCTCGCTTTTTTGATGAAGCTCCCCTTAATATCTACACGCTTGTCCAGATAACGATAGACGCGCTGATATCCATCTCCAATGAAATATGTTGGGGCAAACAGTTCATTTCTAAAATGTCCCTTTTCATCCAAAAGTTCTGGGTCAACAAGTCGCTCAACAATCTTAGCGAAAATATGACAAATTCCCTCTTCCTCAACAATCCTATCTACCTGACAATCCAAAACGACTGGACAGTCCTTTAAAATCGGTGCCTGAGTCTGTTCAGAAATCTCGTAGTCTAGCCCCAGATGTTTCAATTTCTCTCGATGACTGATAAAACCAGCCTGCTCCATCTCGAGCATGAGATTTTCATCAGGAATATTCACAGTAAACTTCTGGTAATGCTTGATTTGCTCAGCCGCATTTTCCTCAGCACCAACACCGATGACTAGCCAATTTCCCAAACTATAGGAGGAGCTACAGGTCGTAATATTGTGTCCAAAATTTTGATCCTGATACCCCAAAATAAAGATAGGAAAGCCATAGTAGAGTTTACTTGTTTTAAATGATTGTTTCATAACAACCTCCTTTGCCTAAGACACAAAAGAAAAGCCCTGCCATCTACATGACAGGGACGAATGTATTTATCCGCGGTACCACCCAATTTCGGGCAGTTGCCCGCAACTCTCGTCTTTAAAACAAAAAGACACTTTTATTTCAATTTTTCATCCATTAGCAACTAGTTTTGACACATTTGTGGACTTCTCAGCACCGCCACTTTCTGTAAAACGTGGGATTCAAAACACCTCTAATGGCTCTATTGTAGCAAGATTTTTTCGGAAATGCAAGGCACAAGAAAGATTACTTGAACTTGATGCCATTTTCCTTCAATTTCTTGATGGTAGCTGGGCCGATTCCTTTCAAGGCAAGAAGTTCTTTTTCAGTCCAGTTTTTGAAATCTGAAGCAGACTTGATTCCTTCATCGTAGAAAGTTTTAGCACGGTCAAGTGGAAGTCCACCCAAGTTTGCTGCAAAATCTTCTACAGAATTGGCTACTTTTTGAGCTTGCTCTTTGGTAGCTTCTACTGCTTGTTCAACTTTTTTAGAAACAGCCTTACTAGCTTGGCTTGCTGACTGTTCTGCACGTTTTACGACTTTTTTTGTCTCTTCTACAACCTTAGTCACAGTACTTGAAAAAGCACCTGCACGACGGAGGCTATTTCGTAATTGTTTTTTACGATTGAGTTTCTTTGACATGATAAAATCCTTTCAATAAAAAATCCCTGTTCTGACAAGGATTTAATATAAATATTCTATCAAGATTTTAGTAAAAAATCAAGAATCTATCTCGTTTAATAATTCCGCTCACCAAACAAGCCTTCTGGTAAATCATGGAATCCCTTACCTGCCTTGAAGTTTTCAAATTTTCCAAGCAAGAACTGATAAGCATCCAAGCGGCTTTCGTAGCGAATCATGGCATCTTTGGCACGCTCGTCTTGGTCTTCTTCGTAGACTTTTTGGCTTTCCTTGTGCGCCATGTCGTTAATCATAATCTGGGTATTGACCCAGGCTTCAAATTCCTTCATAAATTCTTGTTCGTAACTCATTTTTTCTCCTTATTCTAATCCACGGAAATAGTCCGTGTCAATCTCTCGGTAGGGCTGGATATCCTGAACATACTCCAGCACTCCTTGGAATTCTCCATCTTCATCGTGTACTGCGGCATAGGTGATGTGGACAAACTTGCCTCGCGACTCGGACTTAAACCACATTTCATACTTGTCTTTAGTACCCTCACGAAGTCCCTTCATGATGGTCTTTACCTTGTCCAAGTACTTAGGTGGATGGCAGAGTTCGACATTGCGCCCAACTTGGGACGGGGTCCGTTTGAAAATCATCTCATCAGCCGGCGTATTGTCATTGTAATACTGGAAAATATCGTCTTTATTGACAAAGGTAATCTCCATAGGGAGGTGATTGAGGATGAGGTTGGCCTGCTCGACTGAGAGATAGCCATTGCCAAAAGTCTGCTGACTATGGCGATCCAGCACTGCTTCCTTTTCCTTAGGGGTAAAGGTAATGGTGAACTGGCCTTCTGGTGTATCGATAACTTGCTGAACTTGACCCTCTGCCGTGTCTAGTTGTACTGGCTCCTCTGCACTCTTTTCCTCAACAAAACTCTGACGTTCTGGCACCCATTTTTCTGACGGACGGATGATGGCATAACCATAGGCATCGCTCTCCTCCGCAATCTGAAGCCAGTCATCCTGAGTAAAGGACTCAAGGAGAATCATGAGAAGAATAGACTCTTCCTTGAAAATCATACTTTCAAACTCTGTCGCAAAGGCTTCAAAATCTTCTTTTACAGTGCTAATCGACACTTCTGGTAGTGACTTGGCTGTCGCTAAAGCTGTTTGAAAGAGTTCCCTAATCTGGTCATCCACTCCCCACATAACTTTGGGAGGCGAATCGTGCCCATAACGCTCCATGATAGGAAAGAAAAGTTCTTCTTTACGTTGGTAATGAATATCAAATTGACCTACAAGTCCCATCTGACGCACCAAACCCTTACGCATCTCCGCAATCATTTCTTCATCTTCCATAGACTCATAGGTATCTAACAATCTACGAATGCGAATCAAGGCCGCACGGAGGGCTAGATTTTCTTCTTTGAAAATCCGAACTGGGTGACCTGGGTGTTCGGTATCTGCAACTTCGACATCCTTAACAGCATTTTTAAAAAGGTTGGCATGGACATCACAGAGCTCCATAACATCTTCAAAGGTGACACCTGAGTCTGAGTTCATCAGCTCGTGCTCCATAAGGGAAATCTCGATAGCTGAAACACCTGTAAAGGTCGCATCAAAGCGCTCCTGAACCGACTCAGGAGAGGCGCCATTATGCAATTCTAACAAAATGTCCCGTAGGACATGAATCCGTTCATCTGCCATTAGTCTAATCCAATCACTTCGTAGCCATTTGCTTCCAGCGTACGAACAATCTTATCCATAGGAGTTCCTTCAAGCTTAGAACCCTGCTTAAGCGATACTTTGCGCCCGACGGTATTGCGCATCAAGGGATTGGCTAGAGGTTTAAAACCCAGCTCCACTAAGATTTCCAAAACTTCTGGATGCTTGTCCACCACTTCTGCAACAGGAATTGACACATCGATGATATTGTCCATGACGACCTCCATTATCGTTTATAAATGATATTATTTATTTTATTATACCATAAGGATGACTGCCACACACCAAAAAAGAGGGTCACCCCCTCTTTCTTATACTCAATGAAAATCAAAGAACAAACTAGGAAGCTAGCCGCAGGCAGTACTTGAGTACGGCAAGGCGACGCTGACATGGTTTGAATTTGATTTTCGAAGAGTATTAGTTTTTATCCAGATTGCGTAGCATTTCGTCAATCTTGTTTCCATATTCGATGGATTCGTCTTTGACGAAGGTTAAATCTGGGATTTTGTACAATTTCAAATTGCGACCAAGTTCACGTTTGATGGTACCAGTTGCTTTTTCAAGCCCGATTTGGGCTTTTTGATTATCCGAAGCAAGGTTACTCAAAATGGTGTAGTAAACCTTGGCAACAGACAAGTCACCTAGCATCTGAACATCTGTGATGGTCACACCTTGGACACGGGGATCACGGACCTTCTTTTGCAAAATCTCATTGACTTCACGCTTGATTTCCATGCCCACACGATCCGTACGGAAATGATTTGCCATGATATTCCTTTCTCTACTTTGAACCAAAAGCTAGGCCAGCAGACCTAGCTATTTCTATTAGATAGAGGAACTAGAGCCATTTGAATCTAGGAAACAAGCCTTAGATAGAACTGAAGTTCATCAAGGCGATGTTGACGACGAGTCAAATGAGCTATCGTTTCTCTATTATCTCTTGATTTCTTCCATGACATACGCCTCAATCACATCATCCATCTTGATATCATTGTAGCCATCGATCATCAATCCACCTTCACGGCCGTTTGTAACTTCTTTCACGTCGTCTTTGTAGTGTTTCAAGCTTGCGAGTTCGCCATCATAGATAACGACACCATCACGGATAACACGGACTTTAGAGTCACGGGTAACCTTACCGTTGATAACCATGAATCCACCGATAGTTCCCACTTTAGACACCTTGAAGGTTTCACGAATAACTGCTTCACCGATAACTTTTTCTTCAAATTCTGGATCAAGCATCCCTTTCATGGCTTCTTCCATCTCTTCGATAACCTTGTAGATAATGCTGTGGAGACGGATTTCCACATCGTCAGCTTCAGCTTGTTGACGAGCTTGTGGTGTAGGGCGTACGTTGAAACCAACGATAAAGGCATTTGAAGCTTCAGCAAGGGTCACGTCTGATTCGTTGATCGCACCGACCGCTGAGTGGACGATGGTCACTTTGACACCTTCCACATCAATCTTTTGAAGTGAGGCAGAAAGGGCTTCAACAGAACCTTGTACATCGGCTTTGATAATAACGTTAACTGATTTGAGTTCACCAGCTTTAAGGGTATCAAAGAGGTTTTCAAGGCTGACACGTTGGGTAGCTTGACGTTGTTTCATAAGGGCACGTTTGGCACGTTCTTCACCAGCTGCACGCGCAGATTTTTCATCCTCGTAAACAGCAAAGTGGTCACCCGCCATTGGCGCTTCGTTCAAACCTGTGATTGAAACTGGTGTTGATGGTCCAGCAACCTTAACACGACGACCAAGGTCGTTGGTCATAGCACGGACACGACCGAAGGTATTTCCGACAACGATTGGGTCTTGGACATTCAAGGTACCTTGTTGAACAAGAAGGGTTGCGACCGCACCTTTTCCTTTATCCAAGCGCGCTTCGATAACTGTACCGATCGCACGCACTGTTGGGTCTGCCTTGAGTTCTTGGATTTCAGCCACAAGAAGGACTGTTTCCAACAATTCTTCGATATTTTGATTGAACTTAGCTGAAATTTCAACAAATTCAGAATCTCCACCCCAAGCTGTTGACATGACACCATGCTCTGCCAATTCACCGATAACACGTTCTGGGTTGGCACCTGGTTTATCAATCTTGTTGATGGCTACGATGATTGGAACGTTAGCCGCTTTTGAGTGGTTGATGGCTTCAATTGTCTGAGGCATAACACCATCATCTGCCGCTACGACCAAGATCGTAATATCGGTAACAGAAGCACCACGTGCACGCATAGATGTAAAGGCCGCGTGTCCTGGTGTGTCAAGGAAGGTAATCTTCTTGCCATTTTCCACGATTTGGTAGGCACCGATATGCTGAGTAATCCCACCTGCTTCACCTGTCGCAACACGAGAGTTACGAAGGGTATCCAAGAGGGTTGTTTTTCCGTGGTCAACGTGTCCCATGATAGTTACAACTGGTGGACGCTCAACCAATTTATCTTCATTGAGATAACCATCTTCGACAAAGAAACGTTCGATGTCGGCATTATCCACTTCAACTTTTTGTTTGGCTTCGATACCATAATCTACCATGAGGAGTTCAATCGTTTCCCCATCCAAAGATTGGTTTTGTGTGGCCATGACACCCATCATAAAGAGTTTCTTAACGATTTCAGCTGGTTCACGTTTGATACGTTTTGCGATTTCCGCAACGGTCATACCATCTGTATATTCAAATTCTGTTGGCAATTCATGGAATTTACGCTCTGTAACAGGTTTTGGAGTCTGATTACGATTGTTCTTGTTATTGCCTTTTTTGTTCTTTTTATTGCTATTCCAGTTACTATTCTTTTGATTTCTCACTTGATTTTGACTACTTCGATTCTTTTGTTGTTTTCTAGGACCATCTTCTTCATGATCATAATCGTCACGATTTTTGTCTGGTCGAGCTTGTTTTTTACGACGTGTATCCACTGCAGCTTCTTTTTTGTCAGGGATAACTTCAACCACTGCTTGAACTTGCTGCTCTTGTTGGGCTTGTTCAGCTAGTTTAGCAACTTCTTCAAAGATTTCCTCAGGCTCCTTGCGTTTGTTTGCTTGAGCTAAGGCTTCTTTAGCAGCCTGATACTGCTTGAAGCGTTCCTCACTTGAACGGGCATATTCTGCATTTTGCTCTGCTTTTAGGGCTGCTGCACGGGCTTTAAAGTCAATACGTGGAGCCGCTTGATGTGGACGTTTGTCCTCTTGTTGACGGCGTTCATTTCCACGATTTTGCTGACCTTGCTGTTTCTTAGCTTGGTCATTAAAGCGACGATTGTCGCGGTTGCCTTGACCTTGTTTTCCACCAGTACGGCCGTCGTTTTTCTGACGGTTGCCGTTTTGTTGTTGGTCACGGTTATTGCCCTTATTTTGCTTGCGTCGTTCTGCCTGCTCTTTGGCACGAGCTTCACGCTCAGCCTTGAAATTACGGCTTTGCGGTTTAGCCGCTACTTTTTCTGTTTTAGGAGCGACTGGCTCAGCTGGTTTTGCCTCTTCCTTGGCTACAGCTGGTTTAGCTGGCTCAGATTTTTCGGCTTTCTTTTCTGCACTTGCTTTTGGTGCAGCAGGTTTTGCTTCTGCTTTCGGAGCAGCTGCAGGCTTAAAGCTGGCAGCGATTTTTGCAGCGACAGCTTCTTCCACACTTGATGAGTGGCTTTTCACATCCAAGCCCAACTCTTTTGCACGCGCTACAACTTCTTTACTTTCTTTTCCAAGTTCTTTTGCGATTTCGTACAATCTTTTCTTAGACAAATCATGTCCTCCTCTTCTATTCCATAAGAGACCTCATTTTCTTTGTAAATCCAGCATCTGTTACAGCCAAAACCTTTCTCGATTTCCCGACTGCTATGCTTAATTCCAGTGTTGAAAACACGGTTACAATTTCTACTTGATAATAATGACTTTTATCTTGAATCTTCTTGGTTAGATTGGGTCCAGCATCATGGGCTAGAAAGACCATCTTGGTCTTGCCATCTTGAATGGCCTTGACCACCAATTCTTCACCCGATATGATGCGCCCTGCTCGCTGAGCCAGTCCCAAGAGATTACTTATCTTTTGCTTATTCAAGTCCTAACTCTCTTCTTTTCACTTTGTGATCCACATAAGCGATCAACTCGTCATAAAAGCTTTCTTCAACTTCCATATTAAAGCTGCGGTTAAAGACCTTCTTCTTTTTCGCCTCTAGGGCTTCTGCATTATCTAGCTTGATATAAGCGCCACGGCCATTGGCCTTGCCTGTCGGATCGATAAAGACTTGTCCTTCCTTGTTCTTGACAATACGGAGCAAATCACGCTTATCAATCACTTCGTTAGACACGACAGACTTGCGCAAAGGGATTTTTCTTGTTTTCATCTTTCCCTCCTCTAGCAGCTTTTATTCTTCTACAGTATCGTTTTCTGCTTCCAACTCTACTGAAGCAGCTTCTTCCATGGCTTCAAATTCACTAGCAGACTTGATATCGATACGGTAACCAGTCAAATGAGCTGCCAAACGAACGTTTTGCCCACGACGACCGATTGCAAGAGAAAGCTTGTTATCAGGAACAACCACCAAGGCACGTTTGCTGTCGTTTTCATCAAAGATAACTTGGTCAACTTCAGCAGGAGCGATGGCATTGTAGATAAATTCAGCTGGATCTGCTACCCACTCGATAACGTCGATATTTTCCTCGATTGGTACCATGCGGTCATTCTTAGCATCGTAGCGAGCTGGGTGGAATTTACTAGTAATCTTCTTGATATTAGCACCACCGCGTCCAACGATTGTACCGATAGCATCCACGTTTGGATTGTGGCTACGAACGGCAACCTTCGTACGGTCACCAGCTTCACGAGCCACGCTCATGATTTCAACCGTTCCGTCATAAACTTCTGGAATTTCTTGCTCCATCAAGCGTTTGATCATTTCTGGATGGCTACGGCTAACAAAGACATTCACACCACGAGGGTTGTCTTCAACCTTGTAGACATATACTTCGATACGATCATGAGAAGAAAAGACTTCTCCAGGGATTTGGTCTTGTTTTGACAATTGGGCTTCGATGCTGCCAAGATTGACATAGATGAAGCGATTATCAAATCGTTCTACCGTACCTGACATGATTTCTTGTTCATGCTCTTTGTAAGTGTTGTAAGTGATGGCACGTGTTTGCTTACGCATTTTTTCCATGATGGTTTGTTTGGCAGATTGAGCTGCTACACGACCAAACTCAGCAGGTGCTTCTTCAAACTTGATTTTGTCTCCAAGTTCATAGGCTGAATTAATGGCAAGAGCATCTTTCAAGCTGATTTCCAAACGGCTATCAAATACTTCATCAACAACTTCACGGACAGTATAAACTGTAAAATCACCTGTTTTTTCGTTAAAGTCAATAGCTACGCTGTCTGATTGACCATAGCGTCTGCGATAAGCGGAACGAAGCGACTCTACTACTGCGTCGATGATGTCTTCTTTTTTGATTCCCTTGTCTTCTTCCAAAATGCGGAAGGCCTCTAGCATTTCTTTACTCATGTTTTCTTCACTTTTGAATCCTCAAAAGCTATCCTTTCTTTTTCTATAATTTAACTGCTAAACGTGCTTTTGATACTAAACTGTATGGAATTTGAACAGTTTTCTTACGCGTCTTGTCCATATATTCCATAGTCAACTCATCCTCTTCAAAGGCCAACAAGGTTCCTTCAAAGACCTTTTGCTTATCGATGGCTTGGTAGAGCCCGACATGGATGTATTTCCCAACCGCTCCAGCAACGGCATCCTTAGTTTTCAAAGGACGTTCCAAGCCTGGACTGGTTATTTCTAGGAAATATTGTTCTGGGAAGGGATCTGGCTTGATGGTGTCTAGGACAGGACTGATAATTTCTGTCAAGTCTGCCGTGTCGTTCAAGGTAATTCCTTCAGGTTTATCTACAAAAATACTGAGAATCATGTCACTGCCAATCTTTCCATACTCGATATCCACGAGTTCGAAAGGTGCTTGGATGACAGGTTCTACAACTTCTCTGACTAATTCTACGATTGTTGCGATTGCGTCCACCTCCTCATAAGCAAGAGGCGAAGATATTTCCCCGCCTCACTTTCTCATATTCTTACTCTTAGTATAGCACGTTTGCCAACTTATGTAAAGCAAAAGCACTTATATAGCCTGATTTAAGGCTATTTCTTAAAATTCTGCCTCAACTCGGTAGATAACTTGACCCTTGTTTGAGAATTTTTGTTCATATTCTGTCATGACATTGCCTTCAAAATCACTGGCATGTAAATCAAGCCAGACACCATTGAGTTTCATGCCATACTGAGAAAAACTCACTAGACTGTACTCAAACAAGCCACGGTTATCCGTCTTGAAATGAATTTCCCCATTTTCAGGCAAGATGCGCTTGAAGGTATCCAAGAAGGTCTTGTAGGTCAAACGACGCTTTTCATGGCGCTTTTTAGGCCATGGATCTGAAAAGTTCAGATACAAACGATCGATCTCACCATCTTCAAAGTAGTCTGTCAAATCAGAACCATCCACCCACAAGAGCTTGATGTTAGGCACTCCAACTTCAAGAACCTTGTCTAAAGCGTAACTCAAAACAGACTTTTGAATGTCAATCCCTATATAATTGATATCAGGATTTTGCTTGGCCATACCTGAAACAAAGGCACCCTTTCCACTTCCAACTTCCACATGAATGGGATTGTCGTTGCCGAACAAATCCCGCCATTTCCCCTTGGCTTCTAAGGGATTGAGGACCACATACTGGGGATTTGCCTCTAGTAATTCTGTCGCCCCTTTACGATTTCTAACTCTCATCTTCTCTTTCCATACTTGTCTCGGAAGTGACGCAAGCCATGAATCTCCCGATTGACATTTTCTAAATCTTGGTTCATATAATACTTGGAAATCTGGCTCAAGTAAGACAATTGACCATACCAATACAATTTAGTTAATACCGTCTGATTGTACTTGTAACCGTAGTAGGTCAACCATTCCTTCCACTGATGTTCTGGAATATAATGGCAGAGCATATGGGCCACATCAAACATGCGATCGGTCAAGCGAACCGAATCCCAATCTACCAAATAAATCAAGCCACTATCTGTCTCAATCCAATTACTATGTCGTACATCTCCATGGACAATGGTCGCATAGTCCTCTCTAAATCCTGGAATAGTCTGACGTAAATCAGCCATCACTTCACTGATAAAATGATTTTTACGCAAAGCATCTGGAGCCGTTTCTTGCCAAGACTGTAGTAAATCTACAGGTGTTTCCATGGCATAGCCCAAACGACTCAACTGTGTCATCAACGGACGTGAGCGATGCAGACGAGTCAAAATATTGACGATTTGTTTACGATTCATATCATAGGGGGTCAATATCTTGCCTGTCAACCATTCTTGAGCACACATATCACGCCCATCTGCCAAACGGCGACTCCATAATAATTGTGGAGCAATTTGTTCTCTAGCTAGACCAGGTAGGATTGGAGAGGTGTTCATTTTTACAAAGATACGCTTCCCATCAGGATAGCTACCCATATAAGCCTTGCCACTTTTCCCAGGTATGGGAGTCAGTGTTAGCTCATTATCACCCAAATCCATTTCTTTCCTCCGTATAAAGTTTCCTTACTATTCTACTAGTTTTTGGCCTATTCGTCAACCGCTCCATACCCGATTCTCAAAGAAAAGCCTCTAAATTGGCTTGGATATCATTATAGAAAGAAAAAGGCAAGCACCGTCTTCTGCCTACCTTTTCATGATTTTTATAAATAATATAGGAGTGGCCAAGCATTGTAAAACATGTGAACTAGAGTAGAAACCCATAGGTTTTGGCTCTTTTTATAGGCAAAGCCCAGCAACAAGCCCCCAAGTAGATAAAAAATAAACGAAGGGACATTAGAAGGTCCATGCATAAAAGAAAAGAGAGAGGAAGTTAGCACAAGCCCTAACCAAGAATTGTCAAAAACTGCACCTTGAAGAAGTCCTCTGAAAATGAGTTCCTCCTGGATGGGGCCAAAAACTGAGGAAGTCAAAATCAAAGACAGGGAAATTCCTCTGCTGACTTCCGTCAAGTGTTGAACTCCTGCGCCAGAAGAAATAGCGAAGAAATGAATATAAACCAGCGTCTCAAGTACACTTAGAAGAAAGATTGCAATGAAAAGCAAAAGGTCTTTCTTGCTTAACATCCCAAAAGAAATCATTTCAAACTTTCTAGCATAAGCAACACTCAGCGAGGTTACTAGAAGACTTACAATAATCAATGCAGATTCATTTTGAAAAAAATCCCCATGGTTAATCGTATAAGGAACTGTAATGACGATTATTAGTACTAAAAATCCAAAACAAAAGGCATGAAATTTATCAAAAAACTCCATCAAATTATCCTCCTCAACAAACTTCCCTACAAGTCATCCTTTAACTCTAGTCTTTCCAAAACAAACCATTTGAGTAACCAAAATCCGACCACATAACCAGCCCCTAAGAAGATAGCCATTAAAGATAGCATGGGATTTAGGAAATAAAAGACCACCACAGATACAAAGGTTAACACAAAAACGTTAAAGGCAATGGTGTCAGAAGCCAAATCTAGAATATAGGGTGTCAACCAGTCTAAGGTTTTTGAATCTAGGAAAAATAAGTGTTTATACATGATGACCTCCTCTTGTCAGACTATAGACTAGTCCAATATTAAAAAGAAAGCTCTTCTCCTACTTTTTATAATACTTCAAGCCCCAAATGAGTAGAAGCATGATAAGCAAGCAGAGAATAGAGCCAATATAAGCAATTAATTGTTGGTAGAATTCTCCTGCTGTGATACCTCTATACAAACAGATAATAGACATAAAACCTGTCAAGCCAATATACATCAGTTGATTGGTTCTAGGACTAACCAAATCATCATCTTCAAACTCTCTTATCCTCATTTCCCTAGTGAGGTAAACCGTAACCAAAATAGAAGCCAAGTTAATAACCACTAAAAGAAATTGGAGGACTAAGGAAAAATTTAAAAACTGACGAGATAGAAATAGATAAGTAGAGACAAGTAAGGGCAACTGACCTAGGAACAATCTCGCAAGGAAGATGGTCTGTTTTTTAAAAAATATTTTTTTCATTGCTTTCTCCATTACAATTAAATGACATCTAATCATTTTCTAAAATTTGATAACTTTTATGAAATGTTTTAGCAGAAACAACTCTATGATTGGTGATATCTATATAATCACCTGGATAACCAAGAACATACATCCCATAACCAGCGAATCCTCCTCCAACTGTTCCAACTAGACCAAACTTGATATTAGCTGCAAGAGAAGTGTTAAGACCTGCCATTAGAATGCGCACATGATTATCCAACCAAACCATATAATTTTTTTGAAAAGCTTCCTCTACCCAACTTGGTTTAGGAGTTGCTTGACCAATTTCCCAAACATCAACAATTTGATTCCCATATTTTGCCTTCATAGCTTCAATCCTTTTTAAATACCATTACATGAGCTTGGAGTTCCTCCTATACCATAAGGACTACATGGTTTTGAAAGATGTATAATAGGCCACTTACCATTTAATTGATTCAAAGTTGGAGAAAGTGCTAGCCCTCCCAATAAAGCAGAAAGCATATATCCCCAACCTCCAAAACCACCTTCAGCGCAAGCAAGCATATCAGTATCCATAATCTCAAATTGTTCCATCATTTTTATATTCATGACAAATACTACTTTTTTGTTTTTTATTTTTGTTTTGTTGCAACTTTGACAAGTTTAGTATTACTGTTTATTAATTTTTTTCATCCTAATCTTAAATTGCAAAAACTTCATTAGCCCTTACTTTTTATAATACTTCAAACCCCAAATGAGCAGAAGCATAATAAGCAAGCAGAGAACCGCGCCTATATAAGCAATAAGTTGTTGGTAGAATTCTCCTGCTGTGATACCTCTATACAAACAGATAATGGACATAAAACCTGTCAAGCCTATATACATGAGTTGATTGGTTCTAGGACTAACCAAATCATCATCTTCAAATTCTCTTATCCTCATCTCCCTAGTGAGGTAAACCGTAACCAAAATCGAAGCCAAGTTAATAACCACTAAAAGAAATTGGAAAACCAAGGAAAAATTTAAAAACTGACGAGATAGAAATAGATAAGTAGAGACAAGTAAGGGCAACTGACCTAGGAACAATCTTGCAAGAAAGATGTTCCGTTTTTTAGCAAGAAAAGTTTTCATTTCTTTTCTCCTTTCTTTTTAGTTAAAGCAAAATAGATTATAACCGCAATCATATAGGCTATGGTATAAAATAAATGATACCAATTACTCTCCCCAAGCGGAGACATGATTAGATACAAGATGAAAATGACAAGTATTTTTTTATTCATAAGATTTCCTCCTGAATCTTTGTTGAGCAAAAACCTTTACACT
This sequence comes from Streptococcus mitis, assembly GCF_000722695.1. Lineage (GTDB taxonomy): Bacteria > Bacillota > Bacilli > Lactobacillales > Streptococcaceae > Streptococcus > Streptococcus mitis_O. The sequence continues at coordinate 16,221 of NZ_JPFU01000005.1, read as the reverse complement.
GCCAGTATAGCACTCGTTTTGACCTTGGATCACTCAAATCATAAATGGTCATCAAAACATCTTGAATTGTAAAAAATTTAAAAAAGCAAGCATGAAAAACATGCTTGCACTGGGGGAACTTGACAATGTGAAAATACAAAATAGAGAACTACTCACCCTCACTTCCGTATGTTCTCATATATTCTCATGATCGCAACAAGAATAGCAGCTGTCCCACTTGCCAAAGCGATAAGGGTAATGATAATGTTTAGGATTTCAGGCGTACTCCCTATTCTGTTGATAAGACGGAGTAGGGATATAACTGTCAACTGAATCAGGAGTATTGATTCTACTCTTACCAATGAAGTCAGTTGATTTTCAACCGCATATAAAAATGCTGGTAGTAAAACACAGGCTATAGCAATCACAAACAGATTGCTCCCTGTTTCTTCTCCCTTGTTCACCACGGAAATCATGAGAAGATTTGATGCTATGATCAACGTAGAGCAGATGATAAAAAAGGATTTCTTATTCATTTAATATACCTCACATACTATAGCAAAAGTCTGGCTCGATAAAGACAAACTTTATCTGTTAACTTCTGCCAATTTTTTCACAAATTTTCTAATGAGCAACCGGCAACAAGTGAACCGTTAAAACCTGACGAAAGACTTGATTTTGACAGGTGGTATTGAGACTGGTATTGGGATGACTTTCGACAATCTTCATAACGGTATAGAGACCAACTCCTCTCTCCTCCCCTTTAGAACTTGCTCCAAAGGAGAAGATTTCAGAAATATCGAGGCTCTCTTCTTTGATAGAGTTTTCAATGATAAAGGTCTCTTGTTCTCCATTTTTTAAAAAGGCGATTGAAACATGAGGTTGACTGGCCTCTGCACTGGCTTCAATAGCATTGTCACAAAGGATAGACACAATAGTCAGAAAATCAAGCAGGCTCATCCCCTCTACCTGAATCTCCTCAGGAACTTCGACATTAAAGATAATCTTCTTATCTCTGGCTTTTAGAAATTTCCCTGCTAGAAGACTTTTGAGGGCACGGTCCCGAATATTCACCAATCTGCCCAGGTCATATTTGTTGTCCTGTAATTTCTCACTAGAATCCTTTAAGACTGAGTCGTAGACCTCTTTTATCTGCTCCATATCCTCCTCTTCAATGCCCAGACGTAAGCTGGTCAAGAGGTTGGTGTAGTCATGGCGAAAACTCCGTACTTCCTTGTAAAGTTCCTCTATATGCCGACTATAGCGTTCCATATCTCTGTAGCGCAAGGCCTGCTCTTGGTCCAATCTCTCATGGAGTTTTTCCTTCAAATAGGAATCCAATTTCTTGATAATCCCCATAAAAAAGAGTAGGTAAAACACTAGGATGAGATGACGAACAGTCTTTGATTGGATATCGTATGCATATTCAAAGTAAGACAGATTTTCCATGATTAGAAAGTAAGCCCCCATTATCCAGTTAATCTTAGTCAGGGACTGTTGAAAACCTTTATCGAGAAACTCCTTTCTCAATCTAGTAAAATCATAGTCCAACCACTTCAAAAAGACTAATACTATGAAGCAAACGAATAGCATAATCAACAAAAAGAGAGGATTTCCATCTCCATCTACAATCCCTTGCCCCAAAAACGGAAACACAAAATAGGAAACACTTCTGTAAAAGAGATCCATCAATACAATTGGAAAGAGACCATAAAAGAAAAGGAGTTTTTTAGGAAGCCCTCTTAACAGTAAGAAAGATAGACATATACCGAACAAAGGTTCTATAAAATAGGACAAATATTCACTTACATCCAAAAATTGAAAAGTCGCAAAAATGGCCCCTAGAAGAAATTTCAAAAGAAAAGCTTTAAAAATCCTCTCAAAAGTGAGACCAATTCCATCTACCTTAAAGAAAATGACAATTTCTAGTCCATTAATAACAAGAAAATACAACAATATCCAAGCAATGTTCATAAACTCTCCTAGCTCAGTGTAATTTATTGATGGCTTCAGACACTTCCCTGACCTTATAACGCGCGATCAGACAGCTTCCACCATTGGGAAAGTAAAGCAGTTTTTCTTTCTTATCCAAACGAACTACATTGGCAGGATTGATGAGAAAAGAGCGATGGCACTGCAAGAGACGGGGCTCCTGCTTGAGAACCTCCTCCAAACTCGCTGTAAATTCCAGCCTGTCCGTCTTGGTATAGAGAATGACACGATGAGCTCTGGGCGAAGTTTCGAGATAGTAAACCTCTTTAAAAGGATACTGAAATTGGGCAAATTTTGATTTAAAGTAAAAGCAATCTTCCGCCAGACTTTTACTGTCTTGACTATTGGCATAGAGAAGGGCTGTCTCGATCCGAGATTCAAACTCCTCTGTCGAAAGGGCCTTATCAATGTAGTCCAAAGCAGACACTTGGTAACGAAAGGACAGGGGCATAAACTCCGAGTGAGTCGTCACAAAGACGATGAGAGCATAAGGATCCCGATACCGAATTTTTCTAGCCACTTCCAGCCCCTTCATCTCTTCATTTCGAATCTCAATGTCCAAAAAGAATAGCTGATGTGCACCCTTCTCATGCACCTCTGCCAGCAGTTGGTCTGCTTTCCCAAAGACTTCAAAAGAGCTAGGAGTGATATGATGTTCTTTCAAGAGTTTCTCAATCGTCGTTTCAATCCTAGTCTGTTGGGAAAAATCATCTTCTAAAACAAATATTCTCATCTTTTTACTCTCCATATTTCAATTTCTTCCTAAAAAGAGAATAGCAAAAATACTTTGATACAAGCCCACCAAATCCTAAACAGGCTTTTAACGCTCCTGAAGGGTAGCTTGTTCCTCAAATAAGCATGATAATCTTACCACTATTTTATCATAAAATCTTAACAGTACCATTCAGGAAATTTCAAGGACAATTAAAGATTTGATGGTGAAAAAGGAGATAAAAGTGATAGACTGACAGTATCGAAACACAGTTGCTAGAAACAAGACTAGCACCCAGATTAAAGGAGGAATTCTCATGACAGATACAGACCCTATCAAAAGAGCTCAGACTTTGATTACTGACTTAAACAAAGCCTACCAAGCATGCAAACAGGCAACCTCTGACGACGTCCGCTTTCAGGAGCAGCTAAACTCTATTCTTGGCTTTCTAGCAAAGGCTGAGACAGTGGATAATCGAGTCTTGATTGAACTGGAAAAATTTTACCAGACTTCCAGTCTTCTCATGGGACTCAGCGCTCTTGATCCAGATGCTACAACTCGCGCCGCTTGGCGGGCCTATGACCGCTTCCACTTTGACCAAGTCAAGACCAAGTTGAGTCTCTACGGGCCAACCATTATCTTGTAGAAAATAAAAGAAGTTGATACAAACTGAACTCAACTTCTTTTTTAGTGTCATATAGGCAATGTTAGTCCTGCATCTGACGTTTTACCTGATAAGGTAAGTACAAGACTAGTAAAACCAAACCAGCTCCCAGCAAGGCTAGAAGGGCTAGTTTTTCTTGGAAGGTCACAAGTCCGACGACTAATTCCACAAGTAAAACAAAACTGGTCAATCCTCGGACTACAGCCTGTATGCCTTTTTCCTTTTGCCCCTTGTCCAGTGGAAAGAGTTGGGTCAAATACTGGTAGTCAAAGGCGTGATAGAGGGCCAGTAACTGGAAGAGCAAGAGGTAGTTAAAGAGAACCACCACTGCTGTCGCAATCCAAGCTTGCTCAATAAAGACCTGCGCCAGTAAGGAAAGTAAGAGCAGACGGAGACTGAGGGCAAAGAGGTCTCCATTTCGCAGATAAGAACGCAGATAGAGATTTTGCCAAATCTTTCCAGGCACCTTCTGAACAGCCTTTAGGATAAAGTCCAGATAGGCACGACGCTTGACGCTGTTTGAAATTCCCTTGACCTGCGTAAAGAGGGCAAAGAAACGAAGCAAGACTTGCTTACGCTTGCTTTCTTGAGAAATGACATAGTCCCAGTCCAGTCCAGTTTCAGTGAAAAATTTACTAGCCTTTTGACGAAAGAGGAAATATTTACCTAACCCAAACAAAAGCACATAGATTAGGAAGACAGGCAAACCATAGCCCATTGCTAAAAATAAGGGAGCAAATAACAGCAAGAAAAGGGTCTGGACAAAGAGCCAAAAGACTAGGGAAATGCCAGTTTGACGCTTGAGATGGAACTTGACTTCCTCTTCTCCAACTAAGAGAAAGAGCTTGTCTGGAGACTCCATATAGGTGGCAATTCCTCCCCAAAGCAAAAGTAAAACAGACGTAATTCCTACAAACAAAAGGATAGGCCAATGATTTTCAGGAAAATCTTGTAAGAGTTGACTGTACTGGTAGGCTAGAAAGCCCAGCAAGACAAGCAGGAACAAGACAAAGTGGTCATTGAGAACATAGCGCAAATAACCAAGACACTCCTTACGAAAAGCCTGCTTTCTCTTTAAAAACAAGTCTTTCATAGCTCCTCCTCTTTGGTCAGAGCCAAGTAAATATCATTCAAACTAGCCTCAGGCATATCAAAGGCTTCGCGCAGTTGCAGGAGATTTCCCTTAGCACGCACTTCCCCTTTGTGAAGAATGACAAAGGCATCACACATCTTCTCCGCCGAATCCAGCACGTGGGTACTCATGAGAATAGACTTGCCCTTTTGCTTTTCCACTTCCAAAAGCTGAATCAAGTCTGCAATAGCCAGCGGATCGAGACCAAGGAAAGGCTCATCCACGATGAAAAGACTCGGATCTACCACAAAAGCACAGATAATCATGACCTTCTGCTTCATCCCTTTTGAAAAATGAACAGGGAACCAGTCTAATTTCTGGTCCAGACGGAACATTTTTAACAAAGGTTCTACTCGATCAAAAGCCACTTTCTGCTCAATACCATAAGCCATAGCAACCGTTTCGATATGCTCTCTGAGGGTCAATTCCTCATACAAGCTAGGCGTTTCTGGAATGTAGCCAATTTGCTTGCGGTAACTTGTCGCATCTTCTTGCAGTGTCAGGCCATTGATATTGATAGAACCGCTATAAGGTGTCAACAGACCGATAATTTCATTGATCGTCGTAGACTTCCCAGCACCATTGAGACCAATCAAACCGACCAACTGCCCACTTTCAACAGTAAAGGACACATCTTTCAAGACAGGGACATGAACATAACCACCTGTCAGGTTTTTAATTTCTAACATATTTTCTCCAAATCTGGTATAATGTAGCTATATTATATCAAAATTCAATACAGTAGAGGTAGATTTTATGTCAGATTGCATTTTTTGTAAAATCATTGCAGGGGAAATTCCTGCTTCAAAAGTATATGAAGATGAGCAAGTCCTTGCCTTTCTTGATATCTCTCAAGTAACACCTGGACACACCTTGGTCGTGCCAAAAGAGCACTATCGCAATCTTTTGGAAATGGACGCCACTAGCGCCAGCCAACTCTTTGCCCAAGTGCCAACAATTGCTCAAAAAGTCATGAAAGCTACCAAGGCTGCTGGCATGAATATCATTGCAAATTGTGAAGAAATCGCAGGACAAACAGTCTTTCATACACACGTTCACCTCGTGCCTCGCTACAGTGCTGACGATGACCTCAAGATTGATTTTATCGCCCACGAACCAGACTTTGACAAACTCGCTCAAGTCGCTGAAACCATCAAAAATGCCTAAGGAGTTGCCATGAAATTATCCAACCTACTGCTATTTGCAGGAGCTGCAGCTGGAAGTTATCTGCTCACAAAAAATCGCCAAACCATCACAGATGAAGTCTTAAATACAACTGACCGCGTTCAAGCTATCAAGGACGATGTGGATATTATCCAAAACAGCCTGCAAATCATCGACCAGCAAAAAGAACTGATCAAGGAATACCAAGAAGACCTGACTTACAAGTTTAAGGTCTTGGAAAAGGATATCCAGACTAGACTAGCTGTGATAAAAGAAACACAGGAAATCGAAGATAAGTAAAAGAGCCACTCGGCTCTTTTTACTTTATTCTCCTTCAAAGGCATCTTTTATATGGTCAAAGAAGCCTTTTTTCTTTGGATTGACTTTCAAATCACCTGCGGCTGCAAATTCTTTCAATGCTGCTTTTTGGCGGTCGTTCAAGCCTGTCGGTGTTACGACATTAACGGTAACATATTGATCCCCAACTGCACCACCACGAAGGCTTGGTGCCCCCTTACCACGTAGACGGAATTTCTTACCAGTCTGAGTTCCCTCTGGGATAACCAATTCAACATCACCATGAACAGTTGGGATATCAACTGTATCACCAAGAGCCACTTGGACAAAGTTGAGATTGAGATTGTAGAAGATAGTGGTTCCTTCACGTTCAAACTTGTCGCTGGCTTCCACAGAAACTACTACATACAAATCACCGTAAGGGCCACCGTTAAAGCCTGCTTCACCTTGGCCTGCTAGTCGAATTTGTTGACCGGTTTCCACACCAGCAGGAATCTTCACATGTACGCTATGAGCTTGTTTTTCATGCCCTGTTCCGTGACATGTTGTACATGGATCTTTGATTTCTTTTCCGCGACCATGACAGACATCACAGGTTACTTGGCGACGCATCATACCAAGCGGAGTCTGTGTATCGACATTAATGACACCAGCACCATGACAGCGTCCACAAGTGACTGGACTTGTTCCTGGCTTAGCACCTGAGCCATTACATGTACGACAGCCAGCTTCTCGATGATACTTAACTTCTTTTTCAGCTCCAAAAATAGCTTCTTCAAAGGTCAAGTTCACACGATACTGGAGGTCATCCCCTTGGCGAGGAGCATTTGGATTACGCGAAGCACCGCCTCCACCGAAGAAACTTGAAAAGATGTCCTCAAAACCACCGAAGCCACCTGCTCCGTTGAAACCGCCGAAACCACCAGCACCACCAAAGCCACCAAAGCCACCGTTGGCTCCAGCCGCACCATATTGGTCATAGGCCGCACGTTTTTGGTCGTCACTCAAAGTCTCATAGGCTTCTTGAACTTCCTTGTACTTTTCCTCAGCACCAGGCTCCTTGTTGATATCTGGGTGGTATTTTTTCGAAAGCTTACGATAAGCCTTTTTGATCTCGTCTGCCGAAGCGTTTTTTGACACCCCCAGACGATCATAAAATTCAGTATTGTTCATAATTCAAGATACAAAGGGCGTCAAACGGACACAGCCAAAATAGGAGTTTTGACGACGGACGCTTGCGTCCTAGAAAAAACTATCTTTTTGGCACAGTCCGTAGCCCGTGTTCAGTTACGAACACCCTTATTCCTTTCTATAATTTATAAGTAAATCATTAGAGGGTATTTTCTATGCTCTGCTTCACTTCATCAAACTCTTTGTCCGATAGAGTAAAAATCAAATCCTCTTCTGAATATTCGCTCTGTTCTTTAAAATAGTTGTCCGTATTTTCTGCCAAACCTAGATCAAGAATCACTTTTCTTGCAAACTCTAGATGTGCAAAGCCAATAGCCGTAATGATATTTTTATCATGCACAACCACTTTGGGTTGGAAATTCTCACGTGGGAGAAATTCAAAATAGTCAAAGAAGTTTTGCCAAATCCCACCTGTAAATTTCGTGTCGTTCAGCAAGCCTGCTTTCGCCAATAAAAGGGGCGCTGAGGAAATAGCTGCAATTAAGACATCTTGCTCATCGAGACCTTTCAAAAACAAAATCAATTTCTCATCCTGTAGAGCAGGCCCTATATTTACCATTCCTGGCAAAATCACACAAGAATACTCTTCTATACGTACTTGATCCAATGTTTTTGTAGGTAAACAAGGCAAGCCATCCTCAGAGCCCACCATCGAATGATCTGAAGCTACATAATCAATCGTGATGTCAAAAGACAGAGCTAAAGTACTTGTTAAAGAGGCTATCTCATAAAGAGAAAAATTAGGATAAATGACACAAAGTACTTTTTTCATAAGCTACACCCTCTATTTTATCGAAAAACAGAGGCTGGGTTGCAACCTCTGGATTTCTTCCTATCATTACGACGTTCAAAAATAAAGTCGATTATACTTTGTTTTTGAACTAGTAAGGCGTTTAGGCAAATCGCCATAGCGATTGCCGTAGAATGACAATCACTTTAGCGATTAGTCATTCTTACCTACCTCGCTCTCCTGATTTTCAAGCTCGGGATAAAATAGTCCACTGGACTATTTTATTTCTCAGTAAACTCTCCGTCTACGACGTCATCGCCTGCGTTTCCTGTTGCTTGTGCACCTTCTGCTCCTGCTTGAGCTTGTTGTGCTGCAGCGGCTTGTTCGTAGAGTTTAACAGCAAGTCCTTGAGCTTTTTCGTTCAATGCTTCAAGTTTTGCTTTCATTTCGTCCAAGTTGTTGTCTTCTTGAGCTTTCTTAAGGTCATCAAGGGCAGCTTGGGCAGCGTCACGTTCTGTGTCGAAGCCTTTGCCTTCAGTTTCCTTGATAGTCTTTTCAGTCGCAAAGATAGCTTGGTCTACTTCGTTACGAAGGTCAACTTCTTCTTTACGTTTCTTATCTGCTTCAGCGTTTGCTTCTGCATCTTTCATCATGCGGTCGATTTCTTCATCTGTCAAACCTGAGTTTGATTGGATGACAATTGTTTGTTCTTTTTGAGTTCCAAGGTCTTTGGCCTTAACAGACACGATACCGTTCTTGTCGATGTCAAATGTTACTTCGATTTGAGGAATTCCACGAGGTGCAGCTGGGATATCTGTTAATTGGAAGCGTCCAAGAGTCTTGTTATCTGCTGCCATTGGGCGTTCCCCTTGAAGAACATGGATATCAACGGCTGGTTGGTTGTCTGCCGCAGTTGAGAAGACTTGTGATTTAGATGTTGGAATTGTTGTGTTGCGATCGATAAGTTTTGTAAATACTCCACCCATTGTTTCGATACCAAGTGACAATGGTGTTACGTCAAGAAGGACAACGTCTTTGACATCACCAGTGATGACACCACCTTGAATCGCAGCACCCATAGCAACTACTTCGTCAGGGTTTACTGATTTGTTTGGTTCTTTACCAGTTTCAGCCTTAACAGCTTCTACAACGGCTGGGATACGAGTTGAACCACCAACAAGGATCACTTCGTCGATTTCTGACAAGCTCAAACCTGCATCTGAAAGGGCTTGACGAACTGGAACTTTTGTACGTTCTACAAGGTCACGAGTCAAATCGTCAAATTTCGCACGAGTCAAAGTCATTTCCAAGTGAAGAGGTCCAGCTTCACCTGCAGTGATAAATGGCAAGCTGATTTGAGTTGAAGTCACACCAGAAAGGTCTTTCTTCGCTTTTTCAGCTGCATCTTTCAAACGTTGCATTGCCATCTTGTCAGTAGACAAGTCAATACCGTTTTCTTTTTTGAATTCTGCTACCAAGTGGTCGATGATTTTTTGGTCAAAGTCGTCACCACCAAGTTTGTTGTCCCCTGCAGTTGACAATACATCGAAGACACCGTCACCCAATTCAAGGATAGATACGTCGAATGTACCACCACCAAGGTCAAATACCAAGATTTTTTCTTCTTTGTCAGTCTTGTCCAAACCATAAGCAAGAGCTGCTGCTGTTGGTTCGTTAACGATACGTTCTACTTCAAGACCAGCGATTTTACCAGCGTCTTTTGTTGCTTGACGTTGAGCATCGTTGAAGTAAGCTGGAACTGTGATAACTGCTTTGGTTACTTTTTCACCAAGGTAGTCTTCAGCATAACCTTTCAAGTATTGAAGAATCATAGCTGAGATTTCTTGTGGAGTGTATTCTTTTCCGTTAGCAGAAACTTTTTCAGAAGTTCCCATCTTAGATTTGATAGAGATAACCGTATCTGGGTTTGTAACTGCTTGACGTTTTGCAGCGTCACCAACGATGATTTCACCGTTTTTGAATGAGACTACAGATGGAGTTGTACGGTTCCCTTCTGGGTTTGCGATGATTTTGCTTTCAGTTCCTTCAAGAACTGCAACTGCTGAGTTTGTTGTACCTAAGTCAATACCGATAATTTTAGACATGTGTTTTTCTCCTTAAATTTTAATTCGAATTTTGATTTTTTGATATTTCCCTTAAGTGGTGGGGACGTGAGCAACTCCCTACGGGATTTCATCACTTATTTTTGAGCCTATTGTCTCAAAAATCCCCTGTTTCAGTAGCAGAAGCTACTGAAACTTTCACCACGGCGGGAAATATCTTCCTTGCAAGCCTTCGGCTTGCTTTTTATCTTTCTTTCATAGTTTAGTGTCGTTTCGGACAAGTTTTCTATTATGTATGCTGCAACCGTCAGAATTGCCTAGTTGTACACCACTACCATGGCTGGGCGTAGGATACGGTCATGGAGTTTGTAGCCTTTTTGGAAGACTTGGGCGATGGTATCTGCTGGGTGTTCATCGTCTGCTGGGAGAGTTTGGATGGCCATGTGGTAGTTATGGTCAAATTCGCCGTCAGCTGCGATTTCTTCGATTCCTTCTTCTTTCAAAGCGTGAATCAAGCTTTCTTGTACCATCTCTAATCCTTTTTTGACATCATCTGTCAAACCTTCAACTGCAAGTGCACGCTCAAGGTTATCCAAAGAAGGAAGAATCGCTTTTGCCAAGTCCTGGCTACGATAACGTTGCAAGTTTTGACGCTCTTCATTGGCACGGCGTTGGATATTTTGCATTTCTGCATGAGCGCGAAGGTATTTATTTTCGAACTCATCTGCACGTTCATTTGCCAAGTCCAACTCAGACTTCTCAGGAGTTGTTTCTTCTGCCGTTTCCACAACTTCCTCTTCTTGGACTTCTTCTACTTCTTCATTTTTTATATCTTGGGCCATTTTCGCCTCCTTTAATGATTTCAATCTTAATGTACTTCGTAATGATTACTGCTGAGGTAGCGGTAAAAATCTGTCAACTTCATAGTCAAAACACGGTTGACTACGTTGACTTGGTTGATTAGTTGCTGATAATCCAGATTAACAGGACCGATAATGGCTAGAATTCCAACTCCCCGATAAGGAATGAGGAACTTGCTACTAATCACCGCTAGGTCAGCTAGACAGGACTCTTGACTGTCTGCAACACGAACGTTTTGCATCTGATCTTCACGCAACCCCTCACGAATCTCCAGAGCCACCTTTTGCGGTTGGTCAAAGAACTGATAAGCTGCCAGATTGGCAAAATTCAAGAGATTAACCTTGCCCGCCACCACAATGTTTTCGTTGAACATTTCCTTAAAGATATGTTCAAAGAGATCGATAACATTGTCCGTTGTTGTGAAGTAACGCTGGATAATCTGCGGAATCTCCGTCCGAATCTTGTAGTGAATATCTAGAACGGTGTGGCCGAGGAAACGTTCCTGAATGATGCTCTTCAGTTTCAGCAAATCCTCCTGCAAGAAATTCCTTGGAATCAGAAACTGACTGGTAACCGTTCGAGACTCGTCTAGGGTAAATACTGCCAAGGCTGTATGTTGCCCCAAAACAACGATATCAAAGGCTGTCAAACGTTGCCTGCTCGGCTCAACATCCAGTGCTACTACCGTACAGCCACTCAAGTCTGTCAGTAGATTAGCAGCCTCTTGCAGAATATCCTCCAATTTGAAGAATTCCTGGTCAAAGGCTTTGACAATCTCATATACCTCATTTTCAGCTAGTCGGTCAAAATCCAGTGAGTGTTTTACATAGTACTGAAAACCAGCAACACTTGGCATCCGACCACTTGAAGTATGAGCCTTCTCAAGCAAACCTTGCTTTTCTAGAGCCGCCATGTCATTACGAATGGTTGCACTGCTAGAGTTAATAGACTCTTGCAAGGCTTTGGATCCGACAGGTTCGTGCGTTTTGGTAAAGATGTCAATAATCAGATTTAGAATATCCTGCTGACGCTCTGTAACCATCTCATCACTCCTCTCTGTCTGATCGATTAGCACTCGATACGCTCAAGTGCTAACTTATGATTCTATTATACACCCTTAAAAGAGAATGTCAAGACAAAAACTCAAAAAATTAGCACTCTTTTGCCAAGAGTGCTAAAAATCGGTCTGAAGACCTAGAACCTTACTATTCATCTACTTGGTATTTCCTTTTTAGTCTGAAATAACCATAAATTAGATAAGAAATCATAAAGGCATATAAAATAAAAATAACGAAGAAAGACATAGAAAGCTCTTCTTTAAATAAACTCATACAAACAACAAACCCACCTAAAAAAGTAGCTGTACAGGAACGAAGTCTATATCGTACAACTTCCCACATAAGATTATTACTCATATAGACTTGATCCTCTGAAAGTATATCAGAAGCTGGTTTACGAAGAATCGAACAAGAACCTGCTCCTATCAATTCCCAACCTCTATTTCTAAAGTCTTGTAGTTCATGCTTATATTTTTTAAGAAATCTAGAATCATAGATACAGTATATGACATCGTCTGGTTGACATTGGTCAAAATAGAAAAAACCAAAACGACTCGTTCTATACCTCCAACCTTTCAAGTGCATCTCATGTAAATAATCTTCTACCTTATCCAAATCAAGAATTGTGAAAATCTTAAATTGCTTTTTATTTATCATGACTTTCCCTCCAATTTTAAACATACCTACCCTATCATAAATCTGATAATTCCTTCTTTTTATGCCATAACTTCCAGCTAATATAGACAACCATTAACAAAAGGATTAAAGACAAGAAAATATCTAGCCCGACCGCAAGTAAACTCCATAGACCATACGCATTACTTCTATTGAGCAATTTAAGTAAGAATGGTATATGTATGGCTAGCAAAAGTAAAACAGGTACTAGTCGCAGTCTTAAAATGCGATTAACCATAGCTAACTTCCCAGCAGCGTCATTATAAATTTCAAACTCTACATTCGATTCAATTTCAGAATGCGCTTTTCTAAAATAGGAAAAACTATTAAAGTCTGTAATATGCTCCCAGCCACAATCTTTAAATAGTTGTAAATAGGAGGTTCTTTCTGATTTTTCCATTGGGTAAAAATCCAACCGATAAGACACTTGCTCAGGGTGACACTTTTCAAAGGTATACTTAACTGCAAACAATAAGATAGAGTAGCTTACTTTCCTAAGTTTCCAGCCCTTAGCATGCATTTCTCTAAAGTATAGAGCCTCCCTCTCATAATCCGCAATTGTAAAAATTCGATAAACAATTTTCTTTTCCATCATACTTCCTCCCGACTGTTTCTATAGAGCCGTTCAATACGCTTCAATTCAATATCTAAGACTTTTCGTCCCAAGTCTGTGATATAATAGATTTTCCGTTTCTCCTCTTCTCGGACAAAAGAAATCAAACCATCCTTTTCCATTTTTGACAAGGTTCCATACATAGTTCCAGGACTAATCAAGACTTGCGAATCTGTCATCTCCTTGACCTTTTGTGTAATACCATATCCATGATTCTCCTTCTGCAGACAGAACAAGATATAAAAACCTGTTTCCGTCATCGGAAGATAAACTCGACGGATCTTATCCGTTAATTCCATTTACAGCCACCTCCTATCTAGTTCGATATATCGTACTTCGTTATATAAAATATATCACACCTCGATATAAAAAGCAAGAAAAAAGACCGCCCTCAGGCAATCTTTCCTCTATATTAGTAAAGGTCTAAATAGTTATCAACTTCCCATTGTGACACAAAGGTCGCATAGCTAGCCCACTCGATACGTTTCGCTTCAAGGAAGCTAGTGTAGATGTGATCTCCCAGGGCAGCCTTGACCACTTCATCTTCAGTCAAAGCTTTCAAAGCGTTGTGAAGAGTTGATGGAAGGTCTGTAATGCCAGCTTCCTTACGCTCTTCTGCTGTCATGATGTAGATATTTTCTTCGATAGGAGCTGGTGCTTCGATTTTGTTTTCAATACCATGCAAACCAACTTCCAAAAGAACCGCCATAGCGATATAAGGATTCGCCATTGGATCCACTGAACGTAACTCAAGACGGGTTCCCATACCACGTGAAGCAGGCACGCGCACAAGTGGCGAACGGTTACGACCAGCCCAAGCAATGTAAACAGGCGCTTCATAACCTGGAACCAAACGTTTGTATGAGTTAACCGTTGGGTTCATGATAGCAGTATAGTTGTAGGCATGCTTGATCAAACCACCAAGGAAATAGTAGGCAGTTTCAGACAACTGCATTCCTTTTGGATCATTGGGATCAAAGAAGGCATTATTTCCTTCTGCATCAAACAAGGACATATTACAGTGCATACCTGATCCAGCAATACCAAATTTTGGTTTGGCCATAAAGGTTGCGTAAAGACCATGTTTGCGAGCAATGGTTTTAACAACAAGTTTAAAGATTTGAATCTTATCACAAGCACGGAGAACTTCATCATACTTAAAGTCAATCTCGTGTTGTCCAACCGCAACCTCGTGGTGACTGGCTTCTACTTCAAATCCCATTTTAGTCAAGATATTGACAATCTCACGACGTGTATTGTCCGCAAGGTCAGTAGGCGCCAAATCAAAGTAGCCACCCTTGTCATTTACTTCAAGTGTTGGGTCTCCATTTTCATCCAGTTTAAATAGGAAGAATTCTGGCTCTGGACCAAGGTTGAAGGATTTGAATCCCACTTCTTCCATGTGACGAAGAGCACGTTTCAAATTGCCACGGGGGTCACCTGCAAATGGTTCACCTTCTGTTGTATAGACATCACAGATCAAACCTGCAACACTTCCATTCTCATCTCCCCAAGGGAAGACTGTCCATGTATCCAAGTCAGGATGCAAGTACATATCTGACTCATTGATACGTACAAAACCTTCAATAGAAGATCCATCAAACATAACCTTATTTGACAAGACTTTATCTAACTGTTCATCTGTAGCAGGAATTTCGACGTTTTTCATCGTCCCCAAAATATCTGAGAACATGAGACGAATAAAGGTAACATTTTTTTCCTTGACTTCACGACGAATATCTGCAGCTGTGATTGGCATGAGTTTTCTCCTTAATGTATGACTACTTGCGGTTGCCTAACCGCGACCAAAAGGTGACCGTACTGAAGCAAAGCGCCCCTGCTGGAGGAGTTCATTGTGAAGTGCACGACGCACCTCAGTCTGACTCACCGCTTTCTTGGATTTCGCTTCACGTTCAGCATATTTTTTCTTAATGGCAGCGATATTATAACCTTCAGAGATATAATCTTTGATTTCAAGCAGACGATCCATGTCATTCAAGGAATACATGCGACGGTTTCCTTCGTTTCGATCAGGTTTAATCAACTCTTGATCTTCATAATAACGAATCTGACGTGCTGATAGGTCGGTCAACTTCATAACACTGCCGATAGGAAAAACAGCCATATTTCGGCGAAATTCTTTTTCCTTCATTTACAATTCCCTTCTTTCTGTCTATTATAGTCTAAAAAAAGACAAACGTCAATTGATAATGTTATAAAATGTAACATTATTTTTCTTTTTTCTCTAAAAAGAGACGAATGCGGTCAATATCGTAATTCACCAGAATTGCGACAAAAACCCCCATAAAAGTTTCAAACACACGCGCAAACACGTACAAAATCGTCTCTCCAGTCGGAATTGATAGAGTAATAATTAACATAGCTGCTACACCACCGATAACACCTGCTTTATTATTCATGGCTACATTTGTCATAATGGTTAACATGGTGCAAATTGGAACCACAACCAAGATCACCCAAAAGGCTTCGTGGAAAACGGTATTTAATAGGAAGAAGACCAGAGCATAAAGGCCACCGATACTATTTCCTAGAATACGCGACGTCCCAAAATGAACACTCTTATCAAAACTCTCCCTCAGGCTAAAAACGGCTGTCAAAGCACCGATTTGAAGACCTTTCCAGCCAAAAAAGCCAAAAATAAAGAGAACTAGAAAAACAGCAATACCTGTTTTAAAGGTTCGCATACCAAGTTTGAACTGGGATTTATCGAATTTATATTTTTTAAAATAACTCATAATCTCAACTTTCTATTTCCATTTTATCATAAATTAGTGATTTTTATGAGCAATAGTTGAGAGGAAGCGTTTTTATTTTAAGCAAAAGAAAAGAGGAACTTTCATCCCCAATGTCATTAAGTTAGTGATCTAACTACTTGAATAGGAGGCGTGATTGAGGTTATCAAAGTGATTCTCTATCCTATCTTCTATTTTTTTGCATGACAAATAAAGGTTTTTTCACCCTATTTTTTGAGATTTATGTTACTCTATAGATGAAATCAACTACCGATTGGGCCTTTATCTTTCTTGGATATTTTCGATTCGGTCGAATAATAGATAAGTGTTTCTTGAG
>NZ_JPFU01000004.1 GCF_000722695.1 Streptococcus mitis | reverse complement strand
AAACTGTCAGTCTGGCATCTAGTAATTCTTTTTGACAGTGATTTCCCGCCCATTCCCAGAATTGTACGAATCATGGTTTCTAGTGATAACCTTCTTTTACGAGTAAAGGCCTGTTCATCTTGTTTGACGAACTCAACTTTTTGACCAAGGATACTCTGAATACTCTTATTCAAGTGGGATTTAATCTGTTTTATCATGGGAAATACCTCCTTAACTATAGTTTATCACATAAAAAAGAAACCCAAATACAGAATTGTATTTGAATTTCTTAACTTAATGACATTGCTTTCATCCCTCTCTTCTTTGATTCATTTAGTTAATCTTATTTTTCAGTCAAGGCTGCAAGTCCTGGAAGAACTTTACCTTCAAGAAGCTCCATTGAAGCTCCACCACCGCGTCACAAATACCTCCACTAACACAAAAAGGTGACATAGCCACCTTTTTGTTAACGTTTCAGTTTTGTTCCTTTTTCTACAAAATCAGGATTTTGTAGAGACTAATGGGCTGAAATTATTTTTCTGTAAGTGCAGCCAAACCTGGCAATACTTTACCTTCGAGAAGTTCCATTGATGCACCTCCGCCCGTACTAATCCATGAGAACTTATCTGCACGGCCAAGGTTAATCGCTGCGGCAGCCGAGTCACCACCACCGATGATTGATTTAACACCTGGTTGTTTCACGATAGCATCCATCACACCGATTGTACCAGCTTGGAAGTCTGGGTTTTCAAATACACCCATAGGTCCGTTCCATACAACTGTTTTGGCACCAGTCAAAGCTTCGTCAAATTTAGCGATAGATTTTGGACCGATGTCAAGACCAAGGAAGCCTTCAGAAACTGCTTCACCTTCAGTGTCACGCACTTCAGTGTAACCAGCAAATGCGTTAGCTTCTTTTGAGTCAACTGGCAAGATCAATTTACCGTTTGCTTTTTCAAGAAGAGCTTTGGCAACATCCAATTTGTCTTCTTCTACAAGTGAGTTACCGATTTCGATACCTTGAGCCTTGTAGAATGTGTAAGTCATACCACCACCGATAAGGACTTTATCAGCTTTTTCAAGCAAGTTTTCGATAACACCGATTTTGTCTGAAACTTTTGAACCACCAAGGATTGCTACAAATGGACGTTCTGGAGTTTCAACTGCTTCTTGGATGTAAGCAATTTCGTTTTCAAGAAGGAAACCAGCAACTGCTTTTTCAACGTTTGCTGAGATACCAACGTTAGATGCGTGTGCACGGTGAGCTGTACCGAATGCATCGTTTACGAAGATACCATCTCCAAGTGATGCCCAGTATTTACCAAGTTCAGGATCGTTTTTAGATTCTTTTTTGCCGTCAACATCTTCGTAACGAGTGTTTTCAACCAAAAGAACTTGTCCATCTTCAAGAGCGTTGATTGCTGCTTCCAATTCAGCACCACGAGTTACACCTGGGAAAACAACATCTTGACCAAGTTTTGCTGCCAAGTCTGCTGCTACAGGAGCAAGTGATTTACCAGCTTTATCAGCTTCTTCTTTCACACGTCCAAGGTGAGAGAAAAGAATTGCACGTCCACCTTGTTCGATGATGTACTTAATAGTTGGAAGAGCTGCTGTGATACGGTTGTCGTTAGTGATTACGCCATCTTTCAATGGTACGTTGAAGTCAACACGAACGAGGACTTTTTTACCTTTCAAGTCAACGTCTTTAACAGTAAGTTTTGCCATGTTACAAAAACCCCTTTATTTATTTTATTCGAAACTATTATATCACACTTTGGAAATATAAGGAAAGATTTCACAAGATTTTTCGATATTTAATCTTTGTGACATGATAGAGTATATTATTTTTACTTTTTCTCACGAATTTTCTTTCTAAAATTTCATCTAAAGACTTGTTAGATTTACTTTTATCCTTTAAAATAGAATAGGAGAAATTCCGTTATTATTTTTCGGAGGAAAAAGAAATGTCCATTAATTGGCAGGAAATTTTATTTCACTTTTTAGGTGGTCTGGGACTATTCTTATATAGTATCAAGACCATGGGAGACGGTTTGCAACAAGCTGCTGGAGATCGCCTTCGTTTTTACATTGACAAGTACACCAGCAATCCCTTTTTAGGTGTTCTAGTCGGGATTGTCGTAACTGCCCTGATTCAGTCAAGTACAGGGGTTACAGTTATCACGGTTGGACTGGTCAGCGCTAGTCTTCTCACTCTTAGACAGGCTATCGGAATTATCATGGGAGCCAACATCGGAACCACAGTTACTTCCTTTATCATCGGTTTCAAGCTTGGTGAGTATGCTTTACCCCTGATTTTCCTTGGAACCATGTTCCTCTTCTTTACCAAAAATAGAACAGCAAACAATATCGGGCGCATCCTGTTTGGTGTAGGAGGAATCTTCTACGCCCTCAACCTCATCAGTGCCGGTATGAGCCCTCTTAAAGATTTACCGCAATTCAAGGAATATATGGTAACCTTGGGACAAAATCCTATTTTAGGAGTTTTTGCTGGTGCAGTGATTACCGTTCTCATCCAAGCTTCTTCTGCGACAATCGGGATTTTGCAGGGTCTCTATGCAGGTGGATTCCTTGACCTTAATGGTTCTCTACCAGTTCTATTCGGGGATAATATCGGAACAACCCTAACCGTTATCATCGCGGCAGCAGGAGCCAATGTCTCTGCGAAACGCGTTGCTGCAACCCACGTTACCTTTAACGTTTTAGGAACTATTCTTTGCTTAATCTTCTTAGGCCCCTTCACTGCTATGATTGAGTACTTCCAAGCACTCCTTCACCTATCACCTGAGATGACTATTGCCTTCTCTCACGGTGCCTTTAACGTAAGTAATACCATCGTACAATTTCCATTCATCGGAGCTTTGGCTTTCTTTGTAACCAAGCTCATCCCTGGTGAAGATGAAGTTGTGAAGTACGAGCCACTTTATCTTGATGAGCATTTGATTAAACAAGCTCCATCAATCGCTCTCGGAAATGCCAAGAAAGAACTCCTTCACTTGGGAAATTATGCTTCTAAAGCCTTTGACCTTTCTTATAACTATATCATTGACCTTAATGAAAAGGTTGCTGAAAAAGGACACAAGACAGAAGAAGCCATCAATACCATTGATGAAAAATTGACTCGTTACCTGATTACTCTTTCAAGCGAGGCCCTTAGCCAGAAAGAAAGTGAAGTACTGACCAACATCCTTGATTCATCCCGTGATTTGGAACGGATTGGGGACCACGCAGAAGCTCTTCTCAACCTGACTGACTATCTTCAACGTAAAAATGTTGAGTTCTCTGAAGCTGCTTTGCAGGAATTGGCTGATATCTATCAAAAAACCACTGGCTTTATCAAGGATGCCCTTGATAGCGTGGAAAATAATGATATCGAAAAAGCTCAAAGTCTGATTGAACGCCATAAAGAAATCAACAATATAGAGCGTATTCTCAGAAAAACCCATATCAAACGCCTTAACAAGGGCGAGTGTTCAACACAAGCTGGGGTCAACTTTATCGACATCATTTCCCACTACACTCGAGTGTCTGACCATGCTATGAATCTAGCTGAAAAGGTCATCGCTGAACAAATCTAATACTCTTCGAAAATCTCTTCAAACCACGTCAACGTCGTCTTGCCGTACTCAAGTACAGCCTGCGGCTAGTTTCCTAGTTTGCTCTTTGATTTTCATTGAGTATAAGTACCAAGAAGCTATCCTGAATAGGATGGCTTTTTTCTTCTCCTTAGCAATAGTTGCTTTTCCACCATATAGAAAAATGCTTTGATTCACAATGGAATCAAAGCATTTTAAAGAGCTCCCCATACATAATTGCAGAAGCCGCAGTTCCTCTGTACTTTGCTTCTTCTCTTTTGATAAAGCGAGCCAAGTTGAGCAACTCAGGTGCTGGATGTTTGGGATTTAGGAGCAATTCATGATTGACCAGGCCTGAGAGACGAACTGCCAGCAATTGCTCATTTGTAGTAGGCAGTTTTTTAGCAGTCTCTAGGAGAGCAGCAACTAAATCTTCACTCAAATCATGTCGAGCATGATTGTAAAGATCTTTTATAAGGCTTTCTAGGTTTGGTTCTACCATCCCTACCACCTCCCTTATGTTTAATAATTTTTAATCAAATCAACCGTTGAACGATCCAATTTCTTCACCAAGGCTTGTAAAAAAGCTTGCGCTTCTAGGAAGTCATCCATCGCATAGAGTGTTTGGTGAGAGTGGATATAACGAGCGCAGACACCTATAGTTGTAGAAGGAACACCTCCATTTTTCAGATGAGCTGCACCTGCATCCGTTCCGCCTTTTCCACAGTAGTATTGGTACTTGATACCCGCTTCTTCAGCCGTTGTCAAAAGGAAATCCTTCATTCCTGGGAGAAGCAAGTGTCCTGGATCATAGAAACGAATCAAGGTTCCATCTCCAATCTTGCCTTGACCACCGTAGACATCACCTGCTGGTGAACAGTCAACTGCGAGGAAGACTTCTGGATCAAACTTAGTTGTAGAAGTATGAGCACCACGAAGACCAACCTCTTCTTGGACGTTAGAGCCAAGATAGAGTTCATTTTCGAGTTTTTGACCTGACAGAGCTTCCGCCAACTCGCTCACCATAAGAACACCGTAGCGGTTGTCCCAAGCTTTTGAGATGATATTTTTTTCATTTGCTGTCAAGATTGCAGAACTATCTGGTACGATGGTATCACCAGGACGGATACCAAAGCTTTCTGCCTCAACCTTGTCCGCAAAACCACCATCAAAAATAATATCTGAAATAGCTGGCATGGTTGGTCCACCTGTTCCACGTGTCAAATGTGGAGGGACAGAGCCTGAGATCACAGGGATTTCACGACCATCACGAGTCAAGAGTTTGAAACGTTGGCTGCTGACTACCATGGGGTTCCACCCACCGATTTCTACGACACGGAAGGTACCATCTGGCTTGATCTCGCTGACCATAAAACCAACTTCATCCATGTGAGAAGCGACCAAGACACGCGGTGCATCTGCAGCTTCTGAATGTTTAATTCCGAAAATACCACCCAAGCCATCTGTCACCACTTCATCCACGTGCGGTGTCAACTTTTCACGAAGATAAGCACGGACAGGCGCTTCATGACCTGAGATCGCAGCAAGTTCTGTTACTTCTTTGATTTTTGAAAATAATGTTGTCATTTCAGTTCCTTCTTTCTTTCATCCATTTTACCACTTTTTATAGGAGAAGGGTAGTGGGAAGGTGGATTTCTAAATTAGTATCATATTCTTGCTGTATCTTAGAAAAAGATTGTATTCCCTTACATGTGAGGTGAAATCTAAGAACTATTCCAAGATTAATTCAACTCTTAATTTCCAAACAAAAAACAATTCAATACTATATCTGTTCAGTTTTTTCGTAAAAATTACAGAAAATAATTGACTTTCCTTTCTTCTTTCTTTAAAATAGTACAAAAATAGGAAAAGGAAAAAATCATGACCAAAACAATTCTTGTTACAGGTGGAGCTGGCTACATTGGCTCCCATACCGTTAAAGCTCTTTTAAATGCTGGTTACCAGGTGCATGTCCTAGATAATCTCTCTACAGGAAATCGTTCGGCTGTGGATAGTCGTGCTAGCTTTAAACAACTGGATGTTTATGATGCTAGTGCTTTAAAAACTTACTTGGAAGAAAACAAGGTTGACGCTGTTCTACATTGTGCAGGTGAAATTGTTGTGAGCGAAAGTATTGAAAATCCAAGTAAATACTTCACTGCCAATGTTGCTGGTATGAACCAAGTTCTCAAAGTCTTATCTGAAGTTGGCATTCAAAAAATCATGTTCTCTTCGACTGCTTCTCTCTATGGTAATAACTGTATTGACAAGCCAGCAACTGAAGATACCCTGCTCAACCCTGTCAACCCTTATGCAGAGACAAAACTGATGGGCGAACGAATGATTTACTGGATGGCTAATCGCTACGATTGGAAATATGTTATTTTCCGTTACTTTAATGTTGCTGGGGCTGAAATGGATGCTTCAAACGGTCTGCGAGTGAAAAATCCAACTCACATCATTCCTAACATCAACAAGACTGCATTGGGACAAAATGATAGCCTCAAAATATTTGGAGATGACTACGATACACGTGACGGTTCATGTATTCGGGATTACATTCATGTCTTAGACCTTGCACAAGCCCACGTCAAAGGGATGAATTACCTCTTTCAAGAAGACAGTTCTTCTCAAATCTTTAACTTAGGAACTGAAAAAGGCTATACCGTCAAAGAAATCTTTAAAACTGCTGAAGAATTACTGAATCAAAAAATACCACACGAAATTGTTGCTCGCCGTGCTGGTGACCCAGCCAGTGTCCTAGCAGATGCTTCAAAAGCTAAAAAACACCTTGATTGGAAGGCTAGTTACTCTCTTGAAGATATTATTTTATCGGATTATCATTGGCGTGTTAAAGAAGGTAAAAACATTTTGGAATAGGATAACAAAGGAGAAAGTCTTGTTACTCTCTCCTTGTTTTATTCATTAAATTGTCAGAAAATTTATTGACAGATTAAAAAAATAGTGTTACATTTATATCTGAAGGTATCTTTCGATACCAAATCTACATGAAAGGACTGGGTATGAAACTTTCTCATTATTTAATTGGCTTACTTCTACTCCTAGTCTTTCTCTCCATTAGCATTGGAACCAGTGATTTTTCATGGGAAAAGCTCTTTGCTTTCGACCAGCAGACCTGGCTTCTCTTTCAAGAATCACGTCTCCCAAGAACCATCAGCATTCTCCTGACTGCATCTAGCATGAGTATGGCAGGACTTCTCATGCAGACTATTACCCAAAATCAGTTTGCTGCACCGAGTACAGTTGGGACTACTGAAGCCGCCAAACTAGGAATGGTATTGAGCCTCTTTGTCTTTCCATCGGCTAGTCTGACCCAAAAGATGGTCTTTGCTTTTGTTTCATCCATCTTATTTACCCTCTTCTTCCTAGCCTTTATGACCATTTTTACTGTAAAGGAAAGGTGGATGTTACCTCTAATTGGGATTATTTATAGTGGGATTATCGGTTCTGTGACAGAAGTTATCGCCTATCGGTTCAATCTGGTTCAGAGTATGACTGCTTGGACCCAGGGGTCCTTCTCCATGATTCAGACCCATCAGTATGAGTGGCTCTTCTTAGGCCTCATTATCCTGATTGCCGTTTGGAAATTGTCCCAAACCTTTACCATCATGAATCTGGGCAAGGAAACCAGTGAGAGTCTGGGGATTTCCTACTCCCTGCTTGAAAAACTGGCCCTCTTTCTGGTCGCGCTAACGACAAGTGTCACCATGATTACCGTGGGTGGCTTGCCATTTCTCGGGGTCATTGTTCCCAATCTGGTTCGCAAGCGCTACGGAGATAATCTAAGCCAGACCAAACTCATCGTCACTCTGGTTGGTGCCAATCTGGTTCTGGCCTGTGATATCCTATCCCGAGTTCTGATTCGGCCCTATGAGCTATCTGTCAGTCTCCTGCTAGGAATCATCGGTAGCATCATCTTTATCCTACTTCTATGGAGAGGGGGACGAAAAGATGCAGTTTAAAAGCAAACATACCAAGCTCTTCTGGATTCTCATTATTCTTGCCATCGGAGCTTGTCTCCTCTATTTTTGGCCCATCACCCACCTGTCTGCCTTTGCTTGGAAGTTGCGTTCCCAAAAAATCGTCGTTTATCTCTTGGTAGCTATCGCGACTGGGATTTCAACCATTAGTTTTCAAACCCTAACAGAAAATCGCTTCCTAACACCTAGTATTTTAGGAATCCAATCCTTCTACGTCCTACTGCAAACTCTACTACTGGTTTTTGAAAGCAAGCTTCTTCAGCTTGGTAAGTCCCCTATCTTAGAATTCCTAGTTTTACTTCTGCTTCAATCCCTCTTCTTTCTCGCCTTACAAGGCTACTTGAAGACACTGATGAAGCAAGACCTGGTCTTCATTCTGCTGGTCTGTCTAGCCCTCGGAAGTCTCTTTCGAAATATCAGTACCTTCCTTCAGGTCCTGATGGATCCAAATGAATACGATAAACTGCAAAACAGTCTCTTTGCTTCCTTTCAACATCTCAACACTTCCATCCTAGCCATCGGTTCTTTGATCATCCTCGCTTTGACCATCTTTTTCTTTCGAAAAGCAGTCATTCTGGATGTCTTGCACCTGCAAAGAGAAACGGCTCAGATACTGGGACTCGATGTTGAAAAAGAACAGAGAGAGCTCCTCTGGGGTATCGTGCTTTTGACCTCAACGGCCACTGCCTTGGTAGGGCCTATGGCCTTCTTCGGTTTTATGCTGGCCAACCTCACCTACCTGATTGTCAAAGATTATCGGCACAAGTTACTCTTTATCGTAGCCATTCTGATTGGATTTATTAGTTTGACTTTGGGACAAGCCCTGATTGAACGAGTCTTTGCACTGGAAATTCGCATCAGCATGATCATTGAGAGTGTGGGTGGTCTCTTATTCTTTATCTTACTCTACAGGAGGGCGCGTCGGTGAAACTGGAAAACATTGACAAATCCATTCAAAAACAGGATATTTTGCAAGGCATTTCCCTTGAAGTCAGTCCTCAGAAACTGACAGCCTTTATTGGTCCAAATGGTGCTGGAAAATCGACTCTCCTCTCCATCATGAGCAGACTGACCAAGAAGGATCATGGAATCCTCAGTATCAAAGGCCGTGAAATCGAGAGTTGGAATTCGCAAGAACTGGCCCAAGAACTGACTATCCTAAAGCAGAAAATCAATTACCAAGCTAAATTGACTGTTGAAGAACTGGTCAGCTTTGGACGTTTTCCCTACAGTAGAGGACGTCTGAGAGCAGAAGACTGGGAAAAAATCCGAGAAACTCTAAACTATCTGGAACTGACTAACTTAAAGGATCGCTACATCGATAGCCTATCTGGAGGACAACTCCAACGTGTCTTTATCGCCATGGTACTGGCCCAGGATACAGACTTTATCTTGCTAGATGAACCACTAAATAATCTCGATATCAAGCAAAGCGTCAGCATGATGCAGATTCTTCGGCGACTGGTGGAGGAACTAGGGAAGACCATTATTATCGTCCTCCACGATATTAACATGGCCAGCCAGTATGCGGATGAAATTGTCGCCTTCAAGGACGGTCAAGTCTTTAGCAAGGGAACGACAGTTCAAATCATGCAGGCTGACCTGCTCAGTCAACTTTATGAAATTCCCATCACACTGGCTGATATCAATGGCAAAAAGATCTGTATCTATAGCTAGTAACATAGAAACTCGAGTTAGAGAACCCTCAGTCTCTTAGCTAACAAACCTGTCTAAGAGACTCCCTACATCGTTATCACATTTTAAAAAGGAGAAATCATGAAAACATCCCTTAAACTTTATTTCACTGCCCTAGTGGCCAGCTTCTTACTCTTACTTGGTGCATGTAGTACCAACTCAAGCACTAGTCAGTCGGAAACAAGCAACTCTGCTCCAACAGAGATAACCATTAAAAGTTCATTAGACGAAGTCAAACTTTCAAAAGTTCCTGAAAAGATTGTGACCTTTGACCTTGGTGCTGCGGATACTATTCGTGCTCTAGGATTTGAAAAAAATATCGTTGGAATGCCTACAAAAACAGTACCAACCTATCTCAAAGACCTAGCTGGAAAAGTTAAAAATGTTGGTTCTATGAAAGAACCTGATTTAGAAGCTATCGCCGCCCTTGAGCCTGATTTGATTATTGCTTCCATACGTACACAAAAATTCGTAGACAAATTCAAAGAAATCGCCCCAACCGTTCTCTTCCAAGCAAGCAAAGACGACTACTGGACTTCTACCAAGGCTAATATCGAATCCTTAGCAAGCGCCTTTGGTGAAACTGGTACACAGAAAGCCAAGGAAGAATTAGTCAAGCTAGACAAGAGCATCCAAGAAGTAGCTACTAAAAATGGAAGCTCTGACAAAAAATCCCTTGCCATCCTCCTCAATGAAGGAAAAATGGCTGCCTTTGGTGCCCAATCTCGTTTTTCTTTCTTGTATCAAACCTTGAAATTTAAGCCAACTGATACTCAATTTGAAGATTCTCGCCACGGACAAGAAGTCAGCTTTGAAAGTGTCAAAGAAATCAATCCTGACATCCTCTTTGTTATCAACCGTACCCTTGCCATCGGTGGTGACAACTCAAGCAACGATGGCGTCCTAGAAAATGCCCTTATCGCTGAAACTCCTGCCGCTAAAAATGGTAAGATTATCCAACTAACACCAGACCTCTGGTATCTAAGCGGAGGCGGTCTTGAATCAACTAAACTCATGATTGAAGACGCACAAAAAGCCTTGAAATAAGCCGCTTCAAACTCAATTTAATACTCAATGAAAATCAAAGCGCAAACTAGGAAGTTAGCCGCAGGCTTCTCAAAACACTGTTTTGAGGTTGCAGATGGAAGCTGACGCGGTTTGAAGAGATTTTCGAAGAGTATAAAATTTTGACATTCTAAAACGCATCCTATCAAGTTTACTCAAACCTGATAGGATGCGTTTTTATCATTTTGAAACCTTTTGCCCAGACTCATTCCCCTTCTTGATTTCGTTGGAGGGAAAAATGGTCTGGGACGGGGTCCTTGCCTGTTTTCGACCAGGGATGGCAACGTAGAATCCGAGCCAATCCCATCAAAACACCCTTGAAGCCATGTTTTTCAATAGTCTCAATCATATAGTTTGAGCAGGTAGGCTCAAAACGACAAGAGGGTGGAAAGGCTGGTGAGATAAAACGTTGGTAAAAGCGCACAGGTGCTATTAAAATTCGTTTCATTATTTCTTAGTTACAGCCATGGTATGTAGTTGGCTGATTTCTTTTTTGTTAAGACGACGGGATTCTCCTGGACGGAGTCCTGTCAAGTCTAGATGTCCAAAACGGGTTCGTGACAACTTGTCCACTTGGAGACCGACAGCTTCAAACATCTTTTTAACCTGGTGGTTACGCCCTTCATGGATGGTCAACTGCACCACAGAGCGGTTTTTAACCGGGTCCACTTTGAGAATCTCATAGACAGCCGGCTTGGTTTTCTTGCCATCAATCTCAAGTCCACGGGTCAAGGGGCGGAGATTATCCTTATTGGCCACACCTTTAACACGCGCAACATAAACCTTGTCAATCTCATTACGAGGGTGAATCATCTCATCTGTAAAATCCCCGTCATTGGTCAAAATCAAGACTCCTGATGTATCCCAGTCCAAACGACCTACAGGGTAGATGCGCTCCTTCACGTTGGGCAAGAGATCGACAACCGTCTTGCGGCCCTTGTCATCTGTCACACTGGAAATGACACCGCGTGGTTTGTTAAGCAGATAGTAGACTTTTTCTTCGTTGTAGATTGGTTGGCCTTCAACTTCGACCTTGTCGCCTGACTTGATAGTGGTTGCTAGTTCACGTACCACTTGGCCGTTAACCGTCACCAAACCTTGCTTGATCAACTCTTCTGCTTTTCTCCTACTGGCCACACCTGCGTGGGCAATATACTTATTGATTCTCATCTTCTTCTATCCTTTCACCAAATAATTGGCTTTCTTGGGCTTGAATCTCAAGCTCATCAATCACTGGTAATTCTTCTAAATGGTTTATCCCCATGTAATCTAGGAAATAATCCGTAGTCACATAGAGGTTGGGGCGTCCCAACACTTCTTTTTTCCCGTCTTCTCGTATCAAGTCAAAGGCCTGCAACTTTGCCAAGGCCCCACTCGAGTTGACTCCACGGATGGCATCAATCTCTATCCGTGTGATGGGCTGTTTGTAGGCAATGATGGACAAGGTCTCAAGTGCAGCCCGAGATAAACTCTGGTTGATAGGTGCCTTAGAGTATTCCTTCAAAATCTCTGCAAATTGAGGTTTGGTCACCAATCTGTAAGCACCCCCTGTCTCAATCAGAGCCAAACTGGAATCTGGGTCCTTTTCATACTTCTGGGCTAATTTTTCTAAACTCTGTTGGATGCCTGTCGGTGGCAGAGAGAGGAGTTCAGCTAACTGGCGGACTCTAATCCCATCTTCACCCGCTACAAACAAGAGCGCTTCTATTTTTGCTAAAGTACTCATCTTTCCTCTCTATCAAGTCTAGCTTTGGGCCACTTGACTTTCTTCCTTCTTTTCCATGAGATAAATATCTCCGAAACTTTCCTCTTGCACAAGAATTAGCTCCTGGGTTTTGATTAACTCTAGGGTTGCCAAAAAGAGGGTGATGACCTCTTGGACATTCTGGGCTTCCTTGAACAAATCCTGCAAGCGCAACTGATCTCGTCCAGTCAAGGACTCTTTTACGATGACCATCATGTCCTCAATCTTATACTCATCCCGCAAGATAGTCGTGTGGTTCTGTGCAAACTCCTCTTTTTTCTTGGCTAGGATATTTGAAAAAGCCAAAAAGAGGTCAATGGTCGTCTTGTCATGCACAAGCTCCGCATCTTCGTAAATCAACTCTGTCGGCGCTTTGGAATAATACTGGGCCCGATCTTGGTGCTTGGCTTCCAAGTGTTCACCCAAGAGCTTGAACTTGCGGTATTCTTCGATTTGAGAGAGAAGATCCTGCTCCAGGTCATCCTCCAAGTCTGTCACTTCTGCCACCTTTGGAAGAAGTTTGCGACTCTTGATCAGCATGAGCTGACTGGCCATAACCATGTACTCACCCGTCACTTCCAGACGCATGGCATGCAGAGTTGAGACATAAGCTAGATACTGTTCGATGACTTCCGTAATGGGCACATCGTAGATATCCATCTGATACTTAGAAACAAGGTGCAGGAGCAAGTCCAGGGGTCCTTCAAAATCTTTTAATTTAATATCCATTATCTATATTTTTCTAAGGTCAGGACTGTTTTTAATCCTAATTTTTTTGCAATTTCGTACAAATCGACCTTGTTTTCTATTTGTCTTAGAATGAACTGTTCCCGCAAGGCTTGAGCGGATAAGGTTGAGAAACCTTTCTCCTTGACAAAGGACTCTAGCTGACGAAAGGCCCATTGACGAGAATAGGCTTTCCCTCCCCTTTCAAAGAGATAGATCTGGCCCATCAAGGGTTCCAATTCTGACAGCAAGGTCGCAGGAATGGTGACAATCCTCTGTTGGGAAGCCTTTTTGATTCGCAACACCTGAAAATCCAGATTGATATCCGCAACCTTGAGGGCTAAAATCTCACTCGGCAAGAGCCCTATTTCCAAGATAAGTAGAGCCAGTAAGCGTCCTTCTGGATAATTACTTTCCTGCCAAAAAGAGTCTAAGTCTAGAATCTCTGGTTTTTCAGTCTTCTTTTCAGCTTGCTTGGCTAATTCCAAACGATAAAAGCTGTCCACTTCTCCTTTTTGATAGAGAAAGTAGAGAAATTGATTACAGGCCGAAATCTTCCGCCTCTGGGCACTGATTTTTAGATTGGCTAGCTGGGCTTGGTAAATCTTGAGACTGGTCTCAGAAATCCGCTCGCCCATAATGTCTAAAAATTGCTCCAGATCATACTTATAGGACTGCTTGGAATTGGCAGACAAGCCCTGCTTTTCCTCTAAAAAGGCTGAAATCCTATCTCTCATTTGCATCGAATCTCATAGTCCTTACTAAAATCATGCAAGAGAGCATTGACAGCCTTGAGGATAGACTTGCGCGTGATAATCCCTTGGAAAATACCCTCTGCATCCACAACTGGCAAGAAGGACTCATCTACCAACTTGTGCAAGACCTCTGTAATGGTAAAATCAGGCGAAACGACCGCTACGTCTGTTTTGGTCATGTGGACAATGTCCGTATCCGCCATGATTTCTGAGCTCAAGTCATGCTCCATCTGATAAGCCATAATATCTCTAAGCCCGATCGTCCCAACAAAGTGTTTTTCATCTGTCACAACGGGAACACGGGTGTAGGTCATCTGACTGAGCAAGAGGGTCGCATGATCCGCATTGTGGGTATCAATCAACACAGCTAGATTTTCAGCAGGAGTCAAAAAAGTTCCCTCTTGGCCTAGCAAGAAATTCTCAAACTCCTTGGCAATCATCGGCTAAACTCCTTGGACAAGCCTGGATACACCTCGTGGTCTCGTGTCAAAAAGTCCACTTTGAAGTAACTATCATCAATCTCCACGCGAGCATAGAGACATTCTCTGATGGTACCTCGTGGTTGGCTGATGGAACCTGGATTTAGAAAGAGAGTTTTGCCCTCCATCCAAGCGCTTGGCACATGCAAGTGACCATAAAGGCAGATATCGGCTTCTTCTTCCTGAGCCCAGTAGTCCAACTTTTGAAAGTTGAAATTGATGTCAAACAAGTGACCATGGGTCTGAATGATTTTAGTTGGTCCCAACTGAGTCACCAAACGTTCTGGGTAGCCGGCGTAGAAGTCCATGTTCCCTTTAACAACACGGATGCCTTCCCAAAGGGGAGAATCAGGACGCAGTTCAGAATCGCCGTTATGAAAAACGGCATCAACTTTGCCTACATAGCGATCACGGATTTCTTCCACAATCAAGCTATCGCCATGAGAATCGCTCATTACAATGATGGTTTGCTTTGCCATGATGGAAACACCTCCAAAAGTTTCTTAACAGCTAAGGCACGGTGAGATTGACTATTTTTTTCTTCAAGGGTTAACTCAGCTGATGATTTACCAGTCTCTCCCACAAGGAAGAGGGGATCATAGCCAAAGCCATTTTCACCCTTAGCTTCAAAGTTAATGTAGCCAGGCCAGTCAGCCTCAACAACCAAGCTTTCCTTGTTTGGGCTGGCTACGACTAGGGTTGTATGGAATTGAGCCGAGCGGTCCTTAAGTTCAAAGACCATAGCCAATTCGTGCAAAAGTTTAGCATTGTTTTCACGGTCAGTAGCTCCCACACCTGCGAAACGAGCTGACCAGACACCTGGCAAGCCACCTAGGACATCGACTTTGAGTCCAGAATCATCTGCCAGAACCATCTTGCCTGTTAACTGTGAAATGGTTTCTGCCTTGAGGCGGGCATTTTCTTCAAAGGTCATACCTGTTTCTGCTACTTCAGGCAGATCAGGATAGTCATTGAGATTTTCCACATCGTATCCTAACTTGTCAAAGATAGCTCGAAATTCCTTGGTCTTGCCCTCGTTACGAGTCGCAATCAACAAGGTTTCTCTTACCTTGTTTGTCTCAAAGAAATCATGAACATTGACCCCTTCTTTAGGCAATTCTACATACAAGAGTTGTCCATTTTCAACCAAGAGCAGGGCTCCCTGACGTTGAATGACTTCCAAATTTCGTCCCATTTCTTGGTTGAGGATATCTACCACAAAGGACAATAAACGGTAGCGAGAACCATAGCGCAAAACAGCAACCGAAATAGGAAAACCTCGTTCCTCGTCTCGAAAAATCTTGGCCAATCCAACCAGAGGGAAATCCAAGTCTTCATCAGTCAACGTCCGGACGCCACCAAAAATACTATAGGACCCGACATACCAGTCCTGGTCATCCTTGTATTCATAAATTTTATTTGTCATAATTCTACATGCTCCACATGAATTTCTTTTTCCAGCCATTCTTCACCTATTTGGGCAAAACTTTGGCTACTAGCTGTTGTGTAAAAACGGTGTTGGAGTGGTCCAGCATCGCGACCACGATTGATTTCAAAATAGTTGAGTAAGACTGAAATGTCCCTTACGCACTCTGCCCCACTATCAATGAGCTGAACCTTTGGCCCCATGACATTTTGAATAATGGGTCTGAGGAGTGGATAATGAGTACAACCCAAAATCAGGCTATCCACCTTTCCAACCAAAGGACGCAGGGTTTCATAGACCACTTTCTTGGTGACACTGGTTGACAGGGCCCCTGACTCCACCAAAGGAGCAAACTTGGGACAGGCCAAACTCTCCACCTGTAAATCTGGATCCAGATCATGGATTTTCTGACGGTAAATGTCTGATTGTACCGTCATGGGCGTTCCAATGACCCCGATTTTCCCACCTTGGCTGGACTTGATAGCTGCCGAAGCTCCTGGTAAAATTACACCCAAGACAGGAATGTCTAGTTGAGCCTTGATTTCTTCCCAGACGACCGCAGTAGCAGTATTACAAGCAATGACAATCATTTTGACATCCTTGGTCAAGAGAAAGTTGACCAGCTGCCAAGTATATTCACGAATTTGCTCAGCAGGTCGGGGACCATAGGGTGCCCGCGCCGAATCTCCAATATAGACGATTTCTTCATGGGGAAGCTGGCGCATGAGCTCCCGCACAACGGTCAAGCCCCCGACACCCGAATCCAAAAAACCAATTGGTCGATTATCCATACAGTCTTCTTTCTAGTCTTTTTTCTGATTGATAGTTCATTATGATTACCGTTCCTTATGAACTAAATAATGACAGCCTAATCAACAACTATCTCTCTTAATCATAATCAAATATCAATAGAATGCAAGGAAAAAGTCTCATCCCTAAACCCTTAGCCAACATAGTGAGAAGTCTGGAACTTTCATTCCAGACTTTTCCTTATTTATTATTTATTTTTTCTTTTTATTGTTAGCAAGGGCTGCCTTTTGTTGGCGGATGATTTGGTGGTAAACTTGTTGTACCTTTGCTTCGCTTGGTTTTTGTCCATTTGCACTCAAAAGAGTACGAACTGCTTCAGCATTTAAACGTGGGTTGTCAGCGAATTCTTTTTCGATTTGCTTACGAACCAAGTACATTCCTCCCAGAGCTCCTCCTAGAAAAGCTAGCACAATCAATACAATTGCTAATAGTAAATCCATCATTTTTCTCCTGTTTCTTTTTGAGTCCCTTTCATTATACCATAAACTAGCCACCCTGACTAGTTTGTTCTACACTTTCAGGGATGGAATAGACAGCAAAAAGAACCCTACTTTTCTGAAAAAGAAGGGAACTTTTTTAGATTACAGAGTCAGTTAAGATAAGATGTCTCCCAAGCCTTAAGAGCAATACCCCATCAGCTTCTGTGTATTTCTTACTAACTGCTCCTTAAAAGCAAAACTGAAATTATAACTTTTCCAAAAACACTCTTAATCTCTTGTGGAATAATCCCACGCTATAGTTTTGCTCGTGCCTCAATCGGTGTATCATAATAACGTTTGTCTTTATCCAATGTAGCAATTTCTACCATTCTTCATCATCAAAACTATCATAATCTGGATATTGTTCTGGCGGTGTTCCGACCTCACGTACGAGATAAGCTCCTTCGTCCTCTGCCTCGATTTCTCTCAGCACTTGGCATTCGAAACGCCATTCATCACCGAAGTCAAAAATAAACTTAAATTTTTGTTTGACACTTAGGATATCCAGATAGACATTTTCCGTGTAACGTTCTTCAACATCGTCACTAACAAAGCTAAGAAAGTAAGAATCTGCATGACTCCACGCAACATTATCCATGAAAAATGCATGAGCATGATCGTTTGCAAATTCAAAACTCCATAAAATAACATCTGCTAGTTCCGCTAACGTTTTTGTTTTTGGAATCTGTATATGTCGGTAGCAACCTTTTCTAAATTTGACAGAAATAACCCAAGCTTCTACAGACGCTGGCTTTTCAGCCTCTATTTCTTTTTTTACTAATTTTAAGTGTACCATCATACCTCCAATAGCGAATCGATAGGATTGCTCTTAGGAAACATTCCCTCTCAGTCATTTTAACATAAGTTTGTCTAACTGTGGTATTTGAAACTAGATAATGCTTCTGTTTTACAAGAAACACTCTAATAAAGGCAAAGTGTTCTTGTTTTTTAAGTCGTATAAATTGTCGAAGCTGTCGCAATAGTGTGTCACTGATTGGCTGTTATGGCTGCGAAGTCCTTGTCTGCGTATTACGAGGGCAAGGCTCATTATTTTTCAACTTGTCTCGGAATAACAATAAACAAAAGCCTTACTATGACTGATAAGTCCACTCCTGCTAGAAAAATTGTCAGGGACAAGATGAGCCCTAATATTTTAATGCCAATATCCCATTGCATCCAACGTTTTCGTTCTTGACTTAGCGCATGCATCTGAGCTACGTCATTCACTTCGTCCAAGGTACGATAATATCATAATACCGAAAAGGTTATGAGTAATACTCAATGAAAATCAAAGAGCAAACTAGGAAGCTAGGAAGCTAGCGCAGGTTGCTCAAAACACTGTTTTGAGGTGACAGATAGAGCTGACAATTTGTCCATTTTGGTAGGCTGCTGGTAGCTCGATTTCTACTTCTGTAGCATAAAAGTTATTGAGCACTAGTAACTTTTGATCCTCAAACTGGCGTTCAAAAGCATAGACTTGCTGACTGTCTTCAAAGGCGGATTGGTAACTTCCTTCTGAAATGATTGGCATTTCCTTACGCAGTCGAATCAAGTCTTGATAGAAGGTGAAAATCGGACCTTGGATTTCATTTTCTACGTTAATATCTTTATAGGATTTACCAACTTTCAACCATGGAGTGCCTGTTGAAAATCCTGCATTTTCCGAAGTATCCCACTGCATGGGAATGCGTGAATTATCACGTGACTTAGCCTGAATGAGCTTGAAAGCTTCTTGCTGATTTTTTCCTTCTTCTAACAGCATTTGATAGGCATTGAGCGATTCGACATCACATAATCATCCATGGAATCATAGTCAGGGTCAACCATTCCGATTTCCTCACCCATGTAGATATAAGGTGTCCCACGAGAATTTCGATTTGTCGATTTTGCAAAACGTAAGAAATAAAAGACTGAAACACTAGATTTCAGCCTTTTTCTTTATCCCAAAACCAACTCATCACTGACTAGACTTTGGCCACTATTTTTCTGGAAAAGATGCATGAGATCTTCAACCGTCAGATGCTTTTTCTCTTCTCCTTTGACATCCACCACTATCTTGCCCTGATAGAGCATAATGAGACGATTGCCGTACTCAATCGCATGGTTCATATCGTGGGTAATCATCAAAGTCGTCAACTGATGGTGTTCCACAATCTTTTGCGTCAAATCCATCACCATTTGACTAGTTTTCGGGTCAAGTGCCGCAGTATGTTCATCCAAAAGCAAAAGTTTGGGTTTCACCAGAGCAGCCATGATTAGGGTCAAGGCCTGTCTTTGTCCTCCCGAGAGGTATTGAGTATCTACTTTCAAGCGATTTTCAAGACCAATATTCAACTCTTTCAAAGCTTCTTGGAACTGGATTCTATCCTTCTCCTTCACACCCCAGCCAAGTCCTCTCTTCTGACCACGTCTCAAGGCAATGGCCATATTCTCCTCAATCGTCAAACGAGAAGCTGTCCCCATCTTCGGATCTTGAAAAACACGGGCAATATCCTTGGCTCTCTTTCTTACACTCATATTTTTAATGGATTTGCCTGCCAATAAAAGGTCTCCTTCGTCCACCGATAGATTGCCAGCCAAGATATTCATCAAAGTGGATTTCCCTGCTCCATTTCCACCAATCACAGATATAAAATCTCCCTCTTCAACTTCTAAATCTAATCCTTTGAGGACATGGTTCTCATTGACCGTCCCTGCTTCAAATGTCTTGTGAATATTTTCAAGTGTTAACAAACTTGCCATAACTTTCTCCCCCTATTCATTTCTCAATTTCAGACCACGAATCTTTAATCTCTTTTGCAATTCTGGTGCAAATAAAACCAAGGCTAACAAGATTGCATTAAAGAGACGAACTAGATTTTGATCTAGATTTGGAATTTCATAGATATTTAAAATAATCAAGCGGTAAACAATTGCACCAATTCCAATAGATAATAAGCGGCCTCCAATGGTCAAGTCGTGTATCAAGACTTCCGCAATAATCACTGCACTCAAACCAACAACGATGGTTCCTGTCCCAGAAGTCACATCTGAAAATCCATCATTTTGGGCAAACAAGGAACCACATAGGGCAATTAAACCGTTTGAAATCATGTAACCAACAATCTTCATGGTGTCTACATTGACCCCATTTGCCTCACTCATCGGAATATTGTCACCAGTCGAACGCAAGACTAATCCAATCTCTGTTTTCATCAAAAGGGTCAAGAGCAAACAAACAAGTAAGAGACAGGCTAAACTGAGTGAGAAAACAGCTTCTTCAGTTGTCAATCCCAAGCTAGCCAACTGTTTAAAGACAGTCGAAGAATCTCCCAAGGAAAGATTGGGCACACTTCCCATGATTTTAATATTGATGGAATAAAGCCCTGTCAAGGTCACAATCCCTGTCAAGAGAGCTGGAATTTTCATCTTGGTATGGAGCATTCCTGATACAAGACCTGCTACCATACCTGCCAGCAAAGCAAGTAAGGTCGCAATCCAAGGATTTGTCCCTGCCTGTATCTGAGATACGACGACAGCCGCCCCCAGAGGAAAGGCTCCTTCCGCAGTCATATCCGCAATATCCAAAATACGGAAAGTCAAGTAGACTCCAATAGACATAATCGACCACAACAAACCTTCTGATAAACTAGATAACACAAAATTCATCTTAAACCTCCTTATTCCTTGCCTTCTAACTTACTAATATCAATTCCCAATGCATCTGCCATTTCTTGATTGGTATTCAATTCCAGTTTTTCAGGCAACTCAACTGCTATATTTTCTGGCTTCTCACCTTTTAAAACACGAATCAGCATGCGAGCTGTCTGTCTTCCCAATTCTTCATAATTGGTTCCGTAGTTATACAAGCCACCAACCGCAACCATTTCTGTTGAACCACCAAATACTGGAACCTTGTGTTTAATAGAAACCTGCTTGACTGTTTCCATGGTTGACGAAATGATATTATCCGTTGGTACAAAAACCATATCCACCTCTGTCATCAAGCTCTCTGCCGCCGCCTTGACGTTGTTACTGTCCAAGATTGTTTTTTCAACAACGGTAAAGCCTTTTTCTTCCAGAAGACGTTTAGCTTCATCCTTTTGTACAACTGAGTTTGGCTCGCTCTGAGTATAGAGAATTCCAATCGTTTTAGCCTTTGGCAACACTTTCTTTACCAAATTGATTTGAGTTGAAATGGCATCTGATGACTGATCACTTGTCCCAGTTACATTGCCCCCAGGATGCTCTCTTGACTCAACCAACTTGGCACTGACAGGATCTGTTACCGCTGAAAAGATAACAGGTGTCGTTTGTGTTGTATTGGCCAAACTCTGAGCAGAAGGCGTTGCGATAGCTAGAACAACATCACTGGATTCTGCTAGCTGCTGGGAAATAGTTTTTAGATTTCTTTGTTCTCCCTGTGCATTTTGCAAATCAATCTCAATATTTTTCCCCTCCACATAGTCTTGTTTGGCTAGTTCATCCACAAAGCCTTCTCTAGTAGCGTCCAAAGACTGGTGGGTAATAAATTGCGAAATACCGATACGAAACACATCTTTTTTCTTATCTGCCTTCAACTGATGCAAACTAATCAGAGAGGTCAAGAGAATCCCCACTACCAAGAGGGGAGCTAGTAATTTTCGAACAACTTTCATAATGAAACTCCTTCTCAGAAAAGATAAAACAAAAAAACCGCCTAGATACTATCTAAACGGATGCTTGAAATAATCTAACAAATTATAACTTTGCTAGTCCATTTAGATATTCATCTACATGGACCACAATCAAAAATCTTAGCCACATAGATACAAACAAATTGCTTGAACTGTTTGCATCCATGGTGACATGTCTACAAACACTATCTAAAGTAGCTAAAGTAAAAGTTTTGATTCATAGTTACAGCTTGTCTCTTATTCATTTCTTTTTCTGCTTTCTTTTTTGATGTTTCCTATCTTACCACCTTTTTCATTAGCTGTCAAGAATATTTCAGAATTTTTTAAAATTTTTCGAAAATTCTTTCAGGATATTTGCAAAGCATTTTCGAATCAGTCCAACAAAAAAAGGTTTATAATTTCCATAAAAGTTGACATGGAAATTATAAAACCAATATTAGTTTAATCCTTGTTGATAACGTGCCAATTCGGCTTGGTTAGCCCAAACATAATGACCTGGACGGATTTCAACCATAGAAGGTTTATCAGTCTCATAGTCGTGTTGACTTGGGTCATAAACCTTCAAGACCTTTTTGCGTTCCAAGATTGGATCTGGGATTGGTACCGCTGAAAGCAAGGCTTGAGTATATGGGTGAATTGGATTGTTAAACAATTCTTCTGTTTCTGCAACCTCTACAATAACACCCTTATAAATAACTGCGATACGATCTGAAATAAAACGAACTACCGACAAGTCATGGGCGATGAAGAGATAGGTCAAACCGAGCTCTTTTTGGAATTTTTTGAGCAAGTTCAAGACTTGGGCACGTACAGAAACGTCCAAGGCTGAAATGGGCTCATCCGCAATAACAAAATCTGGTTGCATGACCAAGGCACGGGCAATACCGATACGTTGACGTTGACCACCTGAAAACTCATGAGGGTAACGAGTCAAGTGCTCAGCAAGAAGACCCACTTCACGAATAATATTTTTAACTTTCTCTTTACGTTCTTCTTCATCTTTGAACAGATGATGATTGTAAAGACCTTCAGAAATAATATAATCAACAGTCGCACGTTCATTCAAACTTGCGGCAGGGTCTTGGAAAATCATCTGGATTCGACGAATCAATTCCGCAGCTTGTTCACGCGATTTCTTACCATTAATCTTTTGACCTTCAAAAATGATATCTCCATTACTTGTATCATTTAGACCGATGATAGCACGACCAATAGTTGTTTTCCCACTACCTGACTCCCCTACAAGCGAGAACGTTTCTCCCTTGTTGATAAAGAAGTTGGCATTTTTAACCGCGACAAACTTCTTACTTCCTTCACCGAAGGAAATTTCTAAATCTTTGATTTCTACTAATTTTTCAGACATTTCCTTCCTCCTAGTCTGCCAGATGGGCAAATCCCATTTTATCACGAATCTTATCGTGGAGATTTGCAATCACAGCTGGTTTTTCTACTTTTGGAGCATC
Source organism: Streptococcus mitis (assembly GCF_000722695.1). Classification (GTDB taxonomy): domain Bacteria; phylum Bacillota; class Bacilli; order Lactobacillales; family Streptococcaceae; genus Streptococcus; species Streptococcus mitis_O. The sequence continues at coordinate 95,059 of NZ_JPFU01000004.1, read as the reverse complement.
CTCATGAAGAAGCCAAGTTTTAGCCCAATGCGTCTCTGATACTGAGAATTGAGGAGCTTTTTGTTCGAAGTCAATTTGCATTGCGTAGTCTGAACGCAAGGCAAAGGCATCCCCTTTCAGGTCAGTATAAAGTGACGGAGGTGTTCCTGGGATTGAGTAAAGTTCCCCTTTATCATCAGCAAGCTGAGGCAAGCTAGACAAGAGACTCCATGTATACGGATGGCGAGGGTCATAGAAGACTTCCTCAACCGTTCCATACTCAACGATTTCTCCTGCATACATAACTGCTACCTTATCCGCAATACTTGCTACCACACCAAGGTCGTGGGTGATAAAGATTGTTGTGAAATGGTACTCGTTTTGTAAAGATTTTAGCAAATCAATAATCTGAGCTTGAATAGTTACATCCAAGGCAGTCGTTGGCTCATCACAGATCAAGACATCAGGTCGGCAGGCAAGGGCAATCGCAATAACGATACGTTGACGCATTCCTCCAGAATATTGGAATGGGTATTCATCAAAACGTCTATCTGCGTCTGGAATCCCAACCTTATTCATGTAGTCAATGGCCAATTCTTTTGCTTCCTTGGCTGTTTTCCCTTGGTGTTTTACAATAACTTCTGTAATCTGACTACCAATTGTTTTAATGGGATCCAAACTAGTCATTGGGTCCTGGAAGATAGTCGCAATCTTAGCACCACGAATTTGTTCCCAATCCTTGTGAGAAGACAAGGCTGTCAAATCCTGACCACGATAGTCAATGCTACCTTGGGCAATACGACCATTTTCTTCAAGCATACCTGTAAAGGTCTTTGTCAAAACAGATTTACCTGATCCTGACTCACCTACCAAGGCCAATACTTCACCTTCAACTAGTTCAAGGGAAACACCGCGAATGGCTGTCAATACTTTGTCACGAACGTCAAATTCCACGACAATATCGCGAGCAGTCAAAATTACATTTTTTTCTTTTGTCATTTCTACTCCTATCTATGTGTACGTGGATCACTAGCATCCGCTAAGTTTTGACCAACTACGAAAAGGGACAAGGATACCAAGACAAGGGTTGTCAATGGAATCCAGAACAAGTAAGCATTAGTTGTTACGTTTTGTGAATAATCCGAAATCAAACGACCCAAACTTGGCACTGTAATCGGTAATCCAAGACCGAAGAATGACAAGAAGGCTTCGTATGAGATAAAGCTTGGAAGCATTTGAGTCATCGTTGTCACAATAACAGATACCAATTGTGGCATAATGTTTTTGGCAACAATCTTCAAGGTTGGTGTTCCCAAAGTACGTGACGCCAAGTTGTATTCCAAGTCACGATAACGCAAGATTTGCACACGGATCATGAAGGCAATCCCAATCCATGTTGTCACACTCATGGCAAAAATCAGATTCCAGAATCCAGCTCCGATTGAGTAAGTCAAGACAATGACAATCAAAAGAGATGGGATGTTTGAGATGACATTATAAACTTCCATCATGACACGGTCAACTGATTTTGAAATACCCCAAATACCACCGACAAAGACACCGATAACCAAGTTAATCACTGTCGCAATCACAGAAATGAGGATAGAGTTACGAGCTCCGAACCAGACACCGTCAAAGAGCGATTTACCGTTACTGTCAGTACCGAACCAATGCTCCGCATTTGGCTTGATATAACGAGCACTAAAGTCGTTTACCTTGCTGACATCATTAAAATCAAACTTAGAAAACATTGGGTAGATGAAACTCATCAAAATGATAGCTACCAAGATTCCCAACATGACTACAGTTGATTTTTTCTTCATAAATTGTCTAAACACTGATCCCCAGTAAGAATAGGCTGGCGCATCAATGGCTTCAGAGGCAAAATCGTCACGTTTTACGAACTGAAATTTTTCTTTATCGATTGTAGACATTATTTGCCTCCTTTCTCAGTCAATTTAATACGTGGGTCAATAATGGTCATCCAAATATCTCCTAAAAGAAGTGAGAAGATAGAAATACATGTAAAGATGAAGACAAGACCAACGACCATAGAGTTATTAGATGCTTTTACAGAGTCAATCAACATTTTACCCATACCTGGGAAGGCGAAGACTGTTTCAGTAAGGGTTGCACCACCGATAACCCCGATAACAGCACCAGGAATTCCTGAAACCAGCGGAACCATGGCGTTTTTAAAGATGTGTTTGTTTGAAATTTCTTTTTCAGACAAACCTTTTGCACGAGCAAAACGTACAAAGTCTTGTGATTGCAAGTCAATCATGTAACGACGAATCCAAATAGCTGTACCAGGAGCCCCCAACAAACCAAGGATAACTGCTGGTAAAACGTAAGAACGCCAATCTCCAGCACCCAAGATAGGGAATGAATCTGGCAAGCCGATTGAAGAACCAGCTAAACGAACGATATAAACCAAGGCAATGGTTGGAAGAGCCATCAAGAAGGTCAAAGCCCCTGTTGAGAAGCTATCAATCCAAGTATTCTTGAAGCGAGCCATAGCTGAACCAAGTGGCACGGCAATCGCATAAGAAATCACCAAACCAATCAATCCAACGACAGCAGAGCTGGCGATCATAGAAGGATATTGGTAGTTACTTTCAGTAGCTGTATAAGGATCATCTTTTCCGTAGTTAGCTACTTCACGAGAATCAGCCTGACTAGGTGATTTGTAGGTTCTTGAGTAAATATTTACAGAAGAAGTTTTCTTACCTGTTGGGAACTGAACTTGACCCGTTTTTGTTTGCCCTTGCCCCTGAGTAATAACCTGTAAAACAGGGCTATTAGCATAGGTTGGATAAGAATCACCTAAATTAATGTTCACAAAGTTTTGATGAACGAATGGGAACTGACTGTTGAAGTACAAAAGATATTTGTGTTTAGTTCCTGAACCGACCAATGACCATCCGATCGCTGGATCGTTTTCGAAACGAAGGTAACGTTTCAAGTCTGGGTTTTCAGGGTCTTGAATTTTATTTGTATGGTCAATGTCAATCAAGTTAGCATAGAATTTGAAAACACGTTCAAAAATTGGGATTTCACGAGTAGCGTAGAATTGACCACTTTCAGTAAATTCTCCCAAGGTCCAACCATGACCGATTTGTTTGATGTATTTTTCATAGATGGCCTTGTTGGTGTCATTAGCTTCAACTGTTACAGAAGAATCCATCTGGCTAGCTTTTTCTTGCAACTCTTTGGTATCGTAGTACTCGATATAGCCCATACGCTCATAAACGGTATTTTCATAGTTATCACGTTTATCAGCAGTTGTCGCAATCTTGTTATAGTTGGTATCCTGTTTGAAAATCAATTTTCGAGGAACCATTGTATAGATGATCGTGTAAGTCAAGGTTGTTACTAAAAAGATAGAAACCAATGACCGCAAAACACGCATAAAAATATATTTTTTCATATCATTTCCTTTAAAAATCCCAAAAGAACCTTCTCCTCATGGAGAGAAAGTTCTATTGAAAATTATTTACTTCACATGACTTGCCAATTCTTTTTGAGCTTTCTCGTTTGACTCAGTCTTTTCTTTCAACCATTTTTCACGAGCTTTTTCATACTCTTCTTTGGTGATTGCTTTTTCACCAACTTGAGTATACTTCAAGTATCCTGCATTTTCACCTTTAAGGCCAGCTACAGAATATGAAGAGCTAAATGGTAAAACCTTTGAAACAAATGAAACGGCTGTTTCTTTAGGAGTAGCCATTACTGGAATTGTCAAAGCATTATCAGTCAACCAAGCTTGTGCCAACGCGTATTTTTCATAACGTTTTTGAACATCTTGGTTTTCGCTGTTTGCGTCATCAAGTAATTTTTCATAGTCACCTAAACCAAGTTTACTTGCTACTGTTGCATCTGTGTTCTTATCAATACCAAGGTAAAGGCGAGTATTTCCTCCCTTAATGACGAACTGATCCAAGAAAGTAGACGGATCTTGATAATCAGGGTTCCATCCTGACAAGGTATGGATATCCCAGTCTTGCTCTTTAGCTGTTGGAGCACTAAATGAAATTGGTAAAGCTTCTGCTTGAGTCATTTGTTGTAAGTCTACAACAACATTATCTGAACCCAATACTTTTTCAATTGATTGCTTCAATGATTGAACACGGTTTACAACCGCTGTTGATTCTTGAATAACCAAGGCATCTAAGTGGATTGGGAATTCAACACCTTCAGCTTGTAGACTTGATTTAGCTTTAGCAAATACCTCTTTAGCTTTTTCTTCATTATAAAGCCCATTTTGAGAATCAGCTAGAGAAACCTTGGCCCAAGTAGAAGAATTTGTCTTAGTTAAGCTATCTTGTACCAATTCACCAAATGTTTTCTTACCAACTTGAAGATTATATGGTGCAAATGTATTACGGATGGCTACTGCAGCACCATCAGTACCATTTGTTTGAGCTGAATAAGAATTACGATCTACCGCAAAGTTCAGGGCTTGACGGAACTCCTTGTTCAACAAGGCTTTTTGAGTAGAGGTCTTTTGTGCTTCACTTGTCTTAGCAGTGTGGTTATAAGTTGTACGGCCATAGTTCAAGCTGACAGTCGCAACACCCGCACCTGGTTCGTTAAAGTAAATGTTATCTTTGAAGTCAGCTGCATATTTTTCATATGTCGAACTTGTAGGGAAGATACGAGCCTTGCTATATTGACCATCAGCAAAACCTTTAGCAATCACATCTTGATCTTTACCATCCCAGAAAGTGAACTTAACGTTCTCAATTTTTACATTTTCTTTATCCCAGTAAGCGTCATTTTTAGCCATCTCGATAGATGATTTAGGAGTTACAGCCTTCAAGACAAATGGTCCGTTATAAAGAATAGAGTTAGCATCTGTTGGGGCACCAAAACCTTCCCCTTTTGAAGCTAAGAATTCTTCATTAACCGGCATCATGACACCGCTAGTTGTCTTATCATTCCAGAAAGTTTCTGGTTGATTCAAGGTATATTCTAAAGTTTGATCATCAAGTGCTTTTACACCAACCGTTGAAAAGTCTTTTGTTTCACCCTTGATATATGCATCCAATCCCTTGATAGAAGAGCTAACGATTGAAAGTCCTTTTGATTTTCCATCTACAGCATGTTTCAAACCAGTAACGAAGTCTTTAGCAGTTACAGGAGCATATTCTTCTCCCTCTGCTGTCACCCATTTAGCATCCTGACGGATTTTATAGGTATACGTCAAACCATCTTTTGAAACTGTCCATGATTCGGCAATAGAAGGAACTAGATTACCATATTTATCATTAGCTAATAAACCATCTACAGCATTTGTTGTGATAAATGATGTTGAATCAATATTGCTAACGATATAATCCAAGGTTTCTGGATCTGTTTGATAAACATATTGGTAATCTTTTGCTAATTTCGCATTATTTGAACTAGTGTTTGAACACGCAGCTAGAACTCCTGACGCTAATAAGGTAGCTCCCGCTACAGCAAGCACTTGACTTTTTTTCATTTCTTTACTCCTCTTATAAAATATAGGTCGTTATCAATTATATCATAGATTTCAAGAAAAGTAAACGAATTTTCAGAATATTTAGGCTTATTCATACAAAAAATCTGAAAAAACTATTGACTGAGAATGATTTTCAAGGTATAATAATAAACGTTAAGGCGGTATAGCCAAGTGGTAAGGCACGGCTCTGCAAAAGCTTGATCGTCGGTTCAAATCCGTCTACCGCCTTCTATAACTTGATTTATCAGGTTTCAAATTAATAGAAAGCCCAGTTTGGAGGGCTTTTTTCTTTTTCTTCTAATGGATACATATAACTTACAAAAATTTTTGGAGCAAATTTGGGACAGACTTCTTTTTAGGAGACAATCTTTTGATACTCAATGAAAATCAAAGAGCAAACTAGGAAACTAGCCGTAGGCTGTACTTGCGTACGGCAAGGCGACGTTAACGCGGTTTGAATTTGATTTTCGAAGAGTATGAAATCAACTGAAAAAAGCTTCGTCACACCTGGTGACAAAAGCCTCTAGTTTACTCTGTTTCTTCTTCTATTTCAACTTCGGTAATTTGGACTTTTACCTTGGTAACACGTCCATTTTTCACCTTATCATTGGTTAGGATAAGCTGTTTGTTTTGGCTGACTAATTCATAACTGAGTTTCTCAGTCGTTGGAATGGTCCCCACTCCTGTCAAATAATAACCAGCGATGGTATCAACATCATCACTTTCCAGTTCAACATCAAAGTAGTCATTAAAATCATTGAGATTCATGGTACCTTGAACGATATAAGTATCTTCTCCGATTTGATGAACTTCGATTTCTGCCTTATCTGTTTCGTCATCGATTTCCCCAACGATTTCCTCTAAGAGGTCTTCAAGGGTTACCAAACCAGCCATCCCACCGTATTCATCTAGCAAAATTGCCATTTGTCTTTGGGTATTGCGCAATTCTTTTAACAAGTCGTCCACAAAAATAGTTTCAGGAACAAAAAGTGGATCTTGTAAAATTCTCTTCCATACAATGTTATCAAAACCGTCTACAAAGGCTGCCTTAAGAAGACTCTTGGTGTGAATGATCCCAATCACGTTATCCTTGTCTCCATCATAGACAGGGATACGAGAATAATTTTGTTTTAAAATACTTTGGATAATGGTTTGACTATCATCCTGAATATCCACCATAAAGGCATCCGTTCGAGGAACCATGACTTCTCTGGCCATCAATTCGTCCAATGAAAAAATCCCCTGTAACATCTCAATTTCGTCAGCATCTAGTGTTTCTTCACTATTTGTCAGCATGTACTCAATTTCATCACGGGTCATTTTTTCATCAGCATCGTCAAAGGTCATCGGAGTCAAGCGACTCAAGAAATTGGTAGATGCAGATAAGAGCCAAACAAAGGGACTAACTAGTTTCCCCAATCCAATAATAACTGGCGCTGTACGAATCGCCAAGGCATCCTTTAGATTAAGAGCGATTCTCTTAGGATACAATTCCCCAAAAACAATGGAAATATAAGTCAAAAATGCTAAAGATAGAAAACTTGCAACGGCATAAGCTGTTTCACCATTTCCAAGCCAAGATGCAATTTCTCGTCCCAGAGTGTCTGCCAAACTCGCCCCTGATAAGATCGTAATCAGGGTGATCCCTACTTGAATGGTTGATAAAAAGTGATTAGGATTTTCTAGTATCTTCAGCAGACGGATATAGCGTCTATCTCCTTCTTCTGCCTTTTGTTCAACCCGCGCACGGTTTAGTGACACCATGGCCATTTCTGTGGCTGAGAAAAAGGCATTTAACACCGTCAAGATAAACAATAAAACAAATTGTAGCAACAAATTCTGACTACTTGGGTCTTCCATAGTTCTTCTCCTAAAATAGTATCTTACCTTCTATTATATCACAAAATTTAGTCCAGTACATATTATTTTTTCTCAATGTCTATTTGTAATCCGACCTAAATTGTCCAAAAAAGAACCCCTACATCCACAAGTGACATAGGAGTTTATCTTATCTTTTACTGAGTAACCGTTACTTCTCCAGTTCGGTAATCCAGTTGAAGTCCCTTTTGAACATTGGGAACTAGAACATTGAATTCCAATTCTCCGTCTGAAGACTTGCCTTCAATCTGTGAAGCTGAAGGAACTAAGTTCTCATTTGTAGCGTAATAAAGGGTTACACGGTAACGAACACGCTTGTTTTGGTCCAGGGCTTTACGCACCATGCTTTCATAGTAGTTTTGCCCTGTCGAATCATCAGCTTGCGCCTGATTTGCCCAGGCTGTCTGAACAGCAATATTTTTAGGATTACTTGTTGAGGCATCAAAACCATCCAAACCACCGATTAAGGCATAACCTAGCAAATGACCTCTATCGACCGCATGGGTATAAGTACCCTTTAGATTCTTAACCTGATGCCATCCTGGAGGAGTCCATGAAGTCGAACCATTCCCAGTTTCTTCACGATTCTTGTACTGACGAGTAGCCTTAGACAAGAGGGCATTAGCTACGGTTGGCACAGTTTCCTTGCCCACTGTCTTTGTTTTATTATCAGCGTAAGGCTTACTTGAAACCTTGGCATCTAGATTTGTTTTATTACCATTGACGATAAAAGCACCTGATCCATTCCACTCAAGACTCCCTTTTATTTGACTCTTGACCGCGTCTGTTAAGACACTTTCTGCCAATGCTTGACTAGGAGCTTCAGACGCTTGTTTTTTCTGACTAACCTTTGTTTTAGGACTATTAGTTGTCGACTGCATCTGCTTGATATAGTAGCTCCCTGCAGACAAAAGCAATAACACTAACAGTCCAATCAGTGTCTGTCTTGTTTTTTTGTTCATATTTCTCCTTATCTCTAGAAAAAGGCTGGTCTCCCAGCCTAATTTCCTGTAAATTTATGAATCAATTCCTGCCATTTTGCTGGAGACAGGATAGCCCATGGATCTTGACCCTTACCCAAGATCCCATAACCTACCATTAAACCAATTCCTAGGGCTAGAAGGCCTAAAATCAGTACCAGAATGACTAAAAGTAAACGCTTGACTACGTAGCTTGATTTCTTATTCATCTTCATCACTTGCCTCAATCCGCTGAATCTTAGCACCCAGCTGCGCTAACTTCTCATGGAAACGGTAGTAACCTCTATCCAAATGAACCAATTTACCGACCACAGTTTCTCCTTGTGCTACCAAACCTGTCAAAATCAAGGCTGCGCTGGCACGAAGGTCAGTTGAAAGAACTTCTGCTCCCTGCAAAGGCTGTCCACCAACAATACGAGCTGTGTCACGGATAATTTCAGAGTGCAAGCCCATACGGCGCATTTCTTCTAGGTGTTGGAAACGATTTTCAAAAACTGTCTCCACCATAGTTGATTCCCCTTTTGCGACTGTCATCAAGGCTGTAAATTGAGCCTGCATATCTGTTGGAAATCCTGGGTGGGGCAAGGTTTTTACATGAACAGCTTTTAGATTTTCTAGTTGAGAGCGAACTCGAATTCCTTCAGTCTCCTCCGTCACTTCCACTCCCATTTCAAGCAATTTAGCAATCAAGGGACGGTTGTGCTCCCAAACAGCGTCTTTAATCAAGACATCACCACCGGTCATGGCAGCAGCCACCATAAAGGTTCCTGCTTCGATACGGTCTTGGACTACATTGTGAGTCGTACCATGAAGTTTCTCAACACCAGTAATGGTAATAGTCTCTGTACCAGCACCCTTAACCTTGGCTCCCATTTCATTTAGGAGAATGGCTAAGTCAACAATCTCAGGCTCACGCGCAGCATTTTCAATCACTGTCACACCATCAGCCAGAGTCGCTGCCATCATCAAGTTCTGAGTAGCACCAACACTTGGGAAATCCATATAGATATGAGCTCCATGTAAGCGATCAGCCTTGGCTTCGATGTAACCAGCTGTCTGACTAATCTTAGCCCCCATAGCTTCTAGACCTTTCAAATGAAGATCAATAGGACGGCTACCAATCGTACAACCACCTGGCATGGATACTTTGGCATGACCTACACGGGCAAGAATTGGTCCTAAGACAACGATAGATGCACGCATCTTGCTGACATACTTGTAAGGAGCTTCCTCAGTGATATCGCCAGTCGCGTCTACCTCGACAAGATGAGCCTCCTCATCAAAATCCACCTTGGCATTCAAACCACGAACCACCTGATTCATAGTGAAAACATCTGACAAGATAGGAACGTTCTGCAAGACGGTCTTTCCTTCACTGGCTAGAATAGTCGCTGCCAACAAAGGCAAGACTGCATTCTTTGCTCCTTCGATCGTAACACTTCCTACCAGACAATTATCGCCACCTTGAACCACAATTTTTTCCATACTTGTTTCCTTTACTATTGATTTTATAATAATCCTCTAAGCGCTTCTTGCCACAGTTGATACAGACTGATAAAGAAAGAACTCATGATATAGCCCATTACAATGCTGAAAAGAGCAATCAATAAACGAACTTTTCCTGTATTCTCAGTTGTCACTTTTAAAACCTTTTCCCATCTAACAAGATTCTTTAAAAGGTAAAAACTCACATAAATAAAGAGCATGTGACTGCTTAGAGTGAATAATAATTGAACCATTTGACTATTATACCATCTTCTCTGTTTGTGCGCTAGTTTAGAAACTTCACTTAAAACTAGGGATTGTTTTTCAAGTAATCAATTGCATCTTGTAGGGTTTTAACTGGCACGATTTTCATATCTGTCTTGATTGTTTTGGCTGCTTCCAGGGCTGTTTGGTAGTTGTTTTTCGCATCTGGATGCGCTTTTTGTTCTTCTTCGCTAACAGGGTTATCAGGGGCAAAGAAAATAGCGGCACCTTCTCTAGCCGAAGCTACAACTTTCTTATCAATACCTCCAATGTCCCCCACATTCCCATCGCGGTCAATAGTTCCGGTACCGGCAACGATACGGCCATTACGAAGACCAGGGTCAGCTATTTGGGTATAGATGGCCAGACTAAACATGAGACCAGCACTTGGTCCGCCGATACCAGCTGTTGAAAAGCGAATTGGGACATCACTGGTCACTTCCGTACGGTCAATCAAACCGATTCCAATCCCATTTTTGCCATTTTCTAGAGTAATAATTTTTCCTTCTGCAGACTTGGTTTGCCCATCCTCTTCATAGGTCACCTTGACAGAGTCCCCTAGTTTTTGAGAATTTACGTAATCAATCAAATCTTTGGAACTGTCAAAGGTCTGATCATTGACTGCTGTGACCGTATCAGAAATATTGAGAATCCCTTTAAAGGTCGAATTATCCGTCACAGTCAAGACATAAACTCCAAGATATTTAAGTTCGATATCTTTACCAGCTGTTTTCAGTCCTTGATATTTGGCCATATTTTGCGATGTTTGCATGTAGAACTGATTGATTCGCATAAATTCAACATCGGAAGAGCCACCTGTAGTCTCTTGGGCACTACGAATATCTGTAAAAGGCGTCAACCAAGCATAAATCATATGAGCTAAAGTAGCGTGCTGGACACCAACCGTAACGAATTGATAGGCACCAGCTTCCTTATCTTCTGTGTCATTTACTTTAAGGACTTGGCGAATATCTTCCGAACCACCTGGAACCTCTATATAGTAGGGCAAGGGCACTACAAATGCCAAGAAAGTCACAATCAAGGCCGCAATGACGTATAAGGGCCATCTAATCTTTTTTTCATTTCTTATTTCCTCCAAAATACTCTCGGGAACATAGCAGGTAATATCCTGACCAAACTTCAAAAGCTCTCTAACGCCTGATGAACTGAGATAGAGATGTTCAGGTCGACTATGTAAATAAATGGTCTCTATATCAGGAGACAGCTGATGGTTGTAGTAATCAAAACTGGCTTCATATTGTAAATCCGCCGCATTTCTCAAGCCTCGCACTAAACAAGTAGCCCCCAGTCTTTTCGCAACATCAACTACCAATTCATCATGAGAAAACACGACTGCAACATTTTCCAAATGTTTCACAGCCTTTTCTAACCCCTGTTTACGATTTTCGATAGGGAGAAATCCTTGTTTGTGGGGATTAAAAAAGATACCCACATAGAGCTTATCAAAGAGTTTGCTAGCCCGTTCAATGATATTCAAATGCCCATTTGTCATCGGATCAAATGAACCTGTGAATAAGCCAATCTTATCTGACATAGACTGTCACCTTACTAATTCCATAAATTTTTTCCTTCCAGATACCCAGGCAGGCAATTTCTTCTGGAAGTTCAACGGCCTTATCCGTCTCACACACGACCATGACATCTTCAGAAAAAAGCTCTCTCTCAGCTATTTTTTCAATATCTGCTACGATTTGTTCCTTGGCATAAGGAGGGTCTAAGAAAATGAGGTCAAATTTCCCAGATACCTGTTCCAAGGCTCTTTCTGCATCCATCTTGAGGAGTTGAAATTTTCCAACTTCCTTGGTCATCTGAATATTTTCAGCCACGATGGCCTGAGCCTTACGGTCTCGCTCCACTAAAACAGCGCTGGACATGCCACGCGAGACTGCCTCTATAGATAAACCACCACTACCTGCATACAGGTCCAAGACTCGTCCCCCCTCAAAGTAGGGACCAATCATGTTAAAAATGGCTCCCCTAACCTTATCCGAAGTAGGTCTTGTCGTCTTGCCTTCTAGCGTCTTGAGGGGGCGTCCCCCATAGATTCCTGATACGATTTTCATACCGTTTATTATACCAAATTATGGGCGAAAAGAGAAAGAAAACCGAACCTTGCGGTTCGATTCTCTACAAAATATTTTCGTAAGTATCGCGGACTTCTTGAGGCCAAACACTTGTTTGCACTTCTCCGATATGTTTCTTGCGAAGTAAGAACATGGCCATACGAGATTGTCCAATTCCTCCACCGATTGTCAATGGGAATAAGCCATTCAACAAAGCCTTGTGCCATTCCAATTCCAAGCGGTCTTCATCACCTGTGATGACAACCTGGCGACGAAGAGTTTCTTCATCTACACGGATTCCCATAGAAGACAACTCAAAGGCTCCACCTAGAGACTCATTCCAGACAAGAATATCGCCGTTAAGACCCTTGTAGCCATTTTCAGACTCACTTGTCCAGTCATCGTAGTCTGGTGCGCGTCCATCGTGCGGTTTACCGTCTGGCAACTCGCCACCAATACCAATCAAGAAGACAGCTCCGAATTCTTTACAGATAGCATTTTCACGCTCTTTCGGTGTCAAGTCTGGGTAGCGTTCTACCAACTCTTCTGTGTGGATGAAAGTGATTTGTTTTGGCAAGATAGACTCAATGTCATAACGAGCTTCAACAGCTAGTTCTGTCAAACGAATGGCCTTATAAATCTTCTCAACTGTTTCTTTTAGGTAGGCAATATTACGTTGACCATTTGGAATGACCTTTTCCCAGTCCCACTGATCCACAAAGACAGAGTGGGTTGCATCCAGCGAGTCTTCGTCTGGACGAAGTGCTTTCATGTGGACGAAAAGACCTTCACCCTCACCGAAACCAAAACGAGCTAGGGTATGGCGTTTCCATTTAGCAAGCGAATGAACCACTTCATAGGTTTCATCAGGAATCTGCAAAACCTTGACGGATACTGGATTTTCCACACCAGACAGGTTATCCTGCATCCCGTCACCGACCTTGCTCAAGATAGGACCTTGAACTTCGACGACTTCTAGCTTATCTTTCAAATACTGGGTAAAAGTGTTTTTGACAAAAGAAATTTCTTCTTGTTGATGGATAAAACTTTTCTTCATAGGCTACTCCTCAAAAATTTAATTAAAAGCATTATACACCTATTTCCCAAAAAAGAAAAGAGAAAATTAAAAAAAAATCAGTGTCACTCAAAACACTGATTTCATAGACCTTTTAATCATTGCGACCAAAGATACGTAAAATACTTAGGAAAAGATTGATAAAATCAAGATAGATACTGAGAGCCATTGACACAACCCAACCTGTCGCTACTCGACCTTGCGATTGTTCATAAGCAAGGCGAATCCTTTGATTGTCCCAAGCAATCAGCCCAGAGAAGACCAAGACCATGGCTACGCTGATCATATAATCAAAGAAACCGCTAGCCAAGAAAATATTGACTACCATGGCAATCAGCAAACCGATAAGAGCAGCCATCATTGCTCGACCAATCCCACTCAAGTCTTTCTTAGTGAACATACCGACTACCGCCATGACAAAGAAGAGAAGGGCGCTCGACACGAAGGCTGATAAAACTGTACCTGGAGTATAGAAGGCTACCACAAAACTAAGGGTAAATCCGTTTAAAACAGAGTAAAGTAAAAATACTGGAAGAGCAGCTGGACTATTCCTTGAAGCCATACTACTGGCAACGAAAACCAAGGCCAACTCTGCAAAGGTTGCAATGGTCAACCAGAGACGCCCCTGCATCAAAAAGTAAACCAACTGAGACTGAAAGACCGTCAACATAAGACCTGATACCAAAGCGGATAGTCCGATTCCCAGACCAACAAAGGCATAAACCTTAGCGTAAAATTGATTGAGACCTGCGCGGTCGTGAATAATAGTGTGATTCATCTTTTTCTCCTTTTCTATGAACATCTTTCCTTGATTATAGCAAAGAAAGTTAAAATTAGCTTAAATGGAAAATCAAAATACCTGCTGCAACTGCAACATTGAGACTCTCTGCCTGCCCCTTCATGCTAATGTGGACCAACTGGTCTGCACTTTCAGTCATGAGAGGACTAATTCCTTGACCCTCATTCCCCATAACCAAGACAAATTGATCTAAATGAGGCAAGTCACGATAGTCTTTAGAATTCTTGGAAAGTGTGGTTGCTAGCACTGGGATACCTGCCTTTTTAGCTTCCTCGAGAAGCGCTTGACTAGACATCCGATAAATGGGCAGATGGAAATGACTGCCTTGCATAGAACGTAGGGTCTTGAGACTGTAGATGTCTGCTGACTTATCTGAAACAATCACTCCAGTAAAACCTGCTGCATCCGCAGTTCGAATGATAGTTCCCACATTACCAGGATCTTGCACATCTTCCAAAAACAAGAACTTGCCCTGACTAAAGTCAGCTTGCCCTACTTCTTCTTTTTGAACGACGGCAACAATTCCCTGTGGAGTCTGAGAATCTGCCAAATCTAGTAAAATATCTTCTGATACCCAGACAGTTTGCGGAAAAGAGGCTAACTGATCTCGGTAACTTTCTAGGGCAAAAATCTTCTCAATCGTCACTCCAGCTTGAACAGCTTCTTCAAACAAGTGCCAGCCTTCAATCAAATAGGTAGACTTGCGGTATTTTTTTGGTGTAATTTCTTGGCATTTTTTACCACAGAATTAGCTTTTGAGGTTATAATAGTCATAGAAATATTATAACACAATCAAAGGGGTTTGGTATGCAAAAGGTTAGAATGATTGCCCAAGGCAGGGTACAGGGAGTCGGCTTTCGTTGGGGTGTTTACAGCTTGGCACTTGAAATTGGTGGCATCACAGGCCGTGTCTGGAATAACGACGATGGCACAGTGGAGATCTTAGCCCAAGCAGACTCATCTGCTATCATGGCAAAATTTATCCAAGAAATCCGAAAAGGACCCACACCTTTTTCAAAAGTCAGCTACTTAGATGTCCAATTGAGTAACTTTCCTCCCTACCCTGACTTCAAAATCGCAAATTAGGTCTCTAGAACTATTGTATATTTTGTAAAAAAACAGTAGAATAGAAAGGTATAATTTTTAAAGAAGGAATAAAAACAGTGAAATCTATTAAACGTTTTGCACTCTCGGCTATGGGAGTGGCTATGTTGCTTGTCTTGACTGGCTGTGTCAGCGTCGATAAAGCAACAGGAGAACCCACAGGATTTATTTGGAATACTTTCGGAGCGCCTATGGCTGAAGCTATCAAGTACTTCGCTACTGATAAAGGTCTAGGCTTTGGTATGGCTATCATTATCGTAACTATTATCGTACGCTTGATTATCTTGCCACTTGGTATCTACCAATCATGGAAGGCAACGCTTCACTCTGAAAAGATGAACGCCCTCAAGCACATCCTTGAGCCACATCAAACTCGCCTCAAGGAAGCGACTACTCAAGAAGAAAAACTCGAAGCCCAACAAGCTCTCTTTGCCGCTCAAAAAGAGCACGGTATCAGCATGTTTGGTGGTGTAGGATGCTTCCCTATCCTCCTTCAAATGCCTTTCTTCTCTGCTATCTACTTTGCTGCCCAACATACTGAAGGAGTTGCTCAAGCAAGTTACCTAGGTATTCCTCTAGGTTCTCCAAGTATGATGTTGGTTGCCTTCGCTGGTGTCCTTTACTATCTTCAATCGCTCCTTTCACTTCACGGAGTAGAAGATGAAACGCAAAGAGATCAAATCAAGAAAATGGCTTACGTGAGCCCAATCACGATTGTCGTCTTCTCCCTCATTTCACCAGCCAGTGTCACACTTTACTGGGTTGTCGGTGGTTTCATGATGATTCTCCAACAGTTTATCGTCAACTATATCGTTCGTCCAAAACTTCGCAAAAAAGTCCGTGAAGAATTGGCGAAGAATCCACCAAAAGCAAGTGCTTTCTCAACAGCAAACGGACGAAAAGACGTAACTCCTGAACAACCAACTGCTATTACAAACAAGAAAAAACACAAAAATCGCAACGCTGGAAAACAACGTTCGAGATAAAGCTACGTAGATTGGCTCTTTGTCAACTGTAGTGGGTTGATGAAAAGCTGAGATCTAGAAAGGACAAATTTCGTCCTTTCTTTTTTGATATTCAGAGCAATAAAAATCCGTTTTTTGAAGTTTTCAAAGTTTCGAAATCCAAATGCATTTCGCTTAATAAGTTTGATTAGATTATTGGTGGCTTCCAATTTAGCATTGGAATAGGGTAACTGAAGGGCATTGATGATTTTCTCTTTGTCCTTTAGAAAGGTTTTAAAGATAGTCTGAAAAAGAGGATGAACCTGCTTTAGATCGTCCTCAATGAGTCCGAAAAATTTGTCAGGCTTTTTATTCTGAAAGTGAAACATCAAGAGTTGATAGAGATTATAGTGGTATTTCAAGTCTTCTGAATAGCTCAAAAGTTTATCTAGAATCTCTTTATTGGTCAAGTGCATGCGAAAAGTAGGGCGATAAAAACGTTTATCGCTGAGCTTCCGACTATCTTGTTGAATGAGTTTCCAGTAACGCTTGATAGCCTTGTATTCATGGGATTTTCGTTCAAACTGATTCATGATTTGGACACGAACACGACTCATAGCACGACTCAAGTGTTGGACAATATGGAAACGATCAAGAACGATTTTAGCACACGGAAAAAGCTATTTAGCTAAGTCAAAGTGATTTCGAATGATAGCTTGTGTTCTGCCCTCAAGAACAGTGATGATATTGAGCTTGTCAAAATCTTGTGCAGTGAAGCTCATCTTTCCCTCGGTGAAGGCGTACTCATCCCAAGACATAATCTCAGGAAGGCGAGAAAAATCATGCTCAAAGTGAAAATCATTGAGCTTTTGCGAATAACAGTTGAAGTTGATATGACCAGCTGATGAGGCAATATCGGTCATAGAAGTCTTTTCAATCAACTTTTGAGCAATCTTTTGGTTGATGATACGAGGGATTTGGTGATTCTTCTTGACGATAGAAGTTTCAGCGACCATCATTTTAGAGCATTGATAGCACTTAAAACGGCGTTTTTTCAGAAGGATTCTGGTAGACATACCAGTCGTTTCGAGGTAAGGAATCTTAGATAGTTTTTGAAAATCATATTTCTTCATTTGGCTTCCGCAATCAGGACAAGTTGGAGCCTCATAATCCAGTTTAGCGATGATTTCTTTGTGGGTATCTCTATTAACGATATCTATAATTTGGATATTAGGGTCTTTGATATCGAGAAGTTTTGTGATAAAATGTAATTGTTCCATATAAATCTTTATAATGAGTTATTTTGTCGCTTTTCATTATAGATCTTATGGGACTTTTTTTCTACAACAAAATAGGCTCTATAATATTCATAGGGGATTTACCCACTACAAATATTATAGAGCCGAATATCACTTCTGAGAACTTTCTCATTAGTCTTAATGTGGAATAATTCTTAAAGTTGAGTTAATCCATCACTAATAACTAGTTTTTTATATTTTTCTTTCTCTTATTTGAGATGATTCCAAAATGAGCCGTTGCTAAAGCAATAATACCTGCCAACTCAAAACCATAACCATATTCACTACTTGTATTTGGTAAATAACCTTTAGTTCTTATGGTTGTTTCTTTTGATGAAAAAGGTTCTGAAGACGATTGATTCATCACTACTTGCTCTATCTTAGTATTTATTACAGTAGAAACCCCTTGATGCTCTTTCGTAATATTATTACGTTCGATTCTAATAATCTCAATTGGTGCAATATCTGGGACGTAAGATACCTGTTTTGTTCCTCGATAAACCTTCTTAGCTTGCGGTTCAATACGTGATAATTCTTTTTCTGTACTTAATTGCAACTCACCATTTACATATACGTCTGTGATTTCTACTAAAACTTTTCCGTTTATTGCTACAACTTCTCGAACTTTGCCTGCATCGAGACTTGAATCATCAACATATTCAACCTTATCAGTCTTAAGAATTCGACTTTCTTGACGAACCTTGGTTTCAAGAATAGCCTCTGGTTTACTGTGTTCAATTGGTGCAACATCTGGAACTTGTGATACCTGTTTTGTTCCTCGATAAACCTTCTTAGCTTGCGGCTCAATACGTGATAATTCTTTTTCTGTGCTTGATTGCAACTCACCATTTACATATACGTCTGTGATTTCTACTAAAACTTTTCCGTTTATTGCTGCAACTTCTCGAACTTTGCCTGCATCGAGATTTGAATCATCAATATATTCAATCTTATCTGTCTTAAGAACTCGACTTTCTTGACGAACCTTGGAAGTCATTTGTTTTTCTGTCAATTTATTTTGAATCAAATAAACCCCTAAAGTTGACGTGGTTAAGGAAATGTTCTTGTCCTTTTCATTCCAATTAAATGGTACCTCCTCAAAAGTCGACTTATCTTTTACATAATGTAACACCTTATAAGGTTTTCGACCTGAAATCACTGCTAGTTTAATTTCAGCATCTTCAGATAAGGATACTACATTACCATCATCATCTAAAGCTTGAATTTCCATAAGAAGGTTATTATGATCCCCAACCTTTTCCAAGATATCAGCATTAGTAACTTCCTTTTTAACAACCTTGCCAATCACATTTACATCATTTCCAGAAACTGTCACCGTAACAACGTTATTATCATCACTTAAAATTTTTGTGTCCTTTTCCCACTTAGCATAAAGCACCTTGTCACCTGCTTTATCGAACAATGTATTAAAGAAAGGTTCACCTGAGAAATTATCATCTAAATACCATCCTGTAAAAACGTATCCTTTACGAACAGGATAAGGCAACTCCGTGTCTACATCAGTTTGGTAACTCCTTGGAACATCTTCCTTTAATATGCCATCTCCAACTTTATAAGCTATCTTATAGGACAATGGTTTCAAGTTAAAGTGTACTTCTGTCTGAGGTGGCGGTACCGGTAGCCAATCAGACTCTGCAGACTCATATCCCTCTTTACTTACCTTGACTTTCCAGAAGCCTTCAGGCACATCCCAAGCATACTCACCATTAACTGTCGTCACCAAAGGATTAAACTGCGAATACTCCCCTGCATCCCATAAAACCTCCTCACCATTCTCTCCTTGATAATAAAGATTAATTGTTGCTCCCGTTACTGGATTCTTTGAAACATTATTTATTACTATTCCTGATGGGTCAACAACGAATTTAAAAGCTGGTATATTAAATGAAGTAAATCTAGATAAATTATTATGAGGTGTAGTGTATCTTACAGAAAATAAATTTGAGGCATCAAGTGAATTAGAATTGACTTTTGTGCCTATATCTTCTTCTCTTGTATTATTGGAATTTGTATTATTGGAAGGAGTTTTTACCTTCCAGTCAGTTAATGTTGGAGCACCAATTTTTAAGTCATCAATAATATTTTCATAAAATGACTCAGGGAGACCCGATACTGTAGGAATGCGTTCCCATTTCTTTAGCTCACCACCTAAACCTCTACTAAAATTATAAAAAGTTGCACCAAAATCATATATTAGAGCACCTAAACGTACGTGAATACCAATAGAAGCAGCGCTAACCCCAATTGACTTAATTGAAGAATTAATAAAATTATTTTTCTCTCTTTTGATAGTTTGAAGTGCATTATATTTGTAATTCCCTTGAATTACTAGTTTAGGATTTTCTAAAAGTTGTTCGAGTAATTCTAACATGGACCACTTCAGCACAAAATTTCCTAATTCTTGAAAAAGCCCTATATTATTTACTACCTTGTCTAAACCAGGAACTTTTGCGATTTCATCTTTAACAGCTTTATTTTCAAGTAGTTTATCCTTAATACCATCAAACACATTGTCACTAACGGTAGTAAGATCTTTTGAAAGACCTGCATACTTTCTAAAAATTAATTCTGGTATTTTGTATAATTCATCGAGTGCAAATTTTGCAGGATTGAGAAATTGATTCAGATTAATTATTCCTGCTTCTTCCAACAATAAAGCATAAAATAGATTTAATATAGGTTCTCCCTTGGTTCCTTCAGCAGACCTAAATCCTAAATTATTTTCTTTCTCTTTAACTAAAATTGAAGATTTTTTAGGTTGAGATTCAGAATTGTTTTGAATATTATCAAACAATTCTTTTAATATATCTATTGATATTTCTTCTGTTAATACAACCTTCTGTGTTTCCCTATTGATAATTCGAGTAACAAACTTATCTCGGTTTAACTCGTCAATTATTTTATATTTTTCTTTAAACTCACTGCTTAAATAGTCAACCTTTTTACCTTCTAGTTCAACTAGAATAGAGGGAATACGTTTTTCCTTATTAATAATCTGAAGTTCTAATTTTCCTGGGACATAAGAAGTATTTTTTTCATCAAAGTAGCCATGATAAATATATTTTTTTAAATTTTCATCATAATAAAGCTGAACATACTTTTTGATTCCCTCTCTGACACTTACCAAATAAATATTTTCTATCTGTTCAGTATTTGTATACTCAACTTCAAAATCAAATTGTCCACCAGGTCTAAAACTGATAACTGGAACTTTGTCTTGGTTCTCTTTCAAATTATAAGTGTAGCCATTATGACGCATGATAAAGTTCACTAACTCAGGATAATTTTTCTCATAGCGAACTGTTGTTGTCTCACTGATTTCTCGACCATCTGATGATAAAGCCTTCACTTTGATTGTATATTCTTTATTGTCTACAGGAGTAACCAGAGGTACATCAAAGGTATAACTTCCATCTTTTTTAATCTTGACTTGACCAACAACCATATCATCAAGATAAGCAATTACCTGGTCATTAGGGTCAGCTACCCCACTAATACGAGAGTAACTCCTTGATGTTACCTGATTAGCTGTTAGTGTTAAGACAGGTATATTAACATTGATAGCTCCAATATTTTCGGATACTTTTTTTCTATCTTTTTGATAGGAAAGCTGTGCAAATAAACGGACATTAGTGAGTTCTCTATTTTCTGTCATCAAAGTTAACTTAATCTTACCCACCTCTTCAGAAACTGGAATATCTAGATAACCATTAGAAACTGTTGCCGTTACATCTTGGCCATTTACTCGTATTTTACTTTCAAAAACTTTCGTTGTAGATGGTATATTGAGGTGAAGAACATACTTACCATCATCACTTGATTTATCTTTTTTTATAGCGTACTTTAGGTCTAGACCTAAATATCCTTGTCGACGAGTACCTGTTGTCGTTGTCAGATAGTAAGAATTGCTGCTGTCTAATACTTTACTGTCATCATTTGCTACATTTTCATCACGAAGTTTAAAGTTAAGTTGTTTTTCAATCATATATTCTAAAGCAAAAGAATCCAGATAAACATGATATTCTATGCTTTCAGAAGGTGTATCCCAAGACTGAACGAGAGTTGTCAAACTTTTTGGAAGATACACAGACTTCAGTGTTGGAATATTGGCTAAAGTGTAATCATCAAGATAAGTCACACCTTCTGGGATCTCAATTGTTTTGAGCTTGGTGTTTCTAAAAGCTCCACTACCGATTATTTGCAAACCATAAGGTAAATTAATTGCCTCAAGTAGCGTACTATTAAAGGCATAAGAGCCAATTTCCCTAACACTAGAAGGAACCGACATATTTGTCAGCTGTGTCCCACTAAAAGCAGAATTTCCTATCTTCCTTAGCGTACTTGGTAATACTACCTCTTTCAAACTAGAACCTGAAAAAGCTGAAGAACCTATTTCGGTGATGCCTTCTGGAAGGGTAAGTTTTGTCAATTGTGTCCCACTAAAAGCAGAATCGCCTATCTTCGTTAACGTTTTTGGTAATACTACTTCCTTCAAACTAGAACCTGAAAAAGCTGAAGAACCTATTTCAGTAACACCCTCTGGAATCACTAGTTTTTCAATTCCTGTTCCAGAAAACAATCCACTTGGAATTGTCTTCCAATTTCCACGAAGCACTACTTCCTTGAGATTCTTCTGTCCATAGAATGGTGAACTAGTTGATTGCAACTCTGATGGCAAGCTAACTTTAGTAAGAGAAGGTAAATCATTAGAATAGTTATCAGAAAAACTAAAGGAATTATCACCTAACTTAGTAACACTGTCTGGAATATAAAGTTCTGTAATTCTTGTATTACGGAAAGCTTCGTATCCTATTTCAGTGACTGTCTTAGGAATTGTTATGCTCGAAATCCCTGAACCTTTAAAAAGACCGTCAGCTATCTTAGTTATGCCTTCTTCAAAATGAATTGTCTTGAGATGTTGTGAACCCTCAAAAGCTCCATAAGCATTACTCAAATTCTTTGGAATAACAACGCTGCTTAAACTATCAATAGATCCAAAGGCTCTACTTCCTATAGTTGTGACACTGGTTGGAAGAGTGATCTCTCTCAACTGTGTCTCACTAAAAGCATAACTGCCTATCTGTGTTAGCGTTTTTGGTAATACTACTTCCTTCAAACTAGAACCTGAAAAAGCTGAAGAGCCTATCTCAGTTACGCCTTCTGGAAGGGTAAGTTTTGTCAACTGGGTACCTCTAAAGGCAGAATCGCCTATCTTCGTTAACGTTTTTGGTAATACTACTTCCTTCAAACTAGAACCTGAAAAAGCTGAAGAACCTATTTCAGTAACACCCTCTGGAATCACTAGTTTTTCAATTCCTGTTCCAGAAAACAATCCACTTGGAATTGTCTTCCAATTTCCACGAAGCACTACTTCCTTGAGATTCTTCTGTCCATAGAATGGTGAACTAGTTGATTGCAACTCTGATGGCAAGCTAACTTTAGTAAGAGAAGGTAAATCATTAGAATAGTTATCAGAAAAACTAAAGGAATTATCACCTAACTTAGTAACACTGTCTGGAATATAAAGTTCTGTAATTCTTGTATTACGGAAAGCTTCGTATCCTATTTCAGTGACTGTCTTAGGAATTGTTATGCTCGAAATCCCTGAACCTTTAAAAAGACCGTCAGCTATCTTAGTTATGCCTTCTTCAAAATGAATTGTCTTGAGATGTTGTGAACCCTCAAAAGCTCCATAAGCATTACTCAAATTCTTTGGAATAACAACGCTGCTTAAACTATCAATAGATCCAAAGGCTCTACTTCCTATAGTTGTGACACTGGTTGGAAGAGTGATCTCTCTCAACTGTGTCTCACTAAAAGCATAACTGCCTATCTGTGTTAGCGTTTTTGGTAATACTACTTCCTTCAAACTAGAACCTGAAAAAGCTGAAGAGCCTATCTCAGTTACGCCTTCTGGAAGGGTAAGTTTTGTCAACTGGGTACCTCTAAAGGCAGAATCGCCTATCTTCGTTAACGTTTTTGGTAATACTACTTCCTTCAAACTAGAACCTGAAAAAGCTGAAGAACCTATTTCGGTGACTCTATAATTAGAAATTCTTTGAGGAATAATCAGTTTTTTAATTGTTTCTTTTCGCTTGATATCAGTAATTGTCACTTCTTGATTGTGTATATCGTAAATTAAATTATCACCACTTTCCTCTTCATTATTACTATTAGTAGAATGTTCTACTAGTGTTTCAGAGTGGCTTTTAACTTCAGCTACTGCCCCCTCTGAAGTTGATGAATGCTTTGGATCTTCCGATAAAGTTGAGGGCACTAGCGTTTCAGAGCTGTCGGTTGACTTAGTTGGTGCGACTTCAGAAAGACTAGCCAATACTGAGGTTGAGGTCTCTGTAGTCGCCACATCACTTGTGACTAAAGAAACAGTTGACGATTCACTCATCAAATATTCTGGTGTGGTTTTGGCACTTGAATCAACGTGTCCTGTAGATGGTAAAGTAGCTACCTCATGCCCTCGATTATTTGTTCCTAAATTTTCACTACTTAAAGGAGAGGGGGAGTCCGTTAAATTAAATTTATTACTATTTGATGCCTCAATCGGGTATGTTTGAGTATCATCTGCAAAAACCACTGTATTCCCGATTGTCATACATGCACCAATTAATACCATACCAGCAACAGTTACCCATTGGCCTGTTCTGCGTTTTCTTAATTTTAAAACTTCCTTCATTCAAATATCTCCTATTGCAATAATATCTTTCAAGTTACTCTTTGACTGTCTTTTTGATTATCAAATTATTTATTCTTCGTAAAATCTTTCTTAATACTCCTTTCCAGAAAAGTCTGTGCTATACAAAGTAAAGATTAAACCATTTCTCAAAAAACTCTATTCAAATATGGTAGGACAATTAATTTTTATCATCACCTAAACTAATACTTATACGTTGAAGTAGAACGTGACTAAATTGTTCTCAAACTTTTCATTACTTACAAATAAAATCAATCCTATTTTTGAAAGGCCGTAAAATTATGAAATATCTACAAATTACACTGTACGGCTGAAATAATCTGATAATTTACACCTCTTTAGTATTTTAACATAATTCTATTTTTTAAAAAGAAGATTTTTATGAAAATCCGTTTTTAGCAAGCATTTACATTTTTTAGATACGCCTTTTAATGTTTTATTATTAAACAATTTGAAGATTAGATATATAAAAGACAAACATTAAAAACTTAGCCCACTGAAAAAATAAGCCTCTTACTTTTAATAAACTGAAAACCGAGGAATCTCTCATCAATTTGAGCGAATTCCTCGGTTATTTTGTATTTATTAAGGTCATAATTCGTTTCATATTGACCACGAATATACTTGTTGCTGCCTGTAATTCCATGTTGAAAAGACCTGATGCCCTTGCGACATCAAAGCCATGTCTATGTTTTAGTTCGACATTCTTCGCTTCGAGTTTATAGCGATGTCTGGTAATTTCTTTAAAATAAGATGTTTCCTGAAATTTCTTCTGGAAAAGATGGTCGTTCCTCTTAATAGCTAATGAATAAGTTTTAGACTTTGTCCCCTCCTTATAACAACCTTCCTTGGAAAGGCAACTCTTGCACTTCTCAATGTCAAAGTAATGAGTGACAACTTGATTCTTATTTTGATATTTTTTCCCTGTCCTTGTTTTGCGAATAGCCATGTGTCCTTCAGGACAGACAAATAGCCCTGCGTCTTTATTAAATTCAAACCCATCCTCTTCTTTACGGTAACCTTTTGAAACAGAAGGGTTCAGTTTTGACACCAAATGAATCTTTTCTTTGCGAGCTAGTTGAATATTGTCCTTTACTGAATAAGCCGCATCACTAATAATAGTCTCGATGGCCAGACTATTTTCCTTTGTTTTAGCATATAACTCAGGTAAATATTTCCTATCACTTTGTTCGCCAGAAGTGACCACACAAGCAGTAATAATCCGTTCATCCGTCATAGCGATATGACTTTTATATCCATAGAAAGAGCTGTCGGCTGTCTTATGTCCGAGCCTAGTCTCCTCCTTAACAGAAGCTTCCAAGTATTCTAAGTCGTCCTCAACAGCCTCTTTTAGGTAATTGAACTTTTGAGAGACAGCCGGTAGGGCTAAGAGTTCCTCGTGTTTTTTAACCATAGCCATTGACTCCTCTGTATATGTCAATTCTGCTTCGAGTTTATCTTCTTGGGGTTTCTTTGGAAATTCTATTTTGATATCTTCTGAATGTTGATAAATCGTTTTACGTAAAGCTTTTTAACGCTTCCTAAGAATTTCTTGGGGTTTCTTATGATTATAATGAGATTTGGTGTGAGTGGCATCCACAATGAGGATTTTACTCTTAATCAAGTTGTGTTCGAGTGCAATTTGAACAGACTTCTGAATCAATACATCAAGCAGTTTGTCATCTTTAATTCTTAGCTTTCTAAATTTTGTCAGAGAGGATGGCTCGATAACAGAATCCTCAGGAGCTAGACCAAGAAAAAATTTAAAGGCCATATCTGACAAGGAACGTCCCACCACATCGACATCTGATAACTTATAAATATCTTTTAACAAGAGATATTTGAACATCATAATCGGTGAATAAGCTTTACACCCAAAATCGGGACGATAATTCTTTTCTAGTTCATCATGAATAAAGCTAAAATCACAGAGTTCAGTTAGCTGACGAAAAAAGTGGGTTTTAGGAACCACGATATTATACAAACTAGAATAAGGACTGACATCCATAGTTAACTGATTATCAAGCATCATTTCACCTCATCTCTAGTATAACAAAAAAGCCATCAATTGATGACTTTTTCAGTGGGCTCTTTTCCATCAGGCTTCTTTTCTATCCATGTACACGTTTCATATAGTCTTGGTAACTTTCGGTATCCATGAGTTTTTTAGCGTTCTTGACGCGGTCTGCTGTTGGAGGTTTGACCCCTTCGAGCGAATAAGGGATTCCCAATTCACGCCATTTGAACTCACCCATGGTGTGATAAGGTAGAATTTCAAACTTATCAACATTTTTGAGGGTCTTGACGAACTTACCAAGTTCAATCAAGTCATCATCTCTATCTGTCAATCCCGGAACTAACACGTGGCGAATCCAGACAGGTTTTCCAATATCTGATAGATACTGGGCACAGGCCAAGATATTTTTATTGGTTTGGCTAGTAACAATCTTGTGCTGTTCTTCGTTGATTTCCTTGATATCCAAGAGAACCAAGTCAGTAACAGCCATAAGTTTGTCAAACTTCTCAAGGTAACGTGGTTTATTACGGAAAGGCAGTGCACAGGTATCCAAGGTACAGTGGATTCCTTGTTCCTTAGCCTTGGTAAAGAGGGCAATTAGGAAATCAATCTGCAAGAGAGCTTCTCCTCCACTGACTGTAATCCCACCCTTATTCCCCCAGAAACCGCGGTAGCGCAAGGCTTCTGTCAAGACATCATCTACCGTCCGTTCACGTGATTTGTTGGACTCCATGGCCCAAGTATCTGGGTTGTGGCAATATTGGCAACGCATGTGACAGCCCTGCAAAAAGACAATAAAGCGAATACCAGGTCCGTCTACCGAACCAAAGCTCTCCGTTGAATGCACCATTCCTGTCACTTGTCCATAATCAATTGTTTCTTCAGACATATCGTTACCTTCCTTGAAAACGTTTTATAGTTTTATTATATCACGACTTGAAGGAAAAACAAGATTTTTGTCTATTTTTTAGAAAGCAATCTGTTTTTCAATTTCATTTTCAATTACTTATCATTTTATTCTTCAAAGTCAAAACCATACAAGGTTGCAAAATAGTCCTCAGGACGCTCTGCACGGCGGATTTGACGGGCTTTGCCTTCTTCAGTATAAAGAATTTCCGCAGAACGAAGTTTAGCATTATACTGGTAGCCCATTGAAAAACCGTGGGCACCTGTATCATGAATTACCAGCAAATCACCGATTTCTGTATGAGGAAGTTCACGATTCACTGCAAATTTATCATTGTTTTCACAAAGTGAACCAATCACATCTACCACTTCAGCTGGTCCATCTGGATGGGTCACATTAGTAATATGGTGGTAGGCTCCGTACATGGCTGGACGCATAAGGTTGACTGCTGATGCATCCACACCGAGATAGGTACGGTAGGTTTCCTTCTTATGGGTAACTCTTGTGACCAAAGCACCGTGAGGGGCGAGCATAAAACGACCCAATTCAGTAAAAATCTTGACCTGACCAAGACCTGCTGGCGTAAGGACCTCTTCATATACCTTACGAACTCCCTCACCAATCAAGGCAATATCATTTGGCTCCTGCTCAGGACGATAGTTGACACCAATACCTCCAGAAAGATTGATAAAGTCTAGCGAAATGCCCAACTGTTCCTTGATTTCAACAGCCAATTCAAAAAGCTGACGAGCCAACTCTGGATAATAGAGATGGGTCACGGTATTGGACGCTAGGAAGGAGTGAATCCCAAAAGTCTTGGCTCCTTTTTCCTTCAAGATGGCAAAAGCTTCAAAGAGCTGGTCCTTGGTCATGCCAAACTTGGCTTCTCCAGGATTGTCCATGATGTCTGTCCCTAGCTCAAAAACACCTCCAGGATTGTAACGACATGAGATGATTTCTGGAATGCCTGCTGCATGCTCTAGATGTTTAATATCTTCAAAGGCATCCAAGTTAATGGTCGCACCCAATTCACGCGCATAGGCATATTCCTTGTCTGGCGTGTTGTTTGAAGAGAACATGATCTCAGAACCAGGGAAATTCAGTTTATGACTCATCAAAAGCTCTACATAACTAGAGCAGTCCACACCACAGCCTTCCTCTTGGAGAATTTTCAAAATAGCTGGTGTTGGAGTAGCCTTAACTGCAAAATATTCCTTAAAGCCCTTGTTCCACGAAAAGGCTTGGTTGACGGCTCTTGCCTTCTCACGAATCCCCTTCTCATCATATAAGTGAAAGGGAGTAGGGAACTCGGCAACAATCGCTTCTAAGTCTTCTCTATTGATAAATGGTGTTTTCATAAGTTTCCTTCTATTCTATTTGCAAAGAAAGGCTGGGACTATCGTTCCAACCTTTAGTTCTATCTCTTATTTATCTCCGTCAAAGATATTGCCAACCGCAACATCGATGGCTTGGTTCTTGACATCAATATTGGTTACCTTCAAGAGTGACTTGTAGTCAAACTGCTTTTCACGTTCTTCTTGGGCATTGTCCGCAAAGACCGCTACACCAGCCAATTCTGAATCAAACTCACGCAAGAGACTGATCATCCCGTTGACAGTTCCTCCGCCTTTCAAGAAGTCATCCACAATCAAGACACGGCTTCCTGCCTTGAGACTGCGTTTTGAAAGGAACATTTTCTCAATACGGTCACCACTTGAACCTGAAACGTAGTTGACGCTGACCGTTGAACCTTCGGTAATTTTCAAGTCACGGCGCACAATGACAAAAGGAACATTGAGGACATTGGCAACTGCATTTGCAAGTGGAACACCCTTGGTCGCTACTGTCATAACCGCGTCAATTTTTTGATCCATAAAGCTCTTGGCAATAATACGACCAATATTTTTCAAGATGGCTGGTGTGCTAAGCAGATCAGACAGGTAGATGTAACCACCTGGCAAGATACGGTCACTCTCTGACAACTTGGCACGCAAGTCCTCAACCATTTCCTTGGCATCATGGCTTGAGATTGATGGTGTAAAGATGACACCTCCACCAGCACCAGTTACTGTTTGGATATGACCGATTTCAATTTCCTCAAAGGCGCGTTTGATAATGACGATATCTTCTGAGATGGATGATTTAGCAGATTCGTACTTTTCAGCAAAAGTATTGAGACTAGTTAGTTTATAAGGATTATTAATCAAATAGTTGGAAATGACAACCATCCGATCACTTCTTCTTAATTTCATTTCTATTTCCCACTTCATTTAATTTTGATATTTTATCTATTATACCATATTCACATAAAAAAACGAACATTCTTATCCTAAAAAATGTTCATTTTTCTTAAATTATTAATCTAAATCTGGTTTATAGAAGGAACGATTGTCCATAGCGAAGATTTTATTGGTCATCTCTCCTTTATCCACCAAAGCAAGAGCTGTTGACATCATCATCATGCTGGCATCCAGATTGTCAATCATATGGATAATCTCTGCCTCCATAATGCGTGGACGGACTGGGCTTCCATACTCAAGTAAGCCGTGGTGACTGAGGATGACATGGCGGAGCAAAACGACTTCTTCCTTGGTATCATCAATGCCAAGTTCCATAATCGTCTTGGTAATTTCACTATCAATCAGAGCTATATGCCCAAGGAGATTGCCTCGCACTGTGTATTCGGTCTGGTCTGGTCCCGTCAACTCGATGACCTTAGCCAAGTCATGCAGCATAATCCCCGCATAGAGCAGACTCTTATTGAGCTGTGGATAGACTTCGCTAATGGCATCTGCCAGGCGCACCATGGTCGCCGTATGATAAGCCAAACCCGTTTCAAAGGCATGGTGGTTGGTCTTGGCAGCTGGATAGGAGTAAAATTCCTTATCATACTTGGTGTAGAGCTTTCGGACAATCCGTTGCCAAACAGGATTTTCAATTTTAAAAATCATTTGCGACATGTAGTCACGGATTTCCTTGACATCAACTGGTGACTTGACCTTGAAATCAGCTGGGTCATTGGGTTCACCAGGCTGAGGCAGGCGAAGGGTAATTTGATTGACTTGAGGGGTATTGTTATAAACTTCTCGGCGTCCTTTCATGTGGACAACCTTACCTGCGGTAAAGGCCTCAACGTTATGAGGTTGGGCATCCCAGAGTTTCCCTTCAATCTCGCCACTATCATCTTGGAAGGTAAAGGCTAGGTAATTTTTCCCAGCGCGAGTTTGTCTCAGGTCAGCTGACTTGATTAGATAAAAGCCTTCAAATAGCTCATCTTTTTTCATGTGACTAATCTTCATATTCTTCCTCATCTTCTTGGAAATGGAGTAGATCAAGCGCAGGCTCACCTTCTGACAACTCAATGTGACGGAGCGTCCGCTCGATAGCTGTAGTGCGACGGTTTAATAATTCCTCAATATTGCCAGAGGCATGTTGGAGATGCTTTTGTGCCTTGACCAGAATACCACCAAACTTGCCAAACTCGGTCTTGACACTGGCAAGAGTCTTGCTGATATGGTCGGCACTCTTTTGGATATTGAGAGTCTTGAAGCCAACCGATAGGGAGTTAAGAAGGGCTGATAAGGTACTTGGACCTGCGACAATAATCTGCTCCTCCCGCCTCAAATCATCAAAGAAGACCGGATTGCGAACGATTTCTGAGTAGAGACCTTCGGTAGGGACAAATAAAACTCCAAAATTGGTCGTCCGAGGTGGTGCTATGTACTTGTTCCTAATATCCTTGGCAAAGCGCTTGACGCTTGCTAAGAGTGACTTACGACAGCGTTCAATCTCATCCCTATCTCCTGCTTCATAGGCTTCTTCTAGACGGTAATAATCAGCCAAAGGAAATTTGGAGTCAATCGGCAGGTAGACATATTCCTGGTTGCCTTGTCCAGGTAACTTGATGGCATACTCCACTCGTTCACTGGAGTTTTCAACCGTTGCGTATTCTCTTTCGTACTGGGCAGGGGTCATGATGTCTTCAATGATTTGCCCCAATTGCAATTCACCCAGAATTCCTCGCGTCTTGGTTCCTGAGAGAACCTTATTGAGGGCTCCAACATCACGGGCAACTGTCTGCATTTCTCCAAGGCCACGATTGACAGACTCCAGTTGCTTGGAAACTGTCTCAAAGGAAGCTTGTAAGCGCGTCTGCAAGGTCTTTTCTAGTTTTTCCTCGACCGTTTGGCGCATTTGTTCTAGACGTTGCTCATTTGATTCCTGCAAGGCTTGAAGCCGTTGGTCGGTCTTATCTCTAGTTTGCAAGAGATTATCTGTCATTTCTTGACGGACCTGAGTCAAGCCTTGGTGCAATTCCATTCGCACTTCTTGCAAACGGTCACTGACAGCCACTTCCAAATCTTTTTGATCTAACTGACTAGCTTGTCTGGCTTGTTCAAAACGATAATCCAACTGGTCTGACAGATGATCGGCCTGATCCTCTAGGCTCTTGCTGAGATGTTTTTCCTGCTTATCCTGCCTTTGCCAAATTAGAAAGAGACCAGCTAGGTTGGCAATTAATAATAGAACAAGTAAACTTTCCATCCTACCTCCTGTCCTTGCTATGCAAGACAACCACATAGCCATCTGGGCAAGTCACCGACACTTCCCTATCTATATATTCGTTAGAAGCGTACACTTTTTTAAAGAAAAAATTTTCCTCTGTCAACTCATACTTGGCTCCGAGAATGGTCAGCTGGCTATCCCGAACTGGCATAAAGGCTAGATAGTCGTAGTCCGAGCGGGGTTCTAGCTGACTGGTCCCTTCTGGACAATAGGTAATCAAGTTTTGCCCATCCTCAATCGCTATCTGGCGCATATAGGGGGCTAACTTAGGATTGCTAGGTAGAAAGACATTGGCCAACATATGGTCAATACGGCCACCCAAAGCACCGAAAATAGTGACCTGAGCCTGAGGATTTTTCTCAAAGATAGTCAAGAGAGCCAATTCCAGATCTGTATCATCCTTTTCTGGTCGGGCTTGGACAAAATGCTGGGCACGTTTTTGAATCACCTGTCGCTCTTCTTCGGTCACAGAATCAAAATCTCCAACCGCTAGAGCAAGAGATAGATTTTCTTCCAAGACCCAGAGCGATCCTCGATCCACACCGACAAAACTATCAAAGTCCGTCCGATAATGACCGCGGTCTCCGCCTGCAAAAACGGCAACCCTAGTCCAGTTGTTTTCTGAGAGTTTGTACTCGCTCATTGACATCTCCCTTAAAGACATAGGAACCTGCTACAAAAACGGTCGCACCAGCTTCTTTGGCTTGAGCAATAGTTTGGCCATCAATCCCGCCATCGACTTCGATTTCAAAGTTCAAGCCTTTTTCATCACGTAGAGCAATCAACTCACGGACCTTATCCATGGTCTCTGGTAGAAAGGCTTGCCCACCAAAGCCAGGGTTAACCGTCATGACTAAGACTTGGTCAACTAGGTGAAGCACGTGCTTAATCGCTTCAACAGGCGTACCAGGGTTAATGACAACCGAAGGTTTAACACCGAGTGAACGAATTTTTTGGAGGGCACCATGAATATGAGGTGTTGCTTCCACATGGATACTGATGATATCCGCACCTGCACGCGCAAAGTCTTCTAAATGATGCTCAGGGTTTGACACCATCAAGTGGCAATCAAAGACCATCTTGCTATGAGGTCGAAGAGCTTCGACCACACCTGCACCAAAACTGATTTGTGGCACAAAGTGCCCATCCATGATATCGATATGGGCATATTCTGCCCCAGTTGCTTCTAGGCGTTTGATTTCACGTTCAAAGTTGGCATAATCTGCTGCCAGAATTGACGGAGCAATCTTGTATTGAGACATAGGTTTCTCCTTATTTTGGAATTTTTTTGCTGACTTTTTTATAGGTTTCTCTGCGATTTTCAATCTCACTGAGGAATTGCAGGTAGTTGTCAAAACGGAAGGTGGCAATAATTCCTTCTTCTACAGCTGGCTTGACCGCACAAGAAGGCTCATGGGTATGGGTACAAGTGCGGAATTTGCAGTCTCGACTGATAGTGGCAATCTCTGGAAATGCCTGATTGAGGTCTTCAGCCGTTGATACTTCATAATCCAGTGATGAAAAGCCTGGTGTGTCTGCGATTTTACCCCCATTGAGGTTGTAAAAACTAACAGCTCGAGTGGTATGGCGACCGCGACCCAGACTGTCTGAGATTTCTCCTGTTTCAAGATTGAGATCAGGTGCGATTTTATTGAGAAGAGTTGATTTCCCAACACCTGTCTGCCCCATGAAAACTGTAACCTTGCCAGTTAACAAAGGAAGGAGTTTCTCTTTACTGGTTACAAAATCGTAGCCGATATCACCATAAGTCTGTTGATAAAAATCCAGTTCCCCTCTATCTTCCAGTAGGTCCATCTTGGAAATATAGACGATGGGATGGATGCCTTTGTGTTCCAAAAGAACTAAGAAGCGATCCAGTAAATTGCTGTTGAAGTCCGGTTCCTTGACGGACATGATCACCACAGCTTGGTCAATATTGACAATAGGCGGACGAACCAGACTGTTTTTCCGTTCGTGAATCTTGAGGATATAGCCTTCTGAATTTTCCTCCGCAGAAAAGTCGACCAAATCCCCAACGTAGGGAGTATGGCCTTTTTTACGGAAATTCCCACGCGCGCGTGTTTGATAGACTTGGCCATCACTCTCTACATAGTAGAACCCAGCCAAGGCTTTAATGATTTGTCCCTGCATTTTAAAGTCCTTGCCCTTTAAGCGCATCTGCTAGGCTGGCAAATTCTGCCAAGCTGAGAGCTTCCCCACGCACACTTGGTGATAAGCCTGCTTGGTCTAGAGCTTTGGTCAGTTTGTCCTTGACCTCTTCAGTCTTACCAAAGTAACCTGTCAAGTTATTCCACAAGGTCTTGCGGCGATGGGTAAAACTAGCCTTGGAAACCTTAAAGAAGAAGTTCTCGTCTTCCACTACTACGGCTGGTTCTGGACGACGTACCATTTTCAAAATAGCAGAGTCCACGTTTGGCGCTGGCACAAATACCGTACGAGGTACGATGAAGGCAACCTTGGCAGTCATGTAGTACTGAACCGCAATCGACAAGCTACCATAAGCCTTGGTATTCGGTTGAGCGGAAATGCGGTCCGCCACTTCCTTTTGCATCATGACCACAAACTCACTAAAAGGAATCCCACTTTCAATCAAGTGCATGAGAATGGGCGTTGTGATGTAGTAAGGCAAATTAGCCACTACCTTGATTGGCAGGTCAGGATTTTTAAAATTCTGGATATGTTGCGCCAAATCGACCTTGAGAATGTCCTCGTTGACTACGGTCACATTGTCAAAATCACGTAGGGTATCTGCCAAAATCGGCACCAAACGGTGGTCAATCTCAAAGGCCATGACCTCTGCTGCACGCTCAGCCAGAAACTCCGTCAAGGCACCAATACCTGGCCCGATTTCGATAACATTAACCTGGTCATCAATCTCAGCCGTATCTACAATCTTTTGAAGAATATTGGTATCCGTCAAAAAATTTTGCCCAAAGGACTTTTTAAAGGTAAAACCGTGACGCTCCAGCACTGCCTTGGTCACGCTATAATCTGCAATTCTCATCTATTCTCTTTTCTATTATCTGCTACTACTATTGTAACACATTCCCCTTGTATTTTGGGGGTGAAAATCATACCAAAAAACTATCTTTCCTCATGAAGAAAGATAGTCTTGAAAATCTTTAAAGGTGGATTTATCGGTTCTCTCGAAACATCCGTTCGAAAAAATCAGCTTCTTGATAACTTCGATTTTCAGGTAGGGTCAAATCTACATCCTCCTCCACATCGTCCACTGTCAGTTCAACCGTTTGAGGTAAATTTTTCAAACGATAATGCTTTTGCCTTTGCCCTTCAATGCTAGCAAAATCAAGCAAATAGCCATTCACTCGGATTTGAACCAAAAGGAGATGATTGGTCATATTTTCCATGATGAGAATATCTTCTAAACCACCTCTGGCACTAGGATAATCAGATACCCTGCGAATACGAATTTTTTCACACATGAGCAAGCTCCCTCATATCAATGATTTCATCGGCCTTATTCCAGACTAGGGGATTATGGGTCGCAATGATGATCATTCGATTTTCATCTTTCAAGCCCACCAAGAGATTCATAACCTCCTCTGAATTTTCAGGATCAAGAGCTGCTGTTGGTTCATCTGCCAAAATCAAGGGTGGATTTTTCAAAATAGTCTTCGCAAGGGCAACTCGTTGGGCCTCTCCCCCAGATAAAGTATAAATTTTTTGTTCTAGATCCAAATACCCTAGATTAACCTTTTCTAAAGCCTCCACTTGCCTTTCCAAACGTTCTACTTTTGAGATTTTCTGACCAACAAAGCCCAAATCCAAATTCTCTTTGATTGATTGGTTTTCTAAAAGGCCAAAATTTTGAAATAGATAGCCCATCTGGTCTCGAAAATACTCGCGAGTGGGAATGGTTTTTAAATCTTTCCCCTGATAGAGAACCCTTCCACCATCTATCTTTTCTAGCTTTCCTAAGATATTAAGTAAAGTCGTCTTTCCGCTTCCACTCTTTCCGATTAAGGCATAAACCTTGCCCTTCTCCAGCTTGAGATTTAAACCAGAGAAAATCGCGCGGTCATTAAACTTCTTTTCCAATCCTTGAATATCAATCATCTTATTTTCCTTTCAATACTGCCATACTACCAGCTTCTTCTTTTTTATCCTGCCTTACTAAAATCAAGAGGGCGTTAAGAGTAAATAAAGCTACAACTAAAGCGCTAATCAAGCTATCTCCTGTCAAAACACTAGATAGGACTAGGCCAAGCAAGAGAACTCCTCCTTGCGCCAGTAAGTACTTGCCATGAAGCTCATAGATTGTCATACCAGAAAGACGTTTAATCATGATCTCCCGTCTAAACTGCTCAAAATAGAGAAGATTCATGGAATCAAATAACAAGATAGCCGTAGACAGGGTCAAAATCGTCCCAATAAGGAGAGAGTAAAACTCCATCCGTTTGTCATTGAGTACCTTGGCAAAAAATAGCTGGCTTTTTACCAAGTAAGAAACCTTGTGATACAGACCTTGCTCTTTTAGAGCTGTGATGCTGTCTCCATATCGATCTAGTTTCAAGGCACTATTAGCCGTAGTTCCCCATAACATCCCTGCAACAGGTCTTGTTCCAGTCGCTTGCGGCGTTAAAACTACAATAATCGGATCTTTTAGGTACTGGCGTGTCGTCTTGTACCCATCGTTATAGAGGAAGCGTTCCTGTCCTGTTTCTGTAAAAGCTAGCCTTACCTGTGGGAGGTAGTGTTTCTGACTCGTCGCCTCTACACTTTCAGATGAAAAATTTTGCAGGTAATCTGTAAATAATCCTTGATAGTAGGCAGACTGCTCTCGCAAGCTCTCAGGTAAGATCAGCCCAAACTCTCCCTCAGACAAGTTTTGCATCTTGTCCATAAACTCTGAAGAAACGGTAATCTTTTCTTCTATCAGATAGCGCGGTGAGACATAGATGACATTCCCTGACGGTGTATAGTCACTGAGACGATTGCCATCTAGGTCCACTTCTGCGCCATTTGAGAATTTGTCAACATTGCTCATGATATAAAAAGAGTCTGTATTGGCTAACCGTTCTTCAGTAAATGTCTGCCACTCACGATTATCCTTACGCATTCCTTCTTCATCGGCAAATGCACTAGACCAACCAAAGGATAGACGGTAACGATCTGAGGACTGACTCCATTTATCGCTAGCTCTCTCCATCTCCTGCATTTCACGGTAGTGGGGTAGGAGAGCAGTCGCACTCGAGCCGACCACCAGCACGGCCAAGAGTTGCCCCACCATCATCAATGTCATCATCCGTTTGAGAGGGAGTTTCCCTTTCAATAGATCCACCAGACTATTTTCCTGTAAACCAAGTAGATACACGACACTTAATAAGGTAGAAATCCCTACCAAGGCCAATCCATAAAGCAAAAGACCAATGATGACCAGTTGCACCGTTGCCATAAACAAGGCACCTTGATACCAGAGAACCCCCAATCCCAAAAAACTGGATACCAGCACCGAGAAGATAAGCTGTCTCATATCTTCTAATACTGGTCTGAGAGCAACCCCAAACAAGCTTTCACCAGCTATTAAACGAATCCCTGCTTGACGGAGGGATTTTATCCGATAAATCAGAGTCAAACTCATAAAGGTCAGCAGAAAAATAGCTAAACTCAGTAGCACCATAGGGGTGACAGTCAATAGTAAGACTATCGAAAATGGATCTTCTCCATTCGAAACAAATCCTTGATAGCCAAGTTCTTTCAAGGTGGTCTGTAAACTCACTCCATCCAAACTTCCTGACACAATCAAGTAAGACCCTAATAAATCACTCGTTTCTGCACTCTCCTTGGAGGAAATGGTCAGACCTGCTGGAAGCTCTCCCTGACCATAAGTGGCATAGGTAAAGCGTGTTTCTCCAGCTTCATTTGGCTCAACAATCCGACGGGCGATGAGACTATTATGCTCTACCGCCAAGTGACTCAAAGCCTCTGTCACCTCTTCACGACCAGCTACTGGTTGATTTATCACCATTCCTGTCACATCAACAGAGGGATAGTTACCAAATAAAATCTCTTCTCGATGGTCAACGGAAGTTATCACCATATAAAGCGATACCAATACCATTGAAATCAAAATAAATAAACGTTTCATCATTTCCTCCAAAAAGTTACTTGGTCACTTAGTGAGAAGGTGACCAAGTAAAGCTAAACAATAGGGCTATACCATTCTAAACATTATAGTAGAATGCAACTTTCTCTCCCCAAGAAGTACGAATCCATGCACGAGAAGTCCCTCCAGCATCAGCATATCCCTTGTCAGATGAACCAGTTTTTCTGCTAACAACTGTTGAGCTATGATATTTTGAAGAGTGATAGTAGTTTGAGTAAGCACCGCCGTTAGCTGAACCATAAGTCCAAACACCACCTTCTGGGTATTGAACGGCAGCAGAGACAACTGCTACACCTCCACCTAATGTTCTGCAATGCTCGCTACAAGGGCTAATTTTTTAACTGTTTGTTTCATATTGATACTACTCTATTTTTGATTACAAGATTGTTGAGTTATTTGCTCCTCTTTCCATTATCAACGTTGATACTATTATATTACTAAATGATATTCTAAAATTATTTGTTTTTCTCTAAATTATCAAAATAGCACCCTGAAATGAACTTTTATAGTCATTATACTCCATCTTTATCACACTATCAAGGACATCAATGTCCTTAAAATCTAACTATTTCATATTATTTTTAGCTTATATCTAAAAAACAGTTCTAAAGACGAACTTTAGAACTGTTTTGATACGAGGGCATTTTTGTCATTGCTTCACTATGTTTATAAATATTCTTACCCTATTGTAAAACGAAGGACACATAAAAAGATGCCTATTTGATGTACTCTGATTGCAAAATACCACAAAGTAAATTTAACATAATCTCCAATCATTCGTATAAACAATTGTGTGAAACTAATCCGAGAAAAATCAATCACTAGTTGTCAGAGACTTTTTTAAGGATTATTATTTATTACTCGCAGATGGTAAACACGGATTATTCCTACTACTATGAGAATAACTAAGTAAGACTGATTACAGAATTATTTCTTTAAATTATTCATCTCCTTCTTTATAAAACGGATATGTAACTATTATACCCAAAGTACTAATTATAATTTTAAAGATTGCACCTAAAATATTTAAAGTTGATAAATCAAGTATTCCGTGTATTAGGTATAGTAAACAGAAAAAGAATGGAAGGTATTTTTTTAATTTTTCATAAACTATAGTGCTATCAAGGTCAAAGCTTTAGCTACTGTCCAAGCCATCCAATCTGGCATACCTGCACGCTTACAGGCCTGGTAGATTCCATCTTCAATCCAACCAGTAAAGTGTTCTAGTGTACTCAATATAGAATTCAATCCTATATATTGATTTATCCATCTTTTAACATTCGAAGGGAGTTTACTATAACCTTTTCGAATAGCTGTAACTGAAAAAGACCACTTTCCTCTGTCCATTTTAGCAGCTTGGATATCCTCTTGCGAAACAGTATCTTTATCAAATTCTAATATACGTCCGTTATCTACGTAGATATGTTTTCCTTCACTATTAGTTGCCGTAGAACGTTTTGAAACTTGAGTTGCTTTATCCGAAACTGAATATGTAGAAGCAAAAACAGTTGCAGATGGGAGAGCAACAGTACTTAATGTTAAAAAGCAACTTAAAACAACTACTGTTTTTGTTATAATTTTGTTTTTCATTTTGTTTCCTCCTCTTATTTTGTCGCAAGATTATTGAGTTACTTGCTCCTCTTTCCATTATCAACGTTGATACTATTATATTACCAAATGATATTCTAAA
This sequence comes from Streptococcus mitis, assembly GCF_000722695.1. Classification (GTDB taxonomy): domain Bacteria; phylum Bacillota; class Bacilli; order Lactobacillales; family Streptococcaceae; genus Streptococcus; species Streptococcus mitis_O. Next base: position 55,626 of record NZ_JPFU01000004.1, on the reverse strand, counting down.
ATTATTTGTTTTTCTCTAAATTGTCAAAATAGCACCCTGAAATGAACTTTTATAGTCATTATACTCCATCTTTATCACACTATCAATGACATCAATGTCCTTAAAATACAACCATTTCGTGTCATTTTTAGCTTATATATAAAAAAATAGTCCTAAAGACGAACTTTAGAACTGTTTCCATGCTAAAACAAGGACATTCTTGTCACTACTTCACTATGTTTATAAATATTTTTTTAAATCTTCTTGCCATTGTTTCTCCAACATAGTAACTAAATAAGAATTTTCTATTATATCAGCAAATAGCTTCGATTTCTGATAGAACTGTTCGGCAGAAACATAATCATTGTTTATTATTAGAGATAATTTCCACTCCAACATTAATACTATTGGTTTTTTTTGAAAATCTTGTGTCTTTTCCATTATCTGATTAAGGCTAAATATATAAGTTGATAGCGAATCATAAGACGATAAATTATCCAAGCAGGCTAGACCTGAAAACAAAGTATTACTTAACGCAAAAAGATATTCTGGTGCAATTAATTCTACGTGATTTGTCAAACGAACTAAAAACGAATGAATTCTGTTAATTTCTTCAATCTGATTTTGACCTTGTTTTATCTTTGTAAGCACTATAGCAAAATATAAGTTGATAACTTCTAATTCATTTATCAAAAACAATTCCTTATCATAAATTGTTTTAAAATAATCGTCCAGTACGGTTTCCCCATATTCTGGTCGTTCGCTTCGAATAACATCTATCGTTGCTCTAGTAGCTTCAAACCATACTTTTTCCTCACTAGGAAGTTGCTCATAAAACAAGTTCTCTATCTCTTCCAAACACGCTTCTTTCTTATCGTATTCCTCTTCTTTACCATAGATTGGTTCACGTAAAATCTGGTATTTCAATTCTAAATAAGCAGAAGGAAGAGCTGAAAAATCCGGCATAAGGCTATAAGCTGGAACTCCTAAACGGCGAGCAATATAGTCTAACTTGGGCAAACTCGGTTGCGAAGCTCCACTTTCAATTCGCGACAGTTGACGAACTGTCAGTTCTTGCTCATCTCCACAAAAATCTGGACGACTAATTCCTTTTTCTATCCGAATCTCTTTAATTTTTTGACCAATTAACATCAGACGCCTCCTCTTCTACCTGCTTCGAAAAATACTGTGAAGCTCAAAAAATTGTAACAATCACATCTTTCCTACTCATAAGATTTCATAGCTTCTTCCACTTCTGCCAAGGTGACCCCAAACAACTCTAAGCGTTTGAGAAGTTGCTTGCCGTTGGAATAGCCAATTCGGAGAGCTTCTCCTAGATATTCTCGTCGCTTACGACTATCTGCTCCTGCTAGAAAACCAAGGCGAATCAAGTCGCTACGACTGATGTCAAACTGGCTCTCATATTCAAATTGTTCCGTCACCTGAGCTAGAGCCGTTTTCAGGTCTTCATAGCTGGCATGCTCAATTCCCAGAGATCGCCCCTTGGTCTTGGACTTGGGAACAGCTTCATCTCGTTTGAGGAAGGCATGCTGAACTGTTGGAATGACCGTCATAATCATGCGCCGAATCCGTTCCCCATTAAAATCTGGGTCTGTAAAGACAATGACTCCATGACCTTGGTGCAGGCGCTGAATCCGCTCTATATCCTGATCATTGATGGCAGAACCTCGGGTTTCATAGGTCTCTACATCGAAATAACGTTTGAGATTGGTCGTATCATCGCGCCCTTCAACCACGATAACTTGGGAAATTTTCTCTTTCATTACTTGCTGTCCAATCCAAAAATTCGTTCTGCATTTGCAGTCGTTACTGCCGCTAGCTCTTTTGCCGTCATCCCACGCAAGTCAGCTATAAAGTCCACTACATAGCGAGTATAGGCTGTTTTATTTTCACGACCCCGTTTAGGAACTGGTGCCAAGTAAGGGGCATCTGTTTCTACCAAAATCTTGTCCAAAGGTAACTCTTTAGCTACTTCTTGGATATCAGTTGCCTTCTTGAAAGTCACTACTCCTGAGAAGGAAATGGTCATGCCAAGCTCGACAAACTTGTCTGCCCACTCAAGCGTCCCTGAGAAAGAATGCATAATGCCACCCCTAGGACCAACTCCCTCGCTCTTGATAATCTCATAGGTATCTTCCAGCGCATCACGGGTATGGACAACAAAAGGCAAATCCAAGTCCTTAGATAGCTGAATCTGACGGCGAAAAACCTGCTCCTGCACCTCTTTCGGCGCTGTCATCCAATGATAATCCAAACCAATCTCACCTAAAGCAACAACCTTGGGATACTTGAACTTATCAAGCAAGTAGTCTTCAATCTCCTCTGTGTAAGTTCCAGCTTCTGTCGGATGCCAACCGATAGTCGCATAGAGCTGGTCATACTCATCTACCAACTCCAAGGCACGCTCAATCGTCGGTTTATCAAAACCAACAATATTCATCTGTGTCACACCCATCTCAGCAGCCAAGGCAATTTCTTCTGCCTCACGACCTGCAAATTCTTCTACATTCAAGTGTGTATGTGTATCAAAAATCATCTCTTCTAACCTCGTTTTCTATCTACTATTATAGCAAAAAAACTGACCTCTCTCCTCATCTGAAAAAAATATTCTAAAACCCATCATCATCTCTTGACGCTCCTTTTCCAAAGCAGTATAATAACACTTATTGAATTTTTCAACAAAGGAAACAACTATGTTTACAAAATTAAAACAGACCTTTATCGGTCGTCCTCTTAAGTCCTTAACAGAAGGCGAGGGAGGTCTGCTGGGAAAAATGCAGGCTTTGGCCATGTTGTCAAGCGACGCTCTGTCCTCCATCGCCTATGGACCTGAGCAAGTAGTCCTCGTCTTGGCTAGTCTCTCTCCTCTAGCTATATGGTGGAGCCTTCCTATCGGCCTCTTTGTACTCCTGCTCCTAGCTAGTCTGACCGTTTCCTACCGTCAAATCATCCATGCCTACCCTCAAGGGGGAGGGGCCTATATGGTTACTCGAGAAAATCTATCGCCCCAGCTAGGCTTAATTGCTGGAGGCAGCCTTCTAGTTGACTATATGCTGACCGTAGCCGTTTCTGTAGCATCTGGCGCAGATGCCATTACAGCTGCCCTCCCTGCCCTTCACCCTTACAACCTCCACATCTCCATTTTTCTGGTTTGCTTGCTCATGCTCTTGAACTTACGGGGCTTAAAAGAATCTGCCAGTTCACTGATGATTCCTGTCTATCTCTTTATCATCAGCACTGTCTTTCTCTTGCTCTATGGAATCTTTCAACTAATGACAGGTTCTCTCAGCTATCAGGCAACTTCACCTATTGGGCATGCTGTTCCGAGCCTGTCTATCGTTCTCATTCTAAGAGCTTTTACCAGCGGATCTGCCTCTTTGACAGGGGTTGAAGCTATTTCAAATGCGGTTCCCTTTTTCAAGGCTCCAAAAGAAAAGAATGCCGCTCAAACCTTGACCATTATGTCACTGATTTTAGGTTTTCTTTTTGCTGGTATCACCTTCCTAAACTACTGGATGGGGATTCTGCCTCAACACGGAGAAACTATTCTTTCACAGATGGCTCAAGGCATCCTCGGCACTTCCTTCTTAGGTCACCTTGGCTATTATATCTTCCAATTCTCCACAGCCTTGATTTTGGCCGTAGCTGCAAATACTGGCTTTTCGGCCTTCCCTATGCTGGCTTACAATATGGCTAAAAACAAATACATGCCCCATCTCTTTATGGAAAAAGGAGACCGCCTAGGCTACTCCAATGGAATTTTAACTCTGGCTTTTGGGGCTATGATTCTTCTTCTCATTTTTAATGGGAATACTGAACGCTTGATTCCTCTTTATACTATCGGAGTCTTCGTTCCCTTCGCCCTATCTCAGACTGGGATGATTCGTCATTGGAAAAAGGAAAAAGGGGCCAACTTCTTAAAACCTGCTCTTGCTAATATCCTTGGGGCAATCATTTGCTACGCGATTGTACTAATCTTGCTCTTTTTCCGTCTCAGTGATATCTGGCCTTTCTTCCCGATTATTCTCGTACTCACCCTACTCTTCTTGGCAATTCACAGTCATTACCAAAAAGTAGCCCAACAACTGCGACTCTATGAAGGAATCGAAAAACGTACTTACGACGGCAATCTGGTTCTGGTCCTAGTAGGAAATGTCACCCGAGTCAGTGTCGGGGCCATTAACTACGCTCAAAGTATCGGTGACGAAGTCCTAGCCATACATATTTCTACCAAGGAAACAGCAGAAAAAGATCAAGAAATTCTCCAAGAATTTGCCGATTACTTCCCAACCATTACTCTGAAAAACATCCAGACTAGCTATCGTGACATCATCACCCCTACTGTCAAGTATGTCAAACGGATTTCCGAGGAAGCACAGAAAAAGAACTATACAGTCACTGTCCTCGTCCCCCAGTTTATCCCTAATAAACCTTGGCAGAATATCCTGCACAATCAGATGAGTCTCAAACTCAAATACGCCCTCCGTTGGCACCAAGATGTCGTTGTCGCTAGCTATTCTTATCACTTAAAAGAATAAAGAAAAGGCCCTACCAGAACCAAGAAGCTCTGGTAAGGCCTTTTTCTGAATCCAGTCACTATGCTTATACTCTTCGAAAATCTCTTCAAACCACGTCAGCTTCACCTTGCCGTAGGTATGGTTACTGACTTCGTCAGTTTCATCTACAACCTCAAAACCATGTTTTGAGCTGACTTCGTCAGTTCTATCTATAACCTCAAAGCAGTGCTTCGAGCAGCCTGTGGCTAGCTTCTAGTTTGCTCTTTGATTTTCATTGAGTACTAACTGAAAAGAATGACTAGGAATATTATTGAATGTGGTTAGCTAAATCTTCCTGAGCTTTTTTATTTGACTCAGCTTTTTCTTTTAGCCATTTTTCATAGAGTTCTTGGTACTGTTTAGCAGTTACTGGCTCTTTTTGCAATTCAACATATTTGTAGTTGTCCGCATTTCCCTTATGACCAACGAATGAGAATGGACCTGTAAACGGTACAGTCTTACGGAAGATTGGATTAGCTCCACCACTTTGAACTGGTAGGAAGAGGGCGCTATCTGTCAACCAAGCTTGGGCTTCAGCATATTTTTCATAGCGAGCTTGAGTATCTGTGATTTCCGAATCTGCCTGATCCAAGAGTTTCTTGTAGTTAGAAAGACCAATCTTATCCTTCACTTCCTTGTCTTTTCCTTCAGACAAGCCCATGTTTTTCAACTGAGAACCTGTCTCTGGATCAAGGATAGCTAGGTAAGTCTTCGGATCTGAGTAGTCTCCACCCCATCCTGAGATGTCAATATCGTAGTCTTTTTGTTCTGCTGTATCTGCAAAGTAGGTTGCTTGGTCTTTTTCATCTGGAGAAAGTTGGATAACATCGATGACTACATTCTCCTTACCAAGAGTAGCTTCTACTGTTTGCTTGAAAGAACCAGCCTGTTGCACATCTAACTTAGCAGTCTGGTCAACTGGCATATCCAAATGAATTGGGAAGGTTACTCCCTGAGCTTGCAGACTTTCTTTGGCCTTAGTCAACTTCTCTTTAGCCTTGTCAGGATTCAAGAAGGCTTGCTTACCATCGTTTAGGTTGATATTTGCCCAATCTTTGCCGTAGTTGACAATTTTCTCATTGACAATGTCACCGAAGTTCTTATCGCCAACTTGGACAAAGTTACTTGGTGTAACTGTGTTACGTAATATACGGTCTGCTCCATCTTCACCATTTGTCTGCACTGCATAAGCATGACGGTCAAAGGCAAAGTTGATAGCCTGACGGAAATCTTTATTTTGCATAGCTGCGCGTGAATCTGTCTTTTCCTTATCAGACTGTTTCATAGTCTGCTTGTAACTTTGACGATTCACATTGAAAAGATAGTAGAAAGTAACTGAGTTTTGCGGTGTATAGGTAATCTTATCCTCGTTTCCCTTCTTGAGTTCAGCAAAGACTGAACTTGTTGGGAAGATACGTCCGTCTGTGTAGTTACCTTCCAAAAATCCTCTTGTAATGCTATCTTGGTCAGAACCGTCAAAGAAAGAAAGTTTCACTTTCTCGATTTTGACATTGTCCTTATCCCAATAGTTAGGATTTTTATCAAATTCAATCAAAGATTTTGATGTGAAGGACTTAAACAAGTAAGGACCATTTGACAAGATACTTGATGGCGTCACACTTCCAAAGTCATCTCCCTTAGACTTCAAGAAAGCTTCGTTTACAGGACTAAGAATACTTGCTGTTGTTTTAGAGTTCCAATAAGTCTCAGGTTGGTTGAGGGTGTATTGGAGTGTGTAATCATCCACTGCCTTAACACCAACAGTTCCAAAATCGGATGATTTCCCTTCAACATAGTCTGCTAGCCCTTTGATAGAATCTTGTACCAAGTACAAGTTTTCAGCCTTTTTATCAGCCGCATACTTAAGACCAGTCACAAAGTCATGAGCTGTTACATCCGCATACTCTTCTCCTTCAGAAGTGTACCATTTAGCCCCCTGACGGATTTTATAAGTGTAGGTCAAACCATCTTTTGACACAGTCCACGACTCAGCCATAGATGGGATAAGATTGCCATACTGGTCGTTTTCCAACAACCCATCAATCAAGTTGGTTGTGATACTAGATGTAGAGTCTCGGGTAGAAGTAATATAATCCAAGGTATCTGGGTTATTGACAAAGATATAAGAGTAAGTCTTGTCTGCATTACTTGATTGGGAAGACCCACATGCTGCTAGAGCTAGACCTGCTGTCAAAGCCATAGCTCCAAAAAGCATAACTTTTGATTTCTTCATGATTATTCTCCATTTTTACAGTATGTGAAATATTATACACCATTTGAGCAAAAATATAAAGCTTTTTGTACTTTTTTACAAAAATAAAAATCAGTAGACTCGAGTTCCTACTGATTTTTGATAGAGTTCGTTTGGATTATGCAGCCAAAACTTTGCGTCCTTTACGACGACGAGCTGCCAATACGCGACGACCGTTTTTAGTTGACATACGGTTACGGAATCCGTGTTTGCGCGCACGACGAAGTTTACTTGGTTGATAAGTACGTTTCACGATGAATACCTCCTCATAGATTTTGTATTCGTTTAGCCGGCTATAAAGTGATCAGTTACTAAACATACTTTACTATTCTATCTGATTCTTTTACTTTTGTCAATAGCTCTAGGCAAATGTTTCCAGCTTTTTCGAATGGGTAACTTCTCAAAGTAACTTCCACTTGCCTGACCAAAGTGGAAATTAGTCTAAAACGGATTTTTATGGTGGAATTAAGTGTGAGACGTTTGAGTTAGAAATGAGGTCTACTATGACAAAACATAAACACCTTACCCTTTCAGACCGTAACGATATCCAACTAGGTTTAGAGCGCAGTGAAACCTTCAAAGCTATTGGCCAACTTATTCTAAAAGACCCGACCACTGTTTCTAAAGAAGTCAAACGAAACAGACAAGTCCGAGAGTCTACATGCCATAACCTTCCTTGCCCTCTACTCGATAAAGTTCCCTTTGTCTGTAATGGATGCCCTAAAAGAAGACAAAATTGTGGCTATCAGAAAATCTTCTACCTCGCTAAACAAGCTCAAAAACAGTACGAACAAACTCTTGTTGAATCTCGTGAAGGAACTCCCCTCAATTCCAAAACCTTCTGGAAAATGGATAAAATCATTTCTGAGGGTGTTAAAAAGGGACAACACATCTATCTCATATCCTCAAAACTCATAACCTTGATGTCAGCTCCTCAACCGTCTATCGACACATCCGAAAAGGTTACCTATCTATCGCTCCGATTGATCTTGCTAGAGCCGTTAAATTTAAAGAAAGACGGAAAAGTAAACTACCTTCTATTCCTAAAGAAGCCAAAAAAGGCCGCTCCTATGAGGATTTCCAAAATTATTTATTCCTTAATCAACTGAATTCTTGGCTGGAAATGGACACCGTTATAGGGAGGATGGGAGATAAAGTCCTACTCACCTTCAATCTATCTTTCTGTAACTTTATCTTCGCTAGACTTCTGGATAATAAAACTGCCCTTGAGGTTACCAAACACCTCTATGATATCAAGAACACTCTTTACCAAGCGAACAAAGATTTCTTCCAACTCTTTCCTGTCATCCTGACAGATAATGGTGGAGAGTTTGCCAGGGTTGATGACATCGAAATGGATGTGCGAGGAGAGAGTAAACTCTTCTTTTGTGACCCTAATCGCTCTGACCAGAAAGGGAGAATCGAGAAAAATCACACGCTGATTCGCGACATTCTACCAAAGGGAACTTCTTTTGACAATTTAACTCAAGAGGACATCAATCTCGTCTGCTCGCATGTCAACAGTGTCAAACGCGCTGCTTTGAATGGAAAGTCAGCCTATGAACTCTTTGCCTTTACTTATGGAGAAGAGATTCCTAAGCTTCTTGGCATTTCTAAAATACCTGCAGAAGACGTCTGCCAGTCTTCTAAATTACTTCAACATAAGTTCTAAAAACTAATCTTTAACCCCATTCAAACGTCTCACACTAACTTCCACCATAGCGGAACTTAATCTGAAACGCTTTCAGATGAGGGGATTTTGTGCGCTCTTTTTTTCGATTCCTTTCGGCTACAGAAGCGATGAAATCAAGCATGAGTAAAACCAGTGGAACTTACCCTGACACGGAATTCTACTGGTTTTTATGATTTTTATCAGACTAACTTCCACTTCTACTAGCGGTGGAACTTAATTTGCGAATTTAGCCTTTTTCGAATGTAAGCCCTTATCAGAAACAGTTAAGAGTAACATTCTCTTCAGATGCGAATAAATCAGTAAAAAATAATTCTTGCTAACATACATTTCCTATATTGAAGCCACCGATTTCATATCCCAAACTGTCTACAAAAATTAGCATTCATTTCTAACAATTCTTTAAAAGGAACTATTTTTCTAACCGCACCTGATGGAGTGTACTCCATTGACCACATAAATGGATAGGTCAAAACAACTTCATTCGTTTCAAGCGATAAATCTAATTCGAACAAATCTGATACTATAAGTTCTTGATAAAATAGGTCTAACTGATTTGTAGTCACCCAATATAAAAATCCCTTATAATCTATCTCCAAATCCTCCCATTCTAATGTATCGGGGGCAAAATATTCTATTGAATTTAATTTTTCAATATTTATTGCAAATAGACCACCCAAAATATCATAAGCTATCAAACAACGATTAGGATTATAACATTTTGAAAACAATTCATTACAATAGATGAATCCATTCTCTGAGTCATTCCCCAAAATCTTTAAATAACCATTAACAGTTATATAAGAAAAATGTTCTAAGATAAACTTCAGTTCTTGTGGTGTTTCTATAGTATCCGTTATTTTTTTATTAAATTCTAAAAACTTAATATCATTGGAACTTTCATCAAATTTTTCAAGAATCTCTCTCATAGTGATCATTTTATTTACCTATTCTCCACTACTCATCTTTACTCTTGTAGTTCATAGTTACTAATGTTTGTAATATTAAAGATTCTAATAAATTCTAATCTTTCAAGATGTTATACCTGCCCAGTATTCTTCCAAGAAAATAAAAATCTCAGAGAGGTAACGTTTAAATCATAAAAATGTTCGCTTTCTCTGAGATAAAACGCTAAAATCTAGTTGAGCCTTATAGAACCCCTATCTACGATACTGTTTCAAGAAACGAGTCATCTTTTCTTGTATTTGGGCTAGTTCATCGACACGAGGAAGGTAAACGATACGGAAGTGGTCTGGTTCCTGCCAGTTAAAACCTCGACCATGAACCAAGAGAACCTTTTCCTGTTTCAAGAAATTAAGGACAAACTGCTCATCATCATCAATACGGTACATATTGCGGTCGATTTTAGGGAAGATATAGAGCCCCGCCTTGGGTTTAACAGCAGAGAGACCTGGAATCTCTTGAATAGCATTGTAGATGAAATTTCTTTGCTCGTAAATTCGTCCACCAGGAAGGAGCAATTCATCGACTGATTGGTGACCACCCAAGGAAGTTTGGACGACTTGTTGTGCCAAAACGTTAGAGCAAAGGCGCATATTGGACAACATATTGAGCCCTTCGATATAGCCCTTGACATGTGTCTTAGGTCCTGATAAGACCATCCATCCTACACGGAAACCAGCGATACGATGAGATTTTGACAGACCATTCATGCTGACACAGAAGACATCAGGTGCCAGGCTCGCCACAGGAGTATGCACATGTCCATCCATGACCATGCGGTCGTAAATTTCATCCGCAAAGATAATCAAATCGTTTTGACGGGCAATCTCAATAATCTCCAGCAAAAGTTCCTTAGGATAAAGGGCTCCAGTTGGGTTGTTGGGATTGATAAGAACGATTGCCTTAGTATTGGAAGTGATTTTTGACTTGATATCGTCAATATCTGGGTACCATTCTGCAGCTTCATCACAGATATAGTGAACGGCATTTCCCCCAGCTAGGCTGACAGCGGCCGTCCATAGAGGATAGTCTGGCATTGGGACTAAAACCTCATCCCCATTGTCCAAAAGCCCCTGCATGGACATGACAATTAGCTCGCTGACACCATTTCCAAGGTAAATATCATCAATATCTACGTTTGGGAATTTCTTTAATTGGCAATACTGCATGATGGCCTTACGGGCTGAGAAAATCCCTTTAGAGTCAGAATACCCTTCACTATCACGCGCATTCATAATCAAGTCATGAATGACCTCGTCTGGCGCTGTAAAGCCAAATTCTGCTGGATTTCCTGTATTCAGACGTAAAATCTTTTCTCCGTTCGCTCGCATCCGCATGGCTTCTTCCAAAACAGGACCACGGATATCATAAGCAACATGCTCTAACTTACTAGACTTGTTATATTCTTTCATCTTGTTTCCTCAATTCTTCAGGATAGTAACATTATACCACTAGAAAGAAAATGCGACAAGTTTGCTGAAATGTTTTACTAGATTAAGATAGAAGAAAAACCTCGCTAAAAGCGAGGCCAAGACAGGGGAGATAGCAGGTATTTTGCCAAAGTCACATCACATACCAAAAGATAAACCTAGAAAAAGCAAGCCTAAAAAGGAGTCATAAAGAAGATTGAACATGAGGAAAAGTCCCCATATCATCAAGTAATCCCAACGCCCACTTCGTTTTGCAACTAGGAATAATACCAAATGGTAGAGTAAATGAAAGACTAAAAAGCCAACAAAACCTGGATAAATAAGGGGAATCAGTCTCTCTAATTGCCAGATTATGACAACTTCTACCAAGACTGAAACTAGGATGATTCCATAATAAAGGAAATTTGATTTTTTTGTTTCTTGAAAAGCGTTTTTCATCATTCTCCCTCCCTTCACTTCTTTCCTGCTATCCTTTCTTTTATTTTATCATATATTTATATAGATTTTAATCGCTAACATTCTTTTGAAAAATACTTTTTTTGCTTTACTTCTATAGTGAAAAGGTTTACAATTATAGTAAGAAAATTTCAGGAGGTTTCATTATGGCACAACGTTACCAAAATATCATGGTCGCAATCGATGGTTCTAAAGAAGCAGACTTGGCTTTTGTCAAGGGAGTTCATTCTGCTCTACGAAACGACGCTAAACTCACCATCGCACATGTCATTGACACACGCGCACTCCAAAGCGTATCCACCTTTGATGCTGAAGTTTACGAAGAACTCCAAGTAGACGCTGAAAGTCTGATGAAAGAGTACGAAAAACGTGCTAAAGATGCTGGTGTGACAGATGTTCACATCGTCATTGAAATGGGCAATCCAAAGACCCTACTAGCACGTACTATTCCCGATGCTGAAGAAGTGGACCTCATCCTCGTTGGTGCAACTGGTCTCAACGCCTTTGAACGCCTCTTGGTCGGTTCTTCATCTGAATACATCCTCCGCCATGCTAAGGTCGATTTGCTGGTTGTGAGAGAACAAGAAAAAACCTTATAATCACAAAGAAAAGGAGCACAGAGCTCCTTTTTACTATTTATTTCTCTCTTTATGGCGTTCATAAGCCTTGAGCTGGCGCTGCAGTTCCTTTTTAATGGCAGGTTCTGGAGCATATTTTTCTTCCCAATCATCTGGTTTTAAGATTTTATGGGTCACCGGATCAAAATGAGCCTTGCCATCTGGAAAAATTTTCCCCATATTAGCCTGATGGACGATATCAAAAATACGCTCTGGGTCCACCCCCATCAAGACAAAACTACCGTAGGTAAAGTAAAGCGTGTCAATCAAGGCATCCACCTGCCCCACCAAATCTTGCTGGGCAGGCGTCTTCTTAGCTACTTTATCTGCTGCCTTATCAAGGGCTTGATGAAGTTGAGATAGAGCTTGACCAAAATCCTCTTCAGAAGGGCTGGCAGCTCGAACAAACTCCACCAATTCTTCTATTTTAAAACCAGCCCTGTGGGTTGCACCTTCTAAATCCCAAGCTCGAGGTTCTTCTTGGGTTCGTTCATCCATCATGTGGTGGAAGGTCTTGACCTTATTGAAATGATAGTCACGGCTGACAAAGACTTTTTCTGAAGCCAAAACACCAAAATGTTCCAAGGCCTTGTGGATTCCATCTTGCTGATTGCTGGTTGTAATATGCTTGGCCACTTCCTTAACACTGCTACTACCATTTCCCATAGCAACGGACATACCGACACCCGCAAGCATTTCTAGGTCGTTATCTGAGTCACCAAAGGCCATGACTTGGTTGAGGTCAAAGCCATATTCTTTCCCGACTCGGCGTATACCTTCCAATTTTGAATTTCCCTGATTGATGACATCCGCAGCAAAAGGATTGCTACGTGTCAATTTCAAGTCTTCAAAATCAGCTGCCGCCTTCTCAGATTCTTCTGGCGTCATCAACATCAAAACTTGGTAAATAGGCTGATTCATGAGGTAAAGTAGGTCTTCTTCCTTTTGGGGAACAACCTTACTGACCATACGATTAAAGGAATGACTCACTGCCCGAGTTAAAACTGAGGGGACGAAGCGACTGATTCGTTGAGAAAAAGACCCTAGACCAAAAGACATGATTTTAGAACCCAGCATGGCATCCTTGGCCCCTAGGGCAATCTCCTTGCCCTCTTTTTTAGCATAAGAAATTAGCTGACGCAAATGTAACTTGGAAATAGGGCTCGTAAACAAGACTCTGTCTTTAGTAAAGATATACTGGCCATTGTAGGTTACCGCAAAATCCAGATCCAAATCATCCATCAATTCCTTAACAAAAAAAGGTCCTCGCCCTGTCGCTACACCAACCAACACCCCTTGTTCTTTGACAATTTTAATCGCGTCCTTAGTGGATTTCAAAACACTCTTGCGATCGTTAACCAAGGTTCCATCGATATCAAAAAAAACAGCTTTGACTTCCATCCTATCCCAATCTCCCCTTTTGTGATACAATGATTATACCACATTTCAGAAAGAGTGAGTAAATCATGCCTAAGAAAATCCTTGTTTTACATACGGGTGGGACTATTTCCATGCAGGCCGATGCTTCTGGCGCTGTTGTGACTAGTTCAGATAATCCCATGAACCATGTATCCAACCCACTTGAAGGAATCCAAGTCCACGCCTTGGACTTGTTTAACCTGCCAAGCCCCCATATCAAACCCAAGCATATGCTGGCCCTCTACCAGAAAGTTAGAGATGAAGCTGATAACTACGATGGAGTGGTGATCACACACGGGACCGATACTTTAGAGGAAACAGCCTATTTCCTTGATACCATGGAAGTTCCCCATATGCCTATCGTTCTAACAGGGGCCATGCGCAGCTCTAACGAACTCGGTAGTGACGGTGTTTATAATTATCTGAGTGCTTTGCGGGTAGCTAGCGATGACAAGGCTGCTGACAAAGGAGTTTTGGTTGTTATGAACGATGAAATCCACGCTGCCAAGTATGTCACCAAAACACATACGACCAACGTCAGCACCTTCCAGACTCCAACACACGGGCCACTTGGTCTGATCATGAAACAGGAAATACTCTACTTTAAAACAGCTGAACCTCGTGTCCGCTTTGACCTTAATCACATACAAGGCTTAGTCCCTATCATCTCTGCTTATGCTGGTATGACAGATGAGCTGATTGATATGCTGGATTTGGAACAATTGGACGGTTTGATTATCCAAGCCTTCGGAGCTGGTAATATTCCCAAAGAAACGGCTCAAAAATTAGAAAGCCTTCTGAAAAGAGGAATCCCAGTCGCCCTGGTTTCACGATGCTTTAACGGTATTGCTGAACCTGTTTATGCCTACCAAGGTGGGGGCGTGCAGTTGCAAAAGGCAGGCATTTTCTTTGTTAAAGAACTCAACGCCCAAAAAGCCCGCTTGAAACTCCTCATTGCCCTCAATGCCGGACTAACAGGGCAAGCTTTGAAAGACTATATGGAAGGCTAAGTCTCTTCTCCAGAAAGCAAAATCAGGAAATCTTCACGATTCCCTGATTTTTTTCTATTTACGTTTTCGTGTGGAACGACGTTCTGTCAAACCATGAGGTAAGAGAACTTCACGTTCTTCCAACTCTTCCTTGTGCATAATCTTCGTCAACATACGCATGCTAATAGCTCCAAGGTCATAAAGAGGTTGGGCAATAGTTGTCAAGTTTGGACGGGTAAAGCGTGAGACTTGCGAATCATCACTAGTAATGATTTCAAACTCTTCTGGTACTGACACACCCTTATCAGCAAGACCGTTCAAGACACCTGCCGCCAATTCATCACCTGTTACAACTGCTGCGGTTGCATTTGATGAAATCAAGCGTTCTGCCAAGGCATAGCCATCTTCATAAGTATATTTAGACTCAAATACCAATCCTTCGCTATAAGAAATCCCTGCTTTTTTCAAGGCTTCCTTGTAGCCAACCAAACGAACCTTACCATTGATATCATCCACTAGTGGACCGCTAACGAAAGCAATGCGCTCATTTTCTTTAGCAAGGTAGGTTACTGCATCAATCGTTGCTTGTTTGTAGTCAATATTGACACTTGGAAGCTGATGTTCTACATCCACAGTTCCTGCAAGAACAACTGGTGTCCGAGAGCGAGAAAACTCTGAACGAATTTTTTCAGTCAAGTGGTAACCCATAAAGATGATACCATCCACTTGCTTAGAAAACAGTGTATTGACAACTGAAACTTCCTTGTCATCATCCTCATCACTATTAGCAAGGACGATATTGTACTTGTACATTTCAGCGATATCATCAATCCCTTTAGCAAGCGTTGAGAAGTAGCCATTGGTAATATTTGGAATCACGACACCGACAGTGGTTGTCTTTTTACTTGCAAGACCACGCGCCACGGCATTTGGACGATAATCCAAACGGTCAATCACCTCAAGCACTTTTTTACGGGTGTTCTCTTTTACATTCTTATTGCCATTGACTACACGGCTAACCGTCGCCATTGAAACCCCTGCTTCACGGGCGACATCATAAATCGTTACTGTATCGTCTGTATTCATTCCTTTTCCTTTCTATATCATACCTCACGAGACTCCAAAAAAGAGACGATATGAAAATTTCGTTTTCATGATTCTACTTATTCCATTTTATCACTATTTGTAAACACTTTCAAGCATTTTTTGAAGATTGTTTGAAAAAAATTTCATAGAAAACTATGTTTATGAAGAAAAAATCGCCTTTTCTTGATTTTTAATCCTATTTGCTGTATGATAAGGGAAAAGAAAGGGGGCAGAGATATGGCTTTTACCAACACCCATATGCGGTCAGCTAGTTTTGGCATTGTTACCAGCTTGCCTGATGATGTCATTGACTCTTTTTGGTATATTATTGACCATTTCTTAAAAAATGTCTTTGAATTGGAAGAAGAACTCGAGTTTCAATTGCTTAATAACCAAGGAAAAATTACCTTCCATTTTTCAAGTCAACACCTCCCTACAGCTATTGATTTTGACTTTAACCATCCTTTCGACCCTCTTTATCCCCCGAGAGTACTAGTTTTAGATATGGACGGTAGAGAAACTATCCTCCTCCCAGAAGAAAATGACCTATTTTAATACTCAATGAAAATCAAAGAGCAAACTAGAAAGCTAGCCGCAGGTTGCTCAAAACACTGTTTTGAGGTTGTGGATAGAACTGACGAAGTCAGCTCAAAACACTGTTTTGAGGTTACAGATGGAAGCTGGCGTGGTTTGAAGAGATTTTCGAAGAGTGTAAAAACTCTAGCCTTCAGTTGCAAGTGACTGAAAACTAGAGTTTTTTCTATTTTTTCAAAGCATTATACAAGTTGCGGATCGGTTGCTTTAATGTCGGATGGATAAAATGAGGCGCAATTTCCTGTAAGGACTCAAGGACAAAAAGGCGTTCCGCTATGTAAGGATGAGGCAAGATAAGGTCATCTGTATAAATGACCTGGTCCTCCACAAAGAGCAAGTCCAAATCAATCAAACGAGGTCCCCAATGCACTTCTCTCACCCGTCCCATCTCTGACTCAATGACTAACAAGGTCTCTAATAGCACTGGGGCAGGCAACCATGTTTCTACTTCAATCACTTGATTTACAAAGCTATCCTGCTCCACACCACCCCAAGGCTCCGTCGTCAAGACATTGGACTCTTTGAGAATATGGATACCTCGAGCTCGCATTTTCTCAATGGCTTGTTTTAAGTTTTCTCGCTTATCCCCCATATTGCTTCCTAGGGCGATAAAGGCTCGCTGCTTACGGCGATGAATGGTTACTGAGCAAGTATCTAGTGGCAAATGCACCGGTGCCCAAGGTTTTTTCAGTTCCAACTTCATTTCTTGGACAAGAGGATAAGCCTCAAAAGTACGTTCTATCAGTTTGTAGGCTACCGTTTCAATCAAGTCCTCAGTTGTTTCCTGAAACCAAGCCGTCCACTGCTGGCACAATTCTCCGTAATGGACAGAGGCTGTTAAATCAAAGTCTGTAGCTGCCTTGGTCATATCATAAGATAGGATAGCTGAAACGACAAACTTCTGCCCCAATTCTTTCTCACTGGGAAAAAGACCATGATAGGCAAAAATTTCCAAATCCTTAATCTGCAGTTGATCCATAATGATTCCTTTCTAGAAAAATCCGCTTGAAGCGGATTCTTTTATACTCAATGAAAATCAAAGTGCAAACTAGGAAGCTAGCTGCAGGCTGCTCAAAACACTGTTTTGAGGTTGCAAATGGAAGCTGACGTGGTTTGAATTTGATTTTCGAAGAGTATTATAGTCCCATTAAACGATAAGCCTGATCTCGGAGGTCCTTATCTTTTTCAAATAGACCACGAGCTACTGTCGTCAAGGTTGCAGTGCCTGGTTTTCTGACACCACGCATACTCATACACATATGCTCCGCCTCAATGACAACAAAGGCTCCTTTAGCACCTAGATAGTCCATCAAGGCATCGGCCACTTCGATATTCAATCGTTCTTGAATTTGTGGTTTTTTCGAATAAACTTCAACCGTACGGGCTAGCTTAGACAAACCTGCCACACGGCCATCTGGAATGTAGGCAATATGTGCTCTCCCATAAAATGGTAGAAAGTGGTGTTCACACATGGTATGGAAAAAGATATCCTTTTCTACCACCATATTATCGTCAATAATCTCAAAAGATTTTGACAAATGTTCCTCCGCTGTTTGACCAAGCCCTGAAAAAATCTCTTGGTACATACGGGCCACACGAGCAGGTGTTTCCTGCAAGCCCTCGCGATTAACATCCTCTCCTACAGCCTCGATAATCATTTTTACAGCTGCTTCAATCTTTTGTGTATCCATTCTCGTTCTTCCTCTCCATCAGATAGGCTCTCACTTGGCTCAAGAAATACAAGGAACCCGTGACAATCCTAACTGTTTTTTTCTCTTCTTTTTTATCTGTCAATTTCTGCTCTAGAAAATCCTGCCAACCTTGGTAGCTGAGATTTCTAGACTTAGCTGCCTCTTTCAGCACGCTTTCATCAGTCGCCCGACTATCGTCAAAATGTGTCAGGGTAAGCTCGGTATCTGGCATTGTCCCCAGCAAGTCCAACATATCCTCCAAGGCCTTGGTTTTGATACAAGTAAAGAGGATTTCCTTACGATAATCCGCAAAGCGTTCTTGCAAGGTTGTCAATAAAGCCTTGATAGCATGGGGATTGTGGGCCCCATCCAAAATCATCAAGGGGTTCCTTGACACGACCTCCAAACGCCCTGGCCACCTTGTTTCTTCCAAGGCTTGAGCAATCAAGATATTAGCTGGTAGTTCTCGACCATCCTCTTGACAAAAAGTATCAAGTAAAGCTATGGCCATCCCAGCATTCTCTATCTGGTGCAAGCCAAGCAGGCCAGTCTGGAAGCGATCTTGTCTGAGAGAACTAGTATAGTCAAAGACTTCACCCGTTACTACACTCTCTTGATGACTAACTTGATAATCTTTCCCATAGGCAAGTCTCGGCGCATCATTCCCTTCCGCAATGCGGTCAATCACAGCCAAAGCTTCTGGAGCAATACGACCTGTCACCAAGGGAATACCTTGTTTGATAATACCAGCTTTCTGCTCTGCTATGGCTTCCAAAGTGTTACCAAGTAGGGCTACATGGTCCAGTCCAATAGTCGTGATGCCTGTTAGAATAGGCTGGCAGACATTGGTACTATCCAAGAGTCCACCCATGCCCACTTCCATGATAGCCACATCTACTTGCTCTGAGGCAAAGTAGTCATAGGCTATGGCTGTGATAATCTCAAACTCGGTTATGCCCTGTAAATTAACGGCCACTTCTCCCCCCAGAAAAGACTGATAGTCTGCCATGAGGGCTTCTAGCCTCGCTTCTGGGATAGATTCCCCATTGATGCTAATCTGGTCTGTATAATGAATGAGATAGGGCGAGCTAAACACGCCAACTCTCAGCCCTAGCTTTTCTAGCATCTTTTTCAAAAAAGCAATGGTCGAGCCCTTGCCATTGGTCCCTCCGATATGGATGACCTTGAATTTGAGATGGGGATTGCCACGCAAAGCTAATAGTTCCACCATTCGTTCCAAGCCAAAATGCGGTTGGTCCGTCCGATAGTGGGCAATCCACTGATTATTTTCAAATTTTTTCATCTTATTTATATTGTTTTAAATCTAGATTTTCCGCTTCATCAGCCAGACGAATGGCGGAGGCAATTTCAACTGCCATCCTGTGACTAGCTACGTCATGCACGCGCACCACTTCTACACCCTGTCTTGCAGCGATACTAGTTACATGAGCCGAAGCTGTGTCCCGATTTCGGAAACCAATTTCTGTCTCAGGATTGACTTCAAAACCACTTTCTTCAAGGATATTGATGACAAATCGCTTGCGCGACACTCCAAGAAAGATTGGATACCCCTTCTGATGTAGTTTATCCAAGTCCCGTAAAAGAAGTAGATTTTCCTTCTTAGTCAGCCCAAAGCCAATTCCTGAATCCAACAGGATATTTTCTTGTGCGATTCCAGCTTGATTTGCTCTCGCTAGTGCTCGTTCAAAGAAAGTATCCATCAAGTCTTCTATTGGCAATTTCTCAAAGTCAGCTAACTCTTTTTCTGTAAAAGCTTGACCAAAACCAAAATGAGGGAATATGAGCGAGCTAGGATGCTGAGGTCGAGCCATAACAGGATTAAACATGATGACCACTTTCGCTCTCGCTTCAGCTACCACATGGGCCATTTTTTCATCACCCATGAGGCCAGTGATATCATTGACTAGATTGGCACCAGCAACCAAAGCAGCCTCTGCTACCTGACTCTTCCAAGTATCAATAGAGATGAGGACATCACTTTCCTTGCGAATAGCTTTGATTACTGGAACAACACGCTGGATTTCCTCTTCTATCTCAACATAGCTACTTCCCGGCCGAGTTGATTCTCCACCGATATCTAGCATGCTGGCTCCTTCTGCTATCAATTTACGAGCCTGCTGGAGTGCCTGCTCAAGAGCAAAAAATTGACCACCATCCGAAAAGGAGTCTGGGGTTACATTGATAATTCCGCAAATAGCTGTCTTTGCATGATTGGCTTTACTTGACATATCGGTCACTCCCTCAAGGATTTTCATCATATTATTTCTCTATTTTACCATAAAAAGAAAAAGATGGACACGATTGCATTCATCTTTTTCCCAGTAGAAACAAGTAAGCAATTGTCAAAAATCTTAAACAGAAATCCCTAATGTCCGACTCATGATCACCACAAGAGCCAACAAACAGAAAGCAACCCCATTAGCAATCATGTGAAGCAAGATAGACATTTCCAAACGTTGGGTCTTGTAAGCCGTCCAAGACAGAACGATCGACATACCTCCATAAATCAATAAAGAAGGTAAATTACTTGGTTGATGCAATAAAGCAAACACAATCGTACCGACTACAAATCCCCAGCTCTCCTTACCTCTGAAAACCTTTTTAGGAATAATCCCACGGCACAAGATTTCCTCACAAATCGGAGCAAGTAGGGCTAGCAAGAAGAAACTAGAAATCAAAGAGCTATTTTGAACCATATCGTTAATCTGAGACTGGTTAGCTGTTGTCGTCTCATTTGACAGTTGTAACAAGATAGAACCAAGTATATTTGAACAGATAATAACTAAATAACTCAAGCCCAAGCGTGCCAAATCCTTAGCTCTGAAAAAAGAAAAATTAAAACTTGCTAACTGCATTTTACGAGCTCCAAAAATAAATAGTGCCAACACTACAATCGAAATACCAGCAACTATCAGTCCTGACTGTAACAGTGGTACTGCATTTAAAGTTAAAATAGCAGTAACCCCTATAGGAATCTGATATAAAATTGTCGCCAGCAAAAAAATTAATAGCCAACCTGCACGATTCAACAATTCTTGCCACATACTTTTCTCTTCCATCATTCATCTCCTAGACTTTGTATTAAAAAAGGGGGGAAATCCCCCTGGGTAATTCTATTATAGGGCCATGCTAATGTAGTTAAGGATAAACAAGGCATCCAAAATCCAAATCATGACATGGACATCTTTAGCTTGACCTTTAACAATCTTAGTCAAAGTGTAAGTCAAGAAACCAACTGCAATCCCTTGAGTGATAGAGTAGCTGAATCCCATAAAGATAGATGTGAAGAAAGCAGGAACCGCTTCAGACATATCATCCCAATGGATATTTTTCAAGCTAGCCAACATCATAATCCCAACGATAATCAAGATTGGAGCTGTAGCGGCTGTTGGTACAATCGCTAGAAGTGGGCTAAAGAAGCTTGAAATTGCAAAACAGATAGCTACAACCAAGGCTGTCAAACCAGTACGTCCACCTGCACCTATACCAGCAGCAGACTCAACATAAGTCGTTACGTTTGAAGTACCAGCTACTGCACCAATTGTTGTAGCAATTAAATCAGAATAAAGAGCTTTATCCAATTTAACTGATTCCTTGTTTTCACCTTTAGAAGCAATGATTCCAACTTTTTCACCAGTACCAATTAGAGTACCAATTGTATCGAAAATATCTGTTAATGAAAAGGCAAGAATAGCCATAAGAGTCTCAGGTAAGCGAGCTGTATCTGAAATCAAAGCTCCTAAACCTTCTGAACCAAGAGCTGCACCAAAAATTTTCTTCAAATCTTCTACCGCAGCACCCAAGTGATTATTTGAAAAATCAATGCTAGAAATATTAACTAAACCTACTGCAATTGCAAGAACTGTTGTTGTTAAGATAGAAAGGATAATCCCTCCCTTAATGCCTTTGATGACAAAGAAGATAGTAATGGCAAGTCCTGCAAGAGCTACCAAAACAGCTGGGTTATTAAAATCAACCAATCCTGGAACCGCTGAAGAGTTTGCTGCAATCGTTGCTTGAGCTTTGTCAGCCCCTTCTCCTACAACAGTATAGTTACCTGGATCAATCGTAAATTTCAAAAGTCCAGCATTCTTAATCCCTACGTAAGCAAGGAAGACACCGATACCTGCTGAAATAGCTGAACGAAGAGCAGTAGGAATGGATTCAATGATCATTTTGCGTACATTTGTCAAAGTAATAATCAATGAAATAATACCACAAATGAAGACCATAGCCAAGGCTTCTTGCCAAGAATAACCAAGTCCAAAGACAACTGTAAAGGTAAAGAAAGCATTCAGTCCCATACCTGGTGCTTGGGCATATGGTAAGTTAGCATAAAAAGCCATCATAAGAGTTCCTACCACAGAACCAATAATCGTTGCTAGGAAGATACCCTGAGCAGGCATTCCTGTTTGTGAAAGAATTTGTGGGTTTACAAAGAGAATATAGCTCATTGCAAAGAAAGTTGTTAAACCAGCGAGAACCTCCGTACGAACGTCTGTACCGTTCTCTTTTAGTTTAAATAATTTGTCCATTATCAATCTCCTTTTAATTTTTACGAACAATAAAAGAATTATATCATTTATCATTCACTTTTTCAATATCTTTGTTTGATTTATTTAATAAAATGATGGAATTTAATTTTTTGTTTGGAATCTGCTTTTCTCTCTGCTTTTTGTTATAATAGTAGACATCTTATCTGGAAAGACACTAGAAAGGTCCATATGACGAAAAAAATTATTGCAGTTGACCTAGATGGAACCCTGCTCAACTCAGACAGTCAGATTTCTGATTTTACCAAAGAAACTATTAAAAAAGTTGCTGAAAAAGGGCATCAGGTCATTATTACGACAGGTCGCCCTTACCGCATGTCAAAAGATTTCTACCATGAATTAGGCTTAGATACTCCTATGATTAATTTCAACGGCTCCCTTACTCATTTACCAGACCAAGTTTGGGACTTTGAAAAGTGTTTGACAGTAGACAAAAAATATCTTTTAGACATGGTTCGACGTTCTGAGGATATTCAAGCAGATTTTATCGCTGGAGAATACCGTAAAAAATTCTACATTACAAATCCTAATGAAGAAATTGCCAATCCCAAACTATTTGGTGTAGAAGCTTTCCAGCCTAAAGATCAATTCAAGCCTGAATTGGTGACCAAAGACCCTAACTGTATTCTCTTGCAGACCAGAGCTAGTGACAAGTATGCCCTGGCAGAAGAAATGAATGCTTTCTACCAGCATCAACTGTCTATCAATACCTGGGGAGGTCCGCTCAATATCCTTGAGTGTACCCCAAAAGGTGTCAACAAGGCCTTTGCTTTGGACTACTTGCTCAAGGTAACGAACCGTGACAAAAAAGATTTGATTGCCTTTGGAGATGAACAAAATGATACCGAAATGCTAGCTTTTGCTGGAAAGGGCTACGCCATGAAAAATGCCAATCCAGTCCTGCTCCCTTATGCGGATGAGCAAATCGCCCTGACAAATGACCAAGATGGGGTTGCCAAAACCCTGCAAGACTTATTCTTATAACCTATACTGATACTCAATGAAAATCAAAGAGCAAACTAGGAAGCTAGCCGTAGGTTGCTCAAAGCACTGCTTTGAGGTTGTAGATGAAACTGACGAAGTCAGCTCAAAACACTGTTTTGAGGTTGCAGATAGAACTGACGAAGTCAGTAACATATATATACGGCAAGGCGAAGCTGACGTGGTTTGAAGAGATTTTAGAAGAGTATGACCAGCTTGCAAGCTGGTCTTTGTGTTCTTTTCACAGTCTTATCAACTGGTTAATCGATTGTTCTATTTTTTACCCCCAAAACCTTGGAAAAGGCTTTCTTTTGTGATATACTTCACATATAAATACAAGAGAGCTCGTCACACTCGACTCTGTTGAAACAAAATCAATCCAGTCCTGTTGTCCCTGTTCTCGGCCAATATCAAGGAGGATAGCTATGAAAGCTGTTGTTGTAAATCCAGAAAGCACTGGTGTTGCTATTGAAGAAAAAGTACTCCGTCCACTTGAAACTGGGGAAGCACTTGTAGAAATTGAATACTGTGGTGTTTGCCACACTGACCTCCACGTTGCCCATGGTGACTTTGGTCAAGTACCAGGACGTGTTTTAGGACACGAAGGTGTTGGTATCGTTAAGGAAATTGCCCCAGATGTTAAAAGCCTTAAAGTCGGCGACCGCGTCAGTGTTGCTTGGTTCTTTGAAGGATGTGGCACTTGCGAATACTGTACAACTGGTCGCGAAACCCTTTGCCGTACAGTAAAAAATGCTGGCTACTCAGTAGACGGTGGTATGGCTGAACAGTGTATCGTAACTGCAGACTATGCTGTTAAAGTTCCTGACGGACTTGATCCAGCCCAAGCTTCTTCTATCACATGTGCTGGTGTAACAACCTATAAAGCTATTAAGGAAGCAAAAGTTGAACCAGGCCAATGGGTTGTTCTTTATGGTGCTGGTGGACTTGGTAACCTAGCCGTTCAATATGCTAAAAAAGTATTTAATGCTCATGTCATTGCGGTTGATATCAACAATGACAAACTTGCCCTTGCAAAAGAAGTCGGTGCTGACATCGTTATTAACGGTCTCGAAGTCGAAGATGTGCCAGGACTCATCAAGGAAAAAACTGATGGAGGTGCCCACTCAGCTGTGGTAACTGCTGTATCTAAAGTTGCCTTCAATCAGGCTGTTGACTCAGTTCGTGCTGGTGGACGCGTAGTTGCTGTTGGTCTCCCTTCTGAAATGATGGAACTCAGCATCGTTAAAACAGTCCTCGATGGAATCCAAGTTATTGGTTCTCTTGTCGGAACTCGTAAAGACTTGGAAGAAGCCTTCCAATTCGGTGCAGAAGGTCTGGTAGTCCCAGTTGTTCAAAAACGTCCAGTCGAAGATGCTGTGGCAATTTTCGACGAAATGGAAAAAGGTCAAATCCAAGGACGTATGGTACTTGATTTCACAAACTAATTCAATGAAAACCTATATAAAAAAGTTGGATGCCTCTTCCAACTTTTTTATATTAAATTTTTAAAATAAAAAATATTCTCTTCTCGAAAATATTTATATATCAATATTTCAAAACATATGTATTTTATTTTTTAAAAAAATTATATATCAAATAGTTGATTTTTTTATGAAAACGGTTTATACTAATCTAGTCTTAAAGTTTTCTTAAACAATGGGCACAACATTTTATAAGGAGGAATGACAATAATGAGTATCGGAATCATTATTGCGAGCCACGGCGAATTCGCTGCAGGTATTCATCAGTCAGGATCTATGATTTTTGGTGAACAAGAAAAGGTTCAAGTTGTAACCTTTATGCCAAATGAAGGTCCAGATGACCTATATGCTAAATTTAACAACGCTGTGGCTGCATTTGACGCAGAAGATGAGGTGCTAGTTTTGGCTGACCTTTGGAGTGGTTCTCCATTCAACCAAGCTAGTCGCGTGATGGGAGAAAATCCTGATCGTAAGTTTGCCATCATCACAGGACTTAACTTACCGATGTTAATCCAAGCCTATACAGAGCGCCTCATGGACGCTACAGCAGGTGTGGAAAAAGTCGCTGCGAATATTATCAAAGAAGCCAAAGATGGCATCAAAGCTCTTCCAGAAGAGTTAAATCCAGTTGAAGAAGTTGCAAGTGCTGCAGCTGCTCCAGTTGCCCAAGCTGCTATCCCAGAAGGAACTGTTATCGGTGACGGTAAACTGAAAATCAATCTTGCCCGTCTTGACACACGTCTCCTTCACGGTCAGGTTGCAACTGCTTGGACTCCAGATTCAAAAGCAGACCGTATTATCGTTGCTTCAGATAACGTTGCCAACGACGACCTTCGTAAAGAATTGATTAAACAAGCTGCTCCAAGTAATGTCAGAGCCAATGTGGTTCCAATTCAAAAATTGATCGAGGTTTCAAAAGACCCACGCTTTGGAGAAACACATGCCCTTATCTTGTTTGAAACACCTCAAGATGCCCTTCGTGCAATCGAAGGTGGCGTGCCAATCAAGACCCTTAACGTAGGATCAATGGCTCACTCAACAGGTAAAACAATGGTCAACAACGTTTTGTCTATGGACAAAGAAGACGTTGCTACATTTGAAAAAATGCGTGACCTCGGTGTTGAATTTGACGTACGTAAAGTACCAAACGACACCAAAAAAGATTTGTTTGACTTGATTAACAAAGCCAACGTTCAATAACAAATATCAAACTATAGAAGAATTCTAAGAAATTTTTTCACTTTATTACAATTAAATAGAAAAGGAATAAAACCATGTCAGATATTTCAATTATTTCTGCTGTCTTGGTTGTAGTTGTTGCCTTCCTTGCAGGTCTTGAAGGTATCCTCGACCAATTCCAATTCCATCAACCAATCGTCGCATGTACCCTTATCGGACTTGCAACTGGTAACCTCGAAGCAGGTGTTATGCTTGGTGGATCACTTCAAATGATCGCCCTTGGTTGGGCAAACATCGGAGCTGCCGTAGCTCCTGACGCTGCCCTTGCATCTGTTGCCGCAGCAATCATCTTGATCAAAGGTGGTAACTTTACTACTGAAGGTATCGCAGTTGCAACAGCAACAGCTATCCCTCTTGCCGTAGCTGGACTTTTCTTGACAATGATTGTTCGTACAATCTCAGTTGGTTTGGTTCACACTGCTGATGCTGCTGCTAAAGAAGGAAATATTGCAGCTGTCGAACGTGCTCACTTTATCGCCCTTCTTCTTCAAGGTCTTCGTATTGCAATCCCTGCAGCCTTCCTTATCGCTATCCCAGCTTCTGCCGTTCAAGATGCTCTTAAATTGATGCCAGACTGGTTGAACGGTGGTATGGCTGTCGGTGGTGCTATGGTCGTTGCCGTTGGTTACGCTATGGTTATCAACATGATGGCAACTCGTGAAGTATGGCCATTCTTCGCAATCGGTTTTGCACTTGCTGCGATTTCTCAATTGACTTTGATTGCCCTTGGTGTAGTCGGTGTTGCCCTTGCCTTCATCTACCTTAACCTTTCAAAACAAGGTGGTAACGGTGGCGGCGGAGCTGCGACTTCTAACGACCCAATCGGTGATATCCTAGAAGACTACTAGAAAGGGGAACAATCATGACTGAAAAACTTCAATTATCAAAATCAGATCGTAAAAAAGTTTGGTGGCGTTCACAATTCCTTCAAGGTTCTTGGAACTACGAGCGTATGCAAAACTTGGGTTGGGCTTACTCATTGATCCCAGCTATCAAAAAATTGTACACTACTAAAGAAGACCAAGCTGCTGCTCTTGAGCGTCACCTTGAGTTCTTCAACACACACCCATACGTAGCTGCTCCAATCATGGGGGTTACTCTTGCACTTGAAGAAGAACGTGCAAACGGTGTTGAAATTGATGATGCTGCTATCCAAGGGGTTAAAATCGGTATGATGGGACCTCTTGCAGGTATCGGTGACCCAGTATTCTGGTTTACAGTTCGTCCTATCCTTGGAGCTCTTGGTGCATCACTTGCTGCATCTGGTAACTTGGTTGGTCCACTTCTCTTCTTCTTCGGATGGAATGCTATCCGTATGGCCTTCCTATGGTACACACAAGAGTTTGGTTACAAGGCTGGTTCTGAAATCACTAAAGACATGTCTGGTGGTATCTTGAAAGACATCACTAAAGGTGCTTCTATCCTTGGTATGTTCATTCTTGCCGTTCTTGTACAACGTTGGGTATCGATTAACTTTACTGTTAACCTTCCAGGTAAACAACTGGCTGAAGGTGCCTACATCAACTTCCCAGAAGGACCTGTATCAGGTGCTGAATTGAAAGGTATCCTTGGTCAAGCCCTTGGTGGATTGAGCCTAGATAAGATTCAACCACAAACCCTTCAAGGTCAGTTGAACTCATTGATTCCAGGATTGATGGGACTTCTCCTTACTTTCCTTTGCATGTGGTTGCTTAAGAAAAAAGTATCACCAATCTCAATCATCCTTGCACTCTTTGCAGTAGGTATCGCAGCTCGTTTCTTCGGTATCATGTAATCTTGGTGAGAATGTACAAACAAAAAAAGAATCAGGTTTATCACCTGATTCTTTTGGCTCTTTGTCAAATAGTGTTGATGAAGAACCTAATGAAAAAAGAATCCAACAAAAATTGGACTACCTGTCTCCGGTTGAATACCGAAGACGGTAGCCCTAGGGTGTTTTTATTAAATTCTCACTTTTTGGGGTCAGTCCCTAAGCCTGATAGTAATTTCTTGTTCATACTATTCCCCTTTAGTCATTTACTACTTTAAGTTGCATTGCTTTAGCTACTTCTTCTGCCTTTGATCCCTTAGGTGTATGGATTTCTACATCTGGGTTACAGTTATCCACAAAATAGAAGTATTCTGTAATTTCTGTTACACTTGCTGGAATTGTAATAGATTTAATTGATGATGTCCCCCAGAATACTAATATTCCAATACTCTTTGTTCCTTCTGGGAATACAACTGATTCTAATGAACTGTCAGAGTTGAAAACATCATCTTCTACTGTTTCTATTGACTTACCAAAGTGGACATACTTTAACTTATTGTCAATCGCAAACGCACCTTTTCCAATATATCGTACTGTATCTGGTAAAACGATTGCCTCACAATGTTTCAAGTTCGCAAGACCACGTTCTCCAATTGCGATAACAGGTTTACCTTTAATTTCCTTTGGTACACGAACAACCTTATCGTCAGAAGTACAACTATAGATGACATAACCTTCTTGCCATTCATCATATGTGAAGTACTTTTCATCTGTCTCTGGGAAGTCTTTGAAGTTCTTCTCTGTTACTTCAGAGTTATTTGTTGTGTTATTTTTTGTTTCTATTGTAGAAGTACTTGTTGTGGTATTTTGTTTTGACTCCTTAGGTCCGCATCCTACTAAACCTGATAAGAGTACTGCTGCACATAAGCCTGATAATAGTTTCTTGTTCATTATTTCTCCTCCTAATATTTTATGAATATATTAATACTTGTATTGTTATAGGATGTAGATATTCTTGCTAATATCAAATATTTCTATTTAATCTTCCCATAAATATACGCATGTTAATATATTAATATCTTCAAGGATTTATAACTATAGTTCCTTAATTTTCCCACCAGTAAAAAAACGAAAGGCACCACAAGTTATTTATGTGTTTTCTTTAAACGACTCATGTACTTCTGTCGCAACTTCTCACCCGCCTTTAATTGCGGTTGCGATAGATTGAGGACCTAAATATGCATCCCCTGTTATTAGTTCATTTCTATTGTATTCTGATGTTGACCGAAAGTCAAATTTTTACCTTTCATCTAGAACACTAAAGTCTACTTTTGTTCAATTGCTGCAACGACAAGGTCACATGGAATAATATGTTCACTACCTGCCACTTCATGCGTTGATCTTCTTCCACTTTCATCTGATTCACCAAGTTCCATTGTAATAACCTTTACACCAGTTACTTTCCCACTCTCATCACGCAATACTTCTTTAATATTCTCTAAGAAATGGAATGTAACACCTTCATTGTGTGCATCTTTGATTTGTAGTGTAGCTTCTAGTATATTGTTCATATGGTCATCATTCTTTTGTTTTAGGTTTCAGCGCTTTTAATATAATGGATGTTGGCCTTTTTGTATACACTAAAATAGGGTTGGTGGAAAATTTCCATCAACCCTAAAAATTATAGAACCACACAAAACCCTGACCAGAGATGGCCAGGGGTTTGTATTTCAAAAATTATTCTGTAAATTCTATAGTTACTTTTACTTCAGAATCCATTGAAGAAAATATTGTTTTATAATAATTGATTGCAGATTCTTTAATTTCACTCTTAAATTTATCTAAATACTCTGCTTGTCTATCACTAGAAAGTTGGTTAGCGACCAATTTCCCAGTATCAATATCTTCTGTAGTTCCACTTAATAACTCTCCATGACTATCATATAAATCATAAGGATTATCTTTTGAAAGTTCAACACCAATTACTTCCAATTTTGGAACAATAACCTTATATTCTTTTTCGCTTATTTGTTCAACCTTTACACTACTTTTAATTCCAAATTTAGCTTTATAATTTAAAATTACTAATGCTGCTTTTTTAGAGAACGGCACATCAAACCCAAAAACTTGAGTTGTTTTTGTTTCAGAAATAATTTCATTAATTCCCGCATTCAAAAATACAACTTCATTCACTTTTTCAATACTTTCGATATTAATTGACGATTTGACTTCTGATTTATGTTCCTTAGGTAAGAAAAATAGCACTCCAATAGCTATAATAGCTATTAATACCACATTCAATAGTACACTAAACATATTAACTTTCTTCTTTAATATAGACAAGATAAAAAAACCTCATTTTAAATAATCTATCTAAATTTTACACTTTCTAAAGAAAATAGTCAATATTTTTTCGTACTATCTTCTAAAATTAATTGTGCCTATTAAAAATGAAATTAGTTTGTTGCATTTGATTATATTTTTTGAACACCAAATCCATTTAAAATTGAGTGCTATTTTGAGCACTAAAAAAGGGCTCTTTGTCAAATAGTGTTGATGAAGAAATTTAGGAAGGGATTAAACAACTAATTGTTGCTTAATTCCTTTTTGTTTTGGGCCAAACATTTTTGTTATTAAAATAATCCTATTTCTAAAATGGTAATAGTTTCTAAAGCCGTAGGCATTTCTTTTAAGCGCTTTTATTTTATTGTTTATTCCTTCAATAGGGCCATTTGTTCTAGTTGGATACTCACAAGTATTTTGAATATATGGCAAGTAAGTCATAAGAGTCTTTAAAACTCTTTTTAAACCAGGAGATAGGTCTAATTGCGTAGCTGCTTCAATCGTTTCCTTGAATTCTATATAATCTCTATCCTGTATACATTCACGAAGTGAATATACAACCTCATAATCATTTTTAAGAGATGGATTTTTTTCTAAGATATAATCTACGATTCCTTTACTTGTTATGAAGCTTTCAAAAAGCTTATAACGATTATATTTATAGTTCTGAAGTTCATTAGAGTTCTTTAAAATTAACTTCCAATAATATTTTAACTTTCGATATAATTTAGGATTTTTATAACGATGCTGATTCATGATACGTACCCGAGTTCTATTTAATTCTCTATTCAAGGCTTGTACAATGTGAAAAGGATCAATGATAATTTTTGCGTTAGGAAACATTTCTTTTATTAATTGAATGTATGGCAAGTACATATCGATGGAGATAGTTTTCACCTTTAATCTAGTCTTAGGCTCAAAACGATAAAAATATTGTTTCAAACTGTAAGATTTTCTATCTCGTACAACATCGACCAACTTGTGTGTAGTGCTATCAAAAATAATGAAGCTCATATTGCAATCGGAAGATTTAACAGATTTAAATTCATCAAAACACAAATGCTCAGGTAAATCATGTAATGGTTTAATCGTTAATAATCGTGCTGTATCATATATGATACGTCTAACGGTATGAATTGAAACATTTGTTTCTTTGGCAATATATGTTTCAGATACTGTTTCACTTATTTTTGTCTTAATTTCATTTTTTAATCGTTTCGAGATATGACAGTATTTTTCTACAATTCGACTAGTATCTGCAGTAAATGAAGAACCACATTCTCTACAGAGAAATCTCTGATTTCGTAGATTTAAGTAGGCTGGAAGGCCTGAAACAGAACAGAGAGTGATACGAGAAGTTTTCGTCCCGTTTTTAACTATATTGTTATTTTGGCTAACGCACCCACAAACGGCACAAAATTCTGGTTTATGCGTATATGTAGCTGAATAAAATAAAGATTTTCTATTTTTTAATATCTTCTCTTGAACATTATTATCCCAAATAATGTTTTTATCTTTGATTTGTAGTGTAGCTTCTAGTATATTGTTCATATGGTCATCATTCTTTTGTTTTAGGTTTCAGCGCTTTTAATATAATGGATGTTGGCCTTTTTGTATACACTAAAATAGGGTTGGTGGAAAATTTCCATCAACCCTAAAAATTATAGAACCGTTCTTTTTATATCTCATTTATTATGCCAAGGCACCCATTGGATCCCATGGTGCAAGGACGATTGGTTCTGCTTCATAGGCAGCTAGTTCTTCTGCTGTTAGTAATTCCTTACGAACAACAATTTGATAAGTGTATTCGTCCATCCAAGCATCTGAAGCAACAAAGTAACCATCTGTACCAACCTTGTCTCCCCATGAGTTTTCAACCTTCCACTTGGTTGACTTGCCATTTTCATCCAAATCCACACCTGTCAAGACCATGGCGTGGGTCATCAAGCTCTCACTGTAATCCAAACGTCCAGCCTTGTCTTGAGTGAGTTTAATGTCCATGCTTGATTCAAAGTCATAAACATCTGTCGCAAGGATCCCAGCTTTACGATTGCTGAGTTGACCGACATCTGATCCAAACCAAACAGTCTCACCTGCTTGCATTTGGGCAATCGCTAATTCTTTCAAGCGTTCCATCGGTACATTGATGTAACGAACCGCACGGCTACCAACCACATTCCCCAACATCTCAACTGTGTAAGATTGGCCGTAAGGCTTGTCAGCAGTTGGGGCATTGATAACAGAAACATAGTCCTCTAGAGGAAGATTGACATATTTCTTGTAAAACTCTTGTGGTGTGATGCCCTTTTCGCTTTGGTAGTTGTTATCCTTATCGCGATAAGCAAAGTCAAATTTACGTGGTGGAAGGCCTAGGGACATAGCAAGAAAATTAAAGATTTCTTGCAAGAGGTCTTCTTTCTTAGCTTGAACAGTCGCTTGGTCTGCACCAGAAGCGAGCAAGTCACGCAAGATTTGAGCATCTTGACGAAGCAATTTGTTGAGAATGGCATTTAGCTCACGACTACTGCTAGATGAAACAGATTCAGGGTAAACCGACTTAGGAACGACACCGTATTTCTCAAAGAGAGAAACGACCATATCCCATTGACCGCCATCTTGTTGTGGTGTTTGAAGTAGGAAGCTAACCTTACGGCTCGTCAAGTCTTGGTCTGCAGTCTCAATGACTTGCTCCAAGAACCAGTTTGATTTCTCATACTTGTCCCAGAAGAAAGTGTGGGCTTGTGACAACTCAAAGTTTTCCAATTTATATTGAGAGATGAGTTTGTGGCGGAAAGTATTGAGAGCTGCAAACATCCAGCAACGACCAGACGCTTTCTGGTTTGTTACCTTGTCCTTGGTCAAATCCAATGAGAAAACAGGCGTATTGTCTACATGGCTTTGGCGACGTTCTAGAGCTGCAAAAATTCCGTTGTGGCTAGCAGCATTTTCAATCGCTTGGTATTTTACATTTGCTTCATAGTTGGCAAATAATTTATCAGTAAATGATTCTTGAATCGCGTTCATAGATTCCTCCTTTTATTCTACAGTCTATTATAACTCTTTTCACAAAGGAAGCAACTGAAAAATATAAAAGGAGAGAATATTGTCCCTCACCTTTTTCGAATATAAACCAAATTAAGCAATACTATCAAGAAGATTTTCTAATTCCTCCTTGGTCAAGCGACGCCATTCTCCTCGCTGCAAGTTCTCATCTAAAACTAAAGTTCCCATAGTCAAACGTTGCAAGTCTACTACTTCCTTGCCACAGTAGGCCACCATACGCTTGACCTGATGAAACTTCCCTTCTGCAATGGTCACACGGATTTGGCTTTGATTCTTTTCTGTATCTATGGACACAAGCTCCAGTCTAGCGGGTTGACAGGTAAAGTCTTTGAGAGGAATACCCTCAGCAAATATCTCCACATCTTCTTGGGTCATAATTCCCTTGACATGGGCCAGATAAGTCTTGTCCACATGACGCTTTGGTGAAAGAAGAGCATGGGCAAGCTGACCATCATTGGTCAAGAGTAGAAGACCATGTGTATCAATATCCAAGCGTCCTACCGGGAAAACTTCCTTGCTCCGAGCCAAGTCATCCAACAAGTCCAGAACGGTTCTGTGCTTAGGATCCTCAGTCGCTGAGATAACTCCTTTAGGCTTGTTCATCATATAGTAGACAAACTCTTCATACTCCAACACTTGCCCATCAAAGCGAATCTCATCTCTTTCTTCATCAATCTGTAGTTTCGCTGATTTCTCTTTTTTACCATTTACCGTCACGCGCCCAGCCTTGAGCAAGTTTTTGACCTCAGTCCGGCTCCCCACAGCGCAGGCAACTAAAAATTTATCTAATCTCATAGAACTATTATATCATACTCAAAAGGAGGCTGGTACAATGACCAACTTCCTTTTCGTTTTAGATTTAGGAAATTAACTTTCTCGTCTCCAGAAAATCGCTAAGACAATCATAGCTCCTAAAATCGCTGGAATAATAGCTGTTCCTGATAAAACTGGCCCCCAAGTTCCAAAGAGCAAGTGACCCAGAAAGGCTCCAATCCACCCGAGAAACATTTTCCCAAAGCATCCCATGCGTTCTCCACGATTGGTCAAAGCACCTGCCAAGAGTCCCACTAGGAGACCAACAAACATACTTCCTATCATCTTGGCTCCTTAATTTGCCCAATCTCCGTTACGGAAGAGCGGTACACGTGTCCCATCCTCACGGATACCATCGATATCCATCTGATTAGAACCAATCATAAAGTCCACGTGAACATCTGAACGGTTAAGTCCCGCAACTTCAAGCTCTTCTTCGCTCATCTCTGCTCCACCAACGACGCTAGTCGCATAGGCTGCACCGATAGCCAAGTGGTTTGAAGCATTCTCATCAAAAAGGGTGTTGAAGAAGGTAATGCCTGACTGAGAAATTGGGCTTGGATCTGGTACCAAGGCACATTCACCCAAGGCACGCGCACCCGCATTTTCAAAGACAAGATCCTTCATAACCTGATCACCCTTCTCAGCAGTGATGTCAACGATTTGTCCATCCTTAAAGGTTACTTTAATTCCTTCGATGATATTTCCATTATAGCTAAGCGGTTTTGTAGAAGTGACATAACCATCTGCACGACGGAAGTCAGGCGCTGTGAAGACTTCCTCTGTCGGCATATTTGGCAAGAATCCTTCGCCCTGTGCATTGATAGCACCAGCTGATTCCCAAACGTGGTTCTTTGGCAAGCCAAGTGTCAAATCAGTTCCTGGCGCTATGTAGTGAAGGGCTGAAAATTGTTCTTTATTAAGCATATCTGCCTTGCTCTTGAGAATAGCAGCATGCTCTTCCCAGGCCTTAACAGGATCTGCTTCGTAGACACGGCAAGTTTTGAAGATTTGGTCCCAAAGGAGATCAACTGCTTCTTCATCGCTCACAGCATTTGGAAAGACTTTCTTAGCCCACTCAAGTCCAGCAGCGGCTGCTACAGTCCAACTAACCTTGTTGGATTGAGTTGCGATACGCATTGGCTTCATAGCAAGTCCCATAGCTTTATCAGAAGCTGATAGCTTGTCAGCATCCACTCCGTTCAAGGCACCTGGATCAGATGAACGAACTCCAAGACGGCTAGCCTTGTTCTCCAAAAGATAGTTCATCTCAGCAATCTTGTATTCCGGCACATTGTCCAGACGCTCCATCGGAGCATGTAGGAATTTCTCACGGTTAATCACATCGTCGGTCCACTGAACAATAACCTCATGCGCTCCTAAAGCATAGGCTTCTTTGACGATTAAGTGAGCCAACTCACGTTGCTCCACATCAATAGAGAGAGCCAAAGTGTGACCAGGCTGTACGTTAATTCCATTCGCGACCAACAATTTCGCATATTTTTCTAGATTTTCTTTAAAATTTGGTAAAACCATGTTGTTTTCTCTTTTCTATTTTTATTTT
This sequence comes from Streptococcus mitis, assembly GCF_000722695.1. Classification (GTDB taxonomy): domain Bacteria; phylum Bacillota; class Bacilli; order Lactobacillales; family Streptococcaceae; genus Streptococcus; species Streptococcus mitis_O. The sequence continues at coordinate 20,076 of NZ_JPFU01000004.1, read as the reverse complement.
TCTTTCAAAGCAGAGAGTAGCCCTGCTAAAGCAATAGCGCCCGACAATAGTGCTGTTGATAGAAGAATTGTACGATCAGCAAGTTCTAATTGATATTCACATACCTTCTCAGCCGGCTTATCTTCTGCGAATATTCTTAGTTTCATGAGAACCCCCTTAAAATTTATTAAAACAAATCACTATGACTTCCTGTCCTCAGCAAATTTAAAATCAATTCTTCCTTGTCTACTTTATAAACCAAAAGCCAATCTGGCTGGATATGGCATTCACGAACTCCTTGAAAATGCTTGGATGCCGTCAATTGATGATCACGATATCTAGCAGGAAGTTCTTTTTCTTGAACAAGAAAATTTAAAACTTCTTCTAATAATTCTGCCTTCAAACCACGCTTCATAGCCAACTTAAAATCTTTTTTAAACTGTTTATGATAACGAATCTTAAGCACGCAAATCCTCCATCAAGTCTGAGACTGATTCAAAGGATTGGCTCATATTACGATTTTGGCCTAAATCCGTTAATACCTCAAGCAACTTCCGATTCTCGTCTAGTCTAACATCGAAAGGTAAACCCTGATATTGAATAGCTTGACGAAGGAAAATATTGATAGCTGTTGTCATATCCATTCCCAGATTATTAAACACCTGTTGGGCCTGCTCCTTAACCTCACTATCCAAACGGATGCTCATGCTCGTCTTTGACATACTCTCACCCTCTTTCTATTTATTATTTTAACAAAAAAGAAGGCCAATGTAAATCTATTAGATATACATTAGCTTCTTTGGATAGATGATTATAGTTGTTCTGATGTCTTATTTTCTATAAAATGATTTACCCTAGTCAAAATCTCTTTTTCCAGTTCTGTTATTTGTTTCGGACTCCAACCATCATCTTTTTTAGAAGTTATCTTTGCCATCATCTGTAATTTTAAACTCTGACGATTGAAAATCCCTTCCCACTGTTTATATTTTGCACTTGGAATTAAATTTCCAAACTTCGAATTTTGACTATCTGTAATGATACAGAGATTCCCAAAGGAGTGCAAAAATTTATCATCAATTTTTTCAACTCTTTCTTCACTATTTAGATGTTGTGGAAACCAATGCTCTATGGAACGGCGATAGGCAAATTTGAAATCTTCAAACTTAATATCGTAATCTTTCTTCAATTCTTCACGATTTTTCCATAAAACATAATCTACAAAGTTAAAAGCATAAACAGGAATTGCCCCGTATTTTTTGATACTTTTATCTTCTGTGAACAATCTTTCTTTTGCATATCTCACTGCCATTTTCTCAAGAAAATTCTTAAACGAACCAGCAAATTCTGCTTGATTTAACTCTTCAATATGGTTAAACAAGAATTGCAAGATTTCATATAACCAACGACTATCACGATTAGCAGTAAAGGTCACATCAAACATGGATTGAAGGAGGATAATATTTTTGTTTAAATTGTCAAAAGTATTTTTTTGAAAATTAATTCGAACATATTTCCATCCTCTATTTTCATTTCGTTGATATGTCTCATACTGACCTCGTTTGATTTGCCATTCGGTTTCATTTTCTAATTGGACATTTTTTACGATAAACGTATCAAATATATGCTTCATAGTCAGAAGTAGTTGCCCAAATTGTTGGACCCATTCTCTATCTCGTCGTTCAATTTCAAAAATTTTCAATAATTTTTTATCATCAAATGTAGTTTCATCATTTCCTTCCATGATGAAAAAAACTTGAAGTAAAAATGTTGGAAAATCAATTACAGTCGTATAATTTGAAATGTCTGCTCCATTATTTACTAAGCTATTACTTTCATATTTTGTCTGAGTAATTGCATCTAGTAAACTTCGTTGCTCAATTTTTTTTACTCTTATTTTCTCAAATACACTTTCCAATTTGAAGTTAGTAAATTCTTTACCAAAAATTTTTTCCCCCTCTTCATCAGTATTTTTTGGTCTACTTCGGATTTGAAAAGCTTTCATTACCGGCTTATCAAACTCTGCACAGGCATCCCAAATTCTTGCAAACTTTTGTGCCATTTCTTGATCTTCACCAAATTTAGACATCATTTGTGCCTTAAGAATCTCATGAGCCTCTAGTTGTTCACCTCGAGAGTTGAAACGTTCGAAATAAAGATTCAAATCTAAATCTTCAGGAAGTATACTCCGAAAAATGATGACCTTCTTAAAAAGATAATCAACGAAAGATTGAGGAGCCAGTTGGCGCTCTTCTAACACTTTTTTCAATGCGTCTTTAGCATGTCTGTAGCCTCTAGTCAACTCATTTTCATCGCCCTCTGAAATTTTTTGCTTGGTAAATAGCTTTCGAATATTCTCATTTGATTTCTTCCGAGCTGGGAAGATAAGATTGACAGCTTTCAATCTATCAAAACCAAACTCATGCTTCAAAGCTAAGGCAATCAAATTAAGAGCTGTTGTCCGTTGTTGACCATCTATGATTTTGAAAATGTCATTCTCTTTATTAACGACTAATGTCCCAATATAGTAATTGTCTCTATTTTCTTGAACAGCATCTGCTACGTCGTTCAGTAACTGCTCAATTTCATCATAAGTCCAGGCAAAATTTCTCTGATAAAGAGGGATAGCATAGGTATCTTCATTTAACAAACGATTAACTGATAAGCTTATATGTGTTTCTACCATTTATTTTTTTCCTCTTCTATAATCTTGTCCACAGTATAATTTTCAAATAATTCTCTATCTATCTTGATCATAAAATCATTCGGAGTGACAGCATGGGATAAAAGTTGAAATAGCTTTTGAACCTCTTTTTGTCTAAACCTTCCACCAGCAGCATAGTTCCCAACCGTCGCATCATATATAGCTTTAGACTTAACTCGAGGGTAATAAGACCAAATAAACAAGGTCTCTACTATCTCCTTTGATAGCTCATCTTTTCCAAATCTCTCTGCAAAAAGTGAGCAAATGTTTAGGAATATATTGTGACACTTGAGGTAGCGTCCTTTTGAGCTATTGTAAATGTTCAACATACCTTCTGGGTAAGCTACATTTTTTTCTCCCTCCGACTCATCAGAGACCCCTAACTGTTTATTTAAAAAATTTTTATGAACTCTAATAGTTTCATGAGCAGATTCAATATACTCAAAAAATTTACTTCCATCAATGATTGGCATAGTAATTGACATAGGGAGATTTTCAATATGACGATACAATTCTAGATATGGGAAGTTCTGATTCAAATCAACTCCTTTAAAATCGTCAATAAAATCCTCTGTAAAGCGGAGATAAGAGCCATAACGCTTGTTTGTTAATCCTGTCTCTCCTCGAGACCAACGTCTCATACGAAAAAGATGTTTATCAAACAACTCTTTGAGACTTAAATCTTTATCTTCTACAAATTGCTCCCACTTTTCCACAATTCTTTCATCTTCTGAATCTTGCTTGCGAAGATGATAGGCTTTGAGCAAATCATGAGGTTCTAAAGATTTACCACGATTATTCTGAGAATCAAATAACTGAAAGGCTTCAGATAATCGTTCTTGGGGCATAGTAATCACAGAGACAGCACAATTCTCTAATAAAAAGTTGCAAATATCTTTTGCCTCATTTTCGCCAACTAATTGAGTTAAATTTTTCCACTCATTATAATTTTCACTCGCATGATAGCAAGATATCTCTCCAAATTCTTCAGCACTCAACAGTTGATTCGCACCCTTATAATTCTCTAAATCATCTAACGAATGAAGAAACAAAGAAATTGAAATTATCCGTTGCTGTCCATCGACAATATCTAAGTGTCCATCATTCTTATGCAGGATAACGGAGCCAATCTGATATTCCTTTTTCCCCATAGCATCTCGTAAATCATAAAAAAGATTACGGATATGTTTTCTGTTCCATTTATAAGGTCTTTGATAAGAAGGAATCCGCAAATCCCCTTCTTTCAATAGTTCTCCAACCTTTTTAGAAGTAAATTGAATACTCATTTTATCCTCATTTATATTTATCTATCATTTCTTGAACTATTCGCTTCATATCCTCTACTAAAATCCGAGGAGACAAAACAGTAACTGCTTCCCCTTGTCCCAGCAACCAGCGTTTAAGACCCGGTGTATGCTGACTTTCAAACTGAAAATGAGTCCAGCTACCATTTTTCCCAACTATTTTTGCATTTGGAAATTGATCCATCACAATAGTCGGATCATTCAAATACTCGATCTCAATACTGATTTTCTTCCCGATAAAAGCATCTACTCTCTCGTTACGAATGTCGCCATCTCTAAATTTATCTCGATAAGAAATAGAGGGTTTCTCTATATCACTAAGAGACCAGGACTGAATACGGTCTACTCTTAAAGTAATATAAGTGGCATGTTTCAACTGGTAGACAACCAGATAGAAATAATGACTATCATAGTAAAGAGAGACTGGTAAAATAATCTGCCTCTTAGAAGACTCAGAATACGGGTTTTGATAGACAATATCTAGAACCTGTTCATGCAAAATAGCTTCTGATAAATTCCATATTTTCCCTATTCTATTTTGCTGATCCGTTAAGGGAGCATAATTAAGCTTTTCACTACCAATGATCTGCTCAATTTCTTTCTGGTCATCACGAGGAACTAAAATCAGTAAATTTTTTAGTAAGCTATCAATTTCTGGCCGATTCAGTGCTCGATTTTCCAATAAAATCTTTGAAATAACGAGTATATCCCTTTTATTAAAAACTGACTTACTTGCTAAACAATACTTATTCGTCTTACGGTTATAAAGCAAATCTCCACTATAACTGGTGTTACTAGATAAAATATCACGGAGTAGCGAAAAATCTCTCTGTATCGTCTTTTCACTAACCTCAAATTCCTGAGCCAGTTGCTTTTTTCCTAATGGGATCCCAAACTGTAAGCGTAAAAAGATCGTTAGTAATCTCTCTTGATCATTCATCTGCAGTCCTTTTTGTTAATCTTCAAGCGATCTTAGACACGCTGTCATTCCCCACTTAAAACGCACAATCAAACGAGATTGAATATTTTTCAACTGATCTGGTTCAGAATTACCTGATAAAACAATTTGCGTTTTCCTACCAAAGAAAGAATTAAAGAGATTGAAAAATTTTTCTTGAATCATATCATCTTTTTCTCCCAATACCTGAATATCATCTACTAGTAGAAGATCCAACTCCTCACCTCTAACTTTTTGTATTTCTAGCTCATTTTCTAATAAGTTTTCGGCAGAAATATATTTTACTCGCTTTTCTGGATTGTTCTCAAGAACCTTATTTACAATTGCTTGAAGGAGATGTGTTTTTCCTGAACCCGATTCCCCATAAATATAAAATGGATTGTATTTTAAGCCTAAGTTCTTTACTACTTCTACGGCTTCTTTCTTTGCTAAAACATTACCATCTTTTTCTACAAAATTTTCAAATTGATATTTTTTATTTAAGCCTGTATTATTCATCATTTAAACCTCTTTCTCTTTTATACCATAAGTATAACAAAACAGATGGACAATATTTGTCCGTCTGTTATTTTTTTTTAAAACAATTCATCAAACAAACTGAGCTGGTTATCCTCGGGCATATTGCCCAGAATCCCCATTTCATCCATCCTTTCAACCAAGGTTGATGAGAGTCCGCCACGCTTGCGCAATTCTGTTTTAGAGAGGAATTCTCCCTCTTCACGCGCTCGCACTAACTGCTTGGCAACGTTCTCTCCCAGACCATCCATTGCTACAAATGGCGGAATGAGGGTATCTCCATCAATGAGGAATTCTGTCGCCTGACTACGGTAGAGATCAAGTTTGCCAAACTTGAAACCACGCTCCCACATCTCATTGACAATCTCAAGAGTTGTATAGAGGTCAATTTCCACATTAGAGGCTTCATTGTTCTTCCGTTTTTCAGAGATTTCTTCCATTCTGCGTTTGATGGCATCCAAGCCCGCACCCATGGTCTTGATATCAAAAGCCTTAGCACGGATGGAGAAGTAAGCACAGTAATAATAAATTGGATGGTGAACCTTGAAGTAGGCCACACGCAAGGCCATCATAACGTAGGCTGCCGCATGGGCTTTAGGGAACATGTACTTGATTTTCCCACAGGACTCGATATACCACTCTGGCACCTTGTTGGCCTCCATAGCTTCGATATAGCCATTTCGTTCCTCTTCGGAAATCTTCAACCATAAGCCCTTACGTACCCTTTCCATGATAGTAAAGGCCATCTTAGGCTCGAGGCCAGCATGCATGAGGTAAACCATGATATCGTCCCGACAACCGATAACGGTCGACAGATCCGCAATCCCTTGCTTGATTAAATCCTGAGCATTTCCCAACCAGACATCGGTACCATGGGATAATCCAGACAGCTGAAGCAACTCCGCAAAGGTCGTCGGATGCGTCTCGTCTACCATCCCACGTACAAAGTTGGTTCCAAACTCTGGAATTCCCAGCATGCCCGTTGGCGTTCCGATTTGTTCAGGAGTCACCCCTAGCACGTCAGTCCCAGAAAAGAGTGCCATCACGCCTTCGTCATCCATAGGAATTTCATTAGGGTCAATACCAGACAAATCCTGAAGTTTCCGAATCATGGTCGGATCATCATGCCCCAGCACATCGAGTTTGAGGACGTTCTCGTCGATATCATGGAAGTTAAAGTGAGTCGTTTGCCATTCAGCCGTCACATCATCCGCTGGATACTGGACAGGCGTAAAGTCGTAGACATCCATGTAGTTAGGAATAACAACAATTCCCCCCGGGTGTTGGCCTGTTGTCCGCTTGACACCAGCTGCACCTTGAGCGAGGCGTTCCACCTCTGCATCACGATAAAACTTCCCATAGTCCCGCTCGTAACCCTTGACAAAACCATAGGCAGTCTTGGCAGCCACCGTACCAACTGTTCCTGCACGGAAGGCATATTCTTCACCAAAGATATCACGCACATCCAAGTGGGCTCTAGGCTGGTCTTCTCCCGAGAAGTTCAAGTCAATATCGGGAACCTTGTCCCCATCAAAACCAAGGAAGGTCTCGAAAGGAATATCTTGCCCATTTTTACTGAGTTTGTGACCACAGTTTGGACAGTCCTTATTGGGCATATCAAAACCTGAACCGTAAGAACCATCGGTGATAAACTCACTGTACTGACACTGACCACAGACATAGTGAGGAGAGAGAGGATTGACCTCTGTAATCCCAATCATGGTCGCAACAAAACTGGAACCGACAGACCCACGAGAACCAACCAAGTAGCCCCGTTCATTAGAACGTTGCACTAGCATCTGGGAAGCCAGATAAATCACAGCAAATCCATTCCCCAGAATAGAGGTTAGTTCTTTTTCAATCCGCAAATCGACAATATCTGGTAGCGGATTTCCATAAATCTCAAAAGCTTTCTTATAGGTCAACTCAGCAACCGTCTCTTCAGCCTTGTCGATGAAAGGCGTATACAAGTCCCCCTTAACCACCTCAACAGGTTCAAAGATTTCTGCCAAGGCATTGGTGTTTTCAATAACTAGTTTGTGTGCCAGTTCCTCTCCCAAGAAGGCAAATTCATCCAACATCTCATTGGTCGTTCGAAAATGAGCCTTGGGAAGTGGTGCTGGTTGGGCATGTTCCCCGTGACCGATAGTTCGGTTAATCATCGCACCCTGTCCCAAACTACGGACGATAATTTCACGATAAATTTCTTCTTCCGGTTCGATATAGTGAACATTTCCGGTAGCCAGAACAGGCTTACCAAGACGGTCTCCCACTTCTATCAAACTTTTGATAATGGTCTGGAGTTCTTCCATATCCTTGACCTGCTCCTTGGCAATCAAGGGAGCATAGATAGCTGGTGGCATGACCTCGATAAAGTCATAATACTTGGCCACCTCAACCGCCGCATCCACACCTTGGGAAACGACTGCATCAAAAACTTCACCTTCTGCACAAGCTGAACCTAAAATCAAGCCCTCCCGATGGGCATCTAAAACCGTTCTCGGAATTCGTGGCACCCCTTCAAAGTACTTAGTATTGGACAAAGAAACTAGCTTAAAGATATTTTTTAGACCTACCTGATTCTTGACATAAATAGTCGCATGCTTGATCCGAGCTTTTTTATAAGAATCTGGACTAATCAAATCAATGTTAAGTCTAGCCAAATCGGTCACACCATGTTTTTCTGCTACCTCTTTGATAAAGATAAAGAGCAGACGCCCCGTTGCTTCCGCATCGTAGTTGGCCATGTGGTGATGTTCTAGGGCCACACCAAAACGCTTGGTCAAAGGTCCCAGACCATGACGTTTATACTCAGGATAGAGGTTCCTAGCAAACTCAAGTGTATCAATCACTGGCTGACTAATCTTTGGCAGACCATGACGCTCATAATTGGCATTCATAAAGCCAACGTCAAAGGTCGCATTGTGGGCAACTAGGACCGTATCCTTGCAAAATTCTTGGAATTCTTGCAAAACTTGTTCCAGTGGTTTAGCATTTTTTACATGATCATCTGTAATTCCGGTCAACTCAGTAGTAAAAGCTGACAAGGGATGTCCAGGATTGATAAATTCATCAAATTCAGCAATAACATTCCCCTTGTACATCTTAGAGGCCGCAACCTGAATCAAATCATTATAGATGGCTGAAAGCCCCGTCGTTTCCACGTCAAAGACCACATAGGTTGCTTCTGACAAGTCCATCTCCACTTCGTTGTAAACGATAGGAACACGGTCCTCCACGATATTGGCTTCCATTCCATATATCAGCTGAATTCCCGCTTTCTTAGCCGCCTTATAGCCATGTGGGAAGGACTGGACATTTCCATGATCCGTGATGGCAACCGCCTTATGTCCCCACTTAGCAGCTGTCGCAACAATCTCTTCGACCTCTGGCAAAGCATCCATAGCCGACATGTTAGTATGAGCATGAAACTCAACTCGACGCTCACCTTCTGGCATCAAATCCTTCCGCTCATAGTGAACAACTTCCTGCACATCCTGCACATTCATAGTCAAATCGCGTGTGAAGTTATTCATCTCCACATTCCCACGGACTCGGAGCCAAGAATTTTTCTTAATTAGATCAAATTTCTGAGCCTCTTCCTCGTTCTTAACCCACTTTTGCATCGAAAAACTGGAAGTGTAGTCTGTCATTTTAAAGTTGATCAAAACACGCCCTGTTCTGGTCACTTTTTGCTCCACATCAAAAACAACCCCTTCAAAGACCAGACGATTTTCCTCAGTCGTCACTTCAATCATAGGAGTAATCTCTGCCTTATCCAGCTTCGGTTTAGCTGCAGCTTTTTTCGCTTGAAAATCAAAGGCTGGTTTCTCTTCCGCTGGAGGAGGTGCCATCTGTTCTAGTTGTTCCATAGCACGGAGCGCTTCCTCATTGGCAGCTTGAACAATCTGCTCATTTTCAGCATGAAAGGCCTCTTCCTGCTCTTGGGTCAGCACATCATTTTTCTCTACTTGACAATTAAAAGTTGGAAAACCAAACTTTTCAAGTTGTTTCGCTAAATTAGGAAGATGATTCTTCTTAAAATGTTCCTTATCAATCGCCTCAGAGCCTTCAATAAAGAGTTGATTGCCCTCCGCACGAACTCGCAAATTCTGATAAAGGGACTTAAAACCTTGACTAGCACATGGCCCCTCAGAAAAAGCCTCTCTATAGTAGGACTGCAAGAGTTGATTTGAAAATTCTTGAGACAGAGCCTTGATTTCGAAAACAGCTTTATTGCCTGTCTTAGAAAATTCTTCACTCAAACCTTTCTTTAATTCTAAAAAGATTTCAATCGGTAAAATATTAGAAAATACGAAATGAAACTCCCATACCTTACTAATTTTATGAACCACAACTCGCTCAATATCAGCCTGTGATAAAGCAGGATCCTGTCTCATTTCAGTAGGTATCCCCAGTTGATTCATCAAAATTTCAAAACTGTTTGACATTCATTTTCCTCACATTATTCTCCTACTATTTTACCATATTTAGAGGCATTTTCTAAAGACAAAAGGAAGCCACCAAGTGACTTCCTTCTAGAGTGAGGACTGATTAGTCTTCACCTTTGTTTTTCTTAATAATTTCTTCTTGTACTGACTTAGGTACATCTTCGTAGTGGTCAAATACCATCATGAATGTACCACGTCCTTGAGATGCAGAACGAAGAACTGTTGCGTAACCGAACATTTCAGCAAGTGGAACGTAAGCACGAACGATTTGGCTGTTACCGTGTGCTTCCATACCATCTACACGTCCACGACGAGCAGTTACGTGACCCATAACATCACCAAGGTTTTCTTCTGGAACAGTGATTGTTACAAGCATCATTGGCTCAAGGATAGCTGGTTGTGCTGATTTAGCAGCTTCTTTAAGGGCAAGTGAAGCCGCAATCTTGAAGGCAGTTTCAGATGAGTCGACATCGTGGTATGAACCATCGTAAAGTTTAGCTTTAACGTCAACCATTGGGTAACCCGCAAGAACACCGTTAGCCATAGATTCTACCAAACCTTTTTCAACCGCTGGGATAAATTCACGAGGAACCACACCACCGACGATTGCGTTTTCGAATTCAAATCCTTTACCTTCTTCGTTTGGAGTAAATTCAATCCATACATCACCAAATTGACCTTTACCACCAGATTGACGTTTGAAGAATCCACGTGCTTGAGTAGAAGCGCGGAATGTTTCACGGTAAGATACTTGAGGAGCACCTACGTTTGCTTCAACTTTGAACTCACGACGCATACGGTCAACAAGGACATCAAGGTGAAGCTCACCCATACCAGAGATAACTGTTTCACCAGTTTCAACGTTTGTTTCAACGCGGAATGTTGGATCTTCTTCAGCCAATTTTTGAAGGGCGATACCCATCTTATCTTGGTCAGCCTTAGATTTTGGCTCAACCATCAATTGGATAACTGGTTCTGGAACATTGATTGACTCAAGGATGATTTTAGATTTTTCATCTGTCAATGAGTCACCAGTAGTAGTATCTTTCAAACCAACGGCAGCAGCGATATCACCTGAGTAAACAGTGTCGATTTCTTGACGGCTGTTAGCGTGCATTTGAAGGATACGTCCGATACGCTCACGTTTACCTTTAGAAGTGTTCAATACGTAAGAACCTGATTGAAGAACACCTGAATAAACACGGAAGAATGTCAAACGACCTACGAATGGGTCTGTCATAATCTTGAAGGCAAGAGCTGCAAATGGCTCTTCATCAGATGCTGGACGAGTTTCTTCAGCGTCTGTATCTGGGTTAATACCTTTGATAGCTGGGATGTCAAGTGGGCTTGGAAGGTAGTCAATAACCGCATCAAGCATCAATTGAACACCTTTGTTCTTGAAGGCAGAACCACACAATACTGGGAAGAATTCAACGTTGATAGTCGCTTTACGGATACCAGCTTTCAATTCTTCGTTAGTGATTTCTTCACCTTCGAGGTATTTCATCATCAATTCTTCATCAGTTTCAGCAACTGCTTCAACCAATTTTTCACGGTATTCTTGTGCTTGGTCAAGGTATTCAGCTGGAATATCTTCTTCAAGGATATCTGTACCAAGGTCGTTAGTATAGATTTCAGCTTTCATCTTGATCAAGTCGATGATACCACGGAAGTCATCTTCAGAACCGATTGGCAATTGGATTGGGTGTGCATTTGCTTGAAGACGATCGTGAAGTGTGCTTACAGAGTAAAGGAAGTCAGCACCGATTTTGTCCATTTTGTTGGCAAATACGATACGTGGAACTCCGTACTCAGTTGCTTGACGCCAAACTGTTTCAGTTTGAGGCTCAACACCTGATTGTGAGTCAAGAACGGTAACCGCACCATCCAATACACGAAGAGAACGTTGTACTTCGATTGTGAAGTCCACGTGTCCTGGTGTGTCGATGATGTTTACGCGGTGGTTGTTCCATTGAGCTGTTGTCGCAGCAGATGTGATAGTGATACCACGTTCTTGCTCTTGCTCCATCCAGTCCATTTGTGACGCACCTTCGTGAGTTTCACCGATTTTGTGGATTTTACCAGTGTAGTAAAGAATACGCTCAGTAGTTGTTGTTTTACCAGCATCGACGTGAGCCATGATACCGATATTACGAGTTTTTTCAAGTGAAAATTCGCGTGCCATGAGGTTTATTTCTCCTATTTATTTTTGATTTCTATTCTATTATAACACGATTTTAATAAAAACGGATAGGCAGGACCTACCCGTTCTCAATGTTTTCATGCTATTGTTAGTTTCAACTTACAAGCTGGTAAGTTGAGTTGTAGCTAAGAGCTGATTGAGCTCAATTGAACTCAGGCTAAAAGTTTGGAAAATAGATAAGCTTTCCTAGAATCGTTGATTCCGCGTCAAGCTTCCTAATTTTCAGTCGCTTTTTTAACGCCCTTAGTATCTTATTCTTACCAACGGAAGTGTGCGAATGCACGGTTAGCTTCAGCCATACGGTGAGTGTCTTCACGTTTCTTAACAGCTGCACCAGTGTTGTTAGCAGCATCCAAGATTTCTTTTGCAAGACGGTCTTGCATTGTGTGTTCACCACGAAGACGAGCGATTGTTACCAACCAACGAAGTCCAAGTGTTGTACGACGTTCTGGACGAACTTCAACTGGGACTTGGTAGTTAGAACCACCAACACGACGTGCACGTACTTCAAGTACAGGCATGATGTTTTCCATAGCTGTTTCAAATACTTCAAGTGCATCGTTTCCAGTAGCTTCTTTGATTTGTTCAAAGGCACCGTAAACGATTGAAGCAGCTGTACCACGTTTACCATCAAGCATAACGCGGTTGATAAGACGAGTAACTAGTTGTGAATTGTAAAGCGGATCTGGCAATACGTCACGTTTTGGAGCTCTATTTTTACGACTCATTTCTCTTTATCCCCTTTCCTTATGCTTTTGGACGTTTAGTACCGTATTTAGAACGGCCTTGTTTACGATCGTTAACACCTGCAGTATCAAGTGCACCACGGACGATATGGTAACGTACCCCTGGAAGGTCTTTTACACGTCCACCACGAAGAAGCACCACGCTGTGCTCTTGCAAGTTGTGTCCGATACCTGGGATGTAGGCAGTAACTTCGATAAGGTTGCTCAAACGTACACGAGCGAATTTACGAAGGGCTGAGTTAGGTTTTTTAGGTGTCATTGTTCCAACACGAGTTGCAACACCACGTTTTTGTGGTGAAGAAACGTTTGTTTGAACTTTTTTATGACTGTTGTAACCAACGTTCAAAGCTGGTGATTTAGATTTTTCTACTTTTGATTTACGCGGTTTGCGAACCAATTGGTTAATTGTAGGCATCTACATTCTCCTGTGTTTTTTATTTTTGGTGATGATACACTTGGTGACAGCTATCATCTGTGTGTACTTTTGCAACATTTGTCAGCACGTCCCTGTACACTCTTGAGAGACCAAAAGTAAAAAGTACCGTCTATTATTGTAACAAAATTTTCCCTTAGTTGTCAAGATATTTTTCTTTTTTATTGTTAATTTTAGCTCTTTTGTAGTGCTCCCTAAAAAAGAAAAAGGAGGAATCCCACCCTCCTAAAGTTAGTATTGTTCCATTCAATCCCATCAATTTTAGCACATAATGTTCAGAAAAATATTATACCATCACAACCAACCAGATTCTTTCGCGATATTAGCTGCCTCTGTTCGATTACCTGCATCTAGTTTCGAAAGAATATTGGTGACATAGTTTCGGACTGTTCCGTTGGATAGATAGAGTTTGTCTGCAATTTCTTGGTTAGAGAAGCCCTGAGCAATTCCCTTTAAAACTGCGATTTCTTGTTCTGTCAACGGATTGGGATGCGTCATCACCACTTCCATCAATTCAGGCGAATACTCCTTGCGTCCTTCTAGGACGGTGTGCAAGGTTTGCATGAGGTCTGCAATGTTTCTTTCTTTTAATACATAAGCATCTACTCCAGCCTTGACCGCACGTTCAAAATACCCAGGACGCTTGAAGGTCGTCACCACAACCACCTTTGTTTCTAGATTTTCTGCTCGTATCCACTCCAAGACTTCAAGACCTGTCTTAACAGGCATTTCTACGTCAAGGATGGCGATATCTACAGACTCCTTTTCTAATAGTTGGATTGCTTCTTGCCCATTCTTGGCTTGAAAGACAGACTCTACATCCGGTTGAAGCGTGAGCAATTGACACATAGCATCTCGCAACATACTTTGATCTTCTGCGACTAATACTTTCATCTACTTTCTCCCCTTATAAGGTAGTCGAACCTGAACTTCTGTCGGTTCTTTCCAACTAATTACCTTTACTTCTCCTGAAAATGGAAAAACACGATCTCGAACTGTATGGAGCTCATCCCCTTTTAGAGAAGCGAAGCCACAGCCATCATCACTTACTGTTAAAATGAGTTCTTTCTCTATCCGTTCTAATTTTAAGTAAGCTTTCGATGCTTTTGCATGTTTGATGATATTGGTCACTAACTCAAGCAAAATCATGGAAGCCGTTGACTCCAATTCCTGAGTTAGGCTAGCAGTATCTAGTTGGTTATCCGTTTCCACCTTAATTCCAGCAATTTCTAACATCTTTTTCACAGTCTCTAGTTCGGATGTCAAAGTTCTAGACTTAAGATTTTCCACAATGGTTCGTACTTCACGCATTGATTCTTTGCTAATTTGCTGTATTTCTCTTAATTCCTTTTCCGCCTGTGGATAAGCCTGTATCTGCAATAACTGCAAGGCTAGATCTGTCTTGACACTCAGCATGGCAAAGGTATGTCCCAGACTATCATGCAAATCCTGACCGATACGACTGCGTTCATTTTCAGCAAGCAATAGATTTATCTGGGCATTTTGCCTAGCCTGTGCTTCTTTCAAATCCTCCACAATACGAATCCGAATCAAGCCAAAAGTCATTAAATCGACAAAAGCAAGAATTACAAGTAGATAGAATAGAAACTCAACTTCGATTCTCTGAAAAATCAAAAGTTGGCCCACAACAAGGACTTGAGCAAGAAGAAAAGTCCAGACATGTAAAGACTTTAAACCACCTACGCTGAAATGATAACTTAAGAGATTGGATAGGAAAAAGAAAAACCAGATATAATTAACAGCAACAAAGGCAGTATTCCCAACTACATAAGTCAGCATGAGGCCCCAATATAGCCAAGATAGGCGCTGGCTCTTAGTTGTTAAAACACCCAAATACGCCACTACAAATAGAATATCAATCAATAAATGCCAGGCAGAAAGCCACCCAGTCACTACAGGTAGGATGGGGAAAATCATAAAAATTAAACTGGCCCAAAACATATAATGTATGCTTTTCAGTCTTTCAAGCATTAATCATTCTCCTTATGACCTTGAAGGTAAATGGTCAAACCAAACAAAACTGCTGAAAAAACAAGTAAATAAACTGTGGCTGATAGATTGATGCCACCCTCGTTTAAGAAGGTCTTGACCAACTCCATCAACTGATAGCTTGGTAAAGACTTACCAACTGCTTGCATCCAGTCTGGAAATAAAGAGATAGGCATCCAGAGTCCGCCTAACACAGCCAAGCCTAGATAAAGAAGATTACCCACGACAGTCATCAGCTGACTAGTTGGTAAGAGAGTCAAGGTCAAGCCAAGCGCTACAAAGGCAATACTTCCCAAAATAAGCAAAATCGCAGCACCAACCCAGCTTGCTAAAGGCATATCCACACCTCTTACAAAATGCCCAACTGAGAAAACCACCAAGATTGAAACCAAATAATCAACCAGCATACTTGTTATCTTTGATAGATAATATTCTACCATATTTACAGGGCTATGACGTAATGTTTTCTGCCAGTTGTTTATCTTATCGGTATGTAAAACAACTGGGAATGAGAAGATAGCTGTCGACATCATGGAAAAGGCCGTCATGGAGATAAGATAATCACGCATAAAATTCGCGGGTCCACCTGGTGTGTCCTGATACATGCCAGAAAAGAATAGATAGAAGGCTGTCGGCATCCCTACGGATAATAGATAATAGACTAATTGTCGTTTGGTCAATAGAAATTCTATCTTATTTAATGCTATCCATTGTTTCATCTTAGTCATCTCCCTTTTGTGTTTCTTCAAAGATTGTATCCAGCAAGCTACGATTATTGACTTCAATTTCTTGTATGTTACATCCCGCTTGAACTAACAGTTCCCAGAAAGCATCCGCTTCGCGTGTGACTACTTGCAAGGCATCTTGTTTTTGTACCCACCTTTCAACCAAGACTGACTTCTCAACGACTTCCTTGTAAGCTAGAGGAAGGATAAAATGCTTTTCAATCTCCTCACTACGCATAGCTAGAGGCGTCGTATCACGAATCAACTCTCCCTTATTTAAAACCAAAATCCGGTCAGCTGTATGCTCTACTTCTTCGATATAATGGGACGAATAGAGAATGGTGACTCCCTGCGCTTTTAGGTCCTGAACAATTTCCCAAAAACGTTGACGGGTAGAGGTATCCATGGCAGCAGTTGGCTCATCTAAAAAGACAAGCTTTGGTCGCCCAATTAAGGTCAAGACAAAAGAGAAAAGACGCTTTTGTCCACCTGATAATTTTTCTGCGAATTGCTCTTTTTGTTGCTTATCAAACTGTAATAGTTGATCGATTTCCTGATTACTCAAGTGATTTGGATAAATTTTTTGAAAGAAAGCAATCAACTCTTTTACCTTTAGTTTCTGAACGATTACATTCTCTTGAGGGAGGTAGGATCTTGTATAGTCTAACTTAGAGCTCGTTACCGGCAAATCTTGGATAGATACTTGCCCACTGGTGACCAATTTATCTCCAAGCAGACAGTCCAAGAGTGTGGTCTTCCCAGCACCATTGGGCCCAATCAAGGCGACGCATTCACCTTCAGCTACCTCAAAGGAAATATCCTTCAAAATAGCCTTGCCCTTGATGTTTTTATTTAGGCTTTCTACCTTAATCATGTTCATGATATTCTCCTTTCAGCCACTCCTCTCCCATAGGAAAGGCGATAAAAATCATAAATCCTAGTCCCCAGACACCACGGATGAATTGGTGAAGGAAGGCTTGATCAAACCAACCTGTAAACATTTCTACCAACCATACCACTAGTGATAGTCCAATAAAAAGATAGAGAAACGCTTTTTTCATTTTTCAAACTCCTTTTTCACATCTGAGACTAATTTCAAACCTTCTCTGATAAGCCAAGACATCATTCCAAAGCCAGCAAAAAGCTCCCAAGGAAAATGGTAGAAATCCTCATCCAATCCCGAAAACATGAGATAGGTCATAACTCCTGCTGCTACTAAACTCATTGCGACAATTACTTTATGTTTCATTTTTTCTTCCTCCACTTGATACATCTAGTATAATTCTTTGAAGGTAGAATCACTAGAAGTTTCTGTCATGAGGAGATATGACAAATGTCATAAAAATTCTGTTCAAAACAAGCAAGATACACTATACAATAAAACACAAATAGAAAAATTTAAGACAGCTTCCTCAAAAGAAATATCAAACCCCATTCACACTATAATGTAAACTAATACTTACCTAAACTCGTAATAGAAGCAATTTTTATAACATTGAAACATATATTATAGGTTCAACAAAAACTCTTCTATTGCTTTATTAAGAATTAATAAGAGTTATAAAATCTATAAAATTTCAATGTGTATAATTAACTACCGTATTATTAAACAGAGTAGGAAACAAAAAAGTATACTCTGATTTTCAATGAAAATCAGAGTATAAAATGAATTACTGAAAATCGAGTAGGGGATAATCTCTAGCCCCTCTCACACCACCGTACATGCCGTTCGGCATACGGCGGTTCAACTAACTTTTAACGCATGTCGTTCAAGGTAATAATCCAAACACGAAACCAGTCCACGTTTCTCAAGGACTGGTTTTGATATAGCACGTTTAAGTACCGACTTCTGAGCTACTAATTGATAATGGTCGCCCCAGCCAGATACCTTATCTGCTATCCATTTAGGAACTCCTAACTTAAGCAATCCCCATAATCGTCTAGATTTCTTCTTCCATTGCTTCCAGATAATCACTCGTAGGCGAGTGCGCAAGCGCT
This sequence comes from Streptococcus mitis, assembly GCF_000722695.1. GTDB lineage: Bacteria > Bacillota > Bacilli > Lactobacillales > Streptococcaceae > Streptococcus > Streptococcus mitis_O. Next base: position 2,052 of record NZ_JPFU01000004.1, on the reverse strand, counting down.
CATCTATGCTGGTGACAATACTTTTCATATTTCCCAATGAGAAATAGTTTATCCATCCTCGAATGGACAAATTCAGTTGTTCAATACGTCTTGTTAAGTCTATACTCCATTTCCTCTGTGTTAGTTTCTTCAATTTAAGCTTAAATCTCCGAACACTATCTTGATGGGGGCGACTTTTCCAACCAGCTGATGATTTCCAGAACCCGAAACCTAAATATTTCAACTCTCTTGGTCTAGTAATCTTAGTCTTGGTTATGTTTTCTTTCAAACCTAGCCGTTTCTCAATAAAACGACTGACTGAATACATCACACGCTTAGCAGCAGCCTCGCTTCCGACCGTAATCACACAATCATCTGCGTAGCGCACAAATCGAAGTCCCCTCTTTTCTAATTCCTTATCCAATTCATTAAGCATGATATTGGATAAGAGAGGAGATAAATTTCCTCCCTGTGGTGTGCCAACTAGCGTTTTATGACGCTGACCGTTAATGATAACACCTGAATGAAGATACTTACGAATCAAGGATTCCGTATCTCCGTCTTCGATAATGTTATGTACTAAGGACATCAATCTATCTTGAGGAACTGTATCGAAGAATTTCTCAAGGTCTATATCCACTATCCACTCATAGCCGTCATTTAAGTACTCTAAGAGCTTCATGATGGCTTTTTCACATGACCGATTTGGTCGGAACCCATAACTCGTTTCAGAGAAATGGGGTTCACAAATGGGGGTAAGGACTTGAATAATGGCCTGTTGAATCATTCTATCCATAACTGTTGGAATTCCTAGTTGACGGATGCCTCCGTTTGGTTTGGGAATCTCAACTCTGAGAACTGGTTGAGGCTTATATTTTCTTTGTTTTATCCGTTCCTTAGTCAGGCGCCAGTTTTGTCTGAGATAATTATCCATCTCTTCGATAGTAATTCCATCAATCCCAGCTGAGCCCTTATTGGATTTTACTTGATTGTAGGCTTCCAGCATATTTTCGCGTGATAATATCTTATCTAGCAATTTTGACATGTGCGTATTCCTTTCTTGTTTTGGTGCCTGAGGGACATCTTATATTGGTGAACCTTCATCTAGTCAATACGTGATAGAGTCCAGTTCTATCAGACCGTTCGTTTTACAGACACAAGTGAAGTAGGATTACTTCAATTAGTTGTTCACCCCTTCGCTCCACTTCCATTACAGAAGTTTCCTCACTACTATGGGCTCGGCTGACTTCTCATGATTCGTTGTTACTACGCTTTCAGCGCTCATGAGACCTCACGGGATAAGTTGTACATCTTTCCTCGTTTACTCTCGTGATTTACGCATATAGGTTACGACTACCTTTTTGGACTTTAGAGTTTGAAGCCCCCTTATCCGCTATATACGCCTTACTATCACGTTCCTGTTCGTAGAGCCACGATTTCGCTATCCCTTCCTCTCCCCGCTACCTCACGATAGTCAGGCTTGGGAATCGCTATTGGGTTCACCGGTAGCGGGTGCCCACGGAGGACTTACACCTCAGATGTACGACATGCCCGTCGTACTTCAAAAAAGAGAGAAGCAAACTGTTTCTCTCTTAATGTATATAATATCTAGTTAAATAAAAAAGATACGCTTACGCATCTCTGTAATGAATCGGGAAGACAGGATTCGAACCTGCGACACCTTGGTCCCAAACCAAGTACTCTACCAAGCTGAGCTACTTCCCGAGTTAAAAAGAAAAATGCACCCTAGAGGAGTCGAACCTCTAACCGCCTGATTCGTAGTCAGGTACTCTATCCAGTTGAGCTAAGGGTGCTCATTAGTTTATGCCGAGGACCGGAATCGAACCGGTACGATCGTTACCAATCGCAGGATTTTAAGTCCTGTGCGTCTGCCAGTTCCGCCACCCCGGCCTCTCTAAGCGAACGACGGGATTCGAACCCGCGACCCCCACCTTGGCAAGGTGGTGTTCTACCACTGAACTACGTTCGCACTATTTTCTTCTATCTAAAAATGCCGGCTACATGACTTGAACACGCGACCCTCTGATTACGAATCAGATGCTCTACCAACTG
>NZ_JPFU01000003.1:0-62500 GCF_000722695.1 Streptococcus mitis | reverse complement strand
CTGTTGTCCATCGGATACACCTTTCGGTCTCTCCTTAGGTCCCGACTAACCCAGGGCGGACGAGCCTTCCCCTGGAAACCTTAGTCTTACGGTGGACAGGATTCTCACCTGTCTTTCGCTACTCATACCGGCATTCTCACTTCTATGCGTTCCAGCACTCCTCACGGTACACCTTCTTCACACATAGAACGCTCTCCTACCATACCTATAAAGGTATCCACAGCTTCGGTAAATTGTTTTAGCCCCGGTACATTTTCGGCGCAGGGTCACTCGACTAGTGAGCTATTACGCACTCTTTGAATGAATAGCTGCTTCTAAGCTAACATCCTAGTTGTCTGTGCAACCCCACATCCTTTTCCACTTAACAATTATTTTGGGACCTTAGCTGGTGGTCTGGGCTGTTTCCCTTTCGACTACGGATCTTAGCACTCGCAGTCTGACTGCCGACCATAATTCATTGGCATTCGGAGTTTATCTGAGATTGGTAATCCGGGATGGACCCCTCACCCAAACAGTGCTCTACCTCCAAGAATCTTTATGTCGACGCTAGCCCTAAAGCTATTTCGGAGAGAACCAGCTATCTCCAAGTTCGTTTGGAATTTCTCCGCTACCCACAAGTCATCCAAGCACTTTTCAACGTGCCCTGGTTCGGTCCTCCAGTGCGTCTTACCGCACCTTCAACCTGCTCATGGGTAGGTCACATGGTTTCGGGTCTACGTCATGATACTAAGGCGCCCTATTCAGACTCGGTTTCCCTACGGCTCCGTCTCTTCAACTTAACCTCGCATCATAACGTAACTCGCCGGTTCATTCTACAAAAGGCACGCTCTCACCCATTAACGGGCTCGAACTTGTTGTAGGCACACGGTTTCAGGTTCTATTTCACTCCCCTTCCGGGGTGCTTTTCACCTTTCCCTCACGGTACTGGTTCACTATCGGTCACTAGGGAGTATTTAGGGTTGGGAGATGGTCCTCCCAGATTCCGACGGGATTTCGCGTGTCCCGCCGTACTCAGGATATTGCTAGGTACAAAGACTATTTTAAATACGAGGCTATTACTCTCTTTGGCTGATCTTCCCAAATCATTCTTCTATAATCTTTGAGTCCACATTGCAGTCCTACAACCCCGAAGAGTAAACTCTTCGGTTTGCCCTTCTGCCGTTTCGCTCGCCGCTACTAAGGCAATCGCTTTTGCTTTCTCTTCCTGCAGCTACTTAGATGTTTCAGTTCACTGCGTCTTCCTCCTCACATCCTTAACAGATGCGGGTAACAGGTAGTACCTGTTGGGTTCCCCCATTCGGAAATCCCTGGATCATCGCTTACTTACAGCTACCCAAGGCATATCGTCGTTTGTCACGTCCTTCTTCGGCTCCTAGTGCCAAGGCATCCACCGTGCGCCCTTATTAACTTAACCTTATTTTTGACCTTTCAGTCATAAACTCTTATTAATACTACAGCGTTTCGGTTTATTTTCTTGTTACTATTTGATATAGATATTCAATTTTCAATGTGCATTACTTGATGATTCTCTCACCAATGGAGCCTAGCGGGATCGAACCGCTGACCTCCTGCGTGCAAAGCAGGCGCTCTCCCAGCTGAGCTAAGGCCCCACAAGACCTCTCAAGACTAAACAAGACCAATGCGCAGTTCCTTATCCTTAGAAAGGAGGTGATCCAGCCGCACCTTCCGATACGGCTACCTTGTTACGACTTCACCCCTATCATCTATCCCACCTTAGGCGGCTGGCTCCTTACGGTTACCTCACCGACTTCGGGTGTTACAAACTCTCGTGGTGTGACGGGCGGTGTGTACAAGGCCCGGGAACGTATTCACCGCGGCGTGCTGATCCGCGATTACTAGCGATTCCGACTTCATGTAGGCGAGTTGCAGCCTACAATCCGAACTGAGACTGGCTTTAAGAGATTAGCTTGCCGTCACCGGCTTGCGACTCGTTGTACCAGCCATTGTAGCACGTGTGTAGCCCAGGTCATAAGGGGCATAATGATTCGACGTCATCCCCACCTTCCTCCGGTTTATTACCGGCAGTCTCGCTAGAGTGCCCAACTGAATGATGGCAACTAACAATAGGGGTTGCGCTCGTTGCGGGACTTAACCCAACATCTCACGACACGAGCTGACGACAACCATGCACCACCTGTCACCTCTGTCCCGAAGGAAAGCTCTATCTCTAGAGCGGTCAGAGGGATGTCAAGACCTGGTAAGGTTCTTCGCGTTGCTTCGAATTAAACCACATGCTCCACCGCTTGTGCGGGCCCCCGTCAATTCCTTTGAGTTTCAACCTTGCGGTCGTACTCCCCAGGCGGAGTGCTTAATGCGTTAGCTACGGCACTAAACCCCGGAAAGGGTCTAACACCTAGCACTCATCGTTTACGGCGTGGACTACCAGGGTATCTAATCCTGTTTGCTCCCCACGCTTTCGAGCCTCAGCGTCAGTTACAAGCCAGAGAGCCGCTTTCGCCACCGGTGTTCCTCCATATATCTACGCATTTCACCGCTACACATGGAATTCCACTCTCCCCTCTTGCACTCAAGTTAAACAGTTTCCAAAGCGTACTATGGTTAAGCCACAGCCTTTAACTTCAGACTTATCTAACCGCCTGCGCTCGCTTTACGCCCAATAAATCCGGACAACGCTCGGGACCTACGTATTACCGCGGCTGCTGGCACGTAGTTAGCCGTCCCTTTCTGGTAAGATACCGTCACAGTGTGAACTTTCCACTCTCACACTCGTTCTTCTCTTACAACAGAGCTTTACGATCCGAAAACCTTCTTCACTCACGCGGCGTTGCTCGGTCAGACTTCCGTCCATTGCCGAAGATTCCCTACTGCTGCCTCCCGTAGGAGTCTGGGCCGTGTCTCAGTCCCAGTGTGGCCGATCACCCTCTCAGGTCGGCTATGTATCGTCGCCTTGGTGAGCCGTTACCCCACCAACTAGCTAATACAACGCAGGTCCATCTGGTAGTGATGCAATTGCACCTTTCAAACAGTTGTCATGCAACAACTGCTATTATGCGGTATTAGCTATCGTTTCCAATAGTTATCCCCCGCTACCAGGCAGGTTACCTACGCGTTACTCACCCGTTCGCAACTCATCCAGAAGAGCAAGCTCCTCCTTCAGCGTTCTACTTGCATGTATTAGGCACGCCGCCAGCGTTCGTCCTGAGCCAGGATCAAACTCTCATTAAAAGTTTGAGTTCTCACTCATTTCTGTCACTGACAGATTTATTGTTTTTTCATTGTTCAGTACTACAACAATTGTTGTAGCGCCCTGCACATTGGTTCGTCTTGTTCAGTTTTCAAAGGTCTTTGTCACTCGCTTCTCTCAAGTGACAACTATATTAGTATATCACAGTCGCTTTCGCTTGTCAACACTTTTTTGAAACTTTTTTAATCTTTTTTCATCAAGTGTTCCATCCGCAACATACCATAGTCCGTACGGGATTCGAACCCGTGTTACCGCCGTGAAAAGGCGGTGTCTTAACCCCTTGACCAACGGACCAGAGTTGTTATTTTCAACTCTTACTATTATACCCACTTTTCAAACTTTGTCAACACCTTTTTCTAATTTTTTTCAATTTTTTTGCATGCCTTCCTAATGGCTACGGATATCAAACTCTTTAAACACAATACGTAAGTCCCTTAGGACTCTTTGACGTCCTCGGAAGCGTTCATGTCTTAAGACGCGTTCTAACTCTTCTTGTTGCTCTTTACTTTGTTTACTTCTATAATCTCTTAGTGTTTCATGAAAGAGATAATAATCGTCTAGCCAGAGACCTCCCTCACTGATACGATGACTAATCTCACCTACTTCTTCATAGGGTTCTTTATCATATCTTCGTTTTTGACTTTCTTGTTTACGGATATAGTCTAGAATCCGATTCCGAAACTTGGTTTTGAAATATTTCCTTAAACGAGGAATATCTTCTACTAATCCTTCTTCTTTACTAATCAATTCATGCAAGCAAATCATCCCCTCTTGATCCCAATCCGATAGCTCCCATAAATGAAGGTAATATTCATTTCTACACTTGTATACAATACCTTGGACTTCTTCATACAATTCTTTAAGCATAATCTTCCCCTTTCTAGATACAGTTTAACAAATAAAAAAGCTAATTAGGGCCATTTCGCCTATTCTGTCCTCTTTACTGTCTCAACTGCACAAAAAAGAGAGGACAAGCCTCTCTTAGGGTTACAATTCTGCAATTTGGTTTAGGTTTACTTCTGCAACTGTGTCATTACCAAACATAGAGATAATCATTTTCACTTTGTTATTATCAATTTCTGTAATCTTACCAGTGTAGTCTGCAAAAGCACCATCAATAATACGTACGGTTTGGCCAACCTCAACATCGAAATCAAATTCTTGAACAGTTTGTCCCATAGATACCAAAATGTCACGAATTTCTTGTTCCAATAATGGAGTTGGTTTTGATCTGTTCCCATGTGATCCAACAAATCCAGTTACATTTGGTGTGTTTCGAACGACAAACCAAGCTTCATCTGTCATGACCATTTCTACAAGAACATAACCTGGAAAGCGATTTTCTTCTACTTCTTTTCTCTTTCCATTTTTTTCAACTTGCACTGTTTGTGTTGGAATTTCAACACGTAGAATATTATCCAACATATTGTAGGTTTGTGCACGTTGTAATAGATTTTCTTTTACCTTATTTTCATAACCAGAATAAGTTTGTAAAACAAACCACCCTTTATCAAAACTATCCATGATATTTCCTTTCATAAATAGAAGATTTCTAGTGTAATTAACTCCACTAACCTTCTAAAAAATGTTAATAAATCGAATCAAACCTGAAACAATCAACTGGTCAAAAATGTAAATAATTATTACAAAGAAAGCTGTGTATTCCATGATAGAACGAAAATCTCTCCAGCTTTCCTTGCGAGTTGGCCATGTTGTGTCTTTAAGAAGTCTAAAAATATCTCCAATAAAACGCATCGCTCTCTCCTATCTCGTTTCTCTGTGTGTAGTGTACTTGCCACAATGCTTACAAAATTTATTTACTTCTAGTCGTGTAGGCTTGGGGTTTCCACTGATCTTGATTGAATAGTTTCTCGAACCACAAACCGCACAAGCTAGGCTTGCTTTTTTTAGTGCCATAACGCCTCCATCTTATCTATTATAACAAGAAAGCTAGACTTTGACAAGCATCTTAGCGGAATAGATTGACTACCGAATCCCATATTGTTTGAGCCTTTTCTTTAATCTTGGCATCCGAGATAGCCCGACTAGCCTCATCTACTAGACTTTGCGCACGTCCTCGAATATCAGACAAATTATCATCTGTCTGGCTATTATCATTGGTTTGTACTTGTCTTTTTGTGTTAGCTGGTGCGATTCCATTTTTCTTATATGCATTTTCAACTGTAAAGGTACTTCCTGGGGTATAAGGTAAAATGGTATTTGCAATATTTCTGAAGACATGAGCTGCACCGTTTGAAGTAGATCCTGCTAGATAGTGATTTTCATCAGTGGTCGGAAAACCAAGCCAGTGACTAATCACTACATCTGGAGTATAACCAATTACCCACTGGTCACTTGTGTATTCTGGATTGAAAACTGCTTCGGTTGTACCAGTTTTCCCTGCCATGACATAGTCTGCAGGCGATGAACTAATTCCCGTTCCGTTGGTGAATGTACCCAACATCATACTGGTCATCTTGTCAGCTACAGACTTATCAATCACCCGTTTTTGTGAATTTTTATGGCTTGCAATAACTTGTCCACTAGCATTTTCAATTCTACTAATAAAATGAGCTTCCGGCATTAACCCTTCATTTGCAAAAGCAGCATATGCTTGAGCCATTTGAAGAGGGTTGGTTTCAACACCGCTTCCCAAGGCGACGCCAAGAACACGATCGACCTTTTCCATGTTGAGTCCGAATTTTTCGCCTGCTTCAAAAGCCTTGTCAACGCCCAAATCATTAACAGTGGCAACAGCAGGTAGATTAAGCGATTCTGCCAAGGCTTGATACATAGGAACTTCTCGACTCGTTTTGATTCCTGCATAGTTATCAACCTTATAGCTATCGTACTGCATGGTATGGTTATCCAACTGCTTATTCAAAGCCCAGCCTGCTTCAACTGCTGGCGTATAAACAACTAAAGGCTTAATTGTAGAACCAGGACTACGTTTTGATTGAGTTGCATAGTTGAAATTTCGGAATCCAGTTTTATCATTGTCAGCAACTTGACCGACAACTCCACGAACTCCCCCTGTTTTCGGTTCGAGAGCGACACTTCCTGATTGAGCAAATGTTCCATCCTCTGCCCTCGGAAATAGCGCTTTATTTTCATAGACAACCTGCATATTTGCTTGGTAGTTTTGGTCCAGCTCTGTGTAAATGCGGTAACCATTATTGACAATCTCTTCCTCTGTTAGATTATACTTGGAAACAGCTTCGTTAACCACCGCATCAAAGTAAGAAGGATAGCGGTAATCTGAGATTTTTCCTTCATACTTATCGTGCAATTGTGAAGTCATATCAACTTCAGCGGCTTCGGTTTCTTGATTTTTATCAATATATCCTGCTGCAACCATATTCTGCAAGACAGTGTCGCGCCGATTGGTAGAATCTTGTACGGAATTCAAAGGATTATACAGTTCCGGTCCTTTGAGCATCCCTGCCAGAGTCGCAGCTTGATCCAAACTCACTTCTGACGCAGAAACTCCAAAGTATTTCTTACTCGCATCTTCTACACCCCACACACCATTTCCAAAATAAGCGTTGTTAAGGTACATGGTTAAGATCTGATCCTTACTATATTTTTTTGTTAATTCTAAGGCAAGGAAAAATTCTTTCGCTTTTCTCTCAACCGTTTGATCCTGCGACAAATAGGCGTTTTTAGCTAGCTGTTGGGTAATAGTAGAACCACCACCCGAACGTCCAGCAGTGACAATAGCCAAGAAGAAACGACCATAGTTAATCCCGTCATTTTTATAGAAGGAACGGTCTTCTGTCGCAATAACGGCATTCTGCAAATTTTTACTAATATCAGTCAGTTCAACATAAGTTCCTTTTTGACCAGACAAGGCACCTGCCTCTTTTTCTTCACGGTCAAAAATGAGAGTCCGAGTTTTCAAGGCATTTTGCAAATCATTAACATTGGTTGACTTGGCTACAGCAAACAAATAGGTTCCAACTAGCAAGCTTGCACTCAAACCTAGTATAAGGACAATCTTTGTTAGATGATAGCGACGCCAGAATTTTCGAATTGGACCTACTTGGGCTAATTTTTTTCGATCACTACGAGAGCGACGTAAGCTAGTAGAATCAGAATCCTCTGATTCACTTGTTTCTTTTTTAAAAAGAGAAAGAAATTTCTCGAATAATTTATCTAATTTCATGCGTTTATTTTATCATCTTCATCATAGGAAGACAAGAATTTAGCTATTTCCTATCAAAATGGGGCTTTTTTTGTTACAATATCTGTATGAAATTCACATTTACATTACCAGACTCTCTACCTCAAATGACGGTAAAGCAATTACTTGAGGAACAACTCCTCATCCCTAGAAAAATCCGTCATTTTTTGAGAATCAAGAAACATATTTTAATTAATCAGCGAGAAGTTCGCTGGAACGAGGAGGTGAATCCTGGAGATATTTGCCAGTTAACTTTTGACAAGGAAGATTATCCCGAAAAAGAAATCCCTTGGGGCAATCCTGACCTCGTTCAAGAGGTTTATCAAGATCAACACTTAGTTATTGTAAACAAACCAGAGGGTATGAAAACCCACGGTAACCAACCAAATGAAATCGCCCTTCTTAACCATATCAGTGCCTATGTTGGCCAAACTTGCTATGTCGTTCATCGTCTGGACATGGAAACCAGTGGTTTAGTTCTCTTCGCTAAAAATCCTTTTATCCTACCTATTCTCAACCGCTTATTGGAGAAAAAAGAGATTTCTAGGGAATACTGGGCACTAGTTGATGGAAATATCAGCAACAAAGAGCTTGTTTTCAGAGACAAAATCGGACGTGATCGTCATGATCGTAGAAAAAGAATAATTGATGCAAAAAATGGGCAATATGCTGAAACGCATGTAAGCAGATTAAAGCAATTTTCAAACAAAACAGCTCTTGTCCGTTGCAAACTAAAGACAGGGCGAACCCATCAAATCCGTGTCCACCTTTCTCATCATAACTTCCCTATCCTAGGTGACCCTCTCTATAACTCTAGATTAAAAACCAGCAGGCTCATGCTCCATGCCTTTCGACTTTCCTTTACCCATCCACTTACTCTAGAGAAATTAAGCTTCACTACCCTATCAGATACTTTTGAAAGAGAAATAAAAAAGAATGGATGATTGTGTCATCCATTTTTAAATATTTAAAAAGCAAGACCAGAGGCCTTGCTTTTCTATCGACTCAAGAATTATTTAGCGATCTTTGCGAAGTATTCAAGAGTACGAACAAGTTGTGCAGTGTATGACATTTCGTTGTCGTACCATGATACAACTTTAACCAATTGTTTACCGTCAACGTCAAGAACTTTAGTTTGAGTTGCGTCAAATAATGAACCGTAAGACATACCTACGATATCTGAAGATACGATTGGATCTTCTGTGTAACCGTATGATTCGTTTGAAGCTGCTTTCATAGCTGCGTTTACTTCATCAACAGTAACGTTCTTTTCAAGAACTGCTACCAATTCAGTAACTGATCCTGTTGGAGTTGGAACGCGTTGTGCAGATCCGTCAAGTTTACCGTTCAATTCTGGGATTACAAGACCGATAGCTTTCGCAGCACCAGTTGAGTTAGGAACGATGTTTGCAGCACCAGCGCGAGCACGGCGAAGGTCACCACCACGGTGTGGTCCGTCAAGGATCATTTGGTCACCAGTGTAAGCGTGGATAGTAGTCATCAATCCTTCAACAACACCAAAGTTGTCTTGAAGAGCTTTAGCCATTGGAGCCAAGCAGTTTGTAGTACATGAAGCACCTGAGATAACTGTTTCAGTACCGTCAAGAACGTCGTGGTTAGTGTTGAATACAACTGTTTTAACGTCGTTTCCACCAGGAGCAGTGATAACAACTTTTTTAGCTCCACCTTTAAGGTGTTTTTCAGCTGCTTCTTTCTTAGCAAAGAAACCAGTAGCTTCAAGAACGATTTCTACACCGTCAGTAGCCCAGTCGATTTGTTCTGGATCACGTTCAGCAGAAACTTTAACGAATTTACCGTTAACTTCGAATCCACCTTCTTTAACTTCAACAGTACCGTCGAAACGACCTTGAGTTGTGTCGTATTTCAACAAGTGTGCAAGCATAACTGGATCTGTAAGGTCGTTGATGCGTGTAACTTCAACACCTTCTACGTTTTGGATACGACGGAAAGCAAGACGACCGATACGTCCGAAACCGTTAATACCAACTTTAACTACCATTAGTGATTTCCTCCTTATGAAAATCATGAAATTTTTATTGTGAAAAGAGTAACTTGAATCACTACAAATCACCTTTCAACAAACCTATTATATAACTATTTAAGTTTAATTGCAAGTACGGGCATTGTTTTTCTATGTTAGTTTCTTTTTGAGCGACGATAATCTAGTAACGTCCTTAACTATTCATATCGTAGCGATTCTACAGGATCCATTTTACTAATTTTACGCGCTGGGAAGTAGGCTGAGACATAACCAAGCAATAGAGCGAAAACTAGAGTTCCTAAAATAGATAAAAGATTTAATTCAAAAACCTTAGTGATGGATGGGTAAAAATGATTTACAACCACATTCGCCAAACTTCCCACCCCTTGTGCAACCAAAAATGCCAGCAACAAGGCAATGCCTACAATCCAAATAGCCTCGTAAATAAAAATTCCTTTGACATCGCGATTTTGATAACCAACTGCCTTCATGACACCTATTTCCTTAGAACGCTGCATGATATTGATGTAAATAATGATACCAATCATGACTGCTGCTACCACAATAGCTTGTGATGAAAGCACAATCAACAATCCCTGAATGACACGAATAAAAGTAATCACAATATCAAGAACCTTCTGTTGAGAAAGAACAGTATACTTCTTATTTTTCTGTAATTCTTCTGTTACCGCTTTTGTCTGTGATGGATCTTTGAGTTCCAAGATAAAATAAGATACAGCTTTTGTAAATCCAGCTTCTTTCAAAATTGTTTCCATTTGATTAGAGGGCATAAAACTGTTGCTGTTCTCCATGTCATCTTCATCATTGATCACACGCACAATCTTTGTTTGAAATTGAGCAGTCTTGCTAGCTTCGGCAGCATTTTCTACAATACTTGCTGAAACTGATTTGCCAATAACATCATTAGCTGTCAGATTTTTTCCTGTCTGTTCATTCCAACTTTTTAGTAAACTACTTGGAATCGTCAACCCCTGTTCATTTGCATCACTATAGAGGGAGCCAGCTAATACTTTGTCCGCCTCATTACTACTAACAGAAATACTTGTATCCTCATAGAGACTCACTACTTGAGCATAAGAAGGCATCGTTTGACTCAGATCCATTTCTTGCCCATCTATAGTAATATTTGACATGGTCATCCCAAAAGGACTCTCCAAATATTTAATAGCTTCTTTCCCAACTGTATCCGTGATATAGTTCTTATCATCTTGGTTCAAAAAGCCTCGTCCAGCATTTTCTGTATTTAAAGCAATCTGAACTTGAGAAGGAATTTGACCTCCATTCGTATTTTCATCAATCATCGAAATCAAAGCATTTCCTAATCCAAAAGAAATTAAGACTCCTACAAAACCGATTGAGGTTGCTAGCGCAATCAATAAGTTACGCCACTTTCTTTCCATAAAGTTATTTAAAGAAAGTTTGAATTTGTTTTTCAATGATAATCCTTTATTTTTTGACTTCTTCAACGACTTCACCATCCTTCATTTTGATAATCACATCTGCATATTCAGCAACCTCTGGATTATGGGTTACAATCAATACTGTTTTCCCTGTTTGGGCTAAATTTTTAAATACTTCCAATACCATTTCTTGGGATTGAGAATCCAGCGAACCCGTTGGCTCATCTGCTACAATCATATCAGGTTGATTTACCAAGGCACGCGCGATTGCTACACGTTGCTTTTGCCCGCCAGAAAGCTGTTTAACATTTTTAGCCACAAAAGGTTCCATGCCCAAGTTACTTAATTGCTCCTTTGCAATCATTGTCATCTCCCTGTCAGATAAATCTTTGACATAGAGAGGTAGCTTGACATTGTCCAAGACAGATTGATGAGGAATGAGGTTAAAGTTTTGAAACACAAATCCAATCTTATCTTTACGAAATTGGGTTAGTTCAATCTCTGATAAGTCACGGAGAGTTTCCCCTTTAAATTCTAAAACTCCTTCGTATTGTCTATCCAGACCACTGATGATGTTTAGTAAACTGGTTTTGCCACAGCCTGACGGCCCGTAAATCGCTGTAATTTTACCTTTTTCAATCTGCAGGTTTATATTCTTTAAAGCCTGCTCTTGATGTTTACCGTCCAAGGCGTAAAACTTTGAAATACTTTTAATGGATAAAATGGACATGATTATCTCCTTTAATTACTTTTGACAACATATGTCGATATAAACTACAATAAATAATACTGATATAAACTATATTTAACAATATCAAGCCCCATAAACCAAATAGTTTAATTTGATTGAATAATAAGCAAACCATAACTGGTACGAAGCGAATAATGTACAACGTTATCCTTGTATTTATAGGAATTGAAAAAGAATCTAATTCTTTCGCATTCTTGAAATGATACTTTCTAAATATAATTATCTCTAACATTTGTATCCCTTGGCATAAAAAATATGCTAGAGAAACTCCGAAAAGAAATAGGGAAATATCTATAAAACCGTACCCCAGATAATTTAAAAAGAAATATAGTGAGATCGACGGAACTAAGATACTAATAAAATTTAAAGACCAAATTCTTTTTTTTATAAATTTATTAAGATTGACCCCCACAGCCTTCAGATAAGGGAAGTCCTTATTTAAAGTAAGAAAATAAAAATTTATCCCTTTATTGCTAAAAAATACTGTCCCTGAAAATAAAGCTGTATTCAATATCATCGCTTTATTCGAGATATCAATTCCTAAAAAATCTGGTAAAACCAACCACATGAACATAAACATAAAAGTTGAAAATACAGGTATAGTCATCGCTTTAAACACCGTCAAACCATCAACTACAGATAATAAATAGGCCATACTGAACGATTTTTTAAACCTTGGCCTAACATACCTGATTTTCGGTATAAAAAATATACTATTAAGTAAAAAAACAAGTAGGCATGCAAATATTCCTAAAGAAATATCATAGAAAAAAATAACTACTAAGATGGGGGAAACTAGAATTAAATTCTTTAAAAATACTATATTCCAAAATTCTCTCCCTGTGACATTGAAAAATATCCTCATTGTACTCTCTGTTTTAGTTTTTAAAACATAAATATTTTCATAAATTATTCCTAATAACAAAATTGCAGGAACAAGTATTTTTACTAATTCAAAGTATGATAGGATACCCCAAATTTGATTTTCACTTAATAGCTTATAAACTTCTTGTTTAGCAAAACAAAATATAAAAATCAAACTAACAGATGAAAAAAAATATTTGTAGGTCGATTGAAGCAACGATAATTCCTTGACATTATTCGAATCATTCCAGTATCCCTGTCGAGATAGGAATAATAGAGTAATAGAATAATAAAACTTTTCCATATAACTTTCCTCTACAAAGAAATAATCTGATCAACTGTCGGTAAAATTTCTTGCCTCTCGTGACTTACAATAATGAAGTGTTTGCCTAGATTTATCTTTTGCTCCATCAATTGAAGCAGATTTTCAACCGAAATTTGATCTAAACCTGATAAAGGTTCATCCATAACATACAAGTCCGAATCCAATAAAAACGCTGCTATAAGCATTACTTTTTTCTTTTCTCCTAATGACAATGATTGAATTGTTTGTGTCATTAATTTCTCATTCAAATAAAATTGTTCTCGTAATTCTCTTAACCGTTCTTCGAACAAATTTGTTTCAATAAAAAATTGTTTCTGTAAAAATCCGAATAATAAATTAGGAGATAAACCAATGAAATAGTTGTCCGAAGAATCTGGAACATAGCTAACTTTTTCTTCAGAAATCAATGAGCCAGAATATGGTTGAACAATTCCTAGTAATACTTTCAATAATGTTGACTTTCCTGAGCCATTTTTTCCAGTAATCAGTGTAAGACCTGAATTTGAAGTATCAAAAGAAATATTGTTAAACAGTATCCTACTATTTATTCTATACGAAATGTTCTCTACTTTCATTTTTTCTCCTTTTATATTATAATTAAAATAGTTGATAGTTATGTCTATAATCTTTTTGAGAATGCCCATTTTCAAACTGAGACATAACTATCAATTATTTTTTTATATTAATTTCTAATTTTACTAATATTTTATGTAAAAATCAACTCTGTTCTATTAATTTCTAAACTAGAACCACTGTTTAACCCAGCCCCAAATTGCTGTTAAAACCCAATCAATAAGAACCCATTTGATAATTTTTAATACCCAACGCCACATAATACTCCCTCCTATTTACTAAACCATTGTTGAACCCAGCTCCAAATAGCTGTCCACATTAAATTAATCAAAATCCATTTTACTATTTTCCATACCCAACGCCACATATTTTATTTCTCCTTTTTAAATTTCTATTTTAATTTTCTAAAAAAATCAAAATCTCTAAATGTTCTATTACACTCCAACGTCATATCAAGTCCCTCATTTACTTCTCGTACAATAATAAGTGCATTATTTGCTATACCGACTAATGGATAGACTTTTAATATCTGGGGTTTTATTGTAATCAAATCCAATAAATAGCCGTTAACTCTTATTTCCACTTGAAGAAGAGTTGATAGCGTTTGTCGAATGAGCAGTACATCTCCAACTTCTGACATGCTAGGCAATAAAACATTATTTATTCGTTCAAATTCTAGCATATCAAACCTCTAAACTCAGCCCCACCACCCACCAATGATAAGTAACAAAAACAACATCTTAACCATAGCA
Source organism: Streptococcus mitis (assembly GCF_000722695.1). Taxonomy (GTDB): domain Bacteria; phylum Bacillota; class Bacilli; order Lactobacillales; family Streptococcaceae; genus Streptococcus; species Streptococcus mitis_O. The sequence goes on along the minus strand of NZ_JPFU01000003.1, from coordinate 48,403 downwards.
AATCCCTTTCTTATTTATTTACAAATTCATTTTAACAAAAAAGTGACATTTCTCCAATGACAGAAATGTCACTCCTATAAAGCATTTAACAATACCTTTCTAAGTCTTCGCTCCATTCATTATCTAAACTAACGATTAACTTCTCATTGCCAAACATCCTCGCCATCATTTTTGCTTCTTCATACTTTTGTTTGGCTGTATCATAATCCATCTGAATATAATATTTCCATTCTACCATCAAGACAATCGGTTGCTTTTGAAAATCTCGTGTTTTCTGCCCTATTTTATTTAAGGTCTCAACTGCTCTCTTAAAATAATGAAACAGCCCCATAATTTCTATACAAGCTAAAGAAGCTAACAAGGAATCTCTAAGCAAATCCAAACAATCGAACTCTATCTTATCAACCTGAGAACTTAGTTTGTCATGAAAACAAAGAATGGTTTCATGCTCAGATTCTTTTATCTCACCCACATTTAAACCATCCATTAACTGACAGTTGAAATACAGTCTCAATTTCAACAAGTCCTCGGCTTTATATACATCTCTGGATAGTAAGTCTTGAAGACCGTCCTCAATCACACCGCTTCCGTATAAGGAATTACTAGTCGCCCTCACTTCATCTATTGCTTGAAGACAATCCACTATCATCTTCTCATCACGTGGCAAATCATCATAAAAATTCTCAAAAATCTCATCAAAATATTCTTCCTTTTGTTCCTGCAACTCCTTGTCTCCGTAGTCAGGGTGATGTAAAAGAAAGTACTTTAATTCTTGGTAACGCTTCGGTAATTCCTTATAATCTGGCATCAAGACGTAGGACGGAATTTCTAATCGTTCTGCAATATATTCTAGTGTTTTTATTGTCGGGCGAAACTCTCCTTTTTCGATTCTCACCAACTGACGCACTGATAATTCAGACTCATCCCCACAAAAAACTGGACGACTAAGTCCTTTCTCCTCTCTTAAAAGTCGCACTTTATCCCCTAAGTCATTCATCTTGTTCATTTGCCCCTCGCATGATTATAAAAGATTTGATTTTCAAACAAATATATGCGATGATTATACCATTTTTCAAATAGAATTACAAAAAAAGAGACAGGAAATTCCTGCCTCTAGGCTGATAAACGATTATTTACGACGTCCTGGACGTTCTGCATAGCCATAGTAAGCATCTGCCATGATTTCTTCCATGTCAGCTACCATTGGCAAGCGTGGATTTGCAGGAGAACATTGGTCTTCATAAGCAAGCAAGGCAATTTCATGCAAGCTGTCTTTCCAAGCTTTTTCATCAATTCCTTGATCCTTGAAGTTCATCTTGATACCTACTGCAACACCAAGTTCGTAAACAGCTTTAGCGTATGCTTCAACTGCTTCTTCTGGAGTTGAGTGAGGCAAGCCAAGCATTTTCGCGATGTCTTGGAATTTCTCATCAGCTTTCCAATAGTTGTACTTAGGCCATGTAGTTGTCTTAGATGGACGAGTTCCGTTGTAACGGATAACGTATGGAAGCAAGATAGCATTTGTACGTCCGTGAACAGTGTGGTGAACACCACCAATCTTGTGGGCCATTGAGTGGCTCATACCAAGGAAGGCATTGGCGAAGGCCATACCAGCCATTGTAGACGCGTTGTGCATTTTCTCACGAGCTTCTGGGTCAGCTGTCTTAACAGATTTTTCCAACCATTCAAAGACAAGTTTAATTGTTTGAAGCGCAATACCATCTGTATAGTCGTTAGCAAAGTTTGAAGTGTAGGCTTCAGTCGCGTGTGTCAAGACGTCCATACCTGTATCAGCAGCGATAAAGTCTGGAACTGATTCAACCAAAGCAGGGTCAACAATCGCAATAGTTGGTGTCAATGAGTAGTCAGCCAATGGGTATTTGCGGTTGTTTTTCTTGTCAGAGATAACGGCAAATGGTGTTACTTCTGAACCAGTACCTGAAGTTGTTGGGATACCAATGTACTTCGCTTTCTTACCAAGTGATGGGAAGCGGAAGGCGCGTTTACGGATATCCATAAATTTTTGAACCAAGTCACGGAAGTCGATTTCTGGTTGTTCGTAGAAGAGCCACATTACTTTCGCCGCGTCCATTGGAGAACCACCACCAAGAGCAATGATTGTGTCTGGTTCAAATGCTTTCATCACTTCAGCACCACGTTCTACAGTTGTGATGTCTGGATCTGGTTCAACATCTGAGAAGACTTGGATAGTTACACGGTTGCTACGTGCGTTCAATTGGTCGATAACACGTTGAACGAAACCGAGTTTTTCAATAGATTTGTCTGTAACAATCAGAACACGTTCAATATCTTCACATGTTTGAAGGTATTGGATAGAATTGCGTTCGAAGTAAATTTTTGAAGGAACTTTAAACCATTGCATATTATTTCTACGTTTCCCTACTTTCTTGATGTTTAGGAGGTTAATAGCGCTCACGTTATCACCAACAGAGTTACGTCCGTATGAACCACATCCAAGTGTCAATGATGGGATGAAGGCATTGTAAACGTCACCGATACCACCGAAAGTAGATGGAGAGTTCCAGATAATACGCATAGCTTTGATTTCTGTACCAAAGCGTTTAGCAAGCTCTTCGTCTTTTGTATGGATAGCTGCTGAGTGACCAAGTCCGTTAAACTCAACCATTTGACGAGCTTTTGTAAGACCATCTTCTGTGTCTTCAGCTTTCAATACAGCGATTACTGGTGACAATTTTTCACGAGTCAATGGTTCTTTTGGTCCTACTTCTTCACATTCTGCAGCTAAGATGTTTGTTCCTTCTGGAACACTGAATCCTGCTTGTTCTGCAATCCATGCTGCTGGTTTACCAACAATGTTTGCATTTAGTTTAGCACCAGCACAGTTTTTGCTGTTTGCTTTCACACCAAAACAGAATTCTTCAAGAAGTGCTTTTTCTTTTTTGTTTACAAAGTAAGTGTGGTATGATTTGAATTCTTCTACAAATTCATCATACACTTCTTTATCAATGATAACCGCTTGCTCTGATGCACAGACCATACCATTATCAAATGATTTAGACATCACAATGTCATGGGCAGCTTGACGAAGGTCAGCTGATTTTTCTACATAAGCAGGAACGTTTCCGGCACCTACCCCAAGAGCTGGTTTCCCACATGAGTAAGCTGCTTTAACCATGGCGTTACCACCAGTTGCAAGGATAGTCGCAATACCTTCGTGGTTCATAAGCGCTCCAGTTGCTTCCATAGATGGCTCTGTAATCCATTGAACACAGTTTTCAGGCGCTCCAGCTGCGACAGCGGCATCACGAACGATTTGTGCTGCGTGAGCTGATGATTCTTGAGCTGATGGGTGGAAAGCAAACACGATTGGATTACGTGTTTTCAAAGCAATCAATGATTTGAAAATTGCTGTTGATGTTGGGTTTGTTGTTGGAGTGACACCACACACAACACCGACAGGTTCTGCAATCTTCGTCAAGCCTGTAACGGGATCATCTTCGATAACTCCGACAGTTTTAACTCCGCGCATGTTATTCACAACATGTTCACAGGCAAAAAGATTTTTTGTCGCTTTGTCTTCAAATACACCACGACCAGTTTCTTCAATTGCATGTTGTGCTAGGATACCGTGCGCATCAAGAGCTGCAACTGAAGCTTTCGCTACGATGTAGTCAACTTGTTCTTGGTTCAACTTGCGCATTTCATCAAGCGCAACCAAAGCTTTTTGTACTAGTCCGTCTACATGCTTTTCAGCAGCGAGTTGTTTTTGCTCAGGTGTTACAGTTTTTTTATCAGCCATATTTTCCTCCATAGCCTTTAAGGATTTTATCCTTTGTTAATTTTTTCACAAGTTTATTATAACTCTTTTTTTATGTTTTGTAAACAGTTTCATAAACATTTCACAAAGAATTTTTGCGATATTGTGAAATTACTCTCAAATACGTTATAGTATCAGCTTTTAACTAGATGATTGTGAAATAACAACAAAAAAATTTTTATTTCACAAACCTAACAAACGAGAGGAAAGCGCTTTCTTGTTTCTTGTAAAAAAACCTCCATGTCAGGAGGTCTTATTTTTGTTGAAAGATACCTTGTTTGAATGTTCCTTCATAAACGACTTCTTGTTCTGTTGTTAGTTTTCCTTTTCCTTCAGCCTGACCATTTACAAAATCACCTTCGTAGGTCCATCCTTCTTTAGATTGAAAGGTACCTTTTCCGTTGAAGGCTCCATTGCTGAAACCACCAGTATACTGGTCTCCATTTTGGAAGGTGATGGTGCCTTGACCATTCATTTTACCACGAACAAGACTGCCGTCATAAACAATCGTTCCATTATCCAGTTTTAAGACACCTTTTCCAGGAATATTTAGAAAAAAGACGAGTAGAGCACAGAAAATAATGGTAACTACTGCTAAAATCTCTAAACGTGGACGAGTCAGATAGACACGATACTTGTCGTAAAAATTCTTAAAATTTTCCACCTTCACTCTCCTTTTCTAAACGTTCTAGCCAAGCTTGACAACCCTCTTGAACACGCCGATAAGTTTCTTCAAAATCTCCTGTATACCAAGGATCTGGAACACTTTCAGATGCAAATGAGTGTATCTTATCTTGACAATCTACTGAACACATCTGACGTAAGTCAGAAACATTTGAAGCGTCCATTCCGATAACATAATCAAAGTCTTCAAAATCTTCCCTACTAATCTGAAGTGATGTCTTGTTCGTGTCATAAGGAATCTGATACTGTTGAAAAATCCCTTGAGTTCCCTTATGAATCGGATTACCATGTTCCCAAGAGGAAGTCGCTCGACTTTGGATTTCATAGTTATCTGTCATTGATTTCATAACAAACTCAGCCATAGGACTGCGGCAAATATTTCCCAAACAGACAAAGACTAGTTTTTTCATCCCATTTCCTTTCTTTTATAGAAAAACGGGAGTTAGTGATCCCGCCTTATTTTTCAATTGCGCCTTCGAGTGAAGCTGTTTCTTTCAGCGGCAATACGGTCTTGATAGCAGCTAGTTCAAAAGTCAAGTAGACTCCATCTACATCAAGAACAATTGTTCTCTTCTCCGTGTCTACTTCATCGACTGTTCCATAAAGTCCACCGATTGTAATTACTTCATAGCCTTTTTGCAGTTTATTTAAACTTTCCATACGTTTTTGTGCTTGTTTCTTTTGAGAACGTTGCGTAAAGAACATCAAGCCCATCATAAGGACTAGTATGATTAAAAATGTATAATTTGGATTCATTAGTTTCTCCTTTGTCTTTTACATAGGACTACTATATCAAATTTCAGCTACTTTTACAAGATTGTACCTTGCTTTTATGCCAATAAAAAACTTTGCATGTGACATTCATGATATTCAAAAACAATTAGAATTCCACATCTATCCCTCCATTGAACCCCCCTTCATCGCTTGTGATACAATAAATATGATAACAGCGCAACGATTATTGTATGCTATCGCATTGCAGATAAAAAACGGCAAAGCAGAAACTGCCTCACCGTTCTCGGGTAACATCTTATTTCTTTTTCAAATATTTAGAAAGTTCATTTATTACCCACACAAAAATAGCTATCCATTGAGCAATAGAAAAAAAGATAAAAAACATGAAAAATAATGCATCTGTGGTTAAAGTTAATACACTCAAATTTCTACACAGTATTAAAGAGATAAATGGAACTAAAATGGCCCATGTCATCTGTAAAATCATTTTTTTCATCTTTTGTCTTTCTAATAATATCTATCTCCATGATAGTACAAAGATCTCTTGTAATTTGAGGTTTGAGAAACTTGTATGTTTACACTACCTGCTTCCCCTATACCAATACTTCCTCCTGTAGAAACAGTAGTTGTGGTTGTGCTATATAGTCCCCCACTAAGAGTATAGTGAATACGATTTGCATCAGGCAATGCGTATTGGAAATTACCACTAAATACTAAATCGCCTGCATTGTATTCAGCATAAATGATTCTTTTTATTCCTCTAAACCAACCACTTTTACTTACTTCGCAATAAAAATAGACTTGCCCTGCATCTCCAGGGACATGAGCATATAATGTGTCATCTTGAAAAGAACTTGCTAGACGTACGTAAGAAACACTATCTACTCCAGCAGTATTAACTGATCTCATCCTGCTGCTAGGAAATAACAATCGAGATGCCTCTTCATAGCTTACTCCAGTATTTTTTATATAATCGTTTATTATGTCATTTTTACTCACCTCGGTTGAAGAAGAGTCATTTAAAGAAATAGCGTAGTTTTTTTGTTCGTCAGCTTGAACAGTACTATGAAAATTAATACTTATAACAAATAAACTGATGAGAAAAAGTATAGCAATATTTAAACGTTTCATAATCATTACCTCCTCATTACGAAACCAAATATAGAACACTAGCGACCGATAATCTCTACTTTAAACCTCCTTATATTATATTTAGTGCAGTTAGCTACTGCCAAAGCCCAAGTGGTATACTTGGAATAAGCCACTGTGGATTAGTTCATTTCCTCCAATCGCTTGACGATCTCTGAAAGGCTCTAACCACATTTTTTTGTTTCAATTGGTAATGAGTTTGATGACGCATAGACGTTTTATCTCCTAAAAAACGAACTACCCTTTGACGAACAAAAAGTGATGTGGCTTCTGAAATTGACACCAGATTACCTTTGAAAAATGGACTTTTTCAAAGGCTTTTTGCCGTGCTCTAAAATCATCAAATTGAATTAAGAAATATTTTAGATAAAACTATTGACTTTTCTTATAGTTTATCTTTCAGGTTATCTTCGCTTATATTTTACTACAAAACATTGTTAAAGTCAAAGAAAATGAATACGCTTTCTTTATTTCAGTTCTTAGGTTTCGGTTCTTAGCTGATATTCCTAAACTAGTATCATCGGTCATAAAAAACCAGAGCTTGCGCCCTGATTTTTAGGATTATTTCAAGTTTTGAACAACTTTTACAAGATTTTCTACAGTAAAGCCATATTCTGCCAATACTTTTGGTGCTGGGGCAGAGGCTCCGAAGGTATCAATACCTAGAACGGCACCATCAAGACCAACATATTTGTACCAGTTTTGAGTTGCACCCATTTCGACTGCAACACGACGGCGGACTGCATTTGGAAGAATTTCTTCCTTGTATGCTGCATCTTGTTTATCAAAGACATCTGTAGATGGCATGCTGACTACGCGGACTTTTGCACCTTGACTAGCCAATTCTTTGGCAGCTGAGACAGCAAGATTGACCTCTGAACCTGTTGCAATCAAGATGGTATCAAAGTCTGCTGCATTTTCATAGACAACATAGGCACCTTTTGCAACCTTGTCAAAGTCTGTTCCCTCTTCGACAGTCAAGTTTTGACGTGTCAAGACAAGGGCAGTTGGTGTTTTCTCACTTGTCACTGCAAGGTACCAAGCTGCTTGCGTTTCACGCGCATCTGCTGGACGGAAAACATTTAGATTTGGCATAGCACGAAGACCTGCTAAGTGCTCAACGGGTTCGTGCGTTGGGCCATCTTCCCCAACTGCAATAGAATCGTGGGTAAAGACATAAGTCACAGGAAGTCCTTGCAAGGCTGACAAGCGGACAGCTGCCTTCACATAGTCAGAGAAGACGAAGAAAGTTCCACCGTATACACGAAGTCCACCGTGAAGAGCCATCCCGTTTAAGATCGTTCCCATTGCAAATTCACGAACACCAAACTGAATGTTACGGTTCAAGCGATTGGCATCGTCTTGAAGTCCATCAGTCTTGATATAAGTCATGTTTGAGTGAGCAAGGTCAGCTGATCCACCTAGGAAGGTTGGCAATTTAGCAGCTACAACGTTCAAGGCATCTTGGCTTGAATTACGAGTTGCTTGAGAGAAGCCATTTTCTAAGGCTGGGAAGTCTGCTGGAGTCACTTCAACTGGATCACGCCCATCGATGATTGCTTCTACTTCTGCTGCCAGTTCTGGATGAGCTTCTTTATAATCTGCAACAAGTTTTGTCCAAGCTTGATAAGCTGATGCGCCACGGTCTGCAACATTTTCTTTGAAATCAGCATAAACTTGCTCTGGGATTTCAAATGGTTCGTAGTCCCAACCGAGTGCTTGGCGAGTTGCTGCAGTTTCATCTGCTCCAAGAGGGGCACCGTGTACAGCATTAGTTCCCTGTTTGTTTGGAGAACCGTATCCAATCACGGTCTTCACTTCAATCAAAGATGGTTTGCCTGAAGCTTTAGCTGCTTCGATAGCAGCATGGATTGCTTCCAAGTCTGTTCCATCTTCAACCAAGGCTGTATGCCAACCATAAGCATTGTAACGGTCACGAACACTTTCTGTAAAGGAATCCTTTGTCTCACCATCCAAGTTGATGTCATTTGAATCATAAAGAACAACCAACTTGTCTAGTTTTTGCAAGCCTGCGTATGAAGCTGCCTCGCTTGAGACACCTTCCATCAAGTCTCCGTCTCCACAGATAACGTATGTATAGTGATCAAAGATATTGTAGCCTTCACGGTTATATTTGGCTGCTAGGAAACGTTCTGCTTGGGCAAAACCAGTAGCAGTTGAAATCCCTTGACCTAGAGGACCTGTCGTAGCATCAATCCCTGCTGTATGGCCAAATTCTGGGTGACCAGGTGTTTTTGAACCCCATTGACGGAAGCTCTTGATCTCATCCATACTGACATCTTCAAAACCAGAAAGGTGAAGAAGGGCATAAAGGAGCATTGAACCATGACCAGCTGACAGAATAAAGCGGTCGCGGTTGATCCAGTTTGGTTGTGCTGGATTGATACGAAGTTGTTTTGTAAAGAGACTGTAAGCCATCGGAGCTGCTCCCATAACCACACCTGGGTGACCTGAGTTGGCTTTGTTGATGGCGTCAATACCTAGGAAACGAATTGCATTAACAGATAGATTTGACATAGAATTTCCTTTCTATTTTAAGGTGATTATTGAATCACACATTCTATTTTACTATTATATGAAAAAATACATAGAATAGCAATTAAACAATTCGACGCTAGATAAGTCTCCTATTTTCTACTCTCTGGTCGCCTGATAGTAGGGAAATAAGCGTTCATAAGCATCTTCTAATTTTTCTAAAATCACTTCTAATGATTGATTTTCTATAAAAGAAACATCTGCTTTAACTAACACTTTTCGGATTTCTTGACTGCCTATCTTCTCAACTAAGACCTGACGAGTTTCTTCGTTCGCCTCCCACCGTTGACTTTGACCATCAGAGTAGATTAGATAATAAACACCTTCAACAGTTGGAATTTCTAAAACTTTAGCCTGCTTGCCTAGAGTTTGCTTATCTTTCTTGCGCTCGATAAAACTAACTTCCAAAGAAATTCCAAAATCAGTAGATGTCCCGTATAAACGAAGAGCCAACATAGGTTCTGTTACTTGTCCATCTCTCTGTAGATAAACCCAAAAATGTGGTCGCAAACGCTGCGCTTGGTTCATCCACTGGCTAGTCTGTTGGAGCTGCCATTCTGGATGGCTTGCTTGAAAGACTTTGGCCAGTTCTGTAAAAGCCTTTCGTGCCTCTTGACCTTTGTGGCGGAATTCCAGCATTTTTTCTCGCTCTTCTCCCGCTTTATCAGGATTACGGTACTGGAAACCTGCAAAATCTAAATAGTCTCTTATCTTATTCAACATTAGTTTAATCTCCTCTAGCTAGCAAAAAATCAGGAGAACCCTGATTTTACTTATTCTGTATCTACGACAACATAACGATTTGGCTCATCACCTTCAGAGTAACTGGTCACACCATCCATACGTGAAATAATACGATGGATAATCTTGCGTTCACTATTTGACATAGGATCTGTCTGATGACTGCGTCCTTCTTCTAAAACACGAGTCGCCAATTTTTGCGCATAGGTCTGCAAGACTTCTGCACGGTGTTCAACATAATCATTGACATTAATAGTAATGTAGAAGGTTCTTGAATAGCGGTTGTAAAGATAATTTTGAGCCAACAGTTGCAAGGCCTTCAAAACTTTACCATGATAACCGATAATACGACCTGGTTCGTTGGTGTCAATTTGTAGATTGATGCTACGACGGTTATAATCATTTGAAAGTGTGGCCTCAACATCCATGTCATCAATAATCGTTTGAACATAAGTCGTTACTTCCGTAGCTACTTGTTCAATATCAAAGCTCGGTTCCACCTTTAAGCCCATCTCTGTCAAGTCTTGATTTTCAGTTTCTTCAGCTTGAGTCTCAACAATAGGAGTTTCTATTTCTTCTCCTAGGTCAGCTTCTTCAAGCTGTAATTCACTTAAAATATCAATATGCCCTGTTTCCTCTAAGATGGTGCTAGCATGTTTATCATTTTTCAAGATTTCAGCCTTAACTTCATCAGAAACTCCTTGGCCTTCTTCTTCAATCTTTTTAATTGCTTCTACAACATGCCCCAAATCAACGGTCGCTTCACTGACTGTTTTAACTGGTTCATTTTGTTCATTAATTTCTTTAGGAACTCCCTTTACCGCCTGTTGATTTGCTTTAATGACAGTTGTTTCACTAATAGCTTCAATGTCAACCTGGGCTGGCTTTTTACCAAATAAACCAAGAAATCCATTTTTTTCACGAGAAATGACTTTAATATGAGCCTTCATTCTTGTAATATCTAACTCTTTCAATCCTTTCTGGATTGCTTCTTCAACAGTTGAACCTGTAAATACTACCATTACCAGATCCCTCCTTATTATTTCGTTTTCTGAGCCTTTTTCTTGGCTTTTCTTTTTCTATTTTCCAAATCTTTCTGTGCCTGTACTACGGCCTCGCGTTCTGCGATAATCTTGAATGGATTGTTCAAGAAATAGGTTTGCAAGACTTGATAAGCATTGGACACTGCCCAGTAGAGCGCTACTCCGCTCGGAGCATAAACCCCAAAGACAAAGATCAAGACTGGAATCCCGTACATCATTGCAGTCGTAGCTCCATTTCGCTCAGACAAGGCTTTATTGGACAACCAAGTACTTAAAAAGGTGAATACTGCTGCTAAAATCGGAAAAACAAGGGTTGTATCCACACCACCAAGGTTAATCCATAAAAAATGACCAGTCTTCAAAAAATCAACTCTTGATAAGGCTTGGAACAAGGCCAAGATAAGCGGCATCTGAATTAAAATCGGCCAAAGAGAATCTGAATGTCTGACACCCATTTCTTTAAAGACTTTACGCATTTCCTGCTCTAGCTTGGTTCTGCTTTCCATATCTCTGCCTGGATATTGTTCTCGTAGCGCCTTAATGCGTGGTTGAGCTTCCTGTATTTTTCTAGAAGCCACTATTTGCACCTGAAAGACTGGCAAAAGCAGTGTACGAATCAAGACCGTAAAGAGAATAATCCCCACTCCGATACTGATATCAAACGATAAAAAGCGAATGATTTCCGCAAAGAAGTAAACAAATTTACTCCAAAAATCAGCCGAATCGGCTGTAATATCGCTAGTTGTCCCATTTGTTGCACAGGCTGTCATGATCAATAGAGACAGTCCTAGCAAACTAGTCAACTGTAGTTTCTTTTTCACTCCCATTTCCTTCCTGGTAAATCTTTGATAATTTTAATACGTGGAGTAGATTTTTCTCCATCTCTGCGTATCCCAAGGTTTCAACCCCTTTTCGAGCAATGACAACAAAGTCGACATCTTCTACCAGACTCCCTTTTGCATTCTGGATAATATGTCGAATTCGTCGCTTGATTTGATTTCTAGTGACGGCATTCCCCAGTTTTTTGCTGACTGATAGACCTACTCGAAAATGTTTTTTCTGGTTTTCCAATTGGTAGACAACAAATTTGCGGTTAGCAAAACTTGTTCCCTCCTTGAAAATCGCCTTAAAATCTTTCTCTCTTTTTACACGAAAGTTTTTCTTCAAAACTCAACTCCATCTATTAAATTACTACTATTATACCATATTTTTCAAAAAAGCCAATCATAGCAAGGTTTTGCACAATTCTACCAATATTTTCTTTTTTATTTTTAATCCTTTTCGTCGTTCTTTCATTCTCTTTCTTATTGTCACAATGTCTGCTGTTCCCGTAACAGTCTATACTTAAAACTTTAAAAATTTGAAGTTATTTTCCCTGTAAACACTAAGAACGACAAAGTGGTTAGAAATTTATTTTCCAACCACTTTATCACATTCATTAAAGACAGAACTATCATTTTAACATTCTTAATTACAAGTATTTAAGCATAACTAACCCCAAATAGCACATTTTCCAGCAGAGATTCCTAATTGTGCAACGATTCCTGCAACGTTGCTCTTCATGCCAAATTTAGCAAGTTTCATTGCTATATATGAAGCAGCTTTGCCCCACATTTGACCTTGAATATAACTGATAATGTCCCCTCTCATTAAATCAACAAGTTCCATACCTGGAATCATACCAATCAACTCATCACGCATACATGAAACAAAATCTCTATCTTATAAAGATGCTTGCAAATTTTGAACCAAATTAGGCTCTGTATAAACACGTTCAATGCCCATTGCAATATACGGTGCTAAAGTGCCGTAGCGTTCTGTCAATAATTCTTTATTAACATAAAAAACGTCATTCTCATAACTCGTCGCTTCTGTAAATAAGAATTTCAAATCCTTCTCTACTTCGGCAACATCAATATACTCTACAGTTGTATTTGGAACCTTTGTTTCGTTAGCTTATGCAATCCCTATAAAACTCGGTACCATAATAAGCAAAGTTGTAGCAATAACAATACATTTTGTAATTATATTTTTCATGTCATTCACTCTTTCTGAAAGAAATCGTGTTGTGCTAAATAGTCATAATGTTGTTTGTTAAATTGATACTGTCCTAAATGTTGACTGATATTACCTACATCTACTGAAAAGATGTACTGTTCACTTTGATAGTGCCATTTAATTCTGACTGTGTTCAAGACTGTGTTATAACTAAAATCTTCAACTTGACTCCAGGACATTTCAATGACTTGATTAGGACGATTTTCAGTTACATCACTAATGTCCATCAAGTAAATCCCCTTAGATGTGAATGACATAATCTTTGGCTTCACACTCGACTGAACATAGTAGGCTCCTCCTATAATGAAAAAATCAATAAAGGATTTCAGCCATGTCTTTTTCTTAAAAGCCATCAGAAAATTCCTTTGTCCCTCGATATGACAAGTTGAAAGAAATGATTCAATCTGTTTTTCTGTTGCAAATTCCATAATAGTACCCATGATGTTACCTCCATAACTATAAACCAAGAACGATACAACAGCTCTTATAACTTATTACAGTACTATTATAGCATAAATTGTAAGCGGATACAAGAAAAAAATGACATAATATAAAATATTAATCGATGACACCTGTCATTCTAAGCGAAAATTATAAATAAGTTATCTTTTATCACTTTTAACTCTTCTCAAAAGCAGCAACAGCTATCCTTTCAAAGCTAGTTAAGTTAAAAAAGAAGCTGGAAAAATCTCTTTCCCAACTCCTTGTACTAAATATTTTTTCTAGTTTTACTTATTTTTTCAAGCGTTCAACGTCACGGGCAATGACTAATTCTTCATCTGTTGGAATAACCAAGACACGGATTTTAGCTGCCTCTGTTGAAATGTCTCCTGTAACACCGAAGACATTCTTTTCATCATCAACATCACAACCAAACCAAGAAATTCCTGAGATAACATCCTTACGTACATCGGTTGCATTTTCACCTACACCAGCTGTGAAGATAATAGCATCTGCTCCATTTAGGACTGCAAGGTACTGCCCAATATGTTTTTGGATACGGTCAATATAGATTTCATATGCTAAGGTAGCATCATGGTCTCCTTCTTTTTTAGCAGCAATCACATCACGCATATCACTAGACTTGCCTGAAACTCCCATGAGTCCTGACTCACGATTGAGAATATGGCTAATAGCTTCTGGAGTATTAAAGTCCTCTGTATATTGCATTAAATAAGGAATGATAGCTGGGTCAATATCCCCTGTACGAGTTCCCATCATCACACCGCCAAGTGGAGTGAAGCCCATTGAAGTATCGACAGATTGACCACCCTTAACAGCTGTAATAGAAGCACCATTACCGATATGGCAAGTAATTAACTTCAAGTCTTCTAATGGACGTCCCAAGAGTTTTGCAGCTTCTCCTGCTACAAACTGGTGGCTTGTACCATGAGCACCGTATTTACGAACCTTGTTCTCTGTGTAATATTTTGTTGGTAGAGGGTAGCGGTAAGCTTTCTCTGGCATACTTGTGTGGAATGAAGTATCAAAAACAACTACACTGGTAATGTCTGGCAACAATTCCTTAAAGGCACGAACACCTGCTGCATTGGCTGGATTGTGGAGAGGAGCCAACAAACTCAACTCTTCAATTTTTTCTAAAACATCACCCTCAACAACTGTTGATTCTTTGAAATATTCTCCACCTGCAACAACACGGTGTCCAACACCAGTAATCTCATCATAAGCCTTGATAATATCGAAACGAATCAAGTCATCCAATAAAATTTTAACGGCTTGTGTATGATTTTCGATATCCAAAATTTGTTGTTCAGAACGGCCGTCAAATTTTACAGTTGAAATTGAATCTTTCAAACCGATACGTTCAATCAAGCCTTTGGCTAACACTTTTTCCTCTGGCATTAAGTATAATTGCCATTTCAAACTTGAACTTCCTGCGTTGATTGCAATTGTTTTTGTCATAACAAGACTCCTCTTTTAAGCGTTTTCATCTATTATAACAAAATCTATTTTATATTTCAGTACCTTGAGTCCATTTTTGAAAATTTTCTTTAAATTTCATTAAAACACTTGCATCTTGCAAGCTAGCAAGTGAATAAATAAAAGGCTCCACTGCTATTTCACTTTTCTTCTGTAGGATAAAAATAGTCTTAGATTGTTTGGCATTAGCAAAGAGATTTTCAGGTAAACTAATCATAGCAACCAGACTTGCTTCTTCTTTCAACCAGCCTTTCAACAAGTCACTTTGAGGACTGGTCAACAAATCATTCGGAGCGAGAAAAATAGCATATCCATCTGAATTGAGGTACTTAAGCCCTTGTTCCATGAGCAAGTGATGGGCGTAAGTATGTTCTTGACTAGAAGCAACTTGATGGCGCGAGGCAACAGCATCATCAGGATAATAGCCGACAGGCAAGTCGCTGATGACCACATCGCTTTCTTTGAGCATTTGTGGACGAACGGCATCTCCTTGGACAAAGCCAGCCTGCAAACCAATCACATCTGCCATGCTAGCTGCCAAATCAATCAGCAAATCATCTACTTCCATTCCCAAGTAATCCACTTTTTTAGCCAGCGAAGTCAAGAAAGTAGCACCCAGAATTCCCATCCCAGAACCCATTTCGAGGATGGTAATTTCCTCCTCTTTAAACAACTCTTCCACAATAAACACCAAAAGTAAAGCAATGGCATCTGGTGTAAACTGGTGATTGGCCTGTAGGGGCTCTGTCTGCCCAGCCTTCATCAAGAGAAACTGGTAGGTCTTGAGCCATTCTTCCTTGCGAAGTGCTAAGCGTTTAAGAGCCTGATTGTTCTCTTTGACCTGATTTAGCTCAGTCTCACCATCCAAATAGATGCTGTTTTGCTCCACCAAAGCGTCATAAAAGTTGGTCGCCAAATCACTTTGGATGACTTGGACATTCTCTAGTAAATAGGTATAAGCTTGTTCAATTTTTTCAAAATCCATATTCCTATCTTATCAAATTTCCCTTCTTTTTTCCATCCTTATAAAAAATCACTCCCTGACTAGGCGAGTGATTTTTGGGCTACTGTTAAAAAGAGGTCTGAGTAATTTCCTTGAAACAGGTCTGCAGCGCTATAGAGGACCTGACTATGCACAGATGAAAAACCGTGCTGAATTAGCTTGTTTTCCAGTTCAGCCAATTCAAATCCATGATGGTTAGCTTCTGTCTTGGTAAAATCAGCAAGTAGGAGTTGTCCATCTTCCCTCAAATGTTGATGAAACAGTGAGAGAGCCGCATCCAAATCAGGCATATGGTGAAGAACCCGACAAACAACAATGAGATCAAACTCTTTCTCCAAGGGTTTTTCCAGTAAATCTTGCTCCAAAAACTGGATATTCTTGATGTCTTGCTGCTCCGCTTTCAAGCGAGCTTGCTCCAGCATTTTCTCCGAAATGTCTACCAGAGTGACGAACTTGGCTTGTTTTGCCAGAGGCAAGGTTAACAGACCTGTTCCTCCACCGAAATCCAGAATTTCTTTGTCTGATAGACGATCAATTTCTTTCTCGACTGCTTGACATACCAAGTTTGCAAGAAAGATATTTTTAGGGGAATCGAAAGTTTCCGCTTTGTGGTTAAAATTATGTCTCATATTTTTAGTTTAGCACAAAGTAGCTGAATTGACTAGGACTTCTCTTTCTTTTCAAGCTTCTCTTCTGATTTTTTCTTCTCCGCTTTTTCACTTGAATCAGTCACTACCTTTTCCTTTTTCTCTTCTTTGATTTTGACTGAAGGGAAGATGAACTCATATTGACTCTTAGATGTACGAACCGTCGTCACCAAGCTTGCTTTATTGTTTTGATAACTCACCTGACCCAGATTAAAGGTCTGTTCCCCACTTCCTTTCTCAACCTTTTATTAAGTCCGAAAAACTCCAATTTTTCGGAAAGATGTATTCCTTTAGGAAAGTATCTGAAAAATTCCCAAAAGCCTTGGCGCTCTAGGCGTTTCAAGTGATAGATACATCACAAAAGTATCTGAAAAAGCTCCAGGATCATCATCTCAGCACCGAAAATGCGTGATTTTTGTATGATTAAAACATTTTTCGCCCTTTTTTCTTTACAACAATAATATGATATGATATAATGTAAGCGTATACAGAAGAGGCCGATTCAGTAAAGAAATTATCATGTAGTTTTCAATTTTAATTTGTTTATAGAAAGGAGAATTCTTATGAATAAACAAATAAAAACTTCAGCCCTTTTAGGGGTATGTATTGTTTCTTTAGGGGTTATTGCTCCTGTTTTAGGAGCGAATCCAGTTGTTGCTGATTCCGTCACAGAGACAACAGTGCAAGGAAATCTTAATAAGATTGATGTTGTTGAAACTCTCTCTGATAATGGCTATCTAGACGTGGATCCTGATGCTAAAAAAGTTACCATTACTGAAAAATATAAGCAGGAGGTATTAGCTAACACTGACACTGACTTATATAATGTTATTTTTACCGAAAACTCAATTACAATAGCTCCTAAATATTCTTTCAGAGACTTCTCAGGATATACTAAAATCGTTTATACTTGGAAAGGATATGATATTTATTTAGATAGCACTACTGCCAATAGAATAGCTGCTGGACTTGGTGGAGGAGCTGCTCTTGCTGCTTTAATTCCTGAACCAGGCGCATCCAAAATTGTAGCTGCTAGTTTAGGGTCTGTTGCCTCTTTAATTCTTTATAATAATGCTGCCGGACGAGGGGTTATCGTTGCTTTTGTAGGACTGTATCCAAATGGAACTCCACACTGGATAACTTCTCAATGATATATACAAAATTGGTGTTGTTTATTACCTTTCTTGTAATAAGCTTGTTACCTGATAAGATTTTTGGAAAAAATAAAAAATTTGGAAAATAGTTCTTGCAATATTGATGGCGGCGACAGCATTATCATTTATGTACTAAGTTATTTTAAGAATGTAGGGAAATAAACCCTACATTCTTTTTAGTTTTATCTGGTATCTTTATAAAGATTTATCCCGTAAGCTAACGTCCACAGATGAGCTATAACCATACTATAAAGCACATCTGTTTTATATAGACTAATGAAGAGTAACGCTATAAAACTAGTAAAGATTGCAGTTCCTGCTATCTTGAAAAACATTGTTTTGTTCATTCAGATTCCTCTTCTGTTTAAAGTTTGTTCACACGTTCTTGAAGCGATTTAGATTGGCTTTCTAACATAGCTTGCTTTTCGAGTTCTTCAGCAAGTTCTGCTTTCCCTTCAGGTGTTTTATAAATCTTTAGAATTTTTTGAGTTTCAATCAGTTTTTCAATATATTCTGGGCTTGCTTCGTTCACATAGTCAGGATTGCTCCACTTTGGCACGTTAGATTTGCTTTCTTTTGATTTTGTTTTAGCAGTGCTTGGCGCTTTTTCTGGAATATCGTTATAGTTTACTTTATAAAATTCTTCTGCTTCTTTCAAAGTCTTAACGCCATTGTCTGCCCATTCTCGTAACGTAGTAACGATAAAACCAAAAGTCTTGCCGTTCTCCCAAACCTTGATATTATCAGCTAGTTCAAGCATTCCTGAAGCTTCTGCAGGTTCGAAAGATTGAGTAATTTCCATGATTAAAGCACGATTTTTCTTGCTTAGTTTGTTGTGCTTTTTAAAGTGGTCAGCCAAAGGTGTTTCTTCTTCTGATTCATTATTGTTGGTTTCAAGAAAATCAATAAGTTCAGCAGGTTTAGTATTTTGTGATAAAACAGCCTTCTTCTCAGCTTCTTTAATTTGCTTGGTTTCGATAGCCTTTTGTAGCTTCTTGTCATTCTCTTTCAAGTCATCTTCATAAGCTTTTTTATATGCTAGTGCTTCTTCAATTAGTTTAGAAGCATTGTAGCAAGTCATTTTGCTAACTTCTCTCAACAAATCAAGTAACTCTACATTTTTAGAGCCAAGCAGAGTGATTTCAGCAATCAATTCATTAGCTATTGCAATTTGTGCTTCTGTTGCTGGTATGCAGACTTTTTCCCTTGTCCATTTAATTTTTACACCGACAATTTTTCTAGATTGTTTAATAGTTTCGAAAACTGCACCAATTCCTGATTCTTCATTGATTTTTTGAACGCCAGGTGTTAAGTGTTTGCGATTAAGTGCATCAAAACGCTCCATAGACTTTCCTTCAGCTCCAAAAATGCCACGTAACCCCTCCAGATCATAGACTAGCTCACGTTTTCCATTGTTGGTAGCCAAAAGAATTTGCTCATATAACACTTGTCCCCCAAAGCTAAGTTTTGCAAACGTAGATAGGTTGTAAACAATAGGATTGACTTCATTTCTTTTCAATACGTCTAAAATAGGTGTTATCCTTGTACCTCCCCATTTTGTTTTTGTTGTATTGAAAGAAAAGTAGTATTTTCCGTTGTCGTAGCTATAATCAGCAAAAATAAGGAACCCTTTCATTTTTCCGCTATCAGGATTGGTTAAAATCTTTTCGTCATACATTAAAATACTGTTGGTTCCTACAGCCTGAACATCTTTTAAAATTCTTGTTGCATCGCCATTTGAAAACTTCGCTTTTTCCAAAAAACGCTCTACATCATCTTTATAAAAAGTTGCGTCTGCATAATCTTCTTCAACGTTTGCATGTAGCAAAGCCAAAGAAAATAAGACGTTTTGAGTAGCAGTCATTTTTCACCTAAATTGGTAAAAAGTAGGTTTTTATTTTTCACAAGCTGACCGCTATCAATGTTAGAGCGTAGAAAGTCTGTTTTTTGAACTTCTAGTTCAAGTTTTTGTGGGTCTTTTTCTTCCATTTCCTTATCTTTGGTTCGTTTGGCCATAGCAAAAGCAAGCAACTTTTCTTTATTTAAAGCATAGTCTCGATGGTGGGCTACTTGTCGGTTCAAGTAAAATTGTAACAAAAGACTAAAGATGGCTGCTATAGTGACCGCATAGAGGAGAACACCTGCCTTAACTTTTTTCTTTTTCCACACGATAGATAAACTCTCTTTCTAAGCCTTTTTGAAACTGGAAACGAAAGCGAACCAGTTGATTGTCCTCTGTAATCTGCGCAGATTTGAGTCCATAAACCATAGGCTGATAACCCCGTCCACTGGCATCAGTTTTTCGAAAATCGTCCGATTTTGACTTACCAATAGCGATTTCCTTGCCATCCTGCTTCATATAGAGGCGATTCCCCTCCACTTTTTCGAACTGTGAACGGTCTAATTCTGCCTCCAGCTGGTCCACAAATAAGAGCCACTCTTTTTGCTCGCTTTGTTGCTGGTAGCGAACTTCTGAAATGAGGAGCTGGCTCATGGCTTGAAAGAGGAGTAAACTCCCACTGATGACAATAAGAGCAACCAGGGATTCTAACAGGGTAAAAGCCTTGATCTTATGGCTCTTTGATAGCCAACAACTGTTCTGAACCATGGTAGACCTCCAATCCCTTTTCACTAGAAAACACCTGAATCTCAACTCCGTTGATGTTTACCTGATTTTGACCTGTCTGCAGGGCCATCTTAGCTACACGCAAGACTTCTTCCTTTTGCAAGATTCTTGCCTCTTCCTGCCTATTTTTCTGAATTTGTCCCAAAAGAAGGGTCGCAATGCTGGCAAAGATAGCTAAAGCGACTACTGCTTCTAGTAAAATTACTGCCCTAATTTTTTGTTTCCTTAATGCGTTTAATTTTTCCATTTCCTAGATATAATTGATAACGAATCGCTCCTTTACTGGTCTGAAATTCAACCTTAGCCAGGGACGAATTGCCCCCAGCTCGGTCAAATGTAATACTTTGTCCTGATGGTGTCTGAATTCCTTTAGGAACTGTCAACTTTTGACTGCCATTACTAATCGTCCGCCCATCTAAGTTTAGACTAGTCTTTTGCTGACTGGCTATACTACGTTTTTGGGTTTCCCGATAGAGTTCTTCAAACTCCATAAAGAAAATTTGCTCCTCTACCGCCGCAAAAGTGGACTGTACAGAGCCTGACAAGCCCAAGGCAAGGATACTCACAAGTCCCAAAACCAAGAGGCTTTCCAGCATGGTAAAGGCCTTAATCATTGACTTTACGATTTGCTCCTCCATTTTTATCATGGTATCCTTTATAAGCTTTAGCCTGTTCTTCTGTGATGCGTCCATCGTCTTGTAACTTTCTTAGGCTAGCCTCTTCATTTTTAGCTAAGCTATAAAGCTCTGCCTGGCTTTCCACCACCTTAACAACAGCAGCTTTTCCTTTGTCATTGACCGCCTCTTTTTGCTTGGTCAAATTAGGTACAAAGAGCAAGAGAAGCACACTGATGATGAGCAAGACCACCAACATCTCCACAAGTGTGAAAGCTTTAACCTTAGCTTTTTTCAAGAATGTCATCATTTTTTTCATTTTAAAAATTTACCTCCATATTTTGATACATAGGCATTAGCATTGCCGCATAAAGTAAAACGATAATCAAAGCCACAAAGATAAAGACCAGTGGCTGCACCAGATTCATGGTGCGGTTGACTCGGGTAAAAAAGGCTTCCCAAGTTTTTTCAGCATAGATTTCCAACTCACTACCCAGCTTGGACTTGACTTCCCCATACTCGATGATGAGACTCAACTCTTTTTTAAAGAAAGGATAGGTTCCTATAGTTTGAGAAAATTCGCGGCCATTTTGTAGGGATTGAGTTAGGTTTTGACCGATTTCTTTAAAGAGCTGGGAGCCTTGTTCTTGCATGATCTGAAAAATCTGCGTCAGTTCCATCCCTTGAGAAATCATATTCCCCCATTCACGCGCATAATAGGCTGTCAGATAGGTCTGAACAAAAATTCCTAGAAAGGGAAGGCGTGCTAAAATAGAAAATATGCTCATCTTAGAACTTCTTTTATAAAAAGTGAGTGCTAAAAGGGTAAGTAAAGAAACAAACCCTACCATGCCTAGAAAGATTTGTGGCAGATTGCCAATGATTTGGGTGGCAATATTGCTACTATCCAGTTGTGGTAGCAGGTAGTTCCGTAGCCCCAGCATGATTAATAGAAGAAATCCCAGTAAAATCAAGGGATAGGTCGCTACTTCAATTAACTTTTTCTTGACCTTGGCCAGATTGTCCAGATATTCTTCTATCTTTCCCAAACTCAGGTGAAGATTCCCATGAACTTCAGCTAGGGATAACTGGGTGACAATGGCGCTTGAAAAACCTAAACTAGCCATCATTTCTGAGAATGATTTCCCCTGAGACAAGCCCATGCGCATCTGGGTCACGCACTGCTTGTCTAACAAGGCACTCCTATCCAAAAAAGAGATGGTCTCCACCAGATGAAAACCGCTGGAAAAGAGATTGTTAAACAAGGTAATGATATTTTTTTGCTTAGCTGTAGCTAATTTTTTCCGTTTCAGCCTGAAGACTTGTGATATGTCCATCTTTAAGAAGCTGGTCAATCTGTTCATTCCAGCTAGTTGGCTGGTGTTCTTGATAGTCTTTGTTTGCAAAGTCAACAATTCCTCCTCCCCCGATCAATCTCTGGTAGCAGACTCCCTGCAGAACGACTGCTAATTCCTCCTCACTCACACCCAACTCCAGCAAGCGCTCATAAACACCTCGAATACTCTTGGCATGAATGGTTGAAAAGACTGTCGCCCCTGTCAGACTGGCTCTAACCACTGCACGCGCCGTCTCGCTGTCCCGAATTTCTCCGATGATCAGGAGGTCTGGTCGATGACGCAAGGAAAGTTTGATTAGATTTTCATAGGTTAGTCCAATCGCTTCATTTAACTGCAATTGGAGCATGTCGTCCTGCTTGATTTCGACAGGATCTTCTATGGACATAACTTGCTGTCCTTTAAAGAGAGATTTAGCCAATTCATGCATCAAGGTCGTCTTACCACTTCCGACTGGACCAGCAAAGAGATAAAGACCACGTTGCCTGTACTGCTTGCCCAATTCATCAATATCCTGAAACCAAAAATGCAAATCCTGCTCCTCATCATGCAACAAACGAATAACTAAACTTTCATGCCCTCGATAATCACCTACAGTAGATAAACGTAGGGACGCCATCTTCTGGTCATATTCATAATCACAGGAACCAAGTTGACTACGTCGCTTTTCTCCAACATTCATACCAGCTACAAACTTAAAGTGACTGATGACGGCCGCAAACTTTTCAAAATCATAAGAACCGATTTTACAGCGCTCATCTCCCACCCTCATATGAAGCTCATAGGCGTCTAACTTAGGGACAAAATAAATGTCTTGCGCTCCTTTTTTCCGAGCTGAACGAATGATTTCTTGTGCAATTTCTTGAACCATACTTACCTCCTCACCTATACTATTCGCAAAGATTTGGAAAAAATAAAAAAGCAACTCCAAAAAAGTTACTTTTTCTCTATTTTAATTTCATACGGCAAGCACGGTGCCTTTCCTTACCTGTTTGTTTTTCATAGCCTGGGCGTAGTTTTTCATCTGGGATAACCTGCTCATCCTGCAAAAGAGCCAAAGAATGGTATTGTTGTAAATACTCATCACATTCATCACACCAACGTTGGTCTTCTGGATCCCAAAAAATGGTCATCAAATCACTTCTACTTTTATAAAGAGGAGATTCTTGTTCCAATCTAAACCAGCAAGTTTTGTAGTATTTGAGAGCATCATAATACTGGTCAAATTTCTTACTAGCTACAATATCTTCTTCCCAACCTTCTAAGAACCACCAGGGTTCAAAATCTCCGTACATTTCTATAACACGATACATATTCATTCATTCCTTTGTACCGTATATTATAACTAATTCCGCCAGACAAGGAAAGAAATATGCTCATCTCTTAATTTTTCGATAAAAAATCCAGCCATCTGATGGATGACTGAATTTCTATTTACTTATATGATAAAAACTTTTTATTTCTTAAGCTTCTGAGATATCGTTTTCAATAATGACCTTAATGGCATGGTGGTCTGCTGCCTTACTGAAGACTTCATAGGCTTTTTCAATTTCACTTAGTTTGAAATAATGAGTTACCAATTTTTCTGGTTCAATCTTATGAGTTTCAAGAGCTTTCAACAACTGAGGTGTTGTATTTGTAGATAC
The DNA here is from genome assembly GCF_000722695.1 of Streptococcus mitis. Lineage (GTDB taxonomy): Bacteria > Bacillota > Bacilli > Lactobacillales > Streptococcaceae > Streptococcus > Streptococcus mitis_O. Next base: position 24,652 of record NZ_JPFU01000003.1, on the reverse strand, counting down.
TAAACCTGTAGTGATATTGATATTGCGAATCCAAAGTCTATCTAAATCGAATTCAACTGGTTTACCATGTACACCACAGTTAGCTACTGTTCCGTCTACACCGATAATCTTTTGACAGAAATCAAAGGTTGCAGGAATACCAACAGCTTCTATCGCAACATCTACACCACGACCATCTGTCAAATCATAAATTTCTTTAATGGCTTTTTCAGGGTCTGAAGAATTAACCTTATAAGTTGCACCGAATGATAAAGCAGTTTCCAAGCGGTTATCATCTAGATCCACCATAATCAATTTAGCTGGTGAGAAGAATTGAGCTGTCAAAAGGGCTGCCAATCCAACTGGTCCTGAACCAATAATCGCAACGCTACAACCTGGTTCTACTTTCCCTTTTAAAACACCAATTTCATAGCCAGTTGGTAAAATATCTGACAACATAACAAGAGCTTCATCTGATAAAGATTCTGGTGTATGATATAGAGTATTGTCCGCATGAGGAACACGTAGGTACTCAGCCTGCGTACCATCAATCAAGTGACCAAAAATCCATCCTCCCTCATCCTCACAGTGAGCATAAATCCCTTTTTTACAGTGGTAACATTTACCACAGGCACAGACACAAGAAATCAAGACCTTGTCGCCTTTTTTGAAGTTCGAAACTCCTTCTCCAACTTCTTCAACAATCCCAATCCCTTCATGACCAAGAATAGTACCACTTTGGCAAGCAGGAACATCCCCTTTAATGATATGGAGGTCTGTTCCACAAATAGTAGTTTTTACGATACGCACAATAGCATCTGTTGGCTTGCGAATAACTGGTTTGTCTACATCAACAAAAGAAGCAAGTCCTGGTTTAACATAAGTATAGGCTTTCATAAAGCATTCCTCCGTTTTTTTATTTGTACTATTTATAATATAATTGTAAACCTTTTCATTTGTTTGTTCAAGTTTTTTTGTGATTTTTTAACTTTTTATTTACTGGTAAAGCAATATAGATAAAAAAGCAGAAGCTAGTCTCTAACTCCTGCTTTCTATCTTATGCTTGATAACGTTTCACACCATCTAGATAGGTTGCTACCAATTCCAAATCTTTATCTAATACGATAAAGTCCGCATCATAACCTTCACGGATTTGACCACAGACATCATCAATGTGAACAGATTTAGCTGGGTTGAGGCTAGCCATCATGACCGCTTCGTGTGGATTTGCAATACCCCACTCGACTACATTTCTCATACCATCTTTAAGTTTGAGGATAGAACCTGCCAAATTACCAGTAGATTTGAGACGTGCAGTTCCATTTGCTACTACAACAGGGAATTCTCCCAACATATAGTCACCGTCTTCAAGCCCACCAGCTGTCATACAGTCCGTAATAAGAGCGATGTTTTCTGTCCCCTTTTGCTTAAGTAAAATCTCACAAGCTTTTGGATCTACATGATAACCATCACAAATCAATTCTGCGTAAGTATGTGGGAGCTCATACATAGCTCCTACCATACCGAGTTCGCGGTGTGTTAGACCACGCATCCCATTATAGGCATGTACCCATACACTAGCTCCAGCATCAACTGCCTTCTTAGCTTGTTCAAATGTCGCATCTGAGTGTCCAAGTGCAACTGTCACACCTTCACCTGTAATAGTACGTACAAAATCTTCCACCCCATCACGTTCTGGTGCAATAGCGATTTTATTTAGCATCCCTTTTGCAGCATCCTGCCAAGAATGAAACTCCTCAACACCCGGGTCTCTCATATAAGTTGGATTTTGTGCCCCCTTAAAAGTTTCTGTGAAATATGGACCTTCATAATAAATCCCACGAATCTTAGCACCTGTTGCTTCTTTATAATGGTTTCCAAGATTTTCAGTGACTGCAAGCAATTGCTCATAAGTGGCTGTTAAAGTTGTGGGCAAGAAACTGGTAACACCGGTACTAAGAAGTCCTTCACTCATAGTATGCAATGTACCTTCAATGTTGTTGTCCATCACATCTACACCTGCATATCCATGAATATGAGTATCCACAAGACCTGGTGCAATGCTATAACCAGTATAGTCAAGAACCTCTGCTCCTTCAGGAATTTGATCCACATGTTTCCCAAATTTGCCATCAACAAGTTCTAAGTACCCACCGCGACGAATGCCAAATGGATAGAAAAACTGATCTGCTTTAACGTAATTAGGCATAATAATGACCTCCTTAAAAGATTACTTTTGATATTTATTATGTCAATTACATTATAAACTTTTCTGATTCATTTGTAAATGGTATAGACCTATTTTCTAGAGATATTTTAAAAGAGCTGGATGTCTCCAACTCTTCTCTTTTTAAATACAAGTTATTTAGATTTGACTGGTTTGTCTTGAGCTGTTTGCAAGGCTGTAGCAATGGTATCTGCATACAATTTAGCTCCTGCTTCAATCTTACTATTGTCACTTCCAAAATGGACTTGATCTGTTCCTGCCCAGATTTCTGGATGTTCCTTAGCAGCTTGATTCCAATCTGCTATCGTGATGTAAGGAGTCTTCTCTGCCAATTCTCTCATATAGGCAGCAGCCTTCTCAACGATTGCATAGGTCTCTTTTGTCTTATCTCCTTCATAAGGAGTCACCAAAACCATATGGTGTCCCTTAGGAAGATTTTTCACGATACTATCCCAATCTTCCTTGTAATTTTCAGGATTATTTACCCCAGTTGCAATAACCACCATCTTTGGTAGAAATTTATTCTGGCTATTATTTAGCATGATTTCATTGGCAGTCTTGGTTGTTCTGCTGACTTGTGCATTAATCTGTGCCCCTGGAAGGGCTGTCTGCAGGGCTGTATTTGCCCTTAAAGCCACTGAGTCACCAATTAACATAGTGCCATCAGCAATTCCTAAACTATCAGCTTCTGCTCGTTCTGCCATCACCTTGGTCTGGCCAAGATTTGTTGCAGCTTGCTTCAAACCATTGACAGTCAGATCTGTCTCAAACGCTCCCACTTGTGGTGCCAAGAAAGTCACTAAGAAGACAATGAAGGCTAAGATTCCTGTACTTGTTGCAAGAATTGCGTGAATATAAGGCAGGGGACGAAGGGTTTGTATAATAGGTGTATTCTTTCCTGCAATCCAAGGTTCCAATACATAGAATGATAGGCTAGCAAAGCCATAAGAAAAAATCAAAGTCAGTAAGACAGCAAGAAGATTTGAGGTCAACTGTGAGAAAATGATATAGAAAGGCCAATGGAAGAGATAAACCGCATAGCTAGTATCCGCTAAAAAGCTAATCATCTTTGGCTCCTGTATATGAGGAGTCTTTTCATGCAAGACACGCGCCGCCAAAATCATAGCAAGGGCTGCAAGACTGGCAAGCAAGAAGCCTATAAGATAAGCAAAAAGATATGTGAATTTGACAAAGAAGGTCAAAATGAGTAAGAAGCCAAAACCTCCTCCAAAAACTAAAAGGGTCTTACGTAAATCCCAGATTTTATCCAACTGCTTGACTAGGGAAGTCGTCTGACGAACGCCTACAATCGTTGCTAGGATACTTCCCAAAAAGAATGGATAGACATGAGTTAAACTGGAGAAGTAAACAGAGGAATAAGAGGTTACTAGAAAACTACCAATAAACATGGAGAAGAAGCTGATCAAGAAGGCAACAGCAGATAAGAGAAAGACCATTCCTCTCAACTGACCATTTGATTTAGACTGTTTAGATAAGAACCAAACTGCCAATCCCCAGAGGATATAGTAGTGAACCTCAACAGCCAAGCTCCAATTATGAACAAACAAATGAGGAATGAACTGAGATTCATAACTCCCACCTGTTAGGAGTTCATAAAAGTTGGTCATAAAGCCTAAGACACCCGCAATCTGACCGCCAATTCCAGCCACATAATCTTGCCGAACTAGGAAGGTAAAGGGCATGGTTACCAAGACCATCAAAACCACAGGTGGCACAATCCGATAAAAACGTCTTCTAAAAAATCCAATCAAATTAATCTCATGGTTTTTAGAAAATTCTTCGATGAGTAGAGCCGTAATCAGGAAACCTGAAAATGTGAAAAAGACATCTACCCCGAAAAATCCTCCAGGAAAGATGGTCTGAAAGAAATGATACAAGAGTACCAGTAGTAAACCTGTAATTCTAATCAAGGAAAACCATTTAATGCGCATACGAGTTTATTCTCCCTTTCATTGTACACTTTATTCTATCAAAAAAAGAAGAAAAATCCCAAGAGAAAACTTAGGATTTTTAGCTTATATCAATTCCATTTTAGAAATTACGTCCTGACTTATTGTAGCCATATTTTTCCACAAAATACTCACGGAATTCCAAGAGATTGTCATCCATGATTGCTTGTCGCACTTGCTTCATCAGGTTAAGCAAGAAGTAAAGATTATGGTAGCTAGTTAAGCGGATACCGAAGGTTTCATCAGCCTTAAGTAGGTGACGAAGGTAGGCGCGTGTATAGTTCTTACATGTGTAGCAATCACACTCAGGATCCAGTGGCGTAAAGTCCTCAGCAAACTGGGCATTTTTGACAACCAAACGTCCCTGACTGGTCATACAAGTCCCGTTACGAGCGATTCGAGTCGGCAAGACACAGTCAAACATATCCACCCCACGAATCACCCCATCAATCAAACTATCTGGCGCTCCCACACCCATCAAATAGCGAGGTTTGTTTTCAGGCAGCAGTTGGGTTGTGAAGTCCAAGACTGCATTCATCTCCTCGTGGGTTTCTCCCACTGCCAAACCACCGATAGAGTAGCCTGGGAAATCCATGCTGACAAGATCATGAGCCGATTGGCGACGCAAATCTTCAAATCCTGCTCCCTGCACAATCCCAAATAATCCTTGGTCATGCGGACGACGATGAGCCTTTAAACCACGCTCAGCCCAACGGCTGGTACGCTCGATTGATTTCTTAACGTAGTCGTAAGGTTGATAAAACTGGGGACATTCGTCAAAGGACATCATGATGTCTGAACCCAGATTGTTCTGAATAGAGATGGCTTTTTCTGGAGACAGGAACATCTTAGAACCATTGAGATGGTTTTTAAAGGTTACTCCTTCTTCTGTGATATTACGGCTATCTGCTAAAGAATAAACCTGAAAACCACCACTATCTGTCAAGATAGGCTGGTCCCAATTCATGAACTTGTGGAGACCACCTGCGCGTGCGATGAGTTCGTCTCCAGGGCGAAGCCAGAGATGATAGGTGTTTGACAGGATAATCCCTGAACCCATTTCCTTCAATTCTTCAGGTGACTGAGTTTTGACGGTAGCTTGAGTCCCAACTGGCATAAACATCGGTGTCGGGAAGGTACCGTGGGGGGTAATGATTTCTCCCAGACGAGCTCCTGTATGTTTTTCTTTCTTAATCAAACGATATTTGATTGGTGAATCTGACATTTTTTACCTCCGAAGCTGGGAAAAACAGTCCCAGTTCATACTTTGTGCCCAAGGGCATACTGTATGATTTTATCAAAAAAAGCTGGAACTGTCACGAACTATGGTATAATGAGAGAATGAAATACCCAAAAATTGATTTAAAAACCATTCGTCTGCAGGCTAGGCAATTTCAAGCTGAAAATCCCCGCCTCTTTCTCGTCTATCTCTTACCGAGCATGCTGGTCATCTTGTCTGGCTTCCTCAATCCCTTAGAGCGCATCAACGAGTCTATTTTAGAGCAAACCTTTTTAAGCGTGTTTGGTCATGTATTCCAAGCCTACCTCTTTCCACTATTGGTCTCCTTTATCGGAGCTATTCTCCTGACCAGTTCAGTTTATACAATCCTGAGACTCATCAAGAATCCCGATACAGAACTATCCGTTAAAAATAGTCTCACTCTCTTTAACGAAGAGCACTTTTCACAAACCTTTTTGACTCTCCTTCTCAAACGTTTCTATCTCTTCTTATGGAGCATTCCTAGTTTACTCGGGATTTACTTCCTCTTTTACAGTAGCTTTTTAGCCAAGAAATTCGTTGTCCTTCATCCTGAGTTTCCTAATCTGGATCTCACGTCAGTTGAAACGGAAAGTTTCCTCATGACCTTTGGCCTTTACGTTCTAGCAAGTATCCTCTTGATGATTATAGGAAATAGTCTCTATATTCCACAATACTATGCCTATTCACAGGTAGAATTTCTCCTTTGTGACACCCTAGACTTAGGGCAAGCCAAACCAGGACAAATCCTTAAAACCAGCCGTTTCCTGATGAAAGGCTATAAGTTTCAGCGCTTTATCCTAGACTTACAACTCCTTCCTTGGTACTTCCTCAATTGGATTACTTTTGGGATTGCTAGTTTCTCACTCCTACCCTACATTCAAATCAATAAAATAATTTTTTACCGAGCAGTACTGGCTCGAAAACGTCCAAAAGCTTGAAGGTAACCCCTCAAGCTTTTTTCTATCAATGAGTTTCTCCGCCTACCAACTTGAGATCCTGATCTCCATGTTCTATAATAGCCCCGATTGCTGCTTCTATCCCTCGCATAATGTCCACTAAACTCATAGCTGGAGTGGTCGGTCGATTCACCACCTGTTCCATCATATAAGGAATATGCATAAACCCTGCCTTAACATGTGGAAATTTCTTTTCTACCAAATAGAGGACTTGATACATCAAATGATTGCAGACAAAAGTCCCTGCAGTATTGGAAACAGAGGCCGGCAATCCCTCTTTTTTTATAGCTTGAACCATCGCTTTAATCGGCAGACTACTAAAGTAGGCCGGAGCACCGTCTGGGCGAATGGGAAGGTCAATCGGTTGATTACCCTCATTATCAGGAATGCGTGCATCATCTTGGTTAATGGCCACTCGTTCAGGCGTCAAGCTAGTTCTTCCACCAGCTTGACCGATACAAAGGACAAAGTCAGGTTGATAACGGTTCATCTCTTCTTCCAATACATGGGCCGATTTGTGAAAGACTGTTGGCACTTCTAACCAACGGACCTCAGCACCATGGATTTCAGCTGGTAAACCTTTAATGGCCTCCAAAGCTGGATTGACCTTTTCCCCTCCAAAGGGCTCAAAACCTGTCACTAATACTTTCATTTCTAACTCCTCAAAACCAATTCAATGAGACTTTTTTCTTAAAAACAAGTATAACATATTTCCCTTATTCTGGAGTGAAAAGGACTAGAGAGGATAGGATTGATTTTTGAGCTTATTTAAAGAGGAAAATGCTAATTAAGGTCAAAATAGCTGGTCCACCTTGCTTCAAAATAATTTTCTTATCTGCTGTAAGAGAGCCATAAGTCGCTGCACCAATCACAAATAAGATAAAAATAGTCACAATTTCTAAATTCTGTGAGAAATAAATGCCATACAAGAGAAAGACTCCTAGCAGAGCGTTATAAATCCCTTGATTTTTAAACAATGAACTTACAGACGGACGAGCTAATTCTTCCTTGTCCATGTTAAATACACGACTAGTCACATCTGATTGCGTTGCAATACTTTCCAAATAAAAAATGTAAAAATGCTCCAAAGCAACGATTGTTGCTAAAATGATTGTAATAATTGACATCTATTGCTCCTTAAATTTCTATATTTTCAATCCCCAAAACCAATTTATTTAATAAACGACTGAGTTCTGTTCTTTCAGACTCTGTTAAGATACCTTCCATCTCTTCCTTAACCTTGATATGCTTCAGAGGAGGATTCACTACTAACTGCTCCTTGGTATACTTCGTAGCCTCTACCAACACTTCTCGCTGATTTTCAGGATTGCGATGACGCTCCACCAAACCTTCCTTTTCCAAAATCTTGAAATGCCGTGTCAAAGCAGCCTGATCAATCTTCAAACGCTCCTGAACCGCCATTTGATTACAGGGAGAATTCTCCAACACAAACAGTAACATCTGATACCGTGTCAAACTGATTCCAAGTCTTTTTTCAAACAATTGCGTGCTCGCTTGCTCAGACAAGCGGAGTTGATAAAGCAGATCTTGAATCTCTATCATTTCTTTCCTCTTTTCGATTGATTTATCAATAATTGACTTATCAAGTATAATATAAATTAAAATAGATTGCAAGAACTATGCTTGGATTATTACAAAATGCTAACTTCCATTTTCCATTCATATTGATACTCAATGAAAATCAAAGAGCAAACTAGGAAGCTATCCATAGGTTGCTCAAAGCTGTGCTTTGAGGTTGCAGATAAAACTGACATGGTTTGAAGAGATTTTCGAAGAGTATGACAAATAAAAAACGAACGAGACTTACTTCCTATCACGAAAGCTAAATCTCATTCGTCAAAATAATATTACAAAGTCTGGTTTATCCATTCATTGAAACGTGAACGTGGTCATAGTGGTTTTCTGTCACGCTACCACGGTCCGGCATTGGGTTCCAAGTATTAGCTGGTCCATATTTGCTATCGAATGGAGCATAGAAACGTTGTTTCCAGATGACGTAACTAATTCCACGGCTGGCCATATTTTGAATAGCGTATTCCGCAATCTTATCCCCTAGTTCTGAGCTTTCTTGTACCATAAAGTCGATAGCCAAACCTTTTCCGTGATCTCCACTGTCTCCTGGACGGTAACCACTAAAGGATGTGATGCCAAACAAGTTGGCGATTTCTTCTTTAAAGGCAGCTGTTTGTGGTTGAAGACCAGCATTTTCAGATTTTGCTACTGCCAGTCCAGCATAATCGGGCGCAGCTGGAGCTGCATAAGTTGTTGAAACTGTTTTCGCCTCTTCTGGTTGATAAGTAGAAACTACTGGTGTAGCTTCACTTGATGATGCTACTTCTTTTGCTTCTTCTGCACTTGTTGCAGTTGTTTCGATTGCTGTTTCTTCTACTGGCGTTGTAGTTGCTTCTACTGGCGTTGTAGTTGCTTCTACTGCTGATTCAGCTTGAATGCTTGCTTGTGTTTCCTGCTTCTCAGCTGACGTCGTTGCCTGAGGAGCTACTTCTTCAACTGGACTGGTTGTTTCGGCTGTTTGTCCCTCTGAGACAGAAGTCTCTGTAGATAGTGTCACTTCTTCTGAAGCAGTCACTATCTCTGCAACTTCTGAACTTAATACTACTTCTTTTGTTCTTGTAGTTTCTACCGCTTTTGGAGTTTCAGCAATCGGTTGAGAAAGGTCTGCAACTTGAACAGTTTGGTCATCAACGGTCACTTGATTGGTTGTCAAATCTGCTGTCGCAGTTGTCGCTTCTTCACTAGAATCTGCTTGAGGAGTTTGGATTTCAACTTCTGTTACTTCTTCTGCTTCATTGACAGTAGTTGTCAAAACAGTTTCTGGGAAAATCAAGTCCATATTAGTGATTTTATTCAAATTCGCAAGAACTGTGACATCTACACCCAAGGCTTCTGCAATGGTGCTCAAAGTATCGCCATACTGAACTGTATAACTTGTTTTGTTGTCCGTTTTAGTCAAATCATTTTGGATTTGCTCAACACTACGGGCAGTCCAAAGAACTTCTTCTGCTTGAGTTGCCAATACTGGGGCAAATGACAAGGCTACTGTTGACGCTAATATTATTCTTTTCTTCATTCTTTCAAATTCCTTTCAAATGAGTACCTGTCTATGATAACACAAAAAGAGCAGAAAAAAAGCCCTCTCGGGCCTATTTAACAGAACTGTCTATTCCTTGTAACAAACTCGGTTACTTGAAATAGTTTGTTAGGTCTCTGTCACAAAACTGACACAATCTTCTCGTTACTTACTCTCAAAAATACGAGGAATGTCTGTTAGCGACTGAATCCTGTGATTGCCTTCATAAGAAGACTCTAAAAAGTTGATACTTTGAATCCCACTATTCTGAGCAAATTCCACATCCAGAGTCCGATCCCCTATATAATAGGTCTTCTCAGGATCCAACTGATACTTATCTAACAGATAGGTAGCCGCTTCTGGACTTGGCTTGCGCGCAAAGCCACTCTGACTGGTTAAAATCTCTGTAAAATAGGATTCCAACCCCAAGTCTCTTAAAATAGTAAGAGCATTGTCCCCCTTATGAGTATAGACAAACTGCTGAATCCCTGCTTGGTCTGCCCAAGCTAGCACCTCACGCGCACCTGGCATTAAGACTACCTGGGCATTCTTTTCAGCCAAACTCTGGGCACGCACCTGATTTAGCACCTCGACATCCAGATCTCTCTCTTCCGCCACCTGCACAAGCAAATCCTGAACAGAATACTTGAGGATAAACTCTCTTACTTTCTCCTTATCATAAGGAATAGAAAATTGAGCATAGGTCTCCTCAATCCCTGATAAAATCGCTTCATAAGAGTCCAATAAAGTCCCGTCTAAATCCCAAATAAAAGCTGTTTTTTGCATTTCCTATCCTTTCAAGTTCATATAGCGCTGGTAACGGTAACGTAGAAATAACCAACGAAAACCATTATCCAAAAGGGTTCCAGCCCAAATACCAGGCAAGCCCCAACCAAGCACAATTCCCATCAGATATCCTATTCCAATGCGGATACACCACATTCCTATACTTGTCGCATAAAAGGGAAGCCGAGCATTGCCCAAACCCTGCCAGACTGCTGTATAGATGACTGTTCCTGTCGTCATAGGAGTTCCAAGTAGTGAAAAAAGTGTCACTAGAACACTAGCCTCCACCGCTAGAGGATCAGTCGTATAGAGATGAGTCAGTGATATTCCTAAAGCATAGACACTAAGCGTCAAAGGCAACATGAGAATCAGAGAAAGCCAAAAGGTTTGTTTGCTCAAACTAGCGACTCTTTCCCAATTATCCTCTCCAACTGCTCGAGCTATCAGCATGACCGTTGCCGTAGCAACGCCAAAGACAGGCATGTAGTTAAACTGGGTCAAGACTTCTCCGATTGCATTTCCAGCCACGGCCTCTGTCCCAAAAGAAACGACCAAGGCAATGATAACGACATCACCAGCCCGCATCATAAGCCGCTCTCCAGCTGCTGGTAAAGCCAAGGTCAATAGTTCCTTATCTACACCAAAAGTCGGTTTCTCAAAAGGTAGCTTTAATTGCGACCACAAAATCACAAGACCAATCAAACGAGACAGAATAGTCCCCCAAGCAACACCAGCAATCCCCATATCCAGGATAAAAATAGCTAGACTGGAAAAAAGAATATTCAAGGCATTGGATAAGAGACTCACATAGAGGGGCAGACGTGGATTATGCGTTGCACGAATCAAGGCTCCCAAGCTAGTCATTAATCCCAAAAGAACAATCGATCCGCCTACCAAAGATAGATAGAGTCCTCCACTTTCGGCCACAGCCTGTTCAGTTCCCAAAAGTCCTATCATCTCTTGTCCAGCGAAGATGGACAAAGCTCCTAAAAGGAAACTTAATAGTAAAGTAATTTTCAAGGCCTCAGTCACATGATAGGTTAGCTTAGACTGATCCTTCTGCCCCAAACTTTTTGAAATAACACTAGAAATAGCTGCCCCAAGAGCAATGAAAATCGCCTGATAAATGGTGATGATATTGCCAGCTACTGATACACCCGAAATAGCTATTAAACCCAAGTGAGCAACCAGATAACTGTCCACCATACCCATGAGCATCTGCAAAAAGTTTTCACCCATAGCTGGCAATGCAATATTAAGAATGTCCTTATTTTTCTTAAACAATCCTTCCTCCTGATGAAAAGAAACTCAGTTGGTTTCCCAACCGAGTTCACTTCCTCTGTCTTAAAGTCCTAGATAATCCTCAACCGCTGCTTGCATGTCAGCAGCTGCTACTGTTGTTTTATGACGAACAGGAGCTGTTTCAAGTCCATCAACTGCTGGCGGCACTGCCACTCCTGAAATGTCATGTAATTGAGCCAAGGCTTCAAAATCAGTTAAGCCTGCTTTTCCTGTTACAGCCTCTACTGCAACTACTGGGAACTTGTATGGACTAGCTGTTGAAGCAATCACTGTCTTAGTCGCATCATCAGTAACCGCTTGGTATTTTCTATAAACTGCTGAGGCAACCGCCGTATGTGGATCTTCAATATAAGAATCTGACTCATAAACACGCTTGATTTCTGCCGCTGTTTCTTCCTCAGTCGCATATTCAGCTGCAAAGAGCTCCAGAATCTCTACATCAAAATCAGTCAGTTCATATTGTCCTTGTGTATTCAAGGCATTCATGAGTTCAGCTGTCTTAATCGCATCATTACCCAAAAGATGGAAAATCAAACGTTCCAAGTTTGAAGATACCAGGATATCCATAGATGGACTAGTTGTTACTTTAAACTCACGTTTCTTGTCGTAAACACGGGTCTTGAAGAAGTCTGTCAAAACATTGTTGTCATTTGAAGCACAGATTAATTTGCCAACTGGCAAACCAATTTGTTTAGCATAAAAGGCAGCCAAGATATTTCCAAAGTTTCCTGTTGGTACTGTGAAGTTGACCTTATCACCAGCCACAATTTCACCAGCCTTAACCAACTGAGCGTAAGCATAAACATAATAAACAATCTGTGGTACCAAACGACCAATGTTCATAGAGTTAGCTGATGAAAATTGCAACTTGTTGGCAGCTAATTTTTCACGAAGGGCCAGATCGTTAAACATATGCTTCACATTTGTTTGGGCATCATCAAAGTTACCATCAATCGCGATAACATGGGTATTCTCACCAGTCTGAGTGGTCATTTGCAACTCTTGTACCTTGCTGACACCATCCTTTGGATAAAAGACGATAATTTCAGTACCTGGAACATCTGCGAAGCCTGCCATAGCGGCTTTCCCAGTATCACCAGATGTAGCTGTCAAAATGACGATTTTGTTCTCCAAGCCATGTTTCTTAGCAGCAGTCGTCATAAAGTATGGCAGGATAGACAAGGCCATATCCTTGAAGGCAATCGTTGAACCATGGAACAGTTCCAAGTTGTATTGGCCGTCTAATTTCACCAAAGGCGCTATAGCTGGAGTATCAAACTTGCTATCGTAGGCATTGTTGATACAGTAGTCCAACTCCTCAGCTGTAAAGTCATCTAAAAATGCTGACAAAACAAGTTTAGCAACTTCCTGATAAGAAGCATCTTTCAATTTGTCAAAGTCCAAATCTACCTTTGGATAAGTAACTGGTGTAAACAAACCACCATCCGTCGCCAAACCTTGCAAAATTGCTTGGCTGGCAGTTACTGTATTGTTGGCATCACGCGTTGATTGATAAACTAATGTCATTACTCTCTATCCTTTATCTATAGTCTCTACCATTATATCATGATTTTTCAGAAAATTCTCCCTTTATAAGAGAAATTATAGTCCCAATTCTTCTTTCAAAGGCTCTAAATAGCTCATTTCTTGCTTATTTCTCATCTTCAGTCCTTCCTCAGCTAACAGAAGTAAGTCTTTTGAAAACTCTATAATCGCAGTTTCTTCCTGATCTGTAAGCTTTTTCTTAGAAAATTGTCGCCTTAAAAACTTATAATTTCGCCCAAATTCTTTAAAGAAAGGTGCTGTTTCTAAGTAAGCTTCTAATTTATCTAAATTAACCAACAATCCCAAGTGAAAAGCTGCTGAAGCGAAGGTTCTATCTAGAGGCTGAATACACACACTACGAAACTCAACCGTTCCTCGAGTCGTTAAGTCTTGATACTGATAACTACGATGAGTTTCAAAATCCTTCTCTTGGGGGTAAATAATAACCTCATCCCCATTAAGAGCATATGCTTGGATTTCAGGTGTAGCCAAATAGTCCCCAGCCTGAATCGGATAAAAATAATAGGTTTGCCCATCACGTTCCGCAGTAAAAATTGCAGAATGATCTAGATAATCAAAAAAATCATCCTCATCTTTAAAGAGTCTAGCATTGACCCCGACGTTTTCTGGATAGATACCATGCATGGATTCTTCCCAGAAAATATCCCTTGAAATTTTCGTATCCCAATCCGCACCCGAAAACTCAGAGTTTGCAAATAAATAAGCTTTAGCTGCTTCAATTTGGGTAAAAGCATTAATCACCCGTAAGTAATTGGATTTTGAAACATCCAACTGAACCTGACTCCCACAAATAAACGCTCCGTATTCAGGGAATTGATGTAAGTCCGATTTAGTCACATTCCTACTCAAATTCAAATAATCCATCAACATCTGATAGCGTGGATAAGCCACTGGACAATTCTCATTTTTATCCCAATTGGGATGAATACCACAGCCAACAATAGCATGATTTGATTCAGCTAACTTCTTCTGGATTGCTTCCATATAAATACTAAAACGTTCTTCAACCTCTTGTATCGTTTCAGCCTTACCAAATGCAAACTCAATCGTAGTATAGGAAACTTCAAATAAAATAGCATCCTGACTTACTGGATTCACTAACTGAATAGGGTTTCCAAAATGATCAACCTTTTCTACAGTTAAATTAAAACCAGAAACTAGGTATCGAAATAAGTGCTTGATAACTTCAATATCTGTAGCATCCCCTTTCAAGTTTACAACAGGATATTCTAGCTCAATCCCAACAAACAATTCAGGATTTTCTTTAATATTTTTTAAATACCGATGTTTTAATAAATCGATAGAACGAGACATACTTCCCTACACTTTCATAATAAAATTTGAATAACTATTATTATACCAAAAATAATATAAAAAGGAACGAAGATATACCACGTTCCTTGACTCTATACTATACCGGCGGCCGGGGTCGAACCGGCACGTCCTTGCGGACACTGGATTTTGAGTTCAAATATAGACATTTTTTCCCACTATAAATATATTTAAATTAACGTTTTTACTATTTTAGAAGATTTATATTTAGCCTATTTCCCAATTTTTGGTACGATTTAGGTTACTTTCTATATGAACAGTAAATTTAAAGTGTAAATGAAGATTGAGAAGAATAAGGCTTATATTTTTTCTTCAAATGGACTAAATAGTCGTTAAAGTCTGGATATAAATCTCTTTGAAAATAATGAAATTCATTTAATTTTTTCATCAATTCCTGACGTAAATTCTCAAAAATTTCATTTTTATTCTTTTTAATTTCTTCTTGAGTTGCACTACCTCCCTCTTCTGGAAAAAATTTATCTTTTTCTTCTTTTATTATTTTTAGTAGTTCCTCTTTTTTCTTCAATTCTTTGCTATCTAATCGTAAACTATCTAGATAAGATTTATACCCTTCTAAATCTAGTATTATTTCTACTAGAATTCTATCAATTTTACGATATCTATCACTTAAGTTCCACTCTTTTCCGTCAATCTTAATGAAGCGATTAATTTTGTCGTAATTGATAAAGGCTCCTTTTTGAGCTTTTATTCTTTTATTATTATTTTTTTTATGAGTAAAAGTTAACAGACTATCATCAGCATCTTTTTGTGGATTAAATTTATAAAATTCTATTTGTGGATTTGAAAATTCATCACTTTCGAGCATAAACAACAGGGCTATAAAAGGATTCTCCGTCACATCTAACAAACTAGTAGGTAAACCGTAGTGTTGTAGTGTAGCTAACTCATCTGCTCTCTCATCAATTAACTCATCGTGCTCAAGCTCGATATATTTAATATTATCTGGATATTCACGAGAAACTTGTTGATATAGTTTCTCAAAATCCTCGTAAAAATTGATTTCGTCTTCTATATCGCCTATTAATTTCAAGGGTCTAAATATACTTGGTCTTGTAGCCCAGTTACTTCCTTGCCCTCTGTAAAAATTATAGTTTGATGAAGACAATGCTGTTATAAGTTCTTTTAGTAAGTAGAAAACTGACCAAGTATTGGGTTCCTCACACTTATATCCTTTTGAATTATCTCCCTGTCTCTGTATGTCTAAATTGATTTCATTGATGGTATTTTCAATTTCCAGATTATCACCTTTAAATTCAAGACTAGTAATCTTTAACTTTTTCTTTTGTAAGAAAATAGGATGTATTTTTATATAGATATTTTGAGTTTGAAATAATTTTGAATTAATGTCTCGTTCAATTTTTTCATCAGAGGCTCCATCATAATAGGAACCTAAAATACTATAAAAATCGCCTTCTATTCTCAAGATCAAGCCCTCTCTGATAACATATTTAAATTACTTAATCGAAATCTTATTGCTGATTTCGACACATTCATATATTTACTCAGTAATGAAATTACAGTATTAACTGGGATTTTATTAATTTCATGTAGCTCTATCCCATAATCATCAACAATTTTTTCTAGTGTTTTTAATATCAAATTTTTAGGCATTAACAAATTTGCTGCAAAATCATTAGCTTGCTGTTCCTCTATCCCTCCAATCAGATCTGAACGGTAATTTACACCATTAATACCCTCATGGCCTAATAAATAATGCCCAATTTCATGAGCTTTTGTGAAGCGTTGCCTATTTTTACTTTCTGTTACATTAACATATATTATACCATCTTCTAATTTTCCTGAATGAATATCAATGATTAAGCCTTTAACTTGTAAATTAAGTAACTCAATAATCTTATCTACATTTATACTATATTCATCATCGTTTAATTCTAATTCTGCAATCTCATCTCTACAATGATCTTCGAATATTTCGAGAAATTGTGATTCAAAAATTTCACGATATTTTATCATATTTTCCTCCTGATACCTCTATTTATTATTATATCAAAATTAATTAGTTAGTAGATATTTTTTGTGATAATCATTTAATTGATAAACAAATCTTTTAAGGTTTGCGGTACTTCTCTACATTCAAAATTAGTTCATTTTTACGAATCATCATGAACGCTTGAATTATGACAAATAAGGATTTGTTTTATTGCCAGCATATAGTCAAACAAGTCTTTATTATCTGTTTTTTCTTCCCATAATCTCTCATCTTCCGCAAAACTAGTGTATACAATCTTGGAACACCCACATTAAAGTTACGTGCGTATAATCTGCCATAATGTGCACAAACATTCCGAATAAACCATGTGGCAGCAATCCAACTTTTGCTTGCAGATATAATGTGTTCCTTCAAGTTAGCTTCGTTTTTATAATAATCATTACTGAAAAACAATTCTTCAAGCCATAAAGTATAAAATTTATCATTCAACAGCTCAATTATTTTAGTTGTTTCTCCAAAAGTCAGTTCAGGTACAACAACCCAAAAAGGAAACTTACAATTTTTATTATTCACATGATGACTTACTGGAAGAGATTTAGTTGTTGAATTAAATAAGCTCATTCCAATTCCTTCAATGACTTCCTGATAATTCTTTTCATTTTTATAAATTGATTTATCTAAATAGCACTCGCCATTTTGTAAATTCCCATCATAATTGCTACATAAAGTATGGACAATGGAAGATTTGATTAACAGTTCTATTTTACCAGTAAATTTCATCAAATTTTCTCTCAAAAATGAATTGAATTCATAAAGTTCAATACAGTCTTGAAAAGAAAAAGTAATATCTTCTCGTTTCGGTAAACACTTTCTGTATATTGAAAAATCATAATAATTTGTCTGAAAAAGGAACTGTTCAGCGAAAGCCTCCTCAGACTCATTAATTATTACTTTAGCACCTGTTTTCTGCACGGGTCTAGCCAGTTTTTCCTTCAACTTTTCAAATTCAAGAAATTCTTTCATTGAAAATTCTTCATCAGGAACTAGTTCGTAATAATTGACAGTAATCTTTTTTTTCTTAATATTTTTATCAGTTGTATCCATCGTTTATCCTAAAAAAAAGCCTCACAAAACTATCTGATTAAATTTCAATTAAACTTAATCAAAGGGAGCTCTGGAGTTCTTGTACAACTATTATATCCGAATTTTCATCTTTTGTAAACCCCCCTCTATACCACTAAATGTAGTATAGAGAATCTATTATTAAACAAAAAATCCATATATGGTACGCTTTTATAGTTTCAAGATACGATATATAGACAGTTTTCGTTGCGGCCCCTATATATTGTTCTTTAAAAATATTTAAAAAATCTTAAAAACTCCTATATATTTTATCGTGATAATGATATTTTTTTGATTTATGATTATAAAATGGTATAGATTTTATTTTTTAGATAATTTTCTATGGATGTCATATCTCATCAATTCCATAGTTGTTTCCGAATCAGCAATCTTATACAATTCAACCAAACGATCTTTATTTTCATCAAGTTGTTCAGATAATTTAAGTTTAACTAGGTTTACTTTATCTTCAAGAGAGATTGGAACATTGGTATCAAAGGATAATTCTTTGTTTAGCTGTTCTTCTGTTATCTTATTTTCTGTTAGCTCTTGCTGAAAACGAACATACTTAAATAGTGAATTAAGATAAGCTTCTTCTTCTGCCAATCTTCTATACATAAAATTATTATTCAATCTATCCATATGTTCTGCCCAAGCAAAATCACCTTTTGATTGTCCCATTTCATTATATGGGAAAAAATCTTCAATATCCGCATTAAGGGCTAACGCTATTTCCTCAAGTCTTTCCCAAGTAGGCTCTGTTGTGCCTTTTTCATAATTTATAATTGTCTGTTTAGTTACTCCAATTATTTTTGCTAATTCTTTTTGGATTAAGCCAGCTTTTAATCTTACTGACTTTATATCTATTTGTCCAGCACGAATAATATTTGTATAGTTAAATAAAGGTTTCATAAAAATATCTCCTTGGTAAAAAAACATTTTACTTTTTTATTGAAAGGTAAAATTCTTTTTGATATTATAAAGGTGGGTAAAAAATCGTTTTACCTTACTAGTATAACATTTTTTTGAAATAATGTAACATTTTAAAATTATCGGAGGTGGTATTATTGACTATTTAGAAGTTGCAAATAAAACAGGTAAATCCATCAGTACTATTAAAAAATGGAGAAAAAAAATAGAAACTTTATCCGGCTATGAATTTACAAAAATTAAGGCTAAAGTTAGTTATCGCAGCGTACAGACATTCTTCGATTTTACCAAAGAAGAAGTTTCAAAATTTGTAGAACTATCTAAACAAGTAGAAAAAACTAACGACTTGGATAACTCAATAAAAAAAATTTGGGGAGATGTATCAGATTCAAATGAGGTTGATTTAGAGCGTCAAATCTTATACTTACATTCTCTTCAAAAGAAAAACGAAAAGGATACTAACATTGAAATACAATTTTTGAAAAATGCTAATAAATCTTTAGCTAGCCGTGTCGCTTCTCTTGAGAAACGATTTGAAGAATTTGAAAAACAACGACACACTCATTTTTTCAAATTTTTAAAATAATTAATAATAAGAGTTGAAAGCATGCAGTTCGATTGAGAGCGGTTAGGTCGTGCCTGCGAGCGAGGGGGCAAATTGCCGTAGCTCGCAATGGCACGGAGTTCCGCGGACGCACGAACTAAAGAGAACTAAATGCTTTTAACTGTTCCTCACTGCAAAGCAGTGATATAAGAAAGGATATACGAAATGAAATTAAATGATTTTTTGAAAACTGAACTACTTGGTAATAAATTTTACGCAGTTAAGGGTTATAGTGAAGAACTTAATAGGGAAACAGGAAAACCAGAAGCACTACGACTTAATGTTTCCATCCAAGACGATAGTAGCGATTTCTTTATGGAAATGATTACTGTTAAAGTTAAAACCATTACTCCCACCTTGTCAAAACAAGAAATGTCTAACAATAAAACTAGACATGTAATTTTAAAATATTTAAATATGGGACAGTATAATGGAAACTTGTGGTTTAACTGTTCTGATATTTTACCAGCAGAAAAAAATTGATAATGAAGGGACAAAGTCCCTTCTAGTTTATTTATTATATAAACAATATTTTGGCGAAATTCATCTAAGACATTCCCACTAATTTTGGATTGAATACTATGAAATATAATAAGAAAATCATACGTACTTCTTCTTATATTGAAATTTGGGAATATGAAAAAGCAATTTTTACTAATAGAAAACATAAGGAGTCTGCCAATGAAAGTGAACCAAGAAAAAGAAGAACATTTGAAGAACTGACTGAAAAAGAACAAAGGAAACGTCTTCAACGAATGAAACAAACTCGATTAAATGCAAAGTGGAAGTTACTTAGGTTAGTGGATTGTAATTTTAATGATAATACATCATTTTTGACTTTGACCACAAAAGAAAATATCCAAGATAGAAATAAATTTAAAAACTTACTAAAAACATTTATTAAGCGTTTTAACTATAACATTTTTCAAACAAAGAAAAATCAATTAAAATATATAGCAGTTTTAGAAAAACAAAAGCGTGGTGCTTGGCATGCTCATATTTTGCTTTTTGATGTTTCCTATATCCCTCATAATCAGTTACTCAAACTTTGGGGACATGGAGCAGTACGAATAAATAAAGTTGATGTTGATAGCAAAGATAATAGAGGGAGATATGTTACAAAGTATTTTGAAAAAGGAATCGGTCAAGAACTCCTTGATAATTTTGGTAAACATCCTTATTTATCTTCAAACAATCTAAAACAACCAATCATTAATACAAATTATGTCCCATTTGATTATAAATTCTCAAATGAAGAAATCGTATATGAAAGCGAATATAACAGTAAAATTTATATAGGGGGCGAATATATTGATAATAATGTGAAATACAAAAAAATTAAATTAAATATTAAGGAGTAAAACAATGATTGCAACAATAAATAAAAATGACTTAGTTGCCCTTGGATTTTCCGAAGGCACCTCTAAACGAATTATACGGCAAGGTAAGAAACTTCTTGTCACAAGAGGTTTTAATGTCTATCAAAATAAACGTATTGGTACAATCCCAGCTACTATTGCAAATGAACTACTAGGATTTGATATTTCAGTAGGTATAGAAAATGACCGTTAGGAAAGAAAAAAATGGAACTTGGACAGTTGATATATCCGATGGATTTCACCCTATAACGCAAAAAAGAATCCGAGTTGTTCGAAAAGGTTCAAAAACAAAAAAGGAAGCTTTAGAACTTGAGCAACATCTCCGAATTGTTGACTTGAAAGAAAAACGTTTTGATTTTTTAATAACAACTGATATGCTTTTTGAATTGCTTGAAGAAGAAGACAGACAAAATAATAGAAAAATTAGTTACCTAAGTACTCAAAAAAATAATTATGAAAGGCATATAAAACCATACTTTCAAAATGTAAATCTGAATAAGCTAAGTTATGAAAATATTTTTGAATTTAGAGAATACTTAAAAACTAAACCCAAAAAACAAAATGATAATCAACATCTAAGTAATAATACTATCAATAAAATAATAATACTTCTCAAAAAAATATTTGATACCGGTGTGAGAAAGTCCTTGATAGATAAAAACCCTGTTGAAAATTTGAGAAAGTTACCAATCAATAAGAAGACAATCACATTTTGGAGTGTAGAAGAATTTGCTAGATTTAGAAAACTTATTACCAAAGAAGAAAAAAGCTACAATCTTTTCTTTACACTTGCTTTCTTTACAGGTATGAGAATGGGAGAAATTCTTGCTTTAAACTGGAATGATATAAATTTATTAACTAACACTATTCACGTTACTAAAACGGCTTATTTTCTAAATAAAAGAAATCATATAAACTCAACAAAAACAAGAGCAAGCACAAGGTATATTACAATTAATAACAAATTAGCAAATATGCTGAGAGATTGGAAACAAGAACAAACTACTTTACTAAAAGAGTTTATTGATGATATTGACAATCTTCAGGTTATTCAAAGTTCACCTATATCAATTACAAAAAATATGATTGATAAGAAGTTTAAGCAAATACTATCTAGAAATAATGATATTAAAAAAATTCACATTCATGATTTAAGGCACTCTCATGCTTCGTTACTTATCAATCAAGGGGAAGACTATCTTGTAGTTAAGGAGCGTTTGGGACATGCTTCCATAACAACTACAATCGATACATACTCTCACTTATATCCCAGTAAACAGAAATCTCTTGCTAACAAATTAGATGAAATTTTCTAAAAACAAAGACAAGGTATTTAATCTTGTCTTTATTTTAATTATTTTTTATCAAAACCTGAATATGTAGAAAAACCTAGGAGATAAAATGCCATAGCAATTGGTAAGTCTTCCGATTTATCACTATATTGTTTTGATATTTCTTTAATTTCACTATATGAGGTGTTTTCTTATGCCTAAATTAGCTGTAAACTCTTAATTGTTTATGATACAATATTAAAAAAATTAATATGAAGGAGCACGTTATTATGCCAATTTATTACAACTCTGAGGAAATTACTAGTGTGGAGGAATTCATAACTCATATTTTTGATTATGCAAGGAATAACCCTCACGAACTTTGGTACAGGGGGCATAGAAGCCAAGACTGGAAACTACGGCCGAGTCTTTTTAGAGAGGAAGTTTTAGATATGACAGATGATGGATCTGTACAACCAATAAAATACAAAAATTTTATGGATTTCAACGTGGCTTTAAAACAGTTTAGAGATGAATTGAGAGAAACAATTAAAGATGACAGGCTTAATCTGTTTCATTATACTTTTCTTGCTCAACATTATGGAATGCCGACGCCAGCCTTAGATTGGTCTACTGATCCTCTGATAGCCTTGTACTTCGCGGTAGATGGCTTTGAGTACACGAACGAAGATGAATTTCCAGTTGTCTATATCTTAAATCCCACAAGATTAAATGAGAATTCAGCAATGTATTATACAGACGGGAAACGCACGATAAGTGAGGTATACTGTGTAGATAATGCTAATGATAAAATATTTGAGAACTGTTTTTCAGATATGAATGACACTCCGTTTTCTATAATTCCCTTTGCTGTAAAAAGTGATTATGATTTGAAGTCACAAAGGATATCAAGACAATCAGGAGTATTTACTCTGCATGAAGCTAGATACATAAAAGGTGTTGAGTTGATTAATTTTGACGCCGAAGATGGAGAAAAAATGGGTGTTGCTCTAAAGATTTCACCGTCTAGTGTAGAATTGATTAAAAATCAACTTAAGATTCTCAATTTAACTCCAGAAACTATATATGGTCAGGAAGTAACGATACTAGAAGAAAAAGCAAAGTCAATTTCAAAAGAAACTCCAAAAATATAATAAAATTTAACAGTTTAAATTCGCATATTAACTCTCTTAACCATGACTAACATATCAGTAAAAAACTTTTAGTTAGGGGTGTTCTCCCAACTAGAGTAACAACTTCTATATAAGACTCCCCTTCTTTCTTCCTCGATTAGATGACTGCTTTCGATTATCAAATATTTACCTTTTGTAATACAATTTATTTGCATCTCTGTTGCTTTCTTGTGTTTGTGGTTGAAATACAAGTATAACACAGAGGTGTTTTCTTATGTCTAAATTACGCATTCATTTGACAAAAAAGCCCCTTTATAACTGTTAAACAAGTTTTTAACCAGTTTAAGAATCTAACTTTTAAAAATGTTAGTTGTCTAACTTCATTATATAACTTTCAAACAAAATAACTTTATCAGATAGATAAAGAAAAAAGAAATTGGTATAAAATGGTAATTAATTATAGCGTTAGACATAAAAAAACAAGGCTCGAAAACCTTGTCTTTAATACTATACCGGCGGCCGGGGTCGAACCGGCACGTCCTTGCGGACACTGGATTTTGAGTCCAGCGCGTCTGCCAATTCCGCCACGCCGGCAAATAGTAACTGGGGTAGCTGGATTCGAACCAACGCATGAGGGAGTCAAAGTCCCTTGCCTTACCGCTTGGCTATACCCCAATAATATAAAATAGGCGAGTGATGGGGATCGAACCCACGCATGCCAGAGCCACAATCTGGTGTGTTAACCACTTCACCACACCCGCCATAATTCTATTAACACGGGCAGTAGGAATTGAACCCACACTGAAGGTTTTGGAGACCTTAGTTCTACCTTTAAACTATGCCCGTAAAATGGAAGGGGAGGGATTCGAACCCCCGAACCCGAAGGAGCGGATTTACAGTCCGCCGCGTTTAGCCTCTTCGCTACCCTTCCAAAATATATAAATGGCGCGAGACGGAATCGAACCGCCGACACATGGAGCTTCAATCCATTGCTCTACCAACTGAGCTACCGAGCCTTATTGCGGGAGCAGGATTTGAACCTACGACCTTCGGGTTATGAGCCCGACGAGCTACCGAGCTGCTCCATCCCGCGTTAATACAAAAGGAGGATGTGGGATTCGAACCCACGCACGCTTTTACACGCCTGACGGTTTTCAAGACCGTTCCCTTCAGCCGGACTTGGGTAATCCTCCATAATAGTCCGTACGGGATTCGAACCCGTGTTACCGCCGTGAAAAGGCGGTGTCTTAACCCCTTGACCAACGGACCAAACTCTATGGGCACGAGTGGACTCGAACCACCGACCTCACGCTTATCAGGCGTGCGCTCTAACCACCTGAGCTACGCGCCCAAGTTAAAAACTTGGTAATTTGAACAAAGTTCAAAGCGGGTGACGAGAATCGAACTCGCGACAACAGCTTGGAAGGCTGTAGTTTTACCACTAAACTACACCCGCTTAAATGGGAGTTAACGGGATCGAACCGCTGACCCTCTGCTTGTAAGGCAGATGCTCTCCCAGCTGAGCTAAACTCCCTAGAGCTAAGCGACTTCCATATCTCACAGGGGGCAACCCCCAACTACTTCCGGCGTTCTAGGGCTTAACTTCTGTGTTCGGCATGGGTACAGGTGTATCTCCTAGGCTATCGTCACTTAACTCTGAGTAATACCTACTCAAAATTGAATATCTATTCAAATCAAGAAAACCAATACGCTTCCATATTCTCAGTTACTTTGGATAAGTCCTCGAGCTATT
>NZ_JPFU01000002.1:0-162500 GCF_000722695.1 Streptococcus mitis | reverse complement strand
CTGACTTAAAGTCAGCACCCCTTCTCCCGAAGTTACGGGGTCATTTTGCCGAGTTCCTTAACGAGAGTTCTCTCGCTCACCTGAGGCTACTCGCCTCGACTACCTGTGTCGGTTTGCGGTACGGGTAGAGTATGTTTAAACGCTAGAAGCTTTTCTTGGCAGTGTGACGTCACTAACTTCGCTACTAAACTTCGCTCCCCATCACAGCTCAATGTTACAGAACTAAGCATTTAACTCAGTTCACACCTCACTGCTTAGACAGACACTTCCAATCGTCTGCTTTAGTTAGCCTACTGCGTCCCTCCATCACTACATACTCTAGTACAGGAATATCAACCTGTTGTCCATCGGATACACCTTTCGGTCTCTCCTTAGGTCCCGACTAACCCAGGGCGGACGAGCCTTCCCCTGGAAACCTTAGTCTTACGGTGGACAGGATTCTCACCTGTCTTTCGCTACTCATACCGGCATTCTCACTTCTATGCGTTCCAGCACTCCTCACGGTACACCTTCTTCACACATAGAACGCTCTCCTACCATACCTATAAAGGTATCCACAGCTTCGGTAAATTGTTTTAGCCCCGGTACATTTTCGGCGCAGGGTCACTCGACTAGTGAGCTATTACGCACTCTTTGAATGAATAGCTGCTTCTAAGCTAACATCCTAGTTGTCTGTGCAACCCCACATCCTTTTCCACTTAACAATTATTTTGGGACCTTAGCTGGTGGTCTGGGCTGTTTCCCTTTCGACTACGGATCTTAGCACTCGCAGTCTGACTGCCGACCATAATTCATTGGCATTCGGAGTTTATCTGAGATTGGTAATCCGGGATGGACCCCTCACCCAAACAGTGCTCTACCTCCAAGAATCTTTATGTCGACGCTAGCCCTAAAGCTATTTCGGAGAGAACCAGCTATCTCCAAGTTCGTTTGGAATTTCTCCGCTACCCACAAGTCATCCAAGCACTTTTCAACGTGCCCTGGTTCGGTCCTCCAGTGCGTCTTACCGCACCTTCAACCTGCTCATGGGTAGGTCACATGGTTTCGGGTCTACGTCATGATACTAAGGCGCCCTATTCAGACTCGGTTTCCCTACGGCTCCGTCTCTTCAACTTAACCTCGCATCATAACGTAACTCGCCGGTTCATTCTACAAAAGGCACGCTCTCACCCATTAACGGGCTCGAACTTGTTGTAGGCACACGGTTTCAGGTTCTATTTCACTCCCCTTCCGGGGTGCTTTTCACCTTTCCCTCACGGTACTGGTTCACTATCGGTCACTAGGGAGTATTTAGGGTTGGGAGATGGTCCTCCCAGATTCCGACGGGATTTCGCGTGTCCCGCCGTACTCAGGATATTGCTAGGTACAAAGACTATTTTAAATACGAGGCTATTACTCTCTTTGGCTGATCTTCCCAAATCATTCTTCTATAATCTTTGAGTCCACATTGCAGTCCTACAACCCCGAAGAGTAAACTCTTCGGTTTGCCCTTCTGCCGTTTCGCTCGCCGCTACTAAGGCAATCGCTTTTGCTTTCTCTTCCTGCAGCTACTTAGATGTTTCAGTTCACTGCGTCTTCCTCCTCACATCCTTAACAGATGCGGGTAACAGGTAGTACCTGTTGGGTTCCCCCATTCGGAAATCCCTGGATCATCGCTTACTTACAGCTACCCAAGGCATATCGTCGTTTGTCACGTCCTTCTTCGGCTCCTAGTGCCAAGGCATCCACCGTGCGCCCTTATTAACTTAACCTTATTTTTGACCTTTCAGTCATAAACTCTTATTAATACTACAGCGTTTCGGTTTATTTTCTTGTTACTATTTGATATAGATATTCAATTTTCAATGTGCATTACTTGATGATTCTCTCACCAATGGAGCCTAGCGGGATCGAACCGCTGACCTCCTGCGTGCAAAGCAGGCGCTCTCCCAGCTGAGCTAAGGCCCCACAAGACCTCTCAAGACTAAACAAGACCAATGCGCAGTTCCTTATCCTTAGAAAGGAGGTGATCCAGCCGCACCTTCCGATACGGCTACCTTGTTACGACTTCACCCCAATCATCTATCCCACCTTAGGCGGCTGGCTCCTTACGGTTACCTCACCGACTTCGGGTGTTACAAACTCTCGTGGTGTGACGGGCGGTGTGTACAAGGCCCCGGGAACGTATTCACCGCGGCGTGCTGATCCGCGATTACAGCGATTCCGACTTCATGTAGGCGAGTTGCAGCCTACAATCCGAACTGAGACTGGCTTTAAGAGATTAGCTTGCCGTCACCGGCTTGCGACTCGTTGTACCAGCCATTGTAGCACGTGTGTAGCCCAGGTCATAAGGGGCATGATGATTTGACGTCATCCCCACCTTCCTCCGGTTTATTACCGGCAGTCTCGCTAGAGTGCCCAACTGAATGATGGCAACTAACAATAGGGGTTGCGCTCGTTGCGGGACTTAACCCAACATCTCACGACACGAGCTGACGACAACCATGCACCACCTGTCACCTCTGTCCCGAAGGAAAGCTCTATCTCTAGAGCGGTCAGAGGGATGTCAAGACCTGGTAAGGTTCTTCGCGTTGCTTCGAATTAAACCACATGCTCCACCGCTTGTGCGGGCCCCCGTCAATTCCTTTGAGTTTCAACCTTGCGGTCGTACTCCCCAGGCGGAGTGCTTAATGCGTTAGCTACGGCACTAAACCCCGGAAAGGGTCTAACACCTAGCACTCATCGTTTACGGCGTGGACTACCAGGGTATCTAATCCTGTTTGCTCCCCACGCTTTCGAGCCTCAGCGTCAGTTACAAGCCAGAGAGCCGCTTTCGCCACCGGTGTTCCTCCATATATCTACGCATTTCACCGCTACACATGGAATTCCACTCTCCCCTCTTGCACTCAAGTTAAACAGTTTCCAAAGCGTACTATGGTTAAGCCACAGCCTTTAACTTCAGACTTATCTAACCGCCTGCGCTCGCTTTACGCCCAATAAATCCGGACAACGCTCGGGACCTACGTATTACCGCGGCTGCTGGCACGTAGTTAGCCGTCCCTTTCTGGTAAGATACCGTCACAGTGTGAACTTTCCACTCTCACACTCGTTCTTCTCTTACAACAGAGCTTTACGATCCGAAAACCTTCTTCACTCACGCGGCGTTGCTCGGTCAGACTTCCGTCCATTGCCGAAGATTCCCTACTGCTGCCTCCCGTAGGAGTCTGGGCCGTGTCTCAGTCCCAGTGTGGCCGATCACCCTCTCAGGTCGGCTATGTATCGTCGCCTTGGTGAGCCGTTACCCCACCAACTAGCTAATACAACGCAGGTCCATCTGGTAGTGATGCAATTGCACCTTTCAAACAGTTGTCATGCAACAACTGCTATTATGCGGTATTAGCTATCGTTTCCAATAGTTATCCCCCGCTACCAGGCAGGTTACCTACGCGTTACTCACCCGTTCGCAACTCATCCAGAAGAGCAAGCTCCTCCTTCAGCGTTCTACTTGCATGTATTAGGCACGCCGCCAGCGTTCGTCCTGAGCCAGGATCAAACTCTCATTAAAAGTTTGAGTTCTCACTCATTTCTGTCACTGACAGATTTATTGTTTTTTCATTGTTCAGTACTACAACAATTGTTGTAGCGCCCTGCACATTGGTTCGTCTTGTTCAGTTTTCAAAGGTCTTTGTCACTCGCTTCTCTCAAGTGACAACTATATTAGTATATCACAGTCGCTTTCGCTTGTCAACACTTTTTTGAAACTTTTTTAATCTTTTTTTCATCAAGTGTTCCATCCGCAACATACCATAGTCCGTACGGGATTCGAACCCGTGTTACCGCCGTGAAAAGGCGGTGTCTTAACCCCTTGACCAACGGACCAGAGTTGTTATTTTCAACTCTTACTATTATACCCACTTTTCAAACTTTGTCAACACCTTTTGTAAACTTTTTTAAGTTAAGTAAAAAGAGCCAGAACTATACTGACTCTTCTATTTATTATTAAACTTAGAAGCACGTTCTTCTCCCCACCAATAGGGCATTAGTTCCGCGACTTTCACTATCTTTCTTCTATCGTAGTCCATCATAAATTCTGCATCTTTATTTTCAGCATTAAGCTCTAAAAGGAATTCTCTACAGGCACCGCAAGGCATGGCTGAACTTCCACCATAAGGTAGTTTGTCTCGAAAGGCTATGACTTTTTTAACCTTAGTTTGTCCTGAAAATTGGTACATATTAAAGAGTGCTGCTCGCTCTGCGCAGAGATGGAAAACACCACAGGTTCCCTCCATACAGAAACCTGTAAATATTTGTCCATCTTCTGCTTCTACTGCGGCTACGACATGGTTAGCGTAAACAAAATCAGATACTTCATGTGGATCGTATAGTTCCCGTGCTTCTTCGTACATCTTTTCCCAGATGTCCATTATTGCATCCTTCTTATTTAGAGATTTCTTTTAACATATTTTCAATATGCTGGATTGATTTTTCACGGCCTAACAAGAAGATAGTATCTGGCAATTCTGGCCCATGCATTTCACCTGAAACAGCAATACGAATTGGCATGAAAAGATTTTTTCCTTTAATACCTGTTTCTTTTTGAACAGCTTTGATTTGTGGGAAGATATTTTCTGTTACAAATTCATCATCTGTCATCTCTTCAAGTTTTGCTTTGAAGGCTTCAAGAACTGTTGGGACCGTTTCTCCCGCCATGACTTCGTGCTCTGCTTCTGTCAATTCTGGGAAATCTGAGAAGAAGAGATCTGTCAATGGGATAATCTCATCTACTGATTTCATTTGTGGCTTATAGAGTTCTACCAATTTTTCAGCCTTGTCCGTCAATCGACCTGCTTCTTCTAGGAATGGTTTTGCCATTTCAAAGATAGTTTCAAGGTCTGCATTCTTGATATAATCATTGCTCATCCAGTCAAGTTTTTTCTGGTCGAAGGCTGCTGGAGACTTGCTGAGGCGGTTTTCATCGAAAAGTTTAATGAGTTCTTCACGAGAGAAGATTTCATCTTCGCCACCTGGGTTCCAACCAAGAAGAGCAATAAAGTTAAAAACTGCTTCTGGTAAATAACCTTTTTTACGGTAGTCTTCGATAAACTGAAGGGTGTTGGTGTCACGTTTAGACAATTTTTTCCCAGTTTCAGAATTGATGATTAAGGTCATGTGACCAAACTCTGGTGCTTCCCAACCAAGTGCTTCATAGACCATAAGCTGTTTTGGTGTATTAGCAATGTGGTCGTCTCCACGGATTACGTGAGAAATTTGCATATCATAGTCATCGATGACAACGGCAAAGTTGTAAGTTGGGTAACCATCTTTCTTTTGGATGACCCAGTCACCACCGATATTGCCACCTTCAAATTCGATATCGCCTTTGACCATATCATGCCACTTGTAGATACCTGACTCATTAACAGCCAAACGAACTGTTGGAATGATACCAGCTGCTTCACGTTCTGCGATGTAAGCCGCTTTTTCCTCTTCATTCATACCAAGGTATTCATTGATGTAACGAGGGGTTTCACCAGCTGCTTCTTGGCGTTCGCGTTCAGCTGCCAACTCTTCTTCTGTAACGTAAGATTTATAGGCTTTTCCTTCAGATAACAGTTGGTCGATGTATTTTTGATACAAGTCCAAACGTTCAGACTGGCGGTAGTTTTCATGTGTTTCTGGGCTTTCATCCCAATCTATGCCCAACCAACGAAGGTTTTCAAGCTGTGAACGTTCACCGTCCTCAACATGGCGTTTACGGTCAGTATCTTCGATACGGATAATAAAAGTTCCACCATGATGACGGGCGTAAAGGTAGTTGAATAATGCTGTACGGGCATTTCCGATGTGTAGTAGTCCTGTTGGACTTGGTGCGTAACGTACGCGGATATCTTTTGACATAGTTTCTCCTATAAAGTCTCTAGGCATCTGCCTTTTTGCTCTCTATATTATATCACAAGTCTTGGCTGAGTCCAATTTCTATGGATAAAGAGAGTAAAAAGAGTGGACAAACCACTCTTTTCTTCTATTATAGACGTGCGTTAAGTTCTTTGCTCAATTCTTCAAATCCTGGTTTTCCAAGAAGGGCGAACATGTTACGTTTGTAAGCTTCAACACCTGGTTGGTCAAATGGGTTGATAGCATTCAAGTAACCTGAAAGGGCGATAGCCAATTCGAAGAAGTAGATAGTGTAACCAAGAGTGAAGGCATCTTGCTCTGGAAGGGTCACATACATGTTTGGTACATCACCATCTGTGTGGGCAAGAAGAACACCGTCAGTCGCTTTTTTGTTTACAAAGTCAACGTCTTTTCCTTGAAGGTAACCAAGTCCGTCAAGGTCTTCTTCCAAGCTAGGGATAATCACGTTCTTACGAGGTTTGTCAACACGAACAACTGTTTCAAACATGATACGAGTTCCTTCTTGGATAAATTGACCAAGTGAGTGCAAGTCAGTTGAGAAGTTGGCTGAAGTTGGGTAGATACCTTTTTGGTCTTTCCCTTCTGATTCACCAGCCAATTGTTTCCACCATTCTGAGAAGTATTGAAGTGATGGCTCGTAGTTTACCAAGATTTCAGTTGCATAGCCTTTACGGTAAAGGATGTTACGAACTGCTGCGTATTGGTAAGCTTCGTTTTCAGAGATTTTATCTGAAGTGTAATCTTTGCGAGCTGCGTTAGCACCTTCCATAAGGGCTTTGATGTCAGCTCCTGATGCTGCGATTGGAAGCAAACCAACAGCTGTCAATACTGAGAAGCGTCCACCGATATCATCTGGAACAACAAATGTTTCCCAACCGTTAGCGTCTGCTTCAACCTTAACAGCACCTTTTTGGCGGTCAGTCGTTGCATAGATACGTTTGTTTGCTTCTTCTTGTCCGTATTTCTTAACCAAAAGTTCTTTGAAGACACGGAAAGCGATAGCTGGTTCAGTTGTTGTACCTGATTTAGAAATCACGTTTACTGAGAAGTCTTTGTCTGCAACATACTCTACCAAGTCAGCAAGGTAAGTAGATGAGATTGAGTTTCCTGCGTAAAGGATTTGTGGAGCTTTACGCTCTTCTTTTGTTTGCAAGTTTGCAAAGTGGTGATTCAAGAAGTCGATTGCTGCTTTAGCACCAAGGTAAGATCCTCCGATACCGATAACAACCAAAACATCGCTGTCTGACTTGATTTGCTCAGCAGCTTTCAAGATGCGGTCAAATTCTTCGCGGTCGTAGTTTTCAGGAAGGTCCAACCATCCCAAAAAGTCGCTACCAGCACCAGTTCCTTTACGGATCAATTCATCTGCTGCTGTTACTTGTGATTGCATGTATTCCACTTCATGTGGGGCAACAAATTTGTCTAAAACTTTTGAATAATCAAATTTAATATGTGACATGTTATTCCTCCAATATTTCTTCTTTTATATCATAACGCTTACCTTCGTTTTTTTCAAGTTTTTTTGTCGAATTTCTCCAATTTTTATCAGAATTCAAACGTTTGCGTAAAATGTCATATTCCAAAAATTTTGAAAAAAATAAAGAACGACTAGATGTTCCAGTCGTTACAGTTCATTCAATAAATACTCAAATAATTCTAAATTGCCATCTTCTTCATTAACCAGAAACTCTGGATGCCACTGCAAACCGATAATGCGGTGCTCGTCGATAGACTCAATCGCTTCGATGGTCTGGTCTCTTGGATCAATAGCAGTTACACGGAAATTAGGTGCCAAATCTTTGATACTCTGACGATGGACGGAGTTGACCTGACTTTCTTTTCCAAATAGCTTAGCCACCACGCTTCCTTCTACTGTCTTAATAGAGTGAGATGTTCCGAAAGGTAGTCCTTGCCAGTGACCTTCAATTTCTTGATTGAGGGTTCCGCCAAAGGCAACATTGACAAGTTGGACACCGCGACAGATTGCCATAATTGGTTTATTCTGACGGAGCGCTTCCTTCAAGAGTGCCAGTTCAAATTCATCACGGACCAGATTATAGTCATCGCTCTCGATGGTCTTTTTCTCTCCATAAAATTGAGGATGGACATTTTGGCCGCCTGTCAAAATGAGTTTATCAATCATTTCCACATAATCACGTACAACTGACTCATCACCGACAGGAATGACTAAAGGGAGACCACCGACTTGACGAATGCTCTCTGCGAATCTACAAGATACAGATGAATGAATGTTTTTGCCTTCTGCATCTACGGGACATAGATTTGCAGCAACTCCTACAACCGTTCTAGCCATAATGCCTCTCCTTTCAAATGTTAATACTCTTCGAAAATCTCTTCAAACCACGTCAGCGTCGCCTTACCGTAGGTATGGTTACTGACTTCGTCAGTTCTATCCACAACCTCAAAGCAGTGCTTTGAGCAACCTGCGGCTAGTTTCCTAGTTTGCTCTTTGATTTTCATTGAGTATAACGATAGTCCTATCATATCACTCAAAATGACTTTCGTCTAATATGTTTTTTAAAGGCCGTAATAAATATTTTTTATGGACAAGAAAAAGCTGCCCAAGAGGACAACTTCTTTCTTATTCAAAAACAAATTGATTGTGATAGAGTTCTGAATAAAATCCACCTAGTTTCAGGAGTTCATGGTGATTACCACGTTCAATGACTTCTCCATCTTTAAGGACAATAATCTGATCTGCATTGAGAATGGTTTTCAAGCGATGGGCAATGACGAAACTGGTTCTACCTGCTACAACCGCCTCCATGGCATGCTGAATCTTGCTTTCTGTCACCGTATCTACGTTTGAAGTGGCTTCATCTAAAATGAGAACTTCTGGATCCGTCATCAGCGTTCGAGCGATGGAAATCAATTGTTTCTGCCCTGTTGAGAAGATGCTCTGATCATCATCGATAAGCGTATCGTATTTATCAGGTAAGCTTTCGATATAGTCATGAATATGGGTTGCTTTGGCTGCTGCCTCAACCATTTCCTGACTTGCATCTGGCACACCAAAACGGATATTGTCTCGAATGGTTCCGCTAAATAAGACCGAATCTTGCAAGACAATCCCCACCTTGCTTCTGAGACTATCTAAATCATAGTCACGAATGTCTTTTCCGTCAAAATAAATACCGCCAGCATCAACATCATAAAAGCGATTGATGAGATTCATAATAGTGGTTTTTCCTGAACCCGTCGGACCAACAACTGCTGTCATCTGGCCTTTCGGGGCAGAAATGCTGACATCTTTCAAAATAGGTTTATCAGGCAGATATGAGAAATCGATATGACGAATTTCAACACCTTCTTGCAAGTGAGTGAAGGTTGGAGCCTTTTCAGGTCGGATTTCCTCCTCCGCATCAAACATTTCCTGAATCCGTTCAGCCCCTGTAAAGGCCAACTGAAGGCTTCCCCAACTAGCTGCAACTTGGATAATAGGCTGGTAGTATTGCTGAGAAAATTGGGCAAACATAACAATCAAACCTAGGGCTGTACTTGTTTCAATAGTCTTATCATTTAAAAGTACAGCTGAACCCGCAAAGATGACGATGGCTGTGTTAACCAAACTCATCCCATTCATGACAGGAAACAGAATCCCTGAGAACATTCTTCCTTTAAAGGTCGCCTTGCGCACGCGCTCATTTTGTTCAAGAAATCCTGCCATCATATCCTCTTGAATGCCTTGCACAATTACAGCTTTTTGTCCTGAAATACTCTCATCCATATAGGCGTTGAGTTTCCCTACTTCTTTTTGCTGGAGGTTGGTGTATTTACGTGCCATTTTCACGATGAAAATTAGCATAAGGAAGGCTACTGGTGTGCTGGCGATGGTGATGAGGGCCAGCGTCACATTTCTCGAAAACATGACAAGAATCAGACCAATGTATAAAACAATATTGCTCATGACCTGAACCAGACTTTCATTAAAGGCTTGGAGGATATTATCCAAATCACTAGTAAAACGAGACAGGATATCGCCATCTTGTCGGCGGTCAAAGAAAGAAACCGTTAACCGAGCAAGCTTACCAAAGAGGCCTTTGCGCATCTCGTTAGTCGACTCTGCAATCACGCGCGTCATGAGACACATGTATATGACACTGGAGATAAAGAGAACCAAAACTAGCAGGCCAAGATTGACCATAATTCCTGATAGGCTTTGCCAAACAAGTTCTGGATTGCCATCTTGATAAGCTTGAACTAAATTGGCTAGCTCTGTTACCGCTTGTCCAGAAAAGACCGGAAAGAGGGCTTGGGCAAGAGTTGATAGAACCAGCATCAAGATAACAACCACAAATGAGAACTTGTAGACCTTAAAGTAATGCCAGAAAAATTGAACTGTTTTCATGTCACTCCTCCTTTCCTTTTTGTGTTTCATAGATTTCACGATAAACAGCATTGTTGGCAACCAAGTCTGCATGTGTCCCTTGACCAATCAATCGTCCCTGATCTAGAACCAAGATTTTGTCTGCATGAACAACCGAGCTAATCTTTTGCGCGATGATAATGGTTGTTGTTCCCTTCAAATCCTTATTCAAGGCTTCTTGCACTAGGCGCTCTGACTTAGCATCTAGGGCCGAGGTCGAATCATCAAAAATCAGAATACGTGGATTGCTGACAATCCCACGCGCAATCGACATCCTTTGCTTTTGCCCACCTGAGAAGTTGGTTCCCCGTTCCTCAACTGGACTTTCAAAGGTTTTCTCCATACGATGAATGAATTCGCTAGCCTGAGCAATATTGGCTGCACGCTCCATTTCAAATAGAGTGGCATCTCCCTTACCCTGTCTCAAGTTATCTGCAATCGTTCCACTAAAGAGAATGGCACGCTGAAGAACGATAGAAACAGTTTTGCGCAGGGTTCCTTCACTCACTTCTCGAATATCCTTGCCTCCGATTTTGATAGCACCCTCCTGTGGGTCAAAGAGACGTGGAATCAATTGAGCCAAGGTTGATTTTCCTGCACCAGTCGCTCCAACTACACCAACCATTTGTCCAGGTTCTATAGTAAAGCTCACATCTTTCAGCATCGGTTCCTTGTCCATTGGATAGGTAAAGGTTACATTTTCAAAGCTAAGGCTTCCAACCAACTCTTCATCTTGGATATCCTTGAAGGTCATAGCTGGCTCTGCGTCAAGAATTTCTCGAATACGACGCATGGAAATCATAGCACGACTGACAGAATTTCCCAAAAAACCAACCATGACAATGGTAAAGATAATCTGGCTTAGGTAATTGACAAAGGAAGCAATGGAACCAACAACAGACGGATCCGACTGAACCATTCCTGCAACTAGCCAAATAGAGAGGAAGACCGCCCCGTAACCGACCAACATCATGAAAGGTTCCACTACTGAAAAGGCATAACCAATGTAAAGATTTTGACCAAGAAGCTCGTCTGAAACTTCTGTAAACTTAGCAAACTGCTCTTTTTCTTGGACAAAAGACTTAACCACACGAACACCGCGCAGATTTTCCTTAGCGATAGCATTGATGCGTTCAAGCAGGGTTTGAAACTTGGCAAAACGAGGACCCATCATTCCCATCATGACAGCAGTCAAACCAAAAATCAAGACTACCATAAGAACAATTACCCACCACAGCGAAGGAAGAGTTTGAATCGCCAGGATAAACGAACCGATGAACAAGAGGGGAAGCCTGAAAAGAATTTGGAAGGTCATCATGACGACGTTCTGAATCTGGTTGATATCATTTGTCATACGAACGACTAAATTTCCCGCATTAAATTGTTCAATATTGGCATAAGAAAAGGTTTGGATTTTACGGAAGGCATCCTCTCGAAGGTCGGATGAAACTCCTTGAGCAATATAGGCTGCGAGGACAACATTGAGCCCACCAGCAACCAGACCGACCAGGGCTACACCAATCAACCAAGCCCCGATACTATAAATAGCTTCATATTTCCCAGCAAGGAGGGCGTCTAACACTTCCTGCAAATAACGCGGTTGCAAAAGTGAACTAGCAACCATCAAGCCTGTCATCAGGAGCGAAGCCAAGGCCTGCCACTTGTAGGTTTTTACTTTCTGAATCAGCATATTTTCTCCTTAAAAAAATAGACAAAAGGGAGCGACAATGCGTCAGCTCCTTCTCATTCTGTTTGTGTGATGTTATTCTAGCAAAAAAGTGGGGGATTGTCAAAGAAGTCTCCTTGATATAGCTAGAATGACTAGTCATTCTTGGCTTTATAATTTTTGTTTTAACTCGACCAAGACATTCATGGCCTGCATAGGTGTCATATTGTAAACATCCAGTTTAGCTAATTCTGCTAGAATAGGATGCTCTGCTGGCGCGTCAAAGAGTGAAATCTGTTCTGTGACAGCACTTGTTTGCCTCATTGGAGCAGGACTCTCTTGCCCTTGACTCTCTAGCTGCGTCAATATCTTATCCGCCCTTGCTAGAAGGTCTGCTGGCAAGCCAGCAATCTTGGCAACATGGATACCGTAGGATTTGTCAGCTGGCCCTGGTTCAATCTTATGAAGAAAGGTGACCTGCCCATCCTGCTCCAAGGTTGCCACATGGACATTGACCAAGTGCTCCAAACTGGACTCCAGACTGGTCAACTCATGGTAGTGGGTCGCAAAGAGTGTCTTGGCTCCGATGTGCTCATGGATGTATTCGATGATGGACTGAGCAAGAGCCATCCCGTCATAAGTTGCAGTTCCACGACCTAACTCATCAAAAAGAATCAAGGAATTTTTGGTCGCATGCGAAATGGCATTGTTGGCCTCCATCATCTCTACCATAAAGGTTGATTGACCTGAAACCAAGTCATCTGCTGCTCCGATACGAGTAAAAATCGCATCAAAAATCGGTAAATGGGCGCTTTCTGCTGGCACATAAGAACCCAACTGAGTCATAACTGCCGTCATGGCTAACTGACGCATATAGGTTGACTTCCCGCTCATGTTGGGCCCTGTAATCAGTTGAATACTGGTATCTTCTACCATCTGAATCGTATTGGGAATATAGGTCTGAGCTCCCATCACCTTTTCAACGACAGCATGGCGCCCTTTCTGGATATCAATCCGCGAATCATCTCCGAATTCAGGTCGAATCAAATGCTGGGTTTCAGCCACAACTGCTAGACTCTGTAAGACATCAACTGTCGCAATTCCTTGGGCTAGAGCTTGTAAACGTTGGATGTACTTGCTGACCTCTTCACGAATGCGCATAAAAATTTCATACTCTAGGTTAGCTGACTTCTCACGCGCCTCCAGCATATCTCCCTCGATACGGGCTAATTCTTCGGTTCCAAAACGTTCTGAGTTTTTCAGCGTTGCCTTGCGGAAAAAGTGGGCTGGCACATTTCCCAGTTGCGAATTGGTCACATGGAAATAGTAGCCATCCTTTTTATTGTAGTCAATCTTAAGCGTGCTGATACCAGAATTTTCTCGCTCCTTGGCCTCAATCTCAGCAATCCAGCTAGTCCCTTCTCTGAGCACTCGGCGGTATTTATCCAAAGTCTCATCAAACCCCGTCCGGATAATCCCCCCATCTGTAATCACATGAGGAGCTTCAGGAGCAATGGCAGCGCTAATCAAGCTCTCCAACTCAGGGATTCCATCTAATTGTTCGATAAGATAAGCCAGAGAAGGTTGCTCCATCCCTTCTAAAATCGCACGAATTCTTGGCACACTGGACAAGGTAGTCGCCAGCTGCAAGAGGTCCTTTGGATTGGTCTTGCCAAAAGAAACCCGACTAGCTAAGCGTTCGATATCATAAACACCTTTGAGACTGTCTGTCAAATCACTGCGCTCAAAGAAGTGGTCGAGAAAGACCTGTACCACCTCTTGACGCTGGACGATTCGCTCCTTATCAATCAAGGGGCGATGAATCCAAGAACGCAAGAGGCGCATCCCCATAGCCGTTTTGGTTTCATCCAAAAGCCAGAAAAGACTGCCCTGCTTCTTGCCTGAACGGGCATTCTCAACCAAATCCAGACTAGCCTTGGTCGCATAATCCATCTGCAAGAAATCCTTGATTTCATAGCGGATCACAGGTTTGAGGTGGTTCAACTCCCTCATCTGAGTCCGATGAACATACTGGAGCAGCTTACTAGAGGCTGCTTGCTCCACAGTTGCCAATCGTGAATCCAGTAAATGAAGGTCTTCAAAGCCTTCTTTTTCATAGGAAAGCACCAGATTCATCTGGCGACTGAGGATTTGTTCTTCTTCCTCAGACAAGTCATAACCCAACACCACTTCGCGCGCCTTGAGATTGCGGATTTCTCCACAAACCAGCGTAAAATCCAAAAGACCTGTCACATAAAAATCACCCGTCACCAAGTCCATATAAGCTAAGCCAAATTGATTGCCATCACGGTCTATGGCAACCAAGAAGTTGTTCTGACTATCCGGCTTACTGCTATCAACCACTGTCCCTGGCGTAATGACCTGAACAACCTCTCGTTTCACAACCCCAACAGCTTGCTTAGGATCTTCCATCTGCTCTGCGATAGCCACCTTATAGCCCTGCTCAATCAAGACATCGATATACTGTTGAGCAGAATGATAGGGAACACCCGCCATAGGAATCGGATTGTCGGCATTCTTGTTGCGACTCGTTAAGGAAATTTCCAGAATCTGCGCAGCATTGACCGCATCCTCATAAAATAATTCATAAAAATCACCCATCCGAAAGAGCAAAAAAGCATCTGGATATTGCTTTTTAATATCCACATACTGTTGCATGCCGGGTGATAGCTTTTCTATCGCCATTTTCCGTCTCTCCTTGTCAAAAATAAGTCTTGAGAGCAACTCCCAAGACCTTACTTATCTTTCATCAAATCTAGCAAACGATCTTCCATGAGTTTGGCAACGTGCTGGTCCCGACAAATGACCAATAAGGTATTGGCACCAGCAACTGTTCCTAAAATCCATTCATCCTTG
The DNA here is from genome assembly GCF_000722695.1 of Streptococcus mitis. Taxonomy (GTDB): domain Bacteria; phylum Bacillota; class Bacilli; order Lactobacillales; family Streptococcaceae; genus Streptococcus; species Streptococcus mitis_O. Next base: position 147,675 of record NZ_JPFU01000002.1, on the reverse strand, counting down.
TTTGCATCTACAATATTTGCCAAAACAGAGGCTTCTCCCAATTTGGTATGAAGTACCAAGGTAAACTCTGCTCTTGCAACACCTTCTAAATGATGAGACAAAAATTCCACCAAATCAATCTTTTCTGTCTCATTTGCTAGTACATAATACACCATATCATTTTTCTTGACCTTGGTCAAGCCGATTTCACGCAAATCACGAGACAAGGTGGTCTGAGTCACAAAGACATTGTGCGCCTCCAACCGATCTTGAATTTCTTTTTGTGTACTTAATTTCTCCTCAGTAATCATTTTTTTTATTAACTGATGACGATCTCTTTTTCTCATAAAATCCTCTTATGTGAATATTTATAACTAATTTTATAACTATATTATACCAAAAAAATAGGAGATTTCAAAAATTTTTTCTTCTTTCTTTAAAATTGTGATAAAATAGTAGAAAAGTCCAAAAAGGAGCTCTTAATGAATACAAAAGAATTGATTGCTAGCGAGTTGTCTAGCGTTATTGATAGCCTGGACCAAGAGGCTATTTTAAATTTACTGGAAACCCCTAAAAACTCAGAAATGGGAGACATCGCTTTCCCTGCTTTTTCTCTTGCAAAAGTCGAACGTAAAGCGCCACAAATGATTGCTGCTGAACTGGCTGAAAAGATTGACAGCCAAGCCTTTGAAAAGGTTGTTGCAACAGGACCTTACGTCAATTTTTTCCTTGATAAATCTGCCATTTCTGCTCAAGTATTGCAAACTGTTATCACTGAAAAAGAACACTATGCTGACCAACATATTGGTAAACAAGAAAATGTTGTGATCGACATGTCTAGTCCCAATATCGCTAAACCATTTTCTATCGGTCACCTGCGCTCAACTGTTATCGGAGATAGCTTGTCACATATTTTCAAAAAAATCGGTTATCAAACTGTCAAAGTCAACCACTTGGGAGACTGGGGTAAACAGTTTGGGATGCTGATTGTTGCCTACAAAAAATGGGGTGACGAAGAAGCTGTAAAAGCTCATCCAATCGATGAACTTCTTAAACTCTATGTCCGCATCAATTCTGAAGCTGAAAACGACCCTAGCTTGGATGAAGAAGCACGCGAATGGTTCCGTAAACTGGAAAATGGAGATGAGGAAGCTCTCGCTCTTTGGCAATGGTTCCGTGATGAAAGTTTGGTAGAATTTAACCGCCTTTATAATGAACTGAAGGTTGACTTTGACAGCTATAACGGAGAAGCCTTCTACAACGATAAGATGGATGCAGTTGTAGACATCCTTTCTGAAAAAGGCCTTCTTGTTGAATCAGAAGGTGCCCAAGTTGTGAATCTTAAGAAATATGGAATTGAACATCCAGCCCTTATCAAAAAATCTGATGGTGCAACTCTCTATATCACACGTGACTTGGCTGCAGCTCTTTACCGTAAAAATGAATACCAATTTGCCAAATCTATCTACGTCGTTGGTCAAGAGCAATCTGCCCACTTTAAGCAGCTCAAAGCTGTCTTGAAAGAGATGGGCTACGACTGGAGTGACGACATTACTCACGTTCCTTGTGGTTTGGTTACAAAAGAAGGGAAAAAACTTTCTACTCGTAAAGGGAATGTCATCCTGCTAGAGCCTACTATTGCAGAGGCTATTAGTCGTGCCAAGGCCCAAATCGAGGCTAAAAATCCTGAACTTGAAAACAAAGACCAAGTAGCCCATGCTGTTGGGGTCGGAGCCATTAAATTCTATGACCTCAAGACCGACCGTACAAATGGATACGATTTCGATCTAGAAGCTATGGTATCCTTCGAGGGGGAAACTGGACCTTACGTTCAATATGCCTACGCTCGTATCCAATCTATCTTACGCAAAGCCGATTTCAAACCTGAAACAGCGGAGAAATATAGCTTGAATGATGCTGAAAGCTGGGAAATCATTAAACTCATCCAAGACTTCCCACGTATTATCAACCGTGCGGCAGATAACTTTGAACCTTCTATCATTGCTAAATTTGCAATTAGTCTAGCTCAAGCCTTCAACAAGTACTATGCACATACACGTATCTTGGATGAAAGCCCAGAACGCGATAGCCGTCTAGCCCTTAGCTACGCAACCGCAGTCGTTCTCAAAGAAGCCCTTCGCTTGCTTGGAGTAGAAGCGCCAGAGAAGATGTGATTCAGTACTAACAATTGGAACTAAAGTTCCTAATTGTTAGACGCTAGCCGCTTATATGCGGACTAGCTAACTGCTTCACTAGTAAAGAAACATAAATATTATCGATTTATGTTTCTTTACGTCGTAACCAGAGATACTTACCTAAACGCTTCACTAATTCACCTAACCCAATAATATCGATTTGGTTAGGTGAATGTCGTAATCTTTTAATTACTTGATTGTAAAGCAATCTAAGTAACTAACACTAAAGCCTATCGGGACTTTGGTTTAGAGCTCTATCCAAAAATCTTATCAAGTTTTGCTGACTGATTCTGCTATTTTGAATTGACTAATTCGATTTACTCACTACTACTTCTTTATCATACAAGGAGATTTCCTATGAGCCAATATGCTTATGTCCTCGTTGTGATTAGCTTGGTGTTCCTTTTTCTGCTCAATAAGTACGAGAAGGAGAGACTTCAAAGGCTCTACCAAGAACAACTTTTGAAGGATGAAACATTTAGGGCTGACATCAAAGAGAAAATTCACACGACTGAAAATATCAATGATGTCATTGCTTACATCAATAAAACTTATCATCTAGGAATGTTATTATCAAAAGACACTACAGATCAATTGAAATAAACCTAGCTATTCTTTAAGAAATATCAAAACCGAGACTAAGGGTTTTATACTTAGGCTCGGTTTTTGTGTATTCTTCAAACAATAAAGCCACCACTCCCCCAGCAATGCAAGTGCAAAATCCCCTATAATGTGATAAAATAAAAGAGAGAACTCTATCAGGGAGGAAAACATGAAAAAACAAACCGTCGCCGTCTTGGGGCCTGGTTCTTGGGGAACTGCCCTTTCACAAGTCTTAAATGACAATGGACACGAGGTACGTATTTGGGGAAATATTCCCGAACAAATCAATGAAATTAATACACACCATACTAATAAACACTACTTTAAAGATGTCGTTTTAGATGAAAAAATTATTGCCTACACTGACTTAGCAGAAGCATTGAAGGATGTGGATGCGATTTTGTTTGTTGTCCCAACAAAAGTAACACGACTTGTTGCCCAACAAGTTGCACAAACCCTGGACCATAAGGCTATCATCATGCACGCATCAAAGGGATTAGAACCCGATAGCCATAAACGATTATCAACCATCCTTGAAGAAGAAATTCCTGAACAGCTCCGCAGTGATATCGTCGTTGTCTCAGGTCCTAGCCATGCAGAAGAGACCATTGTGCGTGACCTAACTTTAATCACAGCTGCTTCTAAAGATTTACAAACAGCTCAATACGTTCAAGAACTCTTTAGTAATCACTACTTCCGACTTTATACCAATACGGATGTTATTGGAGTCGAAACTGCTGGTGCTCTTAAAAATATTATTGCTGTCGGTGCCGGAGCTTTACATGGTCTGGGATTTGGTGACAATGCTAAAGCCGCCATCATCGCTCGAGGCTTGGCAGAAATTACCCGCCTAGGGGTAGCACTCGGTGCCAGTCCATTGACCTATAGTGGCTTGTCTGGTGTGGGAGATTTGATCGTAACGGGAACCTCCATCCACTCTCGTAACTGGAGAGCTGGAGACGCCCTTGGTCGTGGAGAATCCCTAGCTGATATCGAAGCCAATATGGGCATGGTGATTGAAGGAATTTCAACAACTCGAGCAGCCTATGAGCTAGCGCAAGAACTTGGAGTTTATATGCCAATTACACAGGCCATTTACCAAGTTATTTACCACGGAACCAATATCAAAGATGCCATTTATGACATCATGAACAATGAATTTAAAGCAGAAAATGAGTGGTCTTAACCCTCTATAGAAAGGATTATTATGGCACTGAAAGTTAGAAAAGCAGTCATCCCTGCCGCTGGACTCGGGACTCGATTTTTACCAGCAACCAAGGCACTTGCTAAAGAAATGTTACCAATTGTAGACAAGCCAACTATCCAGTTTATCGTAGAAGAAGCTCTTGAATCAGGTATCGAAGATATCCTCGTTGTCACTGGTAAATCAAAACGTTCTATTGAGGATCACTTTGACTCAAACTTTGAGCTTGAATACAACCTCAAAGAAAAAGGCAAACACGACTTGCTAAAATTGGTAGACGAAACAACTGGCATTCGCCTTCACTTTATTCGTCAAAGTCATCCTCGTGGCCTCGGAGACGCTGTCTTACAAGCTAAAGCATTTGTTGGGAATGAACCTTTCGTTGTTATGCTAGGTGATGACCTTATGGACATCACAGAGGAAAAGGCCGTTCCTTTGACAAAACAACTGATGAATGATTACGAAAAAACACACGCATCAACCATTGCTGTCATGCCCGTACCACATGAAGACGTTTCATCATATGGAGTCATTGCTCCTCAAGGAGAAGGAATCAACGGTCTCTATAGTGTCGAAACCTTCGTTGAAAAACCAGCTCCCGAAGATGCTCCAAGTGATTTGGCAATCATCGGACGCTATCTTCTCACACCAGAAATTTTTGATATCTTAGAAAATCAAGCACCTGGTGCTGGAAATGAAATCCAGCTTACCGATGCAATCGATACGCTTAATAAAACACAGCGTGTTTTCGCCCGTGAATTTACAGGAGCTCGTTACGACGTTGGGGATAAGTTTGGCTTTATGAAAACATCTATTGACTACGCCCTCAAACATCCACAAGTCAAGGATGATTTGAAAGATTACATCATCCAACTTGGAAAAGAATTGGCTGAGAAGGAATAACAAAATCATCTATATTATATAAAGAAGAACTAGGATGCTTAATTATCCTAGTTCTTCTTTATATATCCAGATTAGCCACACATAAATTAAGTAAATTCTCTACTTGAATCTACCTATTTCATAAAAACTAATGAAAACGCTATACTTGTATTTGTTTTTTCATTAAAATAAGAGTACAATAAATTAGTATAGTAAAACAAAAAAGCACCGAATCGGTGCGCACTTTTTCAAGTTGTATACGGACAAAGCCTTATTTTAACTTGCTGTGTTGTTTCGAATAGTTCCAACGATTTTATTGTACTATACTCATCAAATATTATCAAGTGAAATGTAAATTATTTTACAGATAAAGCAAAAAGCTAGTTTATTATTATTTGAAACAATACAGTTCTAAAACTAAAATACAACCCCTTACTAATTCTAACAAATTTCCACAAATATATCATTCGTTTTATTGAAATTATCATTAGAAATGCTATAATCTATTTATAGTTGTATTTTAAGGAGATTATTTTGAAAAAGTTCAAATTTACTAAAGATAATTTAGCTATCCTATCTGAAGTAGTAAAGTTTATGAAAGGTTGCGTTGATTTAATCAAAGCTCTCATTTTGTAATTTTTTAAAAAATTATAATTTAATACAAAGGAGGTTTATAACCATATGAACAATAACAATTACTCTATCGGACTTGATATCGGAACAAACAGCGTCGGATGGGCCGTCATTACGGATGACTATAAGGTGCCATCAAAAAAGATGAAAGTTCTAGGCAATACTGATAAACACTTTATCAAGAAAAATCTAATTGGAGCTTTATTATTTGATGAAGGAACTACTGCTGAAGATAGACGTCTAAAACGAACCGCGCGCCGTCGCTATACACGTCGAAAAAATCGTCTTCGCTATCTTCAAGAAATCTTTTCTCCGGAAATAAGCAAGGTGGATAGTAGTTTCTTTCATCGATTAGATGACTCCTTTTTAGTTCCTGAGGATAAAAGAGGAAGTAAATATCCTATTTTTGCTACCTTAGCAGAAGAAAAAGAATATCATAAGAATTTCCCAACTATCTATCATTTGAGGAAACAGCTGGCGGACTCAAAAGAAAAAGCTGACTTGCGCTTAATCTATCTAGCATTAGCTCATATGATTAAATACCGCGGACATTTTTTATATGAAGAATCTTTCGATATTAAAAACAATGATATCCAAAAAATCTTTAACGAGTTTATAAGCATTTACGACAACACCTTTGAAGGAAGTTCACTTAGTGGACAAAACGCACAAGTAGAAGCAATTTTTACTGATAAAATTAGTAAATCTGCAAAGAGAGAACGCGTTCTAAAACTCTTTCCTGATGAAAAATCCACTGGTTTATTTTCGGAATTTCTCAAGTTAATTGTAGGAAATCAAGCTGAGTTTAAAAAACATTTTGACTTGGAAGAAAAAGCTCCGCTACAATTCTCTAAGGATACCTACGATGATGATTTGGAAAACTTACTCGGACAAATTGGAGATGGTTTTGCAGAGCTTTTCGTGGCCGCTAAAAAACTCTATGATGCTATTCTTCTATCAGGAATTTTGACTGTCACAGATCCTTCAACCAAGGCTCCACTATCAGCATCTATGATTGAGCGCTATGAAAACCACCAAAAAGACTTAGCGGCTCTAAAACAATTCATCCAAAACAATCTTCAAGAAAAATATGATGAAGTTTTCTCTGACCAATCTAAAGATGGGTATGCTGGGTATATCAATGGCAAAACCACTCAAGAAGCATTTTACAAGTACATCAAAAATCTTCTCTCTAAATTTGAAGGATCAGATTATTTCCTTGATAAAATTGAACGTGAAGATTTCTTGAAAAAACAACGGACCTTTGATAATGGTTCTATCCCTCATCAAATTCATCTTCAAGAAATGAATGCCATTATCCGTCGGCAAGGAGAACATTATCCATTTCTGCAAGAAAATAAAGAAAAGATAAAGAAAATCTTAACGTTCCGTATTCCATACTATGTTGGTCCATTGGCTCGTGGCAATGGTGATTTTGCTTGGCTTACTCGAAATTCTGACCAAGCAATCCGACCTTGGAATTTTGAAGAAATTGTTGATCAAGCAAGCTCTGCGGAAGACTTCATCAATAAGATGACTAACTATGACTTGTATCTGCCAGAGGAAAAAGTTTTGCCCAAGCATAGTCTCTTGTATGAAACATTTGCTGTCTACAATGAATTAACAAAAGTAAAATTTATTGCAGAGGGATTGAGAGACTATCAATTCCTTGATAGTGGGCAAAAGAAGCAAATTGTCAATCAATTATTCAAAGAGAAAAGAAAAGTAACTGAAAAAGACATCACTCAGTACCTACACAATGTTGATGGCTACGATGGAATCGAACTAAAAGGAATTGAAAAACAATTTAACGCTAGTCTTTCTACTTATCATGATTTACTTAAAATAATCAAGGATAAAGCGTTTATGGATGATGCTGAAAATGAAGCAACTCTTGAAAATATCATCCACACGCTCACTATCTTTGAAGATCGTGAGATGATCAAGCAACGTCTTGCTCAATATGACTCTCTCTTTGATGAAAAAGTGATTAAAGCACTGATTCGTCGACATTATACTGGTTGGGGAAAACTCTCTGCTAAGCTAATCAACGGTATCTGTGATAAAAAAACTGGTAAAACAATTCTTGACTACTTGATTGATGACGGCTACAGCAATCGTAATTTTATGCAGTTAATCAATGATGACGGGCTTTCCTTCAAAGACATTATTCAAAAAGCACAAGTGGTTGGTAGGACAAACGATGTGAAGCAAATTGTCCATGAACTCCCAGGTAGTCCTGCTATCAAAAAAGGAATTTTACAAAGTATCAAGATTGTTGATGAACTTGTCAAGATTATGGGCCACACTCCCGAGTCCATTGTGATTGAGATGGCACGAGAAAATCAGACAACTGCCAGAGGGAAAAAGAATTCCCAACAAAGATATAAACGCATTGAAGATGCACTAAAAAATTTAGCACCTGGACTTGATTCAAATATATTAAAAGAATATCCAACAGATAATATTCAACTTCAAAACGACCGTCTCTTCCTTTACTATCTCCAAAATGGGAAGGATATGTACACTGGGGAACCTCTTGACATCAACCAACTAAGTAGCTATGACATTGACCATATCGTCCCACAGGCTTTTATAAAAGATGATTCTCTAGACAACCGTGTCTTGACTAGTTCAAAGGATAATCGTGGTAAATCTGATAATGTTCCAAGTTTAGAGGTTGTTCAAAAAAGAAAAGCTTTTTGGCAACAATTACTGGATTCCAAATTGATTTCAGAACGTAAATTTAATAATTTAACCAAGGCTGAACGTGGTGGGCTAGATGAGCGAGATAAAGTTGGCTTTATCAGACGCCAACTAGTTGAAACACGGCAAATCACAAAACATGTTGCCCAGATTTTGGATGCCCGTTTTAATACAGAAGTGACTGAGAAGGATAAGAAGAACCGTAACGTCAAAATTATCACTTTGAAATCCAATCTAGTTTCCAACTTCCGTAAAGAATTTAAGTTATATAAGGTGCGGGAAATCAATGACTACCACCATGCACATGATGCCTACTTAAATGCAGTAGTGGCTAAGGCTATCCTTAAGAAATATCCTAAACTAGAGCCTGAATTCGTCTATGGTGACTATCAAAAGTACGATCTTAAGCGCTACATCTCAAGATCCAAAGATCCTAAAGATGTTGAAAAAGCAACTGAAAAGTATTTCTTCTACTCAAACTTGTTGAACTTCTTTAAAGAAGAGGTGCATTACGCAGACGGAACCATCGTAAAACGAGAGAATATCGAATACTCTAAGGATACTGGAGAAATCGCTTGGAATAAAGAAAAAGATTTCGCTACAATTAAAAAAGTTCTTTCACTTCCGCAGGTGAATATTGTGAAGAAGACAGAGATTCAAACACATGGTCTAGATAGAGGTAAACCTAGAGGATTGTTCAATTCTAATCCATCTCCTAAACCTTCAGAAGATAGTAAAGAAAATCTTGTCCCAATTAAACAAGGGCTTGACCCACGAAAATACGGTGGTTACGCTGGTATTTCTAACTCATACGCGGTCTTAGTTAAAGCTATTATTGAAAAAGGAGCGAAAAAACAACAAAAGACAGTCCTTGAATTTCAAGGTATCTCTATTTTAGATAAAATAAATTTTGAAAAGAACAAAGAAAACTATCTTCTTGAAAAAGGATACATAAAAATTCTATCAACTATTACTTTACCTAAATATAGTTTGTTTGAGTTTCCTGATGGTACAAGAAGAAGACTAGCAAGTATTCTATCGACAAACAATAAACGAGGAGAAATTCATAAAGGTAATGAATTGGTCATCTCCGAAAAGTATACAACTCTTTTGTATCATGCTAAGAATATTAATAAAACACTTGAACCAGAACACTTAGAGTATGTTGAGAAACATCGAAATGATTTTGCTAAACTTTTAGAATCTGTACTTGATTTTAACGATAAATATGTAGGCGCATTAAAAAATGGAGAAAGAATCAGACAAGCATTTATTGATTGGGAAACAGTTGATATCGAAAAGTTATGTTTCAGTTTCATTGGTCCAAGAAATAGTAAAAATGCTGGCTTATTCGAGTTAACTTCACAAGGAAGTGCTTCTGACTTCGAGTTCTTGGGAGTAAAAATTCCACGATACAGAGACTATACACCTTCTTCACTCCTCAACGCCACCCTCATCCACCAATCCATCACTGGTCTCTACGAGACTCGGATTGACTTAAGCAAATTAGGAGAAGACTAATGGGATGGAGAACTATTGTAGTCAATACGCACTCTAAACTCTCCTACAAGAATAACCACTTGATTTTTAAAGATGCCTCTCGAACAGAGTTAATTCACCTGTCCGAGGTGGACATCCTGCTTTTGGAGACGACAGATATTGTTCTCTCCACTATGCTGATAAAGCGCTTGGTGGATGAAAATATTCTGGTCATCTTTTGTGATGATAAACGCTTACCAACAGCATATTTAATGCCTTACTACGGTCGTCATGATTCCAGTTTGCAACTCTCTCGTCAAATTGCTTGGAATGAAGATGTAAAGGCGGAAATATGGACAACCATCATTGCACAAAAAATTCTCAATCAAGCTTTTTATCTGGGGAGTTGTGGTTTTCTGGAAAAGAGCCAGTCCGTCATCGATCTCTATCATGGATTGGATTTGTTTGATCCTAGTAACCGTGAGGGACACGCAGCTCGTATTTATTTCAACACCTTGTTTGGAAATGATTTTAATCGTGAGCAAGATAGTGATGTTAATGCTGCCTTAGACTATGGCTACACTTTGATTTTGAGTATGTTTGCGCGTGAGATTGTTTTGTCTGGCTGTATGACTCAGTTTGGCTTGAAACATGCCAATCAGTTCAATCAATTCAACCTAGCCAGTGATATTATGGAGCCTTTCCGTCCGATTATTGACAGAATTGTCTATGAAAATCGAAACAGTTCTTTTATCAAAATCAAACGAGAACTTTTTACTATTTTCTCAGACACCTTCCACTACAATGGTAAAGATATGTACCTGTCCAATATCATCAGTGACTATACTAAGAAAGTCATCCAAGCTCTCAATCAACCCGAGAAAGGAGTTCCTGAGTTTAGGATATGAATTATCGATATATGCGTATGATTTTAATGTTTGATATGCCAGTTGATACCGTAGAGGAACGCAAGGCCTATCGGAAATTTCGGAAGTTCCTCATAGATGAGGGATTTATCATGCACCAATTCTCCATCTATAGCAAACTCTTGCTCAACAACTCTGCTAATAACGCCATGATTGAGCGACTCAAGACCCATAACCCTAAAAAGGGGAACATTACTCTCTTAACCATTACAGAAAAGCAGTTTTCTCGTATGATTTACTTAAATGGCGAACGAAATACCAGCATAGCAAATTCCGATGCACGCTTGGTCTTTCTAGGAGAGGAGCCTAGAGATGAAGATTAATTTCCCACTACTGGATGAACCATTAGCTATTGAAAATGCCACTTTTTTAGTGTTGGAAGACCAGTTTACCTTTTCAACTATCGTCACGCAATTCTACCAATATACTGATGATGGGGAGTTGAAGTTGTTTGATAGAAATCTAAAAGCTCTGAAAGAAGCTGAATTACTAGTGATAACGGATGTCTTAGGATACAATCTCAACTCACCTGCGATGCTCAAGCTGATACATGCAGATCTTGAAAATCAGCTCAATGACAAGCCCGAAGTCAAATCCATGATTGAAAAGCTGGTTGCTACGATTACAGAATTGCTAGCATTTGAGTGTTTAGAAAACGAGTTAGACCTAGAGTATGATGAAATTACCATTCTAGAGTTAATCGATGCACTTGGTGTCAAAGTCGAAACCCTGAGTGATACACCTTTTGAAAAGATGCTAGAAATTGTCCAGGTTTTTAAATATCTTTCTAAAAAGAAACTCCTTGTTTTCATCAATGCATCCGCCTATCTATCAAAGGATGAGTTAGTAAATTTGATAGAGTATATCCAACTCAATCAACTGTCCGTCTTGTTTATTGAGCCTCGGCAAATCTATGATTTTCCGCAGTATGTATTGGATCAAGACTATTTCTTGAACCCTGAAAATATGGTATAATAAGAGTAACAATTGGAACCTGACGAGCTGAAGTCTGGCTGGGACGAATGGCGCGATTACGAAATTTCGTGAGAAAAATTTTTCTACGAGGTTTTAGAGCTGTGTTGTTTCGAATGGTTCCAAAACAGCGGCAGAAATCGCTCAATCAGTTGCAGCGTTTTAGAGCTGTGTTGTTTCGAATGGTTCCAAAACAACATCTAAAGGTTATGCAGAGGCAGAGGTGTTTTAGAGCTGTGTTGTTTCGAATGGTTCCAAAACCTTTGAGTTATCGTCATCGTATCAATCGCAGTTTTAGAGCTGTGTTGTTTCGAATGGTTCCAAAACAGAACATACCAGAAACGTTTTTCCTATCAGGTTTTAGAGCTGTGTTGTTTCGAATGGTTCCAAAACGTGTAAAGAGGTTTTTTAGGTTGATTTGACGTTTTAGAGCTGTGTTGTTTCGAATGGTTCCAAAACATTTTGTTCTTCAAAAGAGAATGGAACATAGTTTTAGAGCTGTGTTGTTTCGAATGGTTCCAAAACCAAATAAAAACCAGCTAACTCGTAACAAGCGTTTTAGAGCTGTGTTGTTTCGAATGGTTCCAAAACAAAAGAATCAGATATCGTGTTATGTCTTGTGTTTTAGAGCTGTGTTGTTTCGAATGGTTCCAAAACTGTTTCTTTTACAATTACAGATCAAGACGCGTTTTAGAGCTGTGTTGTTTCGAATGGTTCCAAAACTAAGGTGTATTATAGTCTTCCGTATAATATGTTTTAGAGCTGTGTTGTTTCGAATGGTTCCAAAACCACGTAATGCTTGTGATGCAATAACAAGTTGTTTTAGAGCTGTGTTGTTTCGAATGGTTCCAAAACGTTCCGACTCTATGTCAATATGGTTTGTAAGTTTTAGAGCTGTGTTGTTTCGAATGGTTCCAAAACAATCTTCCTAACTCGTTTATGTAGGCAGTTGTTTTAGAGCTGTGTTGTTTCGAATGGTTCCAAAACGAGCAGAAATCAAAGGCAGAGTCGTTCACAGTTTTAGAGCTGTGTTGTTTCGAATGGTTCCAAAACTGGAGAGTTGCTGGTCTTGTTTGATAAGTTGTTTTAGAGCTGTGTTGTTTCGAATGGTTCCAAAACGTGTGTACGCACATTGTAAACAAGCATTTAGTTTTAGAGCTGTGTTGTTTCGAATGGTTCCAAAACTAAGGTGTATTATAGTCTTCCGTATAATATGTTTTAGAGCTGTGTTGTTTCGAATGGTTCCAAAACCACGTAATGCTTGTGATGCAATAACAAGTTGTTTTAGAGCTGTGTTGTTTCGAATGGTTCCAAAACGTTCCGACTCTATGTCAATATGGTTTGTAAGTTTTAGAGCTGTGTTGTTTCGAATGGTTCCAAAACAATCTTCCTAACTCGTTTATGTAGGCAGTTGTTTTAGAGCTGTGTTGTTTCGAATGGTTCCAAAACGAGCAGAAATCAAAGGCAGAGTCGTTCACAGTTTTAGAGCTGTGTTGTTTCGAATGGTTCCAAAACTTGATGATCCGGCTGAACAATTGCAGAAACGTTTTAGAGCTGTGTTGTTTCGAATGGTTCCAAAACTCTGCTCTGTTTCATCCAGTCTTTGACGAAGTTTTAGAGCTGTGTTGTTTCGAATGGTTCCAAAACCAGAGAAGATTATGGCACGAGCCTTGCTGAGTTTTAGAGCTGTGTTGTTTCGAATGGTTCCAAAACAAAATTTCTAATTTAGGACTTTGGTTTGAAGTTTTAGAGCTGTGTTGTTTCGAATGGTTCCAAAACGAATTAATCCGGTCGAATTGAGTGAAATGGGTTTTAGAGCTGTGTTGTTTCGAATGGTTCCAAAACATGGAAGAAGAGGGTAACTGTCACGAACTCGTTTTAGAGCTGTGTTGTTTCGAATGGTTCCAAAACCCTTGAAAAAATCATTAAGGTAGTCAGCTCGTTTTAGAGCTGTGTTGTTTCGAATGGTTCCAAAACTGCTAAGGACAGGACGCTGGCTATCCGTGTGTTTTAGAGCTGTATTGTTTCAAATGGTTCCTAAACAGAAATTCTTTTAATCAAAAGCACTCGAAAGTTTTAGAGCTGTGTTATTTCGAATGATTTCAAAGCACATTAAAAGCTACTCATTTTTTAAGTAGCTTTTTTCTTATTCAAGTTTACATATTAGTCGTCACAACCCCATTCCCTTGTAGAGAAGCAATACTGAGAGTCCTACGAATAACACTACCGCTACCAGTCTCTGACTAGCGCTATACATCCGTCTTTCGCCTCTAACTGGAAAGATAACTGCTAGAAATGCTCCACCAACTGCACCTCCGATATGGCCAGCTAGGCTGATTCCTGGAATCAGAACACTTCCAATAATGTTAATCACAAAAAGTGTCAAATAAGACTGTCCTAGCTGTTGGATATAAGGATTGCGCGTAGCATAGCGAAGAATGATAATCGCGGCAAAAAGACCATAAAGAGAGGTGGATGCACCTGCCGCTATGGATTTAGGACTAAACTCAAAAACAAAGAGATTGCCCATCATTCCTGATAAAAGATATAGAAAGAAAAACTGCTTGGATCCGAAAATCTCCTCTACCTGCCTTCCAAGATAATAAAGCGAAAGCATATTGACAATGAAATGCTCCCACCCAATATGGACAAAAATGGCAGAGAAGAGACGCCAAATCTGCTCAGGAAAGAGGCGAATGGCAGGTCCGTACATGGCTCCAAATCGAAATAGGGTATCTGCCCTGTCAAAGTTTCCACCTGTAGTCACCAACATTAGTAGAAATACCAAGGCCGTCACTAAGAGGAAGAAACTCGTCACAGGGTAACGCCTATCAAAGATTTCTTTCATCAATCAGTACCTCCTGAACAGGAATATCATGGTCCTCAGGTATAAAATCCCGAATTTGACAAGGATAAACCGTACTCAAAGTATGACCAGAAAAATGTTCCAGATAGCGGTCATAATAACCTCCACCATAGCCAATCCGATAGCCCTCTCTCGTAAAAGCCAGCCCTGGAACATGAATCAAATCAATCTGAGAGACATCCACCACTTCCAAATCTCCCTGTGGTTCCAGTAAGCCAAAGGAAGTTTTGACCAGTTGTTGCGGATCATAGACTACAAAGTCCATGCGCCCCTTGGGATAGGTTTTTGGTATTAGAACCTTCTTGCCATCCCTCAGCGCCTGCTCAATCAATCCCTGCGTTTGAAACTCATGAGGAAAAGAGAGGTAGGTTGCGATGATTTTAGCTTCTTGGTAAAAGGGGTGTTGTAAAATTCGCTCGGTTAAAGCTTGGTCTATAGCCTGTTTTTGTTCTTGAGATAAAGCCTTCATTTCTTGCAAGACTTGCTTGCGTAATTCCGATTTCATAGCCAATTCCTCTACTCTGCTGCCTTCTTTTTCAGGAAACTAGAGACCGCATCCACCCCAATTGCTAGAGCCTCTTCCTTCGGAGTCATCTGAGGGTGATGAAGAGCGTAGGGACTATCGATACCCAGCCAGAACATAACGCCATCTACCTTTGAAAGGAGATAACCAAAGTCCTCACCTGTCATAGCAGGCTCGATATCAATCAACTCGATTCCCTCTTTTTCTTCAAAAAAGTCCATCAGTTCACGCGCCAAGACTGGATTGTTCTCGACAGGCAGGTATCCACCTTGTTTGAGTTCGACTTCGACTTCCATATCAAAGGCAGCTGCAACTCCTTCTGCAACTGTTTTGACCCTCTTTTGTACCAAAAGAGTCATGTCCTGTGTCAAGGCCCGAATAGTTCCATGCAGAAAGGCTGTATCTGTGATGACATTGTTTGTTGTTCCAGCTTGGAAAAGACCAAAGGTCACCACTGCTCCCTCGATTGGGTTGACATTGCGGCTGACAACTGACTGCACCTGGGTTATAAAGTAACTAGCCGCCACCAAAGCGTCATTGGCTTCATGAGGAAAAGCTGCGTGTCCACCTTTGCCTTTGAAACGGATCTTCACCTCGCAAGTCCCTGCAAAGAGTGTATGAGTATTGGTCGCAATCTGTCCAACCTTAAGATCCGGTCGAACATGAAGACCATAAAATTGGTCTGGTAGCCAATCTCCAAAAGCCCCGTCCTCATACATGAGCATACCACCTGCTTCATTTTCTTCAGCAGGCTGAAACAGAAAGAGCAGATTGTTCTTGGGTTGCTGCTCAAGGACTCGCTCAAGACAGCCCAAGGCAATGGTCATGTGAAAATCATGACCACAAGCATGCATACGACCTTGGTGCTGAGAAGCGAAAGGTAGCCCTGTTTGTTCGACGATAGGCAGGCCATCAATATCTGTTCTCCAACCAATGGTCCGCTCTGGCTGACTTCCCTGCAAATAGACCAAAATTCCTGTCCGCCAAGTACGAACTTGGACAAAATCCTTGCCCGCAGTCAATTTCTCAATCACATCCAGCAGATAAGCCTGAGTCTTGAACTCCTCCAAGCCAATCTCCGGAATCTGGTGCAAATCTCGTCTAGTCTGAATCAAATCTAACATCTATCTGTCCTCCTATATAGCAGAAAGAGGCTGGAAAAGGGTTCCGCCTCTATTTTTCATTTACAATTACAAGGTACGAAGCGCATCTTCTAGCGCTGTTTTTTGTTGAGTTTGGGCATCAATTTCTTTGATAATGCGAGCTGGAACACCTGCTACTACCACGTTTTCTGGGACATCTTGAGTAACAATAGCTCCTGCTGCGACAACTGAACCACTACCGATTTGGACCCCTTCGATAACCACTGCATTGGCTCCGATAAGAACATTGTCTCCGACGCGGACTGGTTCAGCGCTAGCTGGCTCAATTACACCTGCAAGAACGGCACCTGCACCAACGTGGCTGTTTTTCCCAACGATAGCGCGGCCACCAAGGATAGCCCCCATGTCAATCATAGTTCCTGCGCCAATTTCAGCACCGATATTGATAACAGCTCCCATCATGATAACAGCATTATCACCAATTTCAACTTGGTCACGGATAATCGCACCTGGCTCGATACGAGCGTTGATAGCACGTTTATCTAGCAAAGGAACTGCAGAATTGCGAGCATCTTGCTCAACAACATAGTCTTGATTTTCTACCAAGCCATCAAGAAGCGGAGCCACATCTTTCCAGTCTCCGAATAGGACATTCCCTAGTTTGACAACAGAGCTTGGTACAGCGGTTGCAAGTTCCCCCTCAAAGGTTACTTTAACACTGGTTTTCTTTTCAGCATTGGCGATAAATTGGATAATTTCTTGTGCGTTCATTTTTGTAGCAGTCATAAGCGCCTCCTAGTTCATTTTAATGATACCTATTCTACCAAAAAAGGCCTCAAATTTGAAGCCTTTTTGTTTGTTTTTAGGTATGATTTTTAGGGATGTGAGATAAAACGTGCTGTCGGTAAAAGCAAGCCCCTACCGATACAACCTAAAAACACTCTTCACAACTATCTCCCCGTGTTTTATTGACTATTCTAGTATAGCACACTTTTAGAATTAAGAAAAGACTTTTTATTTACTTTCTTTCGCTTCTTCTATCGATAGGAAAATCATGGGTAAAATAATCAGGGCCATCGCTAGAAGAAGAGACCAATCCACTACCAAGCCTAAAAACAAAACACTCAAAAGGGCAGAAGAGAGGGGTTCACTGGCACTGATAACAGAAACCACCAAAGGAGAAACCAAGGACACAGCCTTCATGGAAATAAAAAAAGCAAAAGCCGTCCCAAAGAAAGCGATAATGAGACAAATCAAGATACTCCAAATATCAAGAGTAAAGGAAAGCTGATATACTGGCGAGAGGACATTGCTAAATAAACCGGCCAAAATCATCCCCCACCCAACCGTCGGTACAAAACCATAGCGCTTAGCAAAAGGTTGAGGTAAGATAACATTAAACATAACACCCATGGCACTCAGCAGACCTGTTATAAGGGCTAGTGGAGTCATAGATAACTGAGAGAGGTCTCCCTTTGTCGCCATCAAGCAAACACCCAGCATGGCAACCAAAACATAGAAAATAGCGCTTTTTGACGCTCGTTTTTGATAAACCAAGCGATTGTAAAAGAGGATAAAGACTGGACTGATGAACTGTAAAATAGTCGCTGTCGCTGCATTTGAGTATTCTACGCAGAGATAGAAAAAATACTGGACTGAGAAAATTCCCAAAATAGCGTAGGCTAAAAAAGGCAGGTAATTTTTCTTATCTCGCCAAATATCTAGCACTTGCGATTTTAATTGCACTGCAGACCAAATGAGCACAAGACTCCCTGCCAGTGTCAAACGCATAGAGGTAATCCAGCCCGAAGAAACCTGATAATGAGTAAAGAAATACTCTCCTAGAATTCCACAGATTCCCCAGATTAAGCCAGATAGAAGCGAATAAATGGTTCCTTTAACAATCTTTTTCTGATACTGATTCATACCTTTATTGTAACACGAAAGGGAAAAAGAAAAAAGTGGCAATCAATGCCACCTTCCTATCTTCTACTATTTGATTGTGTAGATGATGATGAACTTGATGTACTGCTAGAACTACTACTTGAACTTGGTGTAGATGAGAAACTACCAATAATACTTGACCAAGCATTTTGATAGTCTGATTCACTTCCTCCAATAGCAAAGTGATAGCTTGTCGTAGGAGCCCCTGCCTTGTTAGCCCAATAGCTCGTTACAGTAGAACCTGAAAGATCCACCGTTTTTCCGTTAACAGTTACTTTACCCGGCTTCTGCCCTGTAGATCTGAGGACCTGAGATTGAGTCACACTAGAATCAAGATTAAAGCGTTCATTGCCCCAAACGCCAGGCTCTGCCTCTTGGATAGCATTAACCAAGTGAGCCATATATTTGGCATTTCGATAATGCCCCGCTCCCTTGGCCATTGGGCGGTTGTCATCATGACCTAGCCAACCACCTAGAGTCAATCTTGGTGTCGAAAGCATGAGCCACATATTTTCATCTTCATTGGTCGTACCAGTCTTACCAATCCAGTCTGCACGAGCTAAGTTTGAATTAATAGCAGCCAAGTCCGTTTGGAAACTTGAAGTGATTCGAGATGAAATCACTTCACGAAGCAAGCTCTGCATAATCGTTGCTGTTGCCTTCGAGTACACTTGAACTGGTTTGTCTTGGAATTCATAGATTACTCTACCATCAGATGATTCAATCTTAGAAATCACATGCTTCTGATGGTAGACACCGTTATTGGCAATTGTTTGATAACCGTTGGTATGCTGGGCAACTGTGACTTCAATACCACCCCCCATAGGCAGACTTTCGATACCGTACTCTGGAATCTCGTAGCCCATTTTCTCCATGTAGCCCTTGACATCCACACCCTTCTCACGAAGCATACGATAGGTCCAATAGGCTGGGATATTCCACGAATAATTCAGGGCTTCACCCAGAGTCATCATGCCTGTACCTGGACTGTTTACATACATGATAGGATTTCCATTAGAGAATTTTGTCGGATAATTGGACAAGATACTGGCGCTACCCATCAAGCCTTGGTCAATGGCAATACCGTAGGCCAGCAAAGGCTTGGTTGTAGATGCTGGTGAACGCTTGGTATCAAAAGCGTGATTGTTTTGGTTTATCTGGT
This sequence comes from Streptococcus mitis, assembly GCF_000722695.1. GTDB lineage: Bacteria > Bacillota > Bacilli > Lactobacillales > Streptococcaceae > Streptococcus > Streptococcus mitis_O. Next base: position 128,498 of record NZ_JPFU01000002.1, on the reverse strand, counting down.
AATTACGACCACCAACGAAACCTAGAACAGCCCCCGTTTTATTGTCCATCAAAACATTCCCTACCTCAGGCTGACCAGTCGAATCATCTACCAAACGACCGTAGTTAGCAACTGCATTTTGCATGGCGTTATGGATTTTTTTATTGATCGTTGTAGTGATTTTATAGCCGCCTTTACTTAGTTCCTGCTCCGCTCGCTCATGATAAGCCTTTTGAACCGCTTCCTTTTTCAACTCTTGGCTGGAGACATTGTCCTGTTGAACTAAATAATCATACATCCGATCTGTCGCTTCAGACATAGCCGTAAAGTAAAGGTAATCTCTTGAAACAGCATTGACAGTTCCCGATGGCAAGAAGTCTTGTTTAAGATTATAATCCTTGTACTGGTCGTACTCTTCCTTAGTTAAAGCACCCGTACGGTACATGTTATAGAGAACTCCCTTGGCCCGCTTCAAACCAAGTTCTAAGTCTTCATCACTCTTTAACTCTCCAGTATTTTCATAAGGAGAATAAGTAATCGGACTCTGGGGCAAACCTGCTAGGAAGGCAGCTTGAGGAATACTCAACTTATTGGCATCAATACCGAAAATCCCTTCAGCAGCTTGCTGGGCACCTGCAATATTCTGCCCTTTATGATTTCGACCAAAAGGAGCGATATTGAGATAGGCTGTTAGGATCTCATCTTTTCCCATCACTCTTTCTAAAGCAAGGGCATCGACAATTTCTGTAGCCTTACGAGCCAAAGTAGGAGCATCTCCGACCACTTGTTGCTTGATTAACTGTTGGGTCAAGGTCGAGCCCCCGCTAGATGAGCCCAAACCTGCAAAGGTTCCCAAGGTCGCCCGAATCACAGCTTTTGGCACAACCCCTTTATGTTCAAGAAAATGTTCGTCCTCAGTTGCAACGATAGCCTTTTTGAGATTGTCCGATATTTCCTCAGATGAGACAGAAGTTCTCAGTAAGTCACTCTCGATAGAAGCAATGACACTCCCATCTGCATAAACAATTTCTGAGATTGAAGAAACATTTTTAACCTGCTTGACCAAGTCCTCCGCTGGCGGAACCTTAGCCTTATCGAACAAGGCAACTCCATAACCAAGAGCTACACCAACACCAAAAAGCCCACCGATAAAGCCTAGAATAAAGAGAGTATTCAAAACTCCCTTGATAGCAGCCAAAATGCTCCCTAAGATAGACAGAATTCGCCCACCTGTCCCATCCGACTGCTTCTCTTCTGAGACTTTCTCTGATTTTTTATGATTTGTGTTTGATTTTACTAGCTGGAAAAATTCCAGCATTTTTCGTTTTAATTCATTTAATTGATTTTGCATGGATTTCCTCACTCTATCTATTATACCATAAAAGGGAAACTTTCAATAAAATGCCACTTTCTTCCCTATTCTACTAGGCTATTGCCCAAGTTTGTGATACAATAGGTAGAAACAATATTTTTAAAAAGGAGAAAAGACACATGCACATTTTTGATGAGCTAAAAGAGCGTGGTTTGATTTTTCAAACGACTGATGAAGAAGCTTTGCGTAAAGCCCTAGAAGAAGGTCAAGTTTCTTATTATACTGGCTACGATCCAACTGCTGACAGCCTTCACCTAGGCCACCTTGTCGCAATCTTGACAAGTCGTCGCTTGCAGCTAGCAGGTCACAAACCTTATGCGCTCGTTGGCGGTGCTACAGGTCTCATCGGAGATCCGTCCTTCAAAGATGCTGAACGTAGTCTCCAAACAAAAGACACAGTAGAGGGCTGGGTCAAGTCTATCCAAGGACAACTTTCTCGTTTTCTTAATTTTGAAAATGGCGAAAACAAGGCTGTCATGGTCAACAACTACGACTGGTTTGGCAGCATCAGCTTCATTGACTTCCTCCGTGATATCGGAAAATACTTCACAGTCAACTACATGATGAGTAAAGAGTCTGTTAAAAAACGGATTGAAACAGGGATTTCTTACACTGAGTTTGCTTACCAAATCATGCAAGGTTACGATTTCTTCGTCCTTAACCAAGACCACAACGTAACACTACAAATCGGTGGTTCTGACCAGTGGGGAAATATGACAGCTGGTACCGAATTGCTTCGTCGTAAAGCTGACAAGACAGGTCACGTTATCACTGTTCCATTGATTACAGATGCAACTGGTAAGAAATTTGGTAAATCAGAAGGAAACGCCGTCTGGCTCAATCCTGAAAAGACTTCTCCATACGAAATGTACCAATTCTGGATGAACGTGATGGACGCAGACGCCGTTCGCTTCTTGAAAATCTTTACTTTCTTGTCACTTGATGAGATTGAAGACATCCGTAAACAATTTGAAGCAGCTCCACACGAACGCTTGGCTCAAAAAGTCTTAGCTCGTGAAGTTGTGACACTTGTACACGGAGAAGAAGCTTACAAAGAAGCCCTCAACATCACTGAGCAACTCTTTGCAGGAAACATCAAAAACCTTTCTGTTAAAGAGCTCAAACAAGGACTTCGTGGTGTACCAAACTACCATGTACAAGCAGACGAAAACCACAATATCGTAGAACTGCTCGTTTCTGCTGGTGTGGTTAACTCAAAACGCCAAGCCCGTGAAGACGTCCAAAACGGAGCTATCTACGTCAACGGCGACCGTATCCAAGACCTTGACTATGTCTTGAGTGACGCAGATAAGCTTGAGAACGAACTGACTGTTATCCGTCGTGGGAAGAAAAAATACTTTGTATTGACTTACTAAACTGTTCAACATTTCTCTATAAATAAAGGAGTTAACCTCGAGAAAGGTAACTCCTTTTTGTTATTGATAAGCACATCTATCTAGCCTTAATAGACAGGCTACGCAGGACTATACGTAAGGTTGTTAGATTATGTAAGATAGAGAGATTTGAAGGACTGAGCCAATTAAACAAGCCAAAGCCAATCAAACTACTATTTACGACAACGGTATCTTGAATATTCTTCTTGATGAGTGTTTGCAAAGATGATGATAGCCAATCCAACTCTTGGAAGAAATCCAAGCGATTATCTAACAATAAGATATCACTCATCTGCTTAGAAATATCTGCACTCTCATTCATCACCACACCGATATCTGATAGGGTTAGAGCCGCTGAGTCATTCAACCCATCCCCAACCATCAAAATAGTGTGACCTGCTTTCTGTAGTTCCTCTACTAACTCAAATTTTCCATCAGGTTTCAAGTCTGTATAGACCTGATCAAAAGGCAAATCTTTGACTAATTCCTCTGTCCTAACCAAGGTATCCCCTGTTGCCAGAATCAATTTTTTCCCTTGTGCCTTAAGTTTCTCCAAGGCTGCTTTTGCTTCTTTTCTCAAAGGAGTATGAATGCAGAACATTCCAATTAATTCATTCTGGTAGGCTAAGAATAAGAGATTGTAGTGACTCTTGTACTCCTCAATTAAAGCATTTTGTTCTGAACTGATATGAATCTGCTCATCCTGCATCAAGACATAATTCCCAATAAGAACTGGTTGGCCATCTATATGAGATTTGATCCCCTTGCTTGCGATATATTGGAGTTTCCCATGCATTTCCTCATGTTCAATCCCCTCTATCTCAGCTTGCTTGACGATGGCATTAGCAATAGGATGATAAATGTGTTCCTCAAGACAGGCACTGATTCTGAGAATATCTTCCTCACTATAGTCCCCAAAAGGTAACACCTTTTCAACTATAGGATAACTAGTTGTGATTGTTCCCGTCTTATCAAACAAGAAAGTATCAACTTCCAGATATTTCTCCAGAACATCTCCATCCTTAATCACCATTTCATGGTTCAACCCCTCCTTGATAGCTGTCAAATAAGCTACAGGAGTAGAGATTTTCAAAGCGCAGGAGAAATCGACCAATAGGAAAGAGATAGCCTTAGAAAAAGAACCTGTTAATAGGTAAGTCAGCCCAGCACCCAAGAAATTATATTTGACGACCTTGTCCGCCATTTTGATGAAATAGCGTTGTTTCGTTTTCTTGTTTTCTTCAGATTTCTTCATCAACTCAATCAGCTGTAAAATCCGGCTGTTCATCTGATTATCGGTTACACGAATACGCAACTCTCCAGTTTCTAATACTGTATTTGCACAAACCAAATCAGACTCTCTTTTTTCAACTGGAAAACTCTCTCCTGTCAAGGAGCTTTCGTTGACCATACCTAAACCTGAAACTACTTGTCCATCAAACAGAATTTCATTTCCTTGAGATAGGACCAAGACATCTCCTATTTGAACATCGGAACTCTTGATACTAACGACCGTATCGCCCTGCACTAAGAATACATCGCTCTCTTTTGCAAGAAGACTTTGTTCTAAATCTGTTGCAGTTTTTTTCAAGGACCACTGATCTAAATGATTCCCCAAATCAAGCATAAACATGATATTACTTGCCGTCTTGGATTGGTTCATAAACAAAGATAATAAAATAGCCGAACAGTCCAAGACCTCCATCGTTAGTTCCTTACGCGCTAGGGTCTGATAGGCTTCTCTAACATAACCCAAAGCCTGATAACAAGTCCATATATAGCGAATTGGAGACGGTACAAGACTACGAAAAAGCACACGCTTAATCGCTGCACCTGAAACAATAGAATAAGCACTCTCTTCTCTACGAATGGGAAGAGTCATCAACTCAGAAACTTTCCCTTTATCAATTCTTTTTAAAAAGGCTTCTGCATTGTCTAATACAGAGAAGCCTTCTTTTATACGTAGAGTAAAGTGCTGTTGATCCATGTAAAACTGGATAGACTCAATCCCCTTTTCATCTCTCGCCAAGGAACGAAGATAGTCTTGAATATCCAAGGTGAGTGAAAAAGAAGATGATAGTCGGATATGTTGGTATCCTCTATGTAGCACTTTAAAAGACATATTATTCTCCTATAAGGCTATCTAATTGCTCTTCTTTTTTCTCTTGCTCGTACAAATATTTGGCATCTTGCAAGACATCGTCTCCATGTTGCTTCACAACAGAAACAGACGCATCTAGCTCGTCCTTCAATTTGTAAGCCTTAGCCAAAGCTTTAGAATAACCTTTTTTAGCTTCCTTACTTGCTAAGATTTTCAAACCAAGGGTACCAAATGCGACACCACCTAAAAAGAGTGATGATTTTTTCGCAACTTTTGCGACGGTCAATACTTCTTTTAACATACTTATTTCCTCCTAGCTATTATTATATATTAATTTGTATATAAAAGCAATTTAATTTTGGTACTTTGAAAAGTAATTATACTACTATTTAATTCTATTACAAATCATCCTAAAGTTGCTTTCATTTGCCTCTTTTGATACACTTAAACTATGAATACAAATCTCAAACCCAAACTGCAGCGCTTCGCTTCTGCGACTGCCTTTGCCTGTCCTATCTGTCAAGAAAATCTGACTCTGCTAGAGACTAGTTTCAAGTGCTACAACCGCCATTCTTTTGACTTGGCTAAATTTGGCTATGTCAATCTGGCACCTCAAATCAAGCAATCTACCAACTACGACAAGGAAAATTTTCAAAACCGTCAACAAATCCTAGAAGCTGGATTTTATCAGGCTATTTTAGAAGATATTTCGGACTTACTAGCAACTAATCCGTCCGCAAAAACTGTCTTGGATATTGGTTGTGGTGAAGGATTCTATTCTCGCCAACTCCAAGAAAGTCATCCTGACAAAACCTTCTATGCCTTTGACATCTCCAAAGATTCAGTCCAAATCGCTGCCAAAAGTGAAGCCAACTGGGCAGTTAATTGGTTTGTAGGTGACTTAGCTCATCTTCCTATAAAAGACGATAGCATGGATATCCTGCTTGATATCTTCTCACCTGCCAACTATGGAGAATTTCGTCGCGTTTTATCCAAAGACGGTATCTTGATAAAGGTTATTCCAACTAAAAATCACCTCAAGGAAATTCGTCAAAGGGTACAAGACCAGCTGACAAAGAAGGATTATTCTAATCAAGATATCAAAAATCATTTCCAAGAACACTTCACCATTCTATCTAGCCAAACTGCCTCTCTGACTAAGACTATCACAGCAGAACAACTCCAAGCCCTACTCAGCATGACTCCTCTCCTCTTTCACGTTGACCAGACCAAGATTGACTGGAGCCAACTGACAGAGATTACCATTGAGGCAGAGATACTTGTTGGGCAAGCATTCTAAACTAGACTTCCCAAAGGTATAAAACTTACCGAAAATCTTCAATATTACAAAAACGCATAAGAACAGGTACTCAAAAACCTTAATCTTATGCGTTTTGCTATAGTTTCCATACATATTAAGTGGAAATATTTGAAATCTGTTCTTTTAATAGCCATTGAATACCATATATTACATTTACCCCAAATATGATATAGGCCGTATAAATCAAGTATTTCGATTTCTCCCGCCTCAAAGAATAGATCTTGTACAAGATAAACAAATTTAAAATAATAAATAATAGAGACAAAATCTTCCCTCCAAAATAAATCCTAAAAGTACACAGTTAAGCATAGCCCTAATCTTTATTTTCGATTCGAGATAACAAACTTATCAATAAATAGTAAGTGATATAAGGCAAGTGTAATTCCCAATAAGCACCCATGATAAGAGATTTCTTGATGGGTAAGGGGGTAAAGATTACTATTACCCGCCAAGAGGCATGTTAAAATAACAAATAGAATCCAAAATAAATCCGTCCATTTATATTTTGAAAAATATTTTTTAACATAATAGCACATTTTTCTTGACTACAATAATATTATATGATAAAATGTAAGCGAATACAAATAAAAAGAAATTGCCTTATTCAATTAATATTCCTATAAGAAAGCAGATGATTCCAATGTACAAACTATAATTATCAACTCTTAATATCCAACTTAGTTATGAAAGAATGGTAGGTGATTGTCATGAAAAAAACACTAATTACTCTATTATTTAGTTGTTTAGCATTATTTTGTTTGCCTATTTCTGTAAATGCCGACACTAATAATAATCTTGTCATAAAATTCAATGAACTAACATTTACTGTTGAGGATTATAATATCCCTAATCCAGAAGTAATCTATTCAAAATCAGGATTCAAAGAAGTCGCAACTGTTCTTGATAGTGATACTGGAAAAGTTGTTGAAACTATCGAACTTATCCCAGATCTTTCTCGCGCTACAGTTACTTCACATACATTAAAAAGAAGTGCAACATTTGCTAGAACTACAGTTCAATTAAGTGTAAATATTGAGCTATATAATGAGGGTTCTTTCCGTCAAATTAACTCAGTTCAAGGTTATTACCTAGGAATAACAGATTCTATTACAAACACATATATTGAAGGGCAAAATGTTAATGTTTGGTCTCCAAATGGATACCCTACAACAAGTATAAAGTACGCTTATAATGGTACTTTAACAGCAGCTATAAATAGTAGTGGTTCAGCTCAAGTTAAAGCAGAGTTGTTAGGAGCTGGATTTACATTTGGAGGTACTATTGGAGGCACATCTTATTATAGAGTCCCATTTAATCAAAACGGAACTATTAGTCTATACTAACTTAGGAGATAATCGATATTATGAATGAAAAAAACCGTACATATTTTATTTGTGCAAGTATCATTATTTCATCTATAATTTTAGGACTCTTTATTTATAAAGGAATTTATGACGGATTTGACGTTTTGGGTCAATTTATAAACGATGGCCTCAGGGTAATTAGTACTAATAGGTAGTTAATAGCAATAGAATTCAAATAAAAACGGTAATTTAGTGAATGAACTGCACCCCAAAAGTTAGACAGAAAAAATCTAACTTTTGGGGTGTTTTTATCATGAAATTAACTTATGATGATAAAGTTCAGATCTATGAACTTAGAAAACAAGGATATAGCTTAGAGAATCTTTCAAATAAATTTGGGATAAACAATTCTAATATTAGGTACATGATTAAATTGATTGATCGTTACGGAATAGAGTTCGTCAAAAAAGGAAAAAATCGTTACTATTCTCCTGATTTAAAATAAGAAATGATTCATAAAGTCTTACATGAAGGCTGGACTAAAGATAGAGTTTCTCTTGAATACGGGCTCCCAAGTCGTACGATACTTCTTAATTGGCTAGCACAATACAAGAAAAACGGGTATACTATTGTTGAGAAATCAAGAGGGAGAGTACCTAAAATGGGACGTAAGCCAAAAACGAGACCTGAAGAGAGGACAGAATTAGAGCGTCTTCAAGCAGAAAATGAGTACCTGAGAGCGGAGAATGCCATCCTAAAAAAGTTGAGAGAACTCCGATTGAAGGAGAAAAAAGAGAAAGAAGAAAGACAGAAATTGTTCAAGAATTAATGACTGAGTTTTCGTTAGATATTCTTCTAAAAGCCATTAAACTAGCTCGTTCGACCTACTACTATCACTTGAAACAGCTAGACAAACCAGATAAGAATCAAGAGCTTAAAGCTGAAATTCAATCCATTTTTATCGAACACAAGGGAAATTATGGTTATCGTCGGATTCATTTAGAACTAAGAAATCGTGGTTATCTGGTAAATCATAAAAGAGTTCAACGCTTGATGGAAGTACTCAATTTACAAGCTAAAATGCGACAGAAACGAAAATATTCTTCTCATAAAGGAGACGTTGGCAAGAAGGCAGAGAATCTCATTCAACGTCAATTTGAAAGCTCTAAAACAATGGAAAAGTGCTACACAGATGTGACAGAATTTGCCATTCCAGCAAGTACTCAAAAGCTTTACTTATCACCAGTTTTAGATGGCTTTAATAGCGAAATTATCGCCTATAATCTTTCAACTTCACCCAACTTAGAACAAGTAAAAACAATGTTGGAACAGGCATTCACAGAGAAACGCTACGAGAATACGATTCTCCATAGTGACCAAGGCTGGCAATACCAACACGATTCTTATCATCAGTTTCTTGAGGCTAAGGGAATTCAAGCATCCATGTCACATAAGGGTAACAGTCCAGACAACGGTATGATGGAGTCCTTCTTTGGTATTTTAAAATCCGAAATGTTTTACGGCTATGAGAAGTCGTTTCAGTCGCTTAAGCAATTGGAACAAGCTATTGTAGACTATATTGATTACTACAACAATAAACGAATTAAGGTAAAACTAAAAGGACTCTGTCCTGTGCAATACAGAACTAAATCCTTCGGATAAATTAATTGTCTAACTTTTTGGGGTCAGTACTCAAAAACCTTAATCTTATGCGTTTTGCTATAGTTTCCATACATATTAAGTGGAAATATTTGAAACCAATTCTTTTAATAACCATTGAACACCATATAGTACATTTGCCCCAAATATGATATAGGCCGTATAAATCAAGTATTTCGATTTCTCCCGTCTCAAAGAATAGATCTTGTCCAAGATAAACAAATTTAAAATAATAAATAATAGAGACAAAATCTTCCTCCAAAAATCAATCCTAAAGGTACACAGCTAAGCATAGCCCTAAACTTTATTTTCGATTCGAGATAACAAACTTATCAATAAATAGCAATTGATATAAGGCAAGTACAGATCCCCAGAAACTCCCTCGAAGCGAGATTTCTTGATGATTGAGAGGAAACAAATCATGGTTACCTATATAGAGGCAGATCAAAATAACAAATAAAATCCAAAATAAATCAGTCCATTTATATTTTGAAAAATATTTTTTCCACATAAAAACACCTTCTTTCCTACAATTATATTATAATACTTTATGTAAACGAATACAAGAAATATGAGGTTGAAAGAGAATGTTAAACCTTCAATACGTCTATGATTTCTCTTCTTTTAAGACATAATTGACCCAAATCCACATCAATCGAGTAGGGGATAATCTCTAGCCCCTCTCACACCACCGTACGTGCCGTTCGGCATACGGCGGTTCAACTAACTTTTAACGCATGTCGTTCAAGGTAATAATCCAAACACGAAACCAGTCCACGTTTTTTAAGGACTGGTTTTGATATAGCACGTTTAAGTACCGACTTCTGAGCTACTAATTGATAATGGTCGCCCCAGCCAGATACCTTATCTGCTATCCATTTAGGAACTCCTAACTTAAGCAATCCCCATAATCGTCTAGATTTCTTCTTCCATTGCTTCCAGATAATCACTCGTAGGCGAGTGCGCAAGCGCTCATCTATGCTGGTGACAATACTTTTCATATTTCCCAATGAGAAATAGTTTATCCATCCTCGAATGGACAAATTCAGTTGTTCAATACGTCTTGTTAAATCTATACTCCATTTCCTCTGTGTTAGTTTCTTCAATTTAAGCTTAAATCTCCGAACACTATCTTGATGGGGGCGACTTTTCCAACCAGCTGATGATTTCCAGAACCCGAAACCTAAATATTTCAACTCTCTTGGTCTAGTAATCTTAGTCTTGGTTATGTTTACTTTCAAACCTAGCCGTTTCTCAATAAAACGACTGACTGAATACATCACACGCTTAGCGGCAGCCTCGCTTCCGACCGTAATCACACAATCATCTGCGTAGCGCACAAATCGAAGTCCCCTCTTTTCTAATTCCTTATCCAATTCATTAAGCATGATATTGGATAAGAGAGGAGATAAATTTCCTCCCTGTGGTGTGCCAATTAGCGTTTTATGACGCTGACCGTTAATGATAACACCTGAATGAAGATACTTACGAATCAAGGATTCCGTATCTCCGTCTTCGATAATGTTATGTACTAAGGACATCAATCTATCTTGAGGAACTGTATCGAAGAATTTCTCTAGGTCTATATCCACTATCCACTCATATCCATCGTTAAGATACTCTAGTAGCTTGATGATGGCTTTTTCACATGACCGATTTGGTCGGAACCCATAACTCGTTTCAGAGAAATGGGGTTCACAAATGGGGGTAAGGACTTGAATAATGGCCTGTTGAATCATTCTATCCATAACTGTTGGAATTCCTAGTTGACGGATGCCTCCGTTTGGTTTGGGAATCTCAACTCTGAGAACTGGTTGAGGCTTATATTTTCTTTGTTTTATCCGTTCCTTAGTCAGGCGCCAGTTTTGTCTGAGATAATTATCCATCTCTTCGATAGTAATTCCATCAATCCCAGCTGAGCCCTTATTGGATTTTACTTGATTGTAGGCTTCCAGCATATTTTCGCGTGATAATATCTTATCTAGCAATTTTGACATGTGCGTATTCCTTTCTTGTTTTGGTGCCTGAGGGACATCTTATATTGGTGAACCTTCATCTAGTCAATACGTGATAGAGTCCAGTTCTATCAGACCGTTCGTTTTACAGACACAAGTGAAGTAGGATTACTTCAATTAGTTGTTCACCCCTTCGCTCCACTTCCATTACAGAAGTTTCCTCACTACTATGGGCTCGGCTGACTTCTCATGATTCGTTGTTACTACGCTTTCAGCGCTCATGAGACCTCACGGGATAAGTTGTACATCTTTCCTCGTTTACTCTCGTGATTTACGCATATAGGTTACGACTACCTTTTTGGACTTTAGAGTTTGAAGCCCCCTTATCCGCTATATACGCCTTACTATCACGTTCCTGTTCGTAGAGCCACGATTTCGCTATCCCTTCCTCTCCCCGCTACCTCACGATAGTCAGGCTTGGGAATCGCTATTGGGTTCACCGGTAGCGGGTGCCCACGGAGGACTTACACCTCAGATATACGACATGCCCGTCGTACTTCAAAAAAAGCGAATTTCAATCGAAACTCGCTTTTTACAAATCTTATTAGTATAAATTTGTATCTTAATTCAAGTGCCAGATATCTTCGTTGTACTGAGCGATTGTACGGTCAGATGAGAAGAATCCTGCTTTAGAAATGTTAACGATGACTTTATCCAACCATGCGTCACGATCTTCGTAGTCAGCAAGCATTTGCTCTTTGACTTTGATGTAGTCTTCCAAGTCAAGAAGAGTCATGAACCAGTCTTTGTTGATCAATTCATTGTAAAGACGTTCCAAGCGCTCTTTGTTTCCAGCTGCAAGAACTGCATCGCTAACGATGAAGTCAACCAATGGTTTGATAGCTTGACGAGCGTAGAATTCGCTTGATTTGTAAGCTGCTTTTGCGTAAAGGTCGATAACAGTTTCTGAATCTTCACCGAAGATGTAGATGTTTTCGTCGCCAACCAACTCAGCGATTTCCACGTTAGCTCCGTCCATAGTACCAAGAGTCAAAGCTCCGTTCAACATGAATTTCATGTTACCAGTACCTGAAGCTTCTTTAGAAGCAAGTGAGATTTGTTCTGAGATATCACATGCTGGGATAAGGAAGCTTGCTGCAGTAACGTTGTAGTTTTCAACCATAACTACTTGCAAGTGTGGAGCTACTGCTGGATCGTTAGCAATAACTTCTGACATGCAAAGAATCAAGTGGATGATGTCTTGAGCGATTGTGTAGGCTGGAGCTGCTTTACCACCAAAGAAGATTGTGATTGGGCGAGCAGGGATGTTACCAGCTTTGATGTCAAGGTATTTGTGGATTACGTACAAAGCATTCATTTGTTGGCGTTTGTACTCGTGAAGACGTTTGATTTGAATATCAAAGATAGAGTTTGGATTGATTTCTACACCTTGGTGTTCTTTCAAGTGACGAGCCAATTTACGTTTGTTGTGAGCCTTGATGCTTTCCAATTTTTCTTTGACAGCTGCTTTGTCTTCGTAAGACAAGAGTTTTTCAAGCTCATCAGCTTCATGGTGCCAACCTTCTCCAAGAATCTCATCCAAGTAGTGAGACAAGCTTGGGTTAGCATGCATGAGCCAACGACGGAAAGTGATACCGTTTGTTTTGTTGTTGAATTTTTCTGGGTAAAGGTCGTAGAAGGCTTTCAACTCAGAGTTCTTCAAGATTTCAGTGTGAAGTGCTGCTACCCCGTTAACGCTGTATCCGTAGTGGATATCCATGTGAGCCATGTGAACACGTCCGCTCTCGTCAATAATTTGAACAGCTGGATCTTTCACTTCTGCTTTCACGCGACGGTCCAATTCTTCAATGATTGGTACCAAGTGAGGAACCACTTCTTGCAAGAATTCAAGAGGCCATTTTTCAAGAGCTTCAGCAAGGATTGTGTGGTTAGTGTAAGCAGTCATGCTACGAACGATTGAGATTGCTTCGTCAAGCTCAATACCACGAGCAGTCAAAAGACGGATCAATTCAGGGATAACCATTGATGGGTGAGTATCGTTGATTTGTACAACTGCGTAGTCAGCAAGGTCATGCAAGTTGCTTCCTTTTTCGATTGCTTCTTCGATGATCAATTGCGCACCGTTTGAAACCATGAAGTATTGTTGGAAGATACGGAGCAATTCACCTTGACGGTCACTATCATCTGGGTAAAGGAAGAGAGTCAAGTTGCGAGCGATATCTGTCTTGTCAAAGTTGATACCATCTTTAATAATAGAAGAATCAACTGAATCCAAGTCAAACAAACGCAAGCGATTTTTAGTTGCTGTTTCATAACCAGTAACATCAATATCATAAAGAGTTGATGTCAAAGTAAAGTCTGCAAATGGTACTTGGTAGCTACGGCTTGAGCGAACCAACCAGTTTTGCTCTGTCAACCATGCATTTGGAATTGTTTCTTGTTGGTTGTTTTTAAGAACTTGTTGGAAAAGACCAAAGTGGTAGTTCAGACCAACACCGTCACCATTCAAACCAAGAGTAGCAATTGAGTCGATAAAGCAGGCAGCCAAACGTCCCAAACCACCATTACCAAGAGATGGTTCCAATTCAACTTCTTCAACTTCGATCAAATCTTTACCTGCAGCAGCAAGTTCTTTTTTGACTTCGTCGTAAAGACCAAGGTTGATCAAGTTGTTTGACAAGAGTTTACCAATCAAGAACTCAGCTGAGATGTAGTAAACTTTCTTTTTACCAGTATTAACTGGTTTTTTGCTGCTTGCAAGCTTGCTGTAGTTAAGAAGAGCAAGGTAAAGCTCTTCATTGCTACATTCTGCAATGGTTTTATTGTAACGATTTTGTACAAATTCTTGTAGTGATAACATGTTTAGTTGTCTCCTGATTATTGTCTTATTTCTTTAATTCTACCAAATTTTCATTGATTCGGCGATAGATTGTTGTCAAGTCAAGCAAAGTTTCTTCGACAGCTGGTGTCAATTGATCTTCAGTCATACGCCAAGACCAGTTTCCACCAAGGGTAGATGGGAAGTTCATACGAGCTGTCTCATCCAATTCAAGCAAATCTTGCATAGTTGCAATTGCCATAAAGCTAACTGATGAAAAGACTGTACGAAGCATAGCGTGTGGCACTGTTTCGTATTCTTTGCGGTTCGTGTAGCGAGCCATGTACTCACGAGTCGCATCATCGATCTCGTTACGGTACCAACCAAGGACCGTATTGTTATCGTGAGTTCCTGTGTACATAACTGAGTTAGCAGGTGCCAAGTGTGGGCTATCAATGCTTTCGTCTTCTGGGTTGAAGGCAAATTGAAGAATTTTCATTCCTGGGAAGCCAGTACGTTCACGCAACTCGATAACTTCATCAGTCATGAAGCCAAGGTCTTCGGCGATGATGTTTAACTCACCAAGTTCTTCCTTAACAGCTGCAAAAAGCTTGTAGCCAGGACCTTTGACCCACTCACCAGGTGCTGCTGTATCGGAACCAGCAGGGATTTCCCAGTAAGATTCGAAACCACGGAAGTGGTCGATACGAACGATGTCGTAGATTTTGAAGCTTTCACGCAAGCGTTCAATCCACCATTTGTAACCATCTTTGTCCATTGCTTCCCAGTCATAGATTGGGTTACCCCAAAGTTGACCAGTTGCAGAAAATTCATCTGGTGGGCATCCTGCGATGCAAGTCGCCTTACCGTTGACATCTGTCTTGAAGAGATGTGGATTTGCCCACATATCGCTTGAATCTTCCGCTACGTAGATTGGCATGTCCCCAACGATTTCGATGTGGTTGTCGTTAGCATAGGCTTTCAATTTCAACCATTGTTGGAAGAAGAAGTACTGAGTCACACGGTGGTAAACCAACTTGTCTGCCAATTGCTCACGGTAGCTTTCAAGTGCTGAAGCTTTACGAGCACGAGCATCAGCATCTGGCCATTCAGTCCAAGCAAGATTTTCAAAATGCTCTTTGATAGCCATATACTCAGCAAAGAGCTCAAGCCATGATTGGTTGTCTTGAGCAAATTTCTCAAAATCTTTAACATCTCCGACTTCAAAGAAACGTTTTACCGCTTTTTCTAAAAGAGGACGACGTGCATAGTAGATTTTAGCATAGTCAACTTCAGACGCATCGCTACCAAAGTCAACCCCTTCAAGGTCACTTGCTTGCAACAAGCCTTGCTCTACCAAGATATCCAAATCGATAAAATGAGTATTTCCTGCGAAGGCTGAGAAAGACTGGTAAGGAGAATCTCCGTAACTAGTTGTTCCTAGTGGAAGGATTTGCCAGTAACGTTGTTTTGTGCGAACCAAGAAATCAACGAAGTCGTAAGCACTTTTACCAAATGATCCGATTCCGTATGCTCCTGGAAGAGAAGAAATGTGCATCAACACACCACTTTGACGTTTTTTCATAATAAGCACCTCATGTGTTTATAGTTCTTGTTTCATTTTTACGGACGCAAACGTTTGCGTTAAGATAAGTATATCTCATTTTTTTGATAAATGCAAGCGGTTTTAAAAAACTTTTTTGATTATTTTTTTAAAAGTTTTTCTTCATACTTGTATATATATTCTTTATAAAAAAATAAAACCTTATAGAAAACTTCTCTTATTCCATCTAGAAAAACATTGAGCCTATTTCCTACATCTAGAGCAAGCAATCGTTTTCTCTATATTTGAATTATTCATAAGGGAAAAAACATTTTATAATCTTTCTTCTATTATATGGCGTTTAAGCGTTTACTTTTCTATAAAATTTTTTAAGATTTTTTCAAAAAAATGCTTGCAACCGTTTTCTGTTTGTGTTATACTAGTGCCATAAAGGAAAACGTTTGCGTTTCCTCATTATAAAATTTGTTATTCTTTAGGAGGAATACACTATGTCATCTAAATTCATGAAGAGCGCTGCTGTGCTTGGAACTACTACACTTGCTAG
The DNA here is from genome assembly GCF_000722695.1 of Streptococcus mitis. Classification (GTDB taxonomy): domain Bacteria; phylum Bacillota; class Bacilli; order Lactobacillales; family Streptococcaceae; genus Streptococcus; species Streptococcus mitis_O. The sequence continues at coordinate 112,466 of NZ_JPFU01000002.1, read as the reverse complement.
CTTGCTTTTGGTAGCTTGTGGAAGCAAACCTGCTGAAAAAGCTGCTGATGCTGGTTCATCTGCAGGGAAAGAAATCACTCTTTACGTTGAAGACCAATACAAAGCTTTCGCTGAAACAGTTGCTAAAGCTTACGAAAAAGAGTCAGGAACAAAAGTTAACATCAAATCTGGTGACCAACTTGGTGGTCTTGACAAACTTTCTCTTGACAACCAATCAGGTCAAGCTGCTGACGTTATGATGGCTCCATACGACCGTGTAGGTAGCCTTGGTACTGACGGACAACTTTCAGAAGTTAAATTGAGCGACGGCGCTAAAACAGATGATAAAACTAAATCTCTTGTAACAGCTGCTGACGGTAAAGTTTACGGTGCTCCTGCCGTTATCGAGTCACTTGTTATGTACTACAACAAAGACTTGGTAAAAGAAGCTCCAAAAACTTTTGCTGATTTAGAAAACCTTGCTAAAGATAGCAAATACGCATTCGCTGGAGAAGATGGAAAAACTTCTGCTTTCCTAGCTGACTGGACAAACTTCTACTTTGCATACGGACTTCTTGCTGGTAACGGTGCATACGTATTCGGACAAAACGGTAAAGACGCTAAAGACATCGGTCTTGCAAACGACGGTTCTATCGCAGGTATCAACTACGCTAAATCTTGGTATGAAAAATGGCCTAAAGGTATGCAAGATGGTACAGCTGCTGGAAACTTAATCCAAACTCAATTCCAAGAAGGTAAAACAGCTGCTATCATTGATGGACCTTGGAAAGCTCAAGCCTTCAAAGATGCTAAAGTAAACTACGGTGTTGCAACTATCCCAACTCTTCCAAACGGAAAAGACTACGCAGCATTCGGTGGTGGTAAAGCTTGGATCATCCCATCAAGCACTAAGAACCTTGAAGGAGCACAAAAATTTGTAGACTTCCTTGTTTCAACTGAACAACAAAAAGCCTTCTACGATGCAACTAACGAAATCCCAGCTAACACTGAAGCTCGTTCATACGCTGAAGGTAAAAACGATGAGTTGACAACAGCTGTTATCAAACAGTTCAAGAACGCTCAACCAATGCCAAACATCTCTCAAATGTCTGCAGTTTGGGAACCAGCTGCTAACATGCTCTTTGACTCTGTAAGTGGTAAGAAAGATGCTAAAACAGCTGCTAACGATGCTGTAACATTGATCAAAGAAACAATCAAACAAAAATTTGGTGAATAAAAATTTGTTCAAGGGGGGTGGAATTCAAATCCCCCTTTGAATTTATCAATAGAAAACATATATAGTTTAGGTTTTAATTAAAAACCAGTATCCTATGAAAGGAGTTATTATGGAAAAGCAACAACCTAGTAAAGCAGCCCTGCTGTCTATCATTCCTGGGTTAGGACAGATTTACAATAAACAAAAAGCCAAAGGTTTTATCTTCCTTGGTGTAACCATCGTATTTGTCCTTTATTTCCTAGCACTTGCAGCCCCTGAATTGAGCAATCTCATCACTCTTGGTGACAAGCCAGGTCGTGATAATTCCCTCTTCATGCTGATTCGCGGTGCCTTCCATTTAATCTTTGTAGTCGTTTATGTGCTCTTTTATTTCTCAAATATTAAAGATGCACATACTATCGCAAAACGTATTAACAATGGAATTCCAGTACCACTTACGCTAAAAGATATGATCAAAGGAATCTATGAAAATGGCTTCCCTTACCTCTTGATCATTCCATCTTATATTGCCATGACTTTTGCGATTATCTTTCCAGTTATCGTAACCTTGATGATCGCCTTTACTAACTACGACTTCCAGCACTTGCCACCAAACAAATTGTTGGACTGGGTTGGTTTGACAAACTTTACAAACATTTGGAGTTTGAGTACCTTCCGTTCTGCCTTTGGTGCCGTTCTTTCTTGGACCATCATCTGGGCTTTGGCTGCCTCAACTTTACAGATCGTCATCGGTATCTTCACAGCTATCATTGCTAACCAACCATTTATCAAAGGAAAACGTATCTTTGGTGTTATTTTCCTTCTTCCTTGGGCTGTCCCAGCCTTCATCACTATCTTGACATTCTCAAACATGTTTAACGATAGTGTCGGAGCTATCAACACTCAAGTATTGCCAATCTTGGCTAAATTCCTTCCTTTCCTTGATGGGGCTCTTATTCCTTGGAAAACAGACCCAACTTGGACTAAAATTGCCTTGATTATGATGCAAGGTTGGCTTGGATTCCCATACATCTACGTTTTGACTTTGGGTATCTTGCAATCTATTCCTAACGACCTTTACGAAGCAGCTTATATTGACGGTGCCAATGCTTGGCAAAAATTCCGCAACATCACTTTCCCAATGATCTTGGCCGTTGCGGCACCTACTTTGATCAGCCAATACACCTTCAACTTTAACAACTTCTCTATCATGTACCTCTTCAACGCTGGAGGACCTGGTAGTGTCGGTGGTGGAGCTGGTTCAACCGATATCTTGATCTCATGGATTTACCGTTTGACAACAGGTACATCTCCTCAATACTCAATGGCGGCAGCTGTTACCTTGATTATCTCTATCATTGTCATCTCAATCTCTATGATCGCATTCAAGAAACTACACGCATTTGATATGGAGGACGTCTAAGATGAATAACTCGATCAAACTCAAACGTAGACTGACTCAAACTCTTACATACCTTTACCTGATTGGTCTCTCAATCGTGATTATCTATCCACTTTTGATTACCATTATGTCAGCCTTCAAAACTGGTAACGTAGTAGCCTTTAAGCTAGATAGCAACGTCGACTTTAGTTTTGCTAACTTCCAAGGGCTCTTCTCTGAAACCTTGTACGGTACTTGGTACCTCAACACTTTGATTATCGCCTTGATTACTATGGCTGTTCAAACAAGTATCATCGTACTTGCTGGTTATGCCTACAGCCGTTACAACTTCTTGGCTCGTAAACAAAGTTTGGTCTTCTTCTTGATTATCCAAATGGTGCCAACTATGGCCGCTTTGACAGCCTTCTTTGTTATGGCACTTATGTTGAACGCCCTTAACCACAGCTGGTTCCTCATCTTCCTCTACGTTGGTGGTGGTATTCCAATGAATGCTTGGTTGATGAAAGGTTACTTCGATACAGTCCCAATGTCTCTAGACGAATCTGCAAAACTAGACGGTGCAGGACACTTCCGCCGCTTCTGGCAAATTGTTCTCCCACTTGTTCGCCCAATGATCGCTGTGCAAGCTCTCTGGGCCTTCATGGGACCTTTCGGAGACTATATCCTCTCTAGTTTCTTGCTTCGTGAGAAAGAATACTTTACTGTTGCCGTTGGTCTCCAAACCTTCGTTAACAATGTGAAAAACATGAAGATTGCCTACTTCTCAGCAGGTGCTATCCTCATTGCCCTTCCAATCTGTATTCTCTTCTTCTTCCTACAAAAGAACTTTGTTTCAGGACTTACAAGTGGTGGCGACAAGGGATAATCTATCCCCGCCACCCTTTTCTTATTGCTACAAAATATATACTAACAACAAGCAATTTACCCCCTAGACTTGAAATAAAGCACATTTCTCTATATAATAATACTCATATAGAAAACACCGTTTAGAAAGATACAAATGCTTCCATATCCATTTTCATATTTTTCAAGTATTTGGGGATTTCGTAAGCCCCTGTCCAAACGTTTCGGGCTCAACTGGTTTCAGCTTCTCTTTACCAGTATCTTCCTTATCAGCTTGTCTATGGTACCCATTGCTATTCAAAACAGCTCACAAGAGACTTATCCACTAGAAACTTTTATCGATAATGTCTATGAACCTCTGACAGATGAAGTTGTCCAGGATCTCTCTGAACACGCTACAATTGTTGATGGCAATTTAACTTATACAGGCACAGCTAGTCAAACGCCTTCTATTGTGATCGGTCCAAGTCCAAGTAAAGAATTACCTAAGAACTTGCAACTGCATTTCGATACAAAAGAACTGGTCATCAGCAAGGAAAGCAAGGAACTGACCCGCATATCTTACCAAGCGATACAGACTGAGAGTTTCAAAAACAAGGATAGCTTGACCCAAGCAATTTCGAAAGACTGGTACCAGCAAAATCGTGTCTATATTAGTCTCTTCCTAGTTCTCGGTGCCAGCTTCCTCTTTGGTTTGAATTTCTTCATTGTCTCTCTAGGAGCAAGTCTTCTCCTTTATATCACTAAGAAATCGCGCCTCTTTTCATTTAGAACCTTTAAAGAGTGCTACCATTTTATCTTGAACTGTTTAGGATTACCAACTCTGATTACACTTATTTTGGGATTATTTGGCCAAAATATGACAACTCTGATTACTGTACAAAACATTCTTTTTGTCCTTTATCTGGTCACTATTTTTTATAAAACGCATTTTCGTGATCCAGATTACCATAAATAGGAGATTTTTATGCCCGTTACGATTAAAGATGTGGCCAAGGCTGCTGGTGTTTCACCTTCAACCGTAACCCGTGTTATTCAAAATAAATCAACCATTAGCGATGAAACTAAAAAACGTGTTCGCAAGGCTATGAAAGAGCTCAATTACCATCCTAACCTCAATGCTCGTAGCTTGGTAAGCAGTTATACCCAAGTTATTGGCTTGGTGCTTCCTGACGACTCAGACGCCTTCTATCAAAATCCTTTCTTCCCATCTGTCCTCCGTGGTATCGCCCAAGTCGCCTCTGAGAATCACTATGCCATTCAGATTGCCACTGGTAAAGATGAAAAAGAGCGCCTGAAAGCTATTTCACAGATGGTTTACGGTAAACGTGTGGATGGTTTGATTTTCCTTTATGCCGAAGAAGAGGATCCCTTGGTCAAACTGGTCGCTGATGAGCAGTTCCCCTTCCTCATCCTAGGGAAATCCATTTCACCCTTTATCCCTCTTGTCGATAACGACAATGTCCAAGCTGGTTTTGATGCGACTGAATATTTCATCAAAAAAGGCTGCAAACGAATTGCCTTCATAGGTGGTACTAAGCGACTCTTCGTAACGCAAGACCGTTTAACAGGCTATGAGGCAGCACTCAAACAACACCAACTGCCTATTGACGAAAATTTGACCTATTTCGCAACCGAGTTCTTAGAAGAAAAAGGGTATCAATTTAGTAAGCTCCTCTTTCAGCATGACCCACAAATTGATGCTATCATCACAACCGATAGCCTCCTAGCTGAAGGAGCCTGTGATTATATCACAAAACACCAACTGGATGTCCCTGTTCTCAGCTTTGACTCGGTCAATCCCAAGCTCAACTTGGCAGCCTATGTTGATATCAATAGCTTGGAACTTGGTCGTGTTTCCCTTGAAACCATCCTCCAGATTATCAACGATGCTAAAAGCAATAAGCAAATTTGTTACCGTCAGTTGATTGGACATAAAATTATCGAAAAATAAAAACCAGCTCACGCTGGTTTTTTTGATTACTAATTATCTGTTTCAACGAACCGTCCCAAAATATGGACATTCTCCGATACAGAGACAAAGGCGCTTGGATCCACCTGTTTCATAATCTGTTTAAATTCATTAAACTCTGCACGTGTAATAACAGTAATTAAAACTGCCTTTCTTTCGTGATTATAGGTTCCTTCTGCATCGTGGATCATAGTTGCTCCGCGGTGCAATTTTTTATGGATTTTTTCAATTACCTTGTCTGGATGATTGGTCACAATCATAGCCTGCATTCGTTTTTGCTTGGTAAAGACAGCATCTGTCACACGACTAGATACAAAGATGGTAATCATAGAGTAGAGGGCGTATTTCCAACCAAAGGTCAAACCTGCTATCAGCATGATGGTCCCATTTACCAAGAAAGAAATACTGCCGACATTCTTACCCGTTTTCTTGCGAATGGTCAGACTGACAATATCCGTCCCACCACTGGAGATATTGTTGCGAAGAGCAAAACCAATCCCCAAGCCCATGACAACACCCCCAAAAAGGGCATTGATAATGGGATCCTCCGTCAAGATCGCCACAGGGACGAACTGGATAAAGAAGGAACTCATGGACACCGTGATAAAGGTAAAGACGGTGAACTTATGGCCAATCTGATACCAAGCTAAAACCATCAAAGGGAAATTAATAGCGTAGAAAGCCAATGAGATCGGAATATGAAAACCAAACCAGTGATTACTCAAGGCAGAGATAATCTGTGCCAAACCTGTCGCACCACTCGAATACACATGTCCTGGTTGGAAAAAGAAATTGACCGCCACTGCTGATAAAAATCCATAGACCAGAGAAGCCGAAATCTTCTCATCATACTTTTCTCGAGAGATGCTTTGTAAGACACGTAAAATTTTTATCTGATAAGCAAAGCGGCGCAGATAATAGCGCCACCGCTTAATTCGTTTTGCTTGTTTCATCTTCTTCTACTTGTAAGCTGAGTTCCTCTAGTTGTTTGAGAGCTACTGTTGAAGGAGCTTGTGTCATTGGGTCACTTGCCTTATTGTTCTTAGGGAAAGCAATAACTTCACGGATATTTTCTTCTCCTGCTAAGAGCATGACAAATCGGTCAAGCCCGATAGCCAAGCCACCGTGTGGTGGGAAACCATAGTCCATGGCTTCAAGAAGGAAGCCAAACTGGTCATTTGCTTCTTCGGCTGAGAAACCAAGAGCCTTGAACATGCGTTCTTGAAGATCTTTTTGGTTGATACGAAGGCTACCACCACCAAGCTCATAACCGTTCAAGACGATATCGTAAGCAATGGCACGAACCTTAGTCAAATCACCTTCTAATTCGTGAGCAGTTTCTTCCTGTGGAAGCGTGAATGGATGGTGGGCGCTCATGTAACGACCTTCTTCTTCAGACCATTCAAACATTGGCCAGTCAACCACCCAAAGGAAGTTAAATTTATCGTTGTCAATCAAACCAAGCTCTTTGGCAATACGTCCACGAAGGGCACCAAGAGTTGCATTGGCCACTTCAAGCGTATCCGCCACAAAGAGAACCAAGTCCTTCTCTCCAAGAGCAAGCGCTGTTGTCAAATCTGCTTGGATGTCCATCAAGAACTTGGCAACTGATCCGTTTAATTCTCCATCAACCACCTTGACCCAAGCAAGGCCTTTGGCACCATATTGTTTGGCTACTTCAGTCATCTGGTCGATGTCTTTACGTGAATAGTTGTCCGCAGCGCCTTTGACCACAATAGCTTTTACAGCAGGTGCTTCTGAGAAGACTTTGAAATCAACACCTTTGACCACTTCTGTCAAGTCCTGAAGCAACATCTCAAAACGAGTATCAGGTTTGTCAGAACCATAAAGAGCCATAGCATCGTCATACTTCATACGAGGGAATGGAAGCGTTACTTCGATGCCTTTGGTTTCTTTCATCACGCGCGCAATCAAGCCTTCTGTGATATCTTGGATTTCTTGCTCCGTAAGGAAGGAAGTTTCCAAGTCGACCTGGGTAAATTCAGGCTGGCGGTCTCCACGCAAGTCCTCGTCACGGAAACATTTAACGATTTGATAATAACGGTCAAAACCAGCATTCATCAAGAGCTGTTTCGTGATTTGTGGACTTTGAGGAAGCGCGTAAAAATGTCCTTTATTGACACGAGATGGTACCAAATAGTCACGCGCCCCTTCAGGCGTTGACTTAGAAAGGAATGGTGTCTCCACATCGATAAACTCCAACTCATCCAAATAGTTGCGGATAGAGTGGGTCACCTTAGCACGAAGTTTGAGATTTTCCAACATTTCTGGACGACGAAGGTCAAGGTAACGGTAACGCAAACGTGTATCGTCATTAGCCTCAATGCCATCCTTAATCTCAAATGGTGTTGTTTTAGCTGTATTCAACACTGTCAGAGCTGTCACGTTTAACTCAACCGCACCAGTTGGCAACTTATCATTGGCTTGCTCACGCGCAGCGACCTGTCCAGTCACCTCAATAACAAATTCGCTACGAAGGCTTTCAGCTGTTGCCATGACCTCTGCAGAGACTTTTTCAGGGTTGATAACCAACTGCATGATTCCTTCACGGTCACGAAGATCGATAAAGATTAAACCACCAAGGTCACGACGACGGCCAACCCATCCTTTCAAGGTCATTTCTTGTCCGATGTGTTCCTCACGAACACGACCAGCATACATACTACGTTTCATTGTTTCTCTCCTCTTTTATTCTGTTACTATTTTACCATAAAAGCGCAGGCTCTTCATGAAAATCAGCAGAAAAGTTTGCCAGTCTTTAAAAATTAACGCACATACAAAAATCCGATGAACTTCATCGGACTCTTTTATTTTGAATTTTTGCCTGCTTTACGCTTTTCAGCGATTTCGGCTGCCTTTCGAGGCAAGACGATTTCCGTTGTGTAAGCTGTCCCAAAACGCCAGATACCGGCAATAGGGGCAAAGACCACTGCTAAATGGCTATAGAAGAAATCTCCCTTAAAGGCATAAGCTAGCGCTCCAATGATGAAAAATAGAACAACTGCTTGAATCACTGCTAATAAAATTACTCGTTTCATGTGACCTCCTGACTCTATTATAGCATGAGAATCATCAAAAAGCTGACTAAATTATTCAAAGCGTGGAGAGAAATGCTGTAAAGAAGACCTTTTCGGCTTACATAAGCCAGACCTAAACTCAATCCTAGACTAGCATAAACTAAAAACTGTTGCAAAGTTCCTGGAGAATGAATCAAGGCAAACAGAACACTAGTTACCAGAAGGAAAAGCAGAGTTTGTTTGCTGTTGTCCTGCTTAGGAAAGAGGTAGCGTGCCAACATCCCTCTAAAGATAAGTTCTTCCGTCAAAGGAGCAAAAATATTAATAGCAAAGAATGAGAAGAGTGGCTGAGCCAATGTCAGGTCTGTCGCTGTTTGCTGATTTACCGAAGGATCATTTGGTAGGAAAAATTGAACGACAAGAGATAAGAACCAAACCAAGGCAGGGAGCCAAATAAATCGGTTAAAGCCACTCTTCTCAATATGGACAGGAGCTTTCTGGTACCATTTATAAATGACGTACACATATACTCCAGCCAAGGCCACATAAAGCAAGGTAGTAGCATAGGGCGAAGCGCCCAGTTTCAAAGCTTCTACAGCCCCACTCTGAACGGTCCCATAGATAAACAAAAAAGATAGAATGGCTAGAAGAAACCAGCCGAGGTTTTTAAGTAATTTCATATAAATCTCCTATCTTGCTTTATAACTGTTTTTCAATACAAAGAGGTTTGCTATCCCTAACACAAGTACCCAGGCAAGTAACATGCCGATATTAGAAAAAGATATTTCCCCACCTTTTTTATTTAAAAGATTTACAATAGGACCGATGAACGAGTAATCCAACACTTTTTGAACCGTATCATTTTGAAGAGCAATCATAGGTAAAAAAGAGACAATTAACATAGGGAAGATACTATAAACTTGCGCTTTAGATTGAGTATCTGACACCGCACCGATTAGAAGGTTGAGAAAAATAACACTAATAGTTGCTAAGACCAAATAGATAACATAGGCAAATAGGTAACCTGATACATCTACTTTAAGATAGATTGGTAGTAAAATCATTCCAAGCAACATAATCAACATAGGAAGAACGAGCATACTAATAGTATATTCTGTTGCTGTCACACCACTTAGGATGAGTGATTTAAGATTGCGCTTTTCCTTATCTTCTGCCATCATAATCGATACCATATAACCACTTCCCATGCTCAAGACCATCGTCAAGCTAGCAGATAGTAAAAATAGGCTCAATTGTCCATCCTTATTTGAAAATTCATTATATAGAACAGCAGTACCAAAAGGCATCAATAGACTCGCCAATAAAGTTGAATTGCTGATAAGAACTTGTAATCTTAACCATAGTAGGGCATTTAATTTTCTAAACATCTAACTTTTCTCCTGTCAATCTGATAAAGATTTCTTCTAAAGTTGGCTCACAAGAATGAACCACCATCAAATCTGTCGTGTCTAAATGTGGCAATTCTTCAAATGGAACTATCTGTTCTCGTCCATCTTTATAAACCACACGTACTTTCTTATCCACATGATACTTCTGGATAATATCTTGCGGACTTCCATACTCTATTAAGTTCCCCTTATTTAAAAGAGATAAGCGATCACAAAGCAGAGTTGCTTCATTCATATCATGCGTGGTCAGAAAGATAGTTGTCCCCGCCTGCTTTAATTCTTGAAGTAGGGTATGAATCATCTTAGATGTTGTAGGGTCTAAGCCACTGGTTGGCTCATCTAGAAAGAGGATCTTAGGAGCATTCAGAAGGGCACGAGCCAAGAACATTCGTTGTTTCATTCCTGTAGATAGTTTTTCTGCGATGATGTCTTTAGCATCTGCCAATCCAACCTGTTGGAGCACCTGATTTACTCTATATGACTTGAGACCATATAACTTAGCGTAAATGAGCAGATTTTTGTAAAGACTCATCTTTTCATAAAAGCCACTGCCATCACTAACAATACCAATTTGTTCCAAATCATTTGAGGTTAAATCTTGAGAGTTCTTGCCTAACAAAACTGTTTTACCTTGATCTGCAGCCAACTGACCTGTCAAGACATTGATCATGGTTGTTTTACCTGAGCCAGAAGGGCCAAGAAAACCAAAGATTTCACCTTCCTTAATCTCAAAAGAAATCTGATGAAGAGCTTTTTTGCTCCCAAAACTTTTGCTTACATTTTCAACACGAATCATAGAAACTCCTTTATTTGAAATAGCGTTTTACCATAGGTAACTGCATCACATTGATATAAATATGGATAGCTCCGACAAGCAAGAAGGCTAGTAACTGAATCTCTCCTGTCAAGAAAGAAATGATAATAAGAAAAACATATAAGGCTGGTAAGACATATTGGTTTAATTGGAATAAAATTCGAAAACTCTGTTCCAAATTAGCCTGGCGCTCCCCTTCATCATAGGAATTTATATAGTCCAAGACATCCTTTGGTGTAGAGAAAAGAGCCAAATCAAACTGACGCACAATCGCAATTGTTTTAAAAAGAGATTTTTGAGCGATTAAGGATAGCACAAAGACTAAGAAAGAGAGGGAAAATGTTTGGTGGTCTGTATGCAATATAACCACTTCATTTAATGAGAGAAAAATAGACAATGAAATTGCTACGCTTGCAATATTAAAAGCAATGGTTCCAAACTCGAGATTCCGATACATCTGCACATAATAGGTTTCATTCAGATCATCATCCATTTCCTCTTGATACAAGGAATGAAATTTTCTGCTTTTCTTTAGGAAATTGAAAGTCAAAAAAAGAATAATGACGGCTAGTAGTAAACTGATAGCTGATAGCCATGGTATCAAGGGTTTTACATCTAACATAATTCCGTTGGATTCGGCATCTGCCTTAAACATCCCTACAAACATGCCCAAGAAACCTCCCAAGACAATAGACATCAAAAATAACAATCCACCTTTCTTTTTCTTTTTCATATTCATTCTCCTTTTTCACTTGCTAAATTGTTTGCTTTCTTTTCAATCCAGTCAACGACTGGGATAAGAGCAAAGTAGGCCCAAATAAATTGGTCACTTTGATAGGGACTAAACCAACCTAAGTCTATCCCAATCAGTAGAAATACGCTGACTAATAGAGCTATGGCCACTACATAATAAATCACTTTATACTTGTTCATCATTTTTCTCCTTTTTCTTCAACCGATTGAAAATGGACAAGAGGGCTAAATTAAGCCAAAACAAATACTTACTTTCAACAAAATAAAACCACCCCAGTAATGTTCCAACCATAGCGAAAGCATTCACAACGAGGGTAAGAACACTCATATAATAAATCACTCTATACTTGTTCATCACTCATCCTCCTCCAAGCGAAATACCGATTCGACTGTTTCGTTGAAAATCTGAGATATTTTCAAGGCAATCACAACGGACGGGGTGTATTCGTCCCGTTCTAATAGGCTGATAGTCTGTCTGGAAACCTCTGCTAGCTTGGCTAGTTCGGTTTGATTGAGGCCATCGCGAGCCCGAAGCTCTTTTAGACGATTTTTTAGTTGCATGTTACACACCTACTCTCCGTCAAATTCAACGGTTTGGATATCCTCAATACGTTGCAACTTGAATTTTTCTTTCCCCTTTTTATCAACGCTACGTAGTTTGACCCATTCCTCGTCAACATCCACAACTTCCCAGTTATCTGGCCCAATATACACTCCCGTTATAATTGGTTTCTTTCCAATCATTTCTTGCAATAATCTTGACATCTCTATATTTCCTTTCTCTTTTCGCTCAAGCTTTTTGATTTTATTCTCTAGTTTCTTGATTTTTTTAGAACCATTAGAATAAAAGAAAATCATAAATAGTATAAATCCTAGTACCCACATCATAGCTCCTTTCTGGTTCCTATTTCTTAACTTGCTTATATTGTAACACATCTTTTTCTTTTTGACAAACATATTTGTCAAAAAGTTTAGGATTTTTGTCATTTTGCAAAAGAAAAAGGTCAGGAGTAAGGTCCTGACCAGTTTATCTACTATTAAAAGCCTAATTTTTCAAAAATTTCTGAGAAGTTTTGGCTGATAGCATCAAGTGACACTTGCACTTCTTCTCGTGTTTGATTGTTCTTGACCGTCACTTGTCCGCTTTCGACTTCACTCTCTCCTAGGGTGATGAGGGTCTTAGCAGCAAAGATATCAGCTGACTTGAACTGAGCTTTGAGTTTACGGTTGAGGTAATCACGCTCTGCTTTGAAACCTTGTTGGCGAAGAGCCTGTACCAACTCCAAAGCCTTGACATTTGCCCCTTGACCCAAGACTGCGATATAAACATCTAGGGCGTTTTCGATAGGGAGGACCACACCTTGCTTTTCAAGAATGAGAAGCAAACGCTCTACACCAAGTCCAAAACCAAAGCCAGCAGTTTCAGGGCCTCCAAAGTAAGAAACCAAACCATCGTAACGACCACCCGCACAGACTGTCAGGTCATTGCCCTCAATCTCAGTGATAAACTCGAAAATGGTGTGGTTGTAGTAGTCCAGACCACGCACCATATTGGTATCGATGATGTAGTCTACTCCAAGATTTTCCAACATCTGACGCACAGCATCAAAATGAGCTTGACTTTCTTCATCAAGGAAGTCCAAGATAGACGGTGCATTCTCTACTGCCACCTTGTCTTCTTTTTCCTTAGAGTCCAATACACGGAGAGGATTTTCCTCCAAACGACGTTGGCTATCCTTAGACAAGGTCTCCTTGAGCGGTGTCAAATAGTCAATCAAGGCTTGGCGGTAAGCCGCACGGCTCTCAGGATTTCCAAGCGTATTGAGGTGTAGTTTGACACCTTGGATACCGATTTCTTTCAAGAAATGGGCTGCCATCGCAATGGTTTCCACATCGGTAGCTGGATTGCTAGATCCAAAACACTCAACACCAATCTGGTGGAACTGGCGCAAACGCCCTGCTTGTGGACGCTCATAACGGAACATAGGTCCCATGTAGTAGAACTTACTTGGCTTTTGCACTTCTGGCGCGAAGAGTTTATTTTCCACATAGGAACGGACAACGGGCGCAGTTCCTTCTGGACGTAGGGTAATATGGCGGTCACCCTTGTCATAGAAGTCATACATTTCCTTGGTTACGATATCCGTTGTATCTCCGACAGAGCGACTGATGACCTCGTAATGCTCAAAAATAGGCGTGCGCACTTCTGCATAGTTATAGCGCTTGAAAATCTCACGGGCAAAGCCCTCAACGTACTGCCATTTGGCAGACTCAGCAGGTAAAATATCCTGCGTTCCTTTTGGTTTTTGTAATTTCATAGGGTGTCCTCTTTAAACTTAATAGTCTTATTTTACCATAAATAGAGGGATTAAAACAGTGAGAAAAAAATTAGGATTTAGATATCATTTTTAAGATTAATAACTGTCAAAAGAATAGCTAGCAAGGAAAGACCAACAAATAGCATCCAAGTCAACTGTATATTCCATACGGCTACAAGTGAAAAACAGGCTGTTCCCACAGGTATGGATAAGGTAAACAATAAACCTAAAAAATTACTGGTACGAGCTAGAACCTCTGGAGCTAGATTTTTCAGGAGCATGGCACTAATCTTTGGTTGAACTTTACCAGACACATACAGAGTTGAACAGAGAAATAGTAAACCAAGTACGACTTGATTGAATAAATTAGCTAGACCAACTAGACTGAGTCCTACGGTCACCCACATCATCAATCTAGGCAAGGACTGCTTCCCAAAATAATCATTGCCCGTAAGGCTACTGATGATGATTGCTAACACAGCACAGAATTGACTGATAAATAATGCCTCTGTGTAAGAAAAGTCCAAAAGAGAATGGCTCAAAAAGAAGATGTTATAGATGCTTCCTAAAGCGCCACCCAAGGCATTGATCAGCAAGACAGCAAAAATCATGAATCCAAAGTTTTTCTGCCCACCTTTAAGAAAAACGAGACGTAAATTTCGATAAATCGTTAGGAACTGCTCTTTGATCGGAAGCTTCTCATTTTTTAGAATTTCACCATCAGCAGATGACATTGACAGGCTCAATTTGCTTTTTCCTAAAAAGAGGATGACGGCTGATACTAGGAAGAAACAGGCATTGATTCCCGCAACGAGGGAAAAATTATTGACCGATAGACCTAAGAGCCAGACTCCAAAAGCTTGACCACCAATAGCTGAAATATAGGTGATGAACTGGGAAAAAGAATAAGCCTCCATCAAATCCTCTTCAGCTACTTTTTCCTTAATAAGAGGCATGCGCAAGCCACCTGCAAAATCACTGATGACATCACTAATGACATTGATTAAACACAGGCTAGAAAAGGCAAAGAGACTAGCTTGCTGGACAACTAAAGCTGCTAGAAAAAATAAAACCGCCTGAAACAAACCGCTATAGACCATCCATTTGACCTTGTCCCTCGTGTAATCTGCCCGAATCCCTACAAAAACTGTAAAGAGAGTCGGAAGAATCATGACAATATTCGCCATAGCAACAGCAAAGGAGGCTTGTGACAAGGTCGATGCATAGACGATAAATACCAGGTTAAAAATTGAAGCACCAAAAGCATTGAAGAAGCGTGACAAAGTCAAGAGTCGATAAGCTTGATTTCTAAACAATAGTTTCATAGGTAATCTCCCTTCTTGTTAGAAGTTTTATGTGAAGTATGACTATAGTATAGCACTTAGAAATTTTAGAGGAAAAACTTTTGAATATATGCAACAAATAAAATGAGCAAAAAGAAACAATAGAATTTCTCCAATGACACGAGAGAGCCCAACAGTTCTATCGCTTCAAATTTCAAATTATTTTCTTAGTTTGCAGATATTCAACAATCGGTCGTTTTTCTGTAGTATTCGGCAGATTTGTTACAGCCAAGCATCTCAAAAATACGGACAGCATCTTCCATCTTTTTCTGACCTTCCTTGACTCTGCCCTGCTTGCTATCAAGGAGACCTTCTGCCCACAAATAGACAATTCGGAAATAGGTCTCATTTTCATTGTAGAAATGCTCTTTGATGACACGTTTAAAATAAGAGGCATTGGTAAATTCTTCACACTCAATGCTGGCTAAAAAACCATTCAATAGCATGGTGTGAAAAAGGTTTCTGTTTCCAGACATTTCCATTAGAAAATCAGATTTTCGAACCATTTCTCGTACATATCTAGTAAATAGAGAAACAGATAAGAAGGGAGAACTGACCGAGAACAAATTGAGTTCATAGATTCCCCAAATCTCGGTAGAAAACAAATAGTCATGAAGGACTTTCCCTTCCTCTGCTGTTAACTCTACCCTTTCATCCATGCTCTTCATATAAGACTTGATAATAATGGCATTTAGAATATGTTTCTGTTTGTTTTGAGAATGGGCCTGCTTTTGATACTCCTTGCGATACAAGTCTTCAAGAGGTGCTATATTCTTTGGTTCCAAGACATCTATGATTTCTTTTCTCAACTCAGAATCAGTATCATACTGAAAACCTCTCGCCAGAAAGAGGATTTCCTCTACACTGGCAGATATATTTTCTAGGGCAAATAGAAACTTTTCCACCGAAAGCTCACTCTGACCTGTTTCAAATCGGGACAACATGGACGGAGAAAATTGTCCCCCAGTTGCTTGTCTCAGCGAGATATTTCTTGACTCTCGTAATTGTCTAAAGACTTTTCCAATCTGCTCCATAGACTTCCCCTTGATTCCGTATTTTCTTCATTTTATCATATTTTTCAGAAAATTCATCAAAAACTTGCCAAATTGTCAGAATTATGAGAAAATAGAGGATATTTATCACGTGGAGGGACTGTTATGAGAGACGATATCAAAATCAATGACCGTGCTTTGGCCTTGCAAGACCAAATTATCGAAAAACTAGAGAAGGTTTTTGATACAGATGTGGAATTGGATGTTTACAATCTAGGTTTGATTTATGAAATCAATCTGGACGAAACAGGTCTCTGCAAGATTGTCATGACCTTCACCGACACTGCCTGTGATTGTGCCGAAAGCCTGCCTATCGAAATCGTTGCAGGTCTCAAACAAATCGAGGGTATCGAAGATGTCAAGGTTGAAGTTACCTGGTCGCCTGCCTGGAAGATCACACGAATCAGTCGCTACGGCCGTATTGCCCTTGGACTACCACCTCGTTAAGCAGGCAAATCACTTTTGAAGATGAAAATAAGCAAGCCGAAGTTGGCTTGCTTTTTGAGTTTATTTTTTACCTGACTTGTCCATATTCCAGAAGTCTGTCACGGCTCCGCGTGAAGCAGATGATACGATGTGGGCATATTTACCGAGGACACCACGGTTGTAGAGTGGTGGCAAGGTTGTTTCTGCCTTACGTTTTTCAAGTTCTTCTTCCGATACGGCCATGGAAATTTCTTTGGTATCTTGGTCAACCGTAACGATATCGCCTGTACGAAGGTAGGCAATTGGTCCACCATCCTGAGCTTCAGGAGCGATATGCCCAACAACTAGACCATAAGTACCACCAGAGAAACGGCCATCCGTCAAGAGGGCAACCTTATCTCCTTGACCTTTACCAACAATCATTGAAGAAAGTGATAGCATCTCAGGCATACCAGGACCACCCTTAGGTCCAACGAAACGAACAACGACTACATCGCCGTCAACGATTTCATCTGTCAGAACGGCCTGAATCGCATCTTCTTCTGAATCAAAGACCTTAGCCGGTCCAACGTGACGACGAACTTTAACACCTGATACCTTGGCAACCGCACCGTCAGGGGCAAGGTTCCCATTCAAGATGATAAGCGGACCGTCCGCACGTTTTGGATTTTCAAGTGGCATGATAACTTTTTGACCTGGTGTGAGGTCTGCAAAGTTAGCCAAGTTCTCAGCTACAGTCTTACCAGTACATGTGATGCGGTCTCCATGAAGGAATCCATTTGCCAAGAGATATCTCATAACCGCAGGCACACCACCGACTTCGTAGAGGTCTTGGAAGACATACTGACCAGATGGTTTCAAGTCGGCCAAGTGAGGCACACGCTCTTGTATCGTATTGAAGTCCTCAAGTGACAAGTCAACATTAGCCGCATGGGCAATAGCAAGCAAGTGAAGAGTGGCATTTGTAGAACCACCGAGAGCCATGGTTACAGTAATGGCATCTTCAAAGGCTTCACGAGTCAAGATATCTGATGGTTTGAGACCAAGTTCCAACATCTTAACAACAGCACGTCCTGCTGCTTCGATGTCTTCTTTCTTGTCAGCTGATTCAGCTGGATGAGATGAAGACCCTGGCAAACTCATACCGAGAACTTCGATAGCGGTCGCCATAGTATTAGCTGTATACATACCACCACAGCCACCAGGGCCAGGGCAGGCATTACATTCAAGACGTTTCACGTCCTCAGCTGTCATGTCACCGTGGTTCCATTTTCCGATTCCTTCAAAGACAGAAACCAAGTCAATATCTTTTCCATCAAGATTTCCCGGTGCAATAGTTCCACCATAGGAGAAAATAGCTGGAATATCCATATTAGCAATGGCAATCATAGAACCAGGCATGTTCTTGTCACAGCCACCGATAGCGACAAAGGCATCGACGTTGTGACCACCCATAGCCGCCTCTATAGAGTCCGCAATGATATCACGAGATGTCAAAGAGAAACGCATACCAGGCGTTCCCATGGCAATCCCGTCCGCTACGGTAATGGTCCCAAACTGAACAGGCCAAGCGCCTGCCGATTTGACACCTTCTTTCGCTAATTTCCCAAAATCATGCAAGTGAATGTTACATGGTGTATTTTCCGCCCAAGTCGAAATCACTCCCACAATCGGTGTTTCAAAGTCCTTATCTGTCATACCAGTCGCACGAAGCATGGCACGGTTTGGTGATTTAACCATGCTGTCATAAATGCTACTGCGGTGACGTTTATCTAATTCAGTCATTTGTTCCCTCCCATTTCAGTTTTTACTATTATAGCACATTTTAAAGGCAATGAACAGAAGAAAATTCTTGAATTTTCAGAAAATTCTATACAGCAATCTTTTCTTTAAAAATATTCCATTTATTTCTTGACTTTATAAATTAAAGTGATATCATTTAGATATCAAATAACAGGAGGTCGTTCTTATGACTGAAAAACTCATCAATTCAAAACCAAATGGTGTATTCGCATTGATTCTCATTGAGTTGACACTCGTACTTGGTGTCTTTATATTTATAATGGGTGTTGGTTCGAAAAACATTTTTGGAATGATTATCGGACTTTTATTAAGCTTAATTGCAGGCCTAGCTCATGCTGGTTTAAAAGTTGTCAAACCTCAGGAAGCTCTGGTTTTGACTCTTTTTGGTAACTATACAGGTACCATCAAAGAACCTGGTTTTTACTTTGTCAATCCCTTCAGCGTAGCAGTTAACCCTGCAAACCACACTCGACTTGGACAAAGTGGTGACGTTAGCACGAAATCTCCTTTTTCAGGGATGAAATCATCAAATGGCAATGATGTAAATATTGAAATTGGCAAGAAACAGATTTCCCTCAAGGTTATGACCTTGAGCAATTCTCGCCAAAAAATCAATGATTGTCTAGGAAATCCTGTGGAAATCGGTATCGCGGTAACTTGGAGAGTTGTTGATACAGCCAAAGCAGTCTTCAATGTTGATAACTACAAAGAATATCTTTCATTGCAATGTGATAGCGCCCTCCGAAATATTGTCCGTATCTATCCTTACGACGTGTCTCCTAATGTAGATACTACAGGTGATGGACAAGCAGATGAAGGTAGTCTCCGTGGCTCTAGCGAAATTGTTGCTAACCGTATTCGTGAAGAAATTCAAAGTCGCGTGGAAGATGCTGGCTTGGAAATCCTTGAAGCACGTATCACTTACCTAGCTTACGCACCAGAAATTGCTGCTGTCATGCTTCAACGCCAACAAGCATCAGCCATTATTGATGCCCGTAAGATGATTGTCGATGGCGCTGTGGGTATGGTTGAAATGGCCCTGGAACGTCTCAATGAAGGGGAATTAGTAGAGCTTGATGAAGAACGAAAAGCTGCCATGGTTTCAAATCTCCTAGTCGTCCTCTGTGGCAATCATGATGCACAACCAATTGTCAACACAGGAAGTCTTTACTAAAGATGGCTGAAGCTAAAAAAAAGCAGATTCCCCTTCGACTCTCAACAAAGTTATACGCTGCACTCGCATCATGGGCAGAAGACGACTTTCGTTCAGTCAATGGGCAAATCGAATATCTCCTCACAGAATGTGTCAAGCAACGGAAGAAAGACGGAAAATACGTATCAGAAACCATTGACGAACCATTTGAGATTGATATTTAACACCTTCTCCTGTCTGCTAGGTCGGACAGGAGAATTTTTTTATCTTTTTTTGTCAAGTAACTTTACTTTACAAAAAAAATGTGTTATCCTAGTATGGTTGATGAAAATCAGTAGATTGAATCGAATATAAATACCTAAAGGAGAAATCAAAATGGCAGTACCTGCACGTCGCACTTCAAAAGCGAAGAAAAACAAACGTCGTACACACTACAAAGTAACAGCTCCATCTGTAAACTTTGACGAAACTACTGGAGATTACTCACGTTCTCACCGTGTATCACTTAAAGGATACTACAAAGGACGTAAAATCGCTAAAGCTGCATCAGCTGAATAATAGAAGGGAGATACCATGCGCGTAAATATTACACTTGAACACAAAGAATCTGGTGAACGCTTGTACCTTACTTCTAAAAACAAACGTAACACTCCAGACCGTCTTCAATTGAAGAAATACTCACCAAAACTTCGCAAACACGTTGTGTTTACAGAGGTGAAATAGGGATTCACTACACGTCAATAGATGTGAGAGCCCTTGATTTTAAGCGATTCTTGAGATTTCAAATTTCAATGTATTGCAATACAAATCAGCCGAATCTCTACATTTTTCTCTACATTTTCAGATAAATAAAAAGAGATTACGGATATAAGAGAAGAGCTACTTCACAGATGAGTAGCTCTTCTTTTTTTATTCTTTCACTTCAATTATTCATGAAAATAGTAAAATCTTTTGAATGAATAATTGAAGTCCAAAATGCAGGCATTAATCAGCCTGCATTTTCTATCTAGCATTTATAGAGTAGATATAAGCTATATAACAAGCAAAATCTCCTATTTGCTTTCTGTTATCCTCTATAGCATCAAACCATGAAACGTCCACACCTTCTTGCCCTAGATAACGACTAAGAAGCTTTAGACAATATATTACTCGCTCATGCTTTGCTGTTCTACCTTCATCTTTTTGTTGACGCTCTTCACGTTCCCAAAGCAACCACTGGCTACGAATATGAGCATAGCTTATACTAGCTTGCAAAAACTCAGACCATACTTCTAAAATTTCCTCATCGTTACCAATATTGTTTAGAATTGTCTGATGAATGTTTTGACATTCTTCAAAAGTTAGAGCATCTTTAGCACTTAAAAATGTTGAATAATTTATATTTCTCATTTAATACCTCGTGTGTGTGCTCAATAAACTTACTTAAAAACTAGAGCTATGATTTCTAATTAGTTCTTCTAAAAATTCAGGCTCTTCATCAATCATCTCTAAATAACCATACATCAGATTAGCTTGATTATCCACATTTTTCACACGATTAAAATCTATGGTAAAAGTGTCTTTATTTATATATTGTTTTATTCTATCATTACTAGCCAAACTCACCGCAGAATTCTCTGGCCAACCTTTAATAACTAAGCTTTCTGTATCATAGTAATCTATTATAAATGTTCCATAATCAGAAAAACTAGCATGCATATACTCAAGATATTCCTTTAATTTGTATCTTTCCTTTAAATAGAAATCTTTAAATTCTATCCCTATTCTATTTGCTTCTTCTTTATAAATCTCTTCTAGTTTTGTCATAAAGGAATAATAAACTAATTTCGGTACGTTTTTAAACGAAGTGGTTCGGTACATTGGAATCAAATTATATTTAGAAAATTCTTCCAATATCTCTACTGCTCGTATTATATCCGATGAATGATTCTCAACAACAACTTTACCGTCAAATAACTTATACTGGTAACCATAACCGTCTAACATATCTAATAGATTTTTAATCTTATCTTCTACTGCCATTACTTCTCCTTTTTAAAATAAACTATCCAGCATGACACTAGATAGTTCTATATAATTACTTAGTCTCTTTCCGCTTAGTAAAGAACCCTGCCAAGCCAATCATTGCTAATAATCCGTAGCCAACTGTAACAATTGAATTTGCTACCCTAGGATTTTCTCCTGTACTTGGTAACGCAAGTTGTTCTGCTGGTTTATCTGCCGGCTTATCCGCTGGTTTATCTGCCGGCTTATCCGCTGGCTTATTCGCTAGCTTATCCGCTGGTTTATCTGCTGGCTTATCCGCTGGCTTATTCGCTAGCTTATCCGCTGGTTTATCTGCTGGCTTATCCGCTGGCTTATTCGCTGGCTTATCCGCTGGCTTGTCAATGATAGCACTTGGATCCAACTCTGGTAATTCATCCACTGTTGGAGCAACTTTTGGTGTTGCACCAATACCATCAGGATTTTGTTTTGTATTCAAATCACTTGGGATGTCAGCTGTGATATCCAATTCTGGCAATTCATCTACTGTTGGAGCTACTTTTGGTGTCGCACCAATACCGTCAGGATTTTGTTTTGTATTCAAATCACTAGGGATGTCAGCTGTGATATCCAATTCTGGCAATTCATCCACTGTTGGAGCTACTTTTGGTGTTGCTGAAATGACACGGTTACCATCCGTATATACATTCAGCATCTTATCGATTGAAAAGATATCTGATTTGTATTTGTGGTCAGCTTGTGCTTGTGTCAAACGAGCTTTGGCATCCGCTAAGTCTTGCTCTGCAACTGTGATGCGTTGTTCCACGTTTGCTCTATCTGCTTCTGCCTGTGTTAAACTTGCACTCAATTGTGGTAATTGCGCGTGGACACGCATAGCATTATCACGTTTGCTTGTTGCCGCATCAATTTCACTTTGAATTGTGTTGATACGTACAGTTACATCATTTACACGTTCTGTTGCCTTATCCAACTCTTTTTGTTTTTGGATAACAGCATTTGCCTTATCTTGAGCTGTCGCTGTAAGTGTAGCTAAATCAGATTTTGCTTGATTTAGAGCTGTTGTCGCATTCGTACGTGCTGTAGCAATATCATTCAATTGCGCGTTTAAAGCATCCAACTCTTGAGTCAAATCAGCTTTCTTCGCAACTAATACGTCACGTTCGCGTTCTTGTGTAGCTTTTTGAGCTTTCAAAGCGTCCAACTCTGCTTGCATTTTTGGTCTGTCATCGATGATTTGACGTTTAACAAACACATAATGAGTGTCTGCGATAAACTTCATCTTTTTACCATAGAATGTTGGGTTCATTGGGTCATCTTGTTTGAAGTTGTTACTATGGTCCAAATAATCCTTCTCATCTTGACTTTGGTTTAGGGAATAGAACATTTGGTCATCTTCATTCCATTCATAGGTTGAACCTTTGTGCGCACTAGCATTGAATGAACCGAAATAAGTTGTTTTGTCTTTTCCGTCAATGGTTGAAATGGCAACACCCATTTTACCACCTGTTGGTGTCAATAAGTTTTTGCGGTGTCCGTATTTCAAACCTCGCACATTTGCGTAGTCTGAGTAGTATGTCAACAACATATCATAAGCCAACGTTTCATTAGTCACGATATGGTCAAATGTTAAATATTCACCGTCGCGACCGATAATTTGGCCTGATAGTCCGCCAAGGATGTTTTCAACGTTCTGGTCTGGTTGCACCCCTTTGATGTAACCTGGTTTATTTGTCAAGCTTGTACGGTGTGACAATACGCCTGTTTTCTGCATTTCATCAGCACGTTTTTGTGCGTATGCAAGGTACTCATCGTCAACCACCATATCACCCTTCAAATTGTTATTAACACGTAGTTGATTAAGCAATTTGACAAAGGCGTCTGAAATACCTTTGTTATCTACCTTGTAACGGTATGTTGGGCGTTCTTTGTATTTACGAGTTGTCCAATCATATGGCGCTTTCTTATAGGCTGCTAAAGCATCTGCGAAATCAACCATATCTTTAGTTGCGTCAATTTCTTTGATGTCAACACCTTGGAAGTTAACCGGTTCCATTTGGTTGTTACGGAAGAATCCATGGTTATACTCATAATCATTAAGGTTATCATGAGCTGTATGATTACGTTCATCAGGGTTTAA
The DNA here is from genome assembly GCF_000722695.1 of Streptococcus mitis. Taxonomy (GTDB): domain Bacteria; phylum Bacillota; class Bacilli; order Lactobacillales; family Streptococcaceae; genus Streptococcus; species Streptococcus mitis_O. Next base: position 88,804 of record NZ_JPFU01000002.1, on the reverse strand, counting down.
ATCTGTCGAAATAACTTTAACTCTATAGTTATCGATTTCCCCTTGTTTAGCAGCAATTTTAGTGTCTGTAGCTGTGATTTGTGCACCTTTAGCGTTCAAATCATTATCAACGTTTGAAATTTTATCAGTTGTGTTTGTGATATTTTTACGCACGTTAGCATCTGTGATTGCATCAAGGTCTGCTTGTTTCGTATCAACATCAGCTTTCTTAGCGTCACGGGCGTTATCGGCTTCTGTTTTTGCAGTATTAGCATTGTCTAGTGCTGTATGCGCATCACGTTCACCATCTTTAGCGGCATTCAAATCATTTGTTGCGTTTGTCTTGTCTGCTGTTTTGCTAGTGATAATATCGTTTTGTGCGTCGATAATTTTGTTTGCGTTATTAGCAGTGTCGATGTCTTTATTGATTGAGTCAATTTTGCCATCAGCTTTTACTTTATCAGCTTTTGCTTGATCGACTGTGCCCTGTTTTGCGTTGACATCAGCTTGGGCGCTGTTCACATTAGCTTTTGCCGTGTTCACGTCTTGTTCTGTAACATGAACAGGAGTCGTCTTCACCGTAGGCTTGGGTTGACCAGAATCAACCTCTTCTGCTTGGACAGTTGTATTTGCAACACCAGTCCCAACAAGAATAGTTGTTAAGCCAGCGCTTAATAAAATATCTTTTTTATTCATATTGTCTCCTTTATAAAAGTCGTTAACAAAACCAAGAAGCAAGCGCTTCCTCATTCGATTTATAGACTCATTTAAAATATTCCTACTATATTATACCCCCCCCGAAATGCTTTTGTCAAGCCATTTCCGAGGATTTTATAATTTATTTTTCCCGAACTTTACTATAAATTATAAGTTGAAGAAACTCTCATTTTTTCTTTTAGAAAACAAAAAAACAGCCAAGAAAAGCTCAGCTGTTTACATTTTTAATAATGCATAAATTTTTATGCACTGCCCCATTCTAGTTAGTTTCGGGTACCCGAAACTAACTTATCTCAACGGGGCTACGCCCCGACTCCCCTTTTTCTTTATGAAAAAATTTTTTCTTATCTCTTGCCCATCTCTTATCTTATTTCCCTAAAGGGAGTATAACCTAAAAATTAACACTCTGTCAAGTGTTTTTATGTTACATTTTTGTTAATTTTTGATGACATAAAATCACTTGACCTTAACTCCCTTTAGCCACGCGTGGCATTTCAAAAAAAAAAAAAAAAATATATATATAAGAGATGGGCACTATGAGATAAATCAACATATAGTTGTTAAATACAACTATTACTCCTGTAGAATAAAAATTATTCTCCTCCTTAATAAGAAAGGTCAAAAATATGGCATTCACAGTCAAATCATCAAGCTATTATAGCTCAGAAAATGCTGAGAAACTTCTTGGAAATGAATCAACTTATATTGTAGGACTGCAAATAGAAACACAGTATGAATATAAAGACGATAAACGGACAGATAAAGTTATTGGTTATCAGATTTGGATTGCTACGGATACTCATAATCCTTTTAAAGTGAAGTTCCTTCCGGATGACAAACCAGATTTATCTGAATTTAACATTGGTGAGAAAATATCATTTGATAAATTAGAAGCAATTCAGATTAAATCAAATGCGTATTTCCGTGCCACAGGCATTCACAAAGCTTAGGGGGTAGTTTATGACTATCCCTATTAAAATGCCTATGTCTGAAAATGAATTAGCTAAATTCATTACAAGTAATCTCAACAATACACTAGATATCAACGGAGAAACGAGCTTTACAAACTCTTTCTCCATTTCTTTAGAGGCAGAAGATAAGGGAATGTTTTTCATTCCCAATCTTCCTGTTTCCTATGTTTTAGATAAAAGCCTGTATTTTAAGATAGCAGATATCTGTTCTGGCATCCTTTACCCGTATAAAACGCTTATGTTACAAAGTAATGCAATTTTCATCCCATACAAGACAGGTGACCCTAATCTTGCTAGAGGTTTTTTCTTCCCTTGGGTAAATGGTATTCCAACTCGACTAACTATTCCTAATATCCAACATTTTATAAATCAAGAAGTTAGTGAGATTAGGATTCCGCTCATGTCAAACCAAGTTAGTATCAATCTAAATGATGTTGTTCATTTAGCTATCAGTGGTTCATCTGGTTCAGGAAAAAGTTATTTCCTAGAATACCTTATTAGGTGTATTCGTAAAATAACTGACGATATTGTAGCCGTAGACCCTAAACGTGCCGATATTTATTCTCTAGGTCGTGAATTAAATCTGTCTGTCCTGTCTCCGAAAAGAGGGGCTAACTTAAATAGTTTTATCACAGAAGTAAATGAAATTCTGGGGGATGCTATCAATAAGATTTACGAACGTCAAGAAATACTTTTAGAAAACCCAAAAGCTACATTAAAACGCAAATACATTATCATAGATGAGCTACTTGCTCTTGTTCAGGGTTCTTCAAAACAAGCACGAGATACGTTTGCACAACTATTAGGAACTGTGGCTCTCCTAGGTAGAGCTACTAAAGTTTCACTTATCCTAGTTTCCCAACGTTTTGATGCTACCGCATTTGGAGGAAATCTAGCAGTTAGAGAACAAATTAACTGTTCTATTATTTTGGGAGAGATAAATACTAACACCACTCAGTTTTTATTGCCAAACGCTCATATTGAAAATATTGTTGTTCCTAGCGGAATAGGGACAGGAATTGTCAAATTTAGTGATGGAAAGCATGACAGCAACATCATGCCACTCCTCACCCCATACTATAACAAGAGGTGCTTATGATAAACAAGTATAATCTATTCAAAATCTTATGTATAGGAACTATAGTAAGCTGTTTTCCTATATTTATACTTATCTTGATTCAACAGAATCTGAACATTGAAATTAATTATCAAAATGTTATTTTTCTTTTCTATCCTTTGATAATTTTTTCAATCCTACTTTTCTCTCTTTTCCTTTATCACTGGTTTAAAAGTGATATAAAATACATGCTCAAAGGATTACGAGCAACCTACGAACTGAGAAAATTTGCCCATTTTGAGTCCGATTCTATTCTCGATACTCAAAATAAACAGATTTCTACTCAAAAATCAATCGTCAACAAGGCCAATCGTTCTTTGTTAACCTTATCGATGATTTATACAAAAGATGGGGCTATATTACGGTGGAAAGTTCCAAACAATCATGAAAGTTTCTTGAAAGTACAAGAAATATTCCCTGCTATTAAAACAAAATTACACACTATGGAACCCGACTTGTTCTTTACCAATATAGCGCCTAGTGATGGTCGTTGGTATCAAGCAACAGGCTCTTACAATCATAGTAGATTGAAATAAAATATGAACAAATAGACTATAAAATCGGTGGAAGGACTTTGTCAAAGACAAAAAGTCCTTCCACCATTTTTTTATATTACAAAACTGTGCCAATGATACTACTTACTCTAAATATCCTTAATACTAACAATACTGCGAGACTGGTCTTGGCATTGTCTCGCATTCAAACTGTGCCAATGTGCCAAAAACAAAACGAAAGGAAATTCTTGAAATGTCTTCAGAGAAAAAAACAAATAAAAAAATCCCTAAACAGCGTGCAATCATGTATACACAACAAATGCGACTAGCTATTTTATCTGATTGGAAAAAAGAAATTGATAGAATCGTTAAGTTATTAGAGCCATTACTCTGGGCAGGAATTTTACATGATAAAGATGTTAATGAAGATGGAGAAACTGTAGAACCCCATATTCATCTCATGATGTATTTCAAACATGCTCGTAGCCCACATAGCATAGCTTGGGAAATTAATGAACGAAATGGTAAACGTGAAGATGCTCAAATCGAACGATTAGAATTCTTCAAGCATCCTAATAATGGTTTTAGTTATCTTGTTCACCAAACTAAAGATGCTCAAAATAAATATCAGTACCCTATTTCGGAAGTAATAAGTAACTTTGATTTTGCTAAAAAATTAGAAAATATTCGAAAACAAGTAGAGCGAAACCAAAGTAAAAAAGAAGGGGAACTAATACGAGAATATCTAGATATGCTTTATGACGGTTTATTAACTCTAGAAGAGATTGAATCTGAGCTAACGGGAAGTCAATATGCGAAAGCAAGTACGCGACTTAAAGCTGTTGCTGAAAAAAGGCAAGAAAGATTAGGGAGAGAATTCCTGAATCGTATGAAGTATGAACAAAAGACAAAGCAAGTAGTCTATATCTATGGTGAGTCTGGACTTGGTAAGACAAGACTGGCTAAGACTTATGCAGAAAATAAAAATACTTCTTATTTTGTAACAGGCTCAAGTCGCGACCCTTTTCAGAGTTATCAAAACCAGGAAACTATCATTATTGACGAACTGCGACCAGATAGCTTTCGATATGATGACCTTTTGAAAATTCTAGACCCTTATAATTTCGATGTTTTCTTACCTTCTAGATATATAGATAAGGCATTAACCGCTGAACTAATATTCATAACTAGCCCTTACTCACCAAAGGAGTTGTATGATAATTTTCAAACCAGTAAACGAATTGACCGTTTCGACCAGCTAGAACGACGAATCCAAACAGCCATACTAGTTGAAAAGGATAATATCTTTTATACACACTATAACTATGAGAGTCGGGAATACGAAAAAGATGACAGCAACTTTTTCACGAACCCCTTTGAATCTCAGCCAATACATCGCGCTAATAGCTTCTTCACACAGTTTGAAACAACTATTCAAAGAAAGGAATAACAATAATGAACTCAGAACTATTTGAAATTAAAAACCTACTACTAAATCTCTTACAAATCCTACAACAGGAAACCCACATCTTCAATTATTGTGGTCTATATACCCAAAAAGACCTGTTGAATCTCCTTCAAATTTCTCCGAATACATTAAAATCTTGGGAAGAAAAAGGACTAAAACGACTGGAACCACCTATAGAAGGAACCAGAACTGTTTACTATAAACTTGAAAATGTTCTCCAATTCTTAGAGAAATAACATGAATTATGCTAAAATAGAACTGTCTGTTATGTATAGAAAATGTTCTATTTTAGCCTTTTTATTTTATATCCGTATAATGAAAGGGCATTATGACATCTGAAACTATAACTTACAATAACAAAAAGGTTATCAAAAAAACAAATTCAAACGGAGAGGTTAGTTATATTTTACGAGGCCTTTACTTAGGTATCGATGAAAAAACAGGCAAACAAGTAACAACGTCTATAACAGCTAAAACACTACGGCAACTTGACCGTAAAATCCTAACGGCTAGAGTTAATTTTGAAAAAGCAGGTGGAACGAGGAAAGAAGATAAACGATTATCCACTTTTTCTGAACTTGCAGAAGAATGGTTCAATAATTATCAAGTTTGGGTTACTTCTCATAATACAATCAATAGAGTGAAGGGATACGTATATAATTACATCATCCCTGCATTCGGAGATTACATTCCTGAAAAAATCACATCTGCTGACATTCAAAGATGGGTTAACAATCTCGCCCAAAAAGCTAGAATATCGATTGAATCAGGGAAAAAGCGTGCTGAAAAAGGTAGTGCAAAAGACTTTGGAGCAGTCACTCACAAACTTAGTGATATTTTCGATTTTGGCATCACACATTTTGGATTAACTAAAAACCCAGTGAAAACTATCAAAATCCCTCCAAAGCCTAAATTAGCTTCTCGTAGAACTATGGTCTTGCATGATGAAGAATTAAAAACATGGTTATCATTCTTAAAAACATTACCTAATAACAGAGCTAATCGACGATTTATTACCATCTGCAATTCCTTACTCGCTTCTGCATTGCGAATCAATGAGCTTCTAGCATTAGAAATAAATGACTTGGATTTCACAAACAATGAAATTATTGTAAATAAAACATTGATGTGGAAAAGCGCCAATAAGAAACTTGGTACTAAAGGATGTATGATTTGTAAACCAACCGCAAAAACCGATTCTGGTAATCGTCAGGTTCCCGTTCCAAACTCTACTCTCACTGACCTTAGGGATTTCTATACAGAAATGAATAACTATTTCAAAAAGCAAGGTCTACCTCAATCCAAGTTAATCTTTCCAACGATTTATGGAAATTATATGTGCGATAGAAACGAACGTGCTACTTTAAAAAAACGACTAACTTCTCTTGGTTTACCTGATTATGGTTTCCATATTTTCAGACATACTCATGCTTCAATGATGTTAAATGCTGGGGCAAACTGGAAAGAACTACAAGTTCGTATGGGACATAAATCTATCAACACAACTATGGATACATACGCCGAGTTAGCACCGAAGAAGAAATTAGAGGCAGTAGATATTTATTTAGATAAAATAGCTGAACTATCTACTTAATCGTCTCTACATTTGTCTCTACATTTTTTCTTCAATAAATTACAAAGCCTTTAAAATAAAGGTTTTGAGGGGTTATATAGAACTCTGTCTACTCCTTACAGAAGTTAAGTAAGCATTCAATACGAATCAATACAGAAGAAAAACACTGATTCAAGCGTTTTTTTCTTTTTGTCAACAATACTTATATTTCAATTCAAACTCTACTTATCCTACAATCTTTTTTGTAAAACTGATTTGATTCAGGTAATTTTAGGACCCGACTGCACCCTTCTGCACTCTACTTAACCGATATCATCATTTTTCACCTGTATTATATATGATATATAAAATAGTTTTTTCATCATTTAACCTGTAAAATGGGGATTGGTGACACGGGTTCTAATTTCAGTGAAATGGATTCAAACCACAATCACACTCTAAGGAAAGATCAAAACAAATGCTTGAAATGTCGGGGGTTGTGTGTTAGAATTGGTCTATAGTGATGATAATTGTCTAACAAGGCAACAAAAAGCCCCAACGTTCCAGCGTTGAGGTTTTTTGGCTTATCGCCCCTTAAAGGTTATTTCTTGCGTGAGTTAAGCCATTTCTCAAACAAGGTTGTCAAAATATTGACTACTAAGGGTGCTAGAAAAATTGTGATGATAATTTCTAACATCGGCAACACCTCTCTTCCTTAAAGTGAGGAGGCCAAAATATTATATCGTACCAGATTTATATCATCAACATCGCGTCATTCTTGGAATAGATAGACTTAGATACACAAATAACCCTACTAACAAATCTCTAAACAAACCCAGAAATCAAGCTTTTAAGACAAAGCAAAAAGCCCCTAGATTCATAGCTAAGGGCTGATTGACTTGCAAGGATAGGCAGGACTGTCGGGGCTCCTGCATTTCTCGACCCACTATAAGTGGCGCGTTGGTGACAGATTCTCAACCTCTATCCTTCATATCTTAATTATAGCACTTTTTTCTCAACATTCAATCCGTGCATTTCAATTTATTACCTATCTTTTCTCTAGTGTCCTTCAACCATATTGCACTTCAACCTCACTCATGATTTCCAGCAAAGTTTTCCCTTTAATCTGTAAAGAAATTAACTCATCAAAAGATGACACTTTAAATTTATTATCTCCAAGTACGACGACAATGTCATAAACAGAATTAGGAAAAATACCACATACTTGACCCTTATAATCAAAAGAAGCGTCCCAACCATTGTCATACAATGCTCGTAAATCATCAAATATTGCCATAATATCTTGATTCTCCTATATAAGATATTCCACAACTTATCCAAAGCCATACGAAAACTTATCTGGCAATTCTTTTCCTAACTTAATACTTTTGCTTAAAGTATCTTTTACAAACGAAGCGAATTGTCCTAGATCATCTCCAACATAGCTATATTCCAAAGTAGTTTTATCGATCGTTGCAATACCTCTACAACCTCCACTTACAATAGAATACTGCCTCTTAGAGGTTCCATCTTCTATTTTGTACATCGTAATAATTTGTTTATCAATCTTTATCATTTTCTATTTAGTGTAAAATAAGGCACTAGAATTATTCTTGACTCTCAAAAATATAATTGCAACAAGGTATCAAAATCGTCTTCGAAAATATTTTGACTATTCTGTTTTATTTGCTCAATGATTTTATCCTTTTTATCTCTGTCCAAAGGGAGTGTTTCAAACGCTTCTTCTTTTACTAAGAATTGACCATTTTCTCCCTGAAATTCTTTTGTAATTTTTCTAATATGACTCTCGAAATCGATAGATTGAAGCTCTTCGTCGTTTATGTTATCTTCAATCGCATCTAGTAACAAACTAATTGAAATTTTAATCATCTTTAAATACTTCCCTATGCGTAAATACCGCCACTTTATTCATCAAGTCATCCTCAGTGTAGTCAATCGCAAATGTATCTATTTCTAAGATCGATTTAGGTGGAGTTGAATGAATCATAGGGACACTACGTACCCTATACTCTTTTTCTCCAATTCTCACAAAATGATTGATTTTCAAATCTGAAAAATCAGGATTCTCAACAGTAATAGAAACAAGACGATGCGCTATTTTATAAACATCAATTATCTTATTTTTCATGTTTAACTTATCCATAATTATTATTTCAATACTTGCGTTCTTGGTAATCAAAACCTATTTTAGGTTTAATACTATCAAATAAATCTAAAATAGATTGTGGAGTGTCTTTCTTAAACGATAAAGAAGGTTTATCTTGGTCTGGATAAACTTGGTCAACCCACTCATGAATTTGATTATAAAAAATCAAGAGCTCTTTGCTTGGTGGTATCATCATATCTAGAACGAAACCTCCTTTACTTTAACTTCATTATAAACTTTCCCATCCTAATGTTCAATCAACAAGAGATTATTACGATAGCTTTTTAGTTTCTTTTCTACTTCGTTAGTGGTCAAGCTGCTACTCCTTTATGATATAATTAGTTTAAAGAGAAGTGAGGTAGAAATGATAGTGTCGCTACGCAACTTCATAGTATGAGATGACGGGACAGGCACACCGTCCACTACTCTTGAGCGCTTAGATTTTTCTAAGTGCTTTTTTTTGCATTTTCTCGGCGTTCGCTCTTGGTTCAAGTCCATTCTCCATACTATTTGATAAGGAATTAAGGCAAGTTATTGCTTTGCTTATCTGCTTATCATTTTGTAAACATCAAATTTAAAATGATAGACTTTTAAACTTCTCTTATTTCCTCAATACCCAAACAATAAAACACTAGCCACTCGTTTAAACACACGTTTCAAACATGCTGGTGTACCTAATATTGGATTCCACGGTTTTAGACACACACACGCTAGTCTCTTGCTAAACTCTGGAATACCATATAAAGAATTACAACACCGTCTAGGTCATTCTACACTAGCTATGACTATGGACACTTACAGTCATCTCTCCAAAGAAAAAGCAAAAACAGCCGTCTCATTTTATGAGAAAGCTGTAAGTTCTTTGTGAAGGGGGACAAAAAGGGGGACAAACCCAGAAATCAACATTTTAAGACAAAGCAAAAAGCCCACTGTTGTAGGCTTTCTGTAAGATATATCTTAAAATTAAAGCATTTTGTTGTAGAATTCAACGACAAGTGCTTCGTTGATTTCTGGGTTGATTTCGTCGCGTTCTGGCAAGCGAGTCAATGAACCTTCCAATTTTTCAGCGTCGAATGATACGAATGCTGGACGTCCAAGAGTAGCTTCTACTGCTTCAAGGATTGCTGGAACTTTCAATGATTTTTCACGAACTGAGATCACTTGACCTGGAGTTACACTGTATGATGGGATATCAACGCGTTTTCCGTCAACAAGGATGTGACCGTGGTTTACGAATTGACGAGCTTGACGACGAGTAGTCGCAAGACCAAGACGGTAAACAACGTTATCCAAACGACGTTCCAAAAGAAGCATGAAGTTGAAACCTAGGATTCCGCCTTTGATTTTTGTAGCTTGTACGAACAAGTTACGGAATTGTTTTTCACCTACACCGTAAGTGAAACGAAGTTTTTGTTTTTCAGCCAATTGCAAACCGTATTCTGACAATTTAGAACGGTTGTTTGGTCCATGTTGTCCTGGTACGTAGTTACGACGTGCCAATTCTTTACCTGTACCTGTAAGTGAAAGGCCAAGGCGACGAGCTTGTTTCCAAGATGGTCCTGTATAACGTGACATGTGAATGTCCTCCTGATATAAATAATATTTCGGTGGAAATAGTCACTTAGAAAGCCCTGATTCGTGCAGATGCCCTTCGCCTAAACAGCCAAGGTTACTTATCATAAGACACCTGTTGACGAGCTTCATGCTTTCCTGCTGATATTTCACACAAAATCCATTCTACCATGAATAGCTGGATTTGTAAAGGGGTTTTATCCTTTATTTTCACTGCCAGAGAGGTTAAGAAGGAGGGTAAAGGTGCTTCCTAGGCCGTACTGGCTGGTAACTGTGATTTCTCCACCCAATTGATGGGCCAATTCACGCGCAATCGCAAGGCCTAAGCCATGACCTCCCGTTTTCATATTGCGCGAAGTTTCAACACGATAAAGGCGTTTGAAAATATTCTCCAAGTCCTCTGGTGCAATACCCTGCCCCTCATCTGTCACACTGATTGAAAGCTGGCTATCCTCCAGCTTAGCCACCACCTCCAGCTTGGTTCCTGGAGCCGAGTATTTAAAAGCGTTATTGACCAGATTTACCAAGATACGAGAAAGTTTGGCATAATCTCCTTCAATCCGGGCAGACTCTGGGATTACCTGCAAGTGGACATCTCGCTCCTCCTGCTCAATCAAGAACTGAAATTCACTCATACACTCAATCAAGAGCTGATCCAGAAAAATGCTGTCTTTGCTAGTCGTCTCCGCCTGATTTCTAGCTGTGTTTAGTGTCAAAAAATTCAATTCTTCAACCAGTTTATTAAGTCTTTCCGTCTGGCGTCCAATAGTTGCTAGATAATGGGCTTGTTCTCCCTCCTTGATAACCCCGTCCAAAATCCCTTCTACCGTCGCTTGGATCGAAGTGATGGGGGTCTTGATATCATGCGACAACTGGGCAATCATCAAGCCCTTTTCTCGTTCGCTTTCTTCCAAGGAATCAAAGGTCGCCTGCAAATCATGGGACATTTCATTGAAGGCTTGCCCTAACTGCTGAAATTCCATAGGACCTTGAACCTCCAGATTTGCAGGAAAGTCCTTGTCCGCTACTCGCTTGGCATGTTCCTTAAGTTTGGCCAATGATGTAAAGACTGGCGATAGGAGAAAGAGACTAATCCCAGCACCGACAAAACTTGCGATTAAAGTCATGCCAATCAGGAAATAAATCTCACTTTCTTCAATTAACATTCGCTGGATAGCCCAAAAAACCACGATAATTGTTAGGAGTGTTGAAATGATATACCCCACTAAAATATAACTTTTTAATTTCATTAACTACCTCGTGCTTTCTCAATTTTGTAGCCCAAGCCCCAGACAGTTTTGATGGTAGGCGTTTCTGCACTGGCATGTTTAGCCAACTCCTGTCGAAGAGCATGAATATGAACATTCAAGGTATTGGTATCATCCACATAGTCTTCTTGCCAGACCTTTTCATAGAGGTCTGTCTTAGAGAAAACCCGCTCTGGATTACTAGCTAAAAGCCATAGGAGTTCGAAGGATTTGACTGTCAAATCAAGCACTACATCTCCGACTTGGACCTCATGGCTACCGTGATTCATCCGTAAATCCCCGAGACTGACGACCTCTGTCTCACCTCCACGATGAAGGCGACGCAAGATATTGTGGACACGCAAAACCAGCTCACGAGGGCTAAAAGGCTTGGCAATAAAGTCATCTGCCCCTAAGCTCAGGCCATAAATCTTGTCCTGCTCACTGGTCTTAGCCGTGATAAAGAGAAAAGGCTGATCCGGAGATTGATACTGAACTTCACTAATCAAGTCATAACCATCCATCCGAGGCATCATGATATCTGTAATAATCAAATCAATCGTTTTCCGCTTGAAGATTTCCAAGGCCTCTACTCCATCATGAGCCACCAAAACCTGATATCCTGCTTGAACCAGATAGCGTTGATGAATATCTGTGATTTCTACCTCGTCGTCAACGAGTAAAATTGTCTTTCCCATCTGTCTCTCCTTTGAAAAAAACAGTGCTATATCACAATAGTATAACACTATTTTAATCTCTTTACGAACATTCTAATCGCTATCTGGATTTTTCAAATCCTAGATAGAAAGTCTGTAGCTAGACTAGTCATTTTCCTCTTTTTTAGCTTTCAAACCGAGGCAACCTAGCAGTCCAGCCAAGGCGAGTCCAAAGAATCCAAGAGTAGCCATTGATGTTTGAGCTTCACCAGTATATGGAAGCATGTCTTTTTGGTCTTTCATTTTATCAGCCATCATTGGATTTGACGCCTTGTTATTAGCTGCCATCTTGCCTTCATCAGACATTTTTCTTGAGGCTGCTGGAGCTTGGTCTTGTTTCATGCTTGGTGTTGCCATAGGCTGGCTAGCATTCATGGTTTTATCCTGCCCTTTGTTAGGCATCATCTTATCCTGACTAGCAGCTAGCATTTGAGATTTCATCTCATCTTGGTTGACACTTGGCATTTGAGCGTTCATCTTAGACGCATCTTGATGACGATTCATCATTGGAGCCGGCATAGCTGAACCATTAGAAGATGGGACGAAGCCTGATTGCATCGGAGTAAGAGACTGATGTCCATTCAAGTTTACTGTCAAATCCTTAGTCGCTACAAGGTTGCTCAAATCGGCCTTGCCGTCTTTGGCACCGTACACTTTAATAGTAGCTTTATAGCTTTGAGTGCCATTTTGTTTCAACAAGTCTAACAAGTCTTTATCTGATTTGCCTTGAGTACCTGCTAAGTCCACTTCATAGAAGTAAAGTCCTTTACCCAATTTCTCTACTGGTGGAAGGGCGGGATTTTTAGCTGAACCGTTGTCTGACCATGGAGCCTTATCAGAAGCTTTCAAGATGAGACGAGTCAACATACCGTCTCCGGCGAAGAATTCATATGGAATGACTTGGTTAACACCGGCTGTGAATGGGCCTGGGAAGTTTGCCTTGTCCAAGTATGTAGCTGGAACATCCACTGTATCTTTAGTATTGTCGGCTACGCCTTTTTGCACTTCAGCTGGGGTGGTTGCTGGTTGAGCTTCATTTGCTTCACGGTCTTGCCCAGAAACTGTAGGCGCAGGATTTGTCACAGGTTTAAGCGCATCTTCTGTTTCTTTCTTAGATTCTGGTTTTGCTTGCACTTCTTCTTTTGGTGCTACTACTTGGTCTTTAGCAGCTATATTCGATTTTTCTGGAGAGCTTGTAGTATCTAGGCTTGCTTTAGGTGTTGAATCTGCCTGTTCTGAAGGAAGAGCTGTATCAACTGCCTCTTTGAGAAGTTCTACTGGTAAGTCGCTCTTTGCACTCACCGAAGCAGCATCTGGCACAACTTGAGCAGGGGTCGGATTGACCACATCGGCACGCACAGAACTTGGTTGTCCAACTAGGACAAAGAAGCCACTGGCCACAACAACTGAGGCAACACCGACACTAAGACGGCGAATAGACCAGCGAGTATATCTTTGATTTGGATTGAATTTCATAGGATTCTCCTTAGAGTTTTTCTTTATTTGATGACTCTAGTATAATCTCCTAAAATTAAAAAGGATTAAGAAAAAGTTAAAATTTTTCTTAAATCCCTCTTATAAAATACTTATATTAATTTTTTTACGAATTTAACTCTGCTAAGTCATCTAGATACTGGTTGTTAATGACTGCCAAGATATAGGAATCTGCTTTCAAGAAGTCATTGGGACCAAATTGAACGTCCAGTGGTGAATTTTCTTGTTCACGAAATCCTAGAACATTAAGGTTGTATTTGCCACGTAAATCTAGCTGGCTCAGGCTTTGACCTGCCCACACACTAGGAATTTTCATCTCTACGATAGACACATTTTTATCCAGCTGAAAGACATCAACATTGTTATGAAAGAGAATGGTCTGCGCTAGAGACTGCCCCATTTCATACTCAGGCGAGATTACTGAGTCAGCACCGATTTTTTCCAGTACCTTCTTGGCTGTCTGGCTTTTGACCTTGGCAATAACCCTTGGTACGCCCAAGCTCTTACAATGCATAACTGCAAGCACACTCGACTCTAGATTTTCCCCTGTTGCGACTACAACCGTATCACAGGTATCAATCCCAGCAGTTCTGAGGAGCTCCTCATCTGTGATATCACCCACAACTCCACGCGCCAAAACTGGCTCAAATTGATTAATGTGCTCGGCGTGGTCATCAATAGCAATGATATTCATATCTTGCTTGGCTAGGGCCGTCAGGACACTACTCCCGAAAATCCCCAAACCTAAAATTCCAATCGTACGATCTGACATCGTTCTTCCTTTCTTATCCAATACTAATATCTGCTTTCATATACTGAATCAAATCTTTCTTATCAGGCTGGTAATCCGCTAGACTTACCAGCAAGGTCAAGGGACCGATACGGCCGATAAACATGAGCAGCATGACAATGCTGAGGGCTAACTTGCCCAATTCTGGTGTCAGATTTGCCGTTACCCCAACTGTCGCAAGAGCTGAAATGGTCTCAAACATGAGGTAGATAAATCGCGGTGTTCCTTCTGCCGTAATTCCCAGCAACATCAAGCCCAACAAGAAGGTCATCAAAAAGATAATGAAGACACTAAAGGATTTTTGGACTGTTCGAGCCTCAATGGTTCTCTGCGCAACATTGGTATGAGGCAAGCCCAGCAACTCACTACGCGCAAAGACCAATAAGACAAAGAAAGTCGTAATCTTGAGCCCCCCAGCTGTCCCTCCAGGTGCCCCACCCAGAAACATCTGTAGGATATAGATAAATAGGGTCACAGGCCGAGCTTGGGTGTAATCAATAGAAGCAAAGCCAGCCGTTCTCATGCTGACGGTTTGGAAAAAGCTAACTAGCACTTTCTCTGGGACACTAAGATTGCCAATGGTTCCAGGATTGTGCCACTCCGTAAAGAGTGTGGATACTGTCCCAAACAGTAAAATCCCTGCGGTCAAGAAGAGGACCAGCTTGGTGTGAAAACGCAGACGGCGTTTTTTCTTCTTGTCAAACTGGGTTGCCAAGTCAAACCAAACCATAAAGCCAAGACCACCCGTGATAATCAAGCCAGCAATGACCAGATTGATCAAGGGATCCGTCTGAAAAGCCACTAAACTGCTACTGCCGAAATTATCAAAACCAGCATTACAAAAGGCTGAAATGGCTAAGAAGATAGAGGTAAAAATACCCCGTCCCCAGCCGAACTCAGGAATAAAACGGAAACTTAGCAGGGAGGCACCCAAGCCCTCCACCAGAAAAGTCGTCAAAAAGATAGACCGCATAAAGGCCTTCAGTGACCGAGTCTCTCCGTAACTAAAACTCTCCTGAATGGTTTCACGGCTGCGAAGACTGAGTTTTTGCTTCCCCTGAATATAAAAGACCCCGATAAAGGTCATGAGCCCCAGACCACCAATCTGGATCAAGAGCATACAAATCAACTGCCCCCAGACATTATAGGTGGTAGCCACTGGTTGCGTAAAAAGCCCAGTCACACAGACCATGGAAACCGTCGTAAAAAGATGGTCAAAATATGTAGCCTGCGAACCACTAGCCTGGACAAAAGGCAGACTCAAAAGGAGAGAGCCTATAAAAATAACTCCAGCGAAACTTAAAAAGATGCGACGAGCTGGCGAAAGTCCGCCCAAGGCCCTTTCAAGTTTTTTCACAAATAATTTGAATAACATATGTCCATTGTACCATAAAAAGAAGGAGAGGAGTTAGATCTGAGAAGCTATCCCAAGGCAGAGTTCCAAGGCCTTTTCAAAAGCTTCTGAACCCCAGTCACGACTATCATACTGGTCCAAGTCAGCTAAGGAATCAGCTGTAAACAGCAACTCTCCCCAGAGAACCCCACGCAGTTGAGCCACTGCCGCAAGCGCAGAACACTCCATCTCTACAACAGCACAGCCTTCTTCCTTGCGATAAGCCACCTTTTCAGCCGTTTCTCGGTAAAAACCGTCTGTCGTCCAGGTCATGACTTCTTCATAGGGAATCCCTCTGGCTTCCAACACTCGCTCAATAGCAGCAATAGCCTCTAGCTGAATTTCCATATAACGAGAAGCTGCCACATAGTGATAACTAGCTCCTTCATCTCGCAGAGCCCGAACAGGGACTAGAAAGGCATTTTCTTCTATATCAGCCAGCACACCACAGGTTCCGGTGGAAATAATCTGCTCCACACCATAGCCAATCAACCAATCCATAAACTGGGCTGCTGGAGCTGATCCAACAGGAGCCTGAGCCAAACAAAGTTCCTCGTCCTTGTAATTGATGACATAGACTGGATAGGACTTGGTGGCAGAAACGAATTCAACGACACAATCCGCCCCTACTTCCTTCGCATAGCGGTCAATCTCCTCACCCAAAAAAGCATAGACACACTTCTTGGGCAAGTGCAAGTCCAGCCCCTCGTGATTGGGCATGATAACCGCCTGAGGATTATCATCAAACTCTAAAATGGGAATCGCATGTTTCTGAATCATAACCCACCTCCTCTGATTTTGTACTATTGTATCAAAAGCTGACAGAGTGTCAAGTAGGGGGCTAATGAACTGAGGAGAAAAAAGCATCCCAGTTACGAAATAATTTTAAATTGATCAATGAAGTAGACTTGCTAAGAGATAGAGTAGGTAAATATGGGCTGGGTAAAAGATGATGAAACCTACAAAAAAGAAACAACTTCCGCTGTTTCTTTCTACTTTTATTTCACAGATATCTCCTTAATCACACGCGCAGGATTGCCAGCTAGGACAACGTTGTCGCCAAAGGACTTGGTGATTACAGCCCCTGCTCCAGCAACAACATTATTCCCCAGTGTTACTCCAGGAAGGACAATGACACCTCCTCCAGCCCAGAAATTATCTCCGATGGTAATAGGCTTGCCGTATTCCGCACCTGAATTACGTTCCTGCGGGTCCAATGGATGGAGGGGAGTCAAGAACTGACAGTTGGGACCAATCATAGCATTGTCCCCAATACGAATCGGACAAACATCCAGCATAGTCAAGTTCCAGTTAAAGTAAAAATTTTCCCCTAGATGGATGTTGACACCGTAGTCCACCATCAAGCGCGTATTGACATAAAGATTTTTCCCGGTCGAGCCAAACCAAGTCTTGATGATTTCGGATCCTTTTAAGGGATCTTCTTCCTTGTTAAAGGCAGCCTGTTTTTGGCGAGAAACCTGAGCCAAGGCTCTCAGTTCTGAGTCTGATGGGCGGTAAAACTCTCCTGCTATCATTTTCTGGTATTCACTAGTCATTGTATTCTTCTCCTTATTCCCTACTATCATATCAAAATTTCTACATATCTGACTAGGATAATGGGTACTTTCTACAGTTTATGCTCTGATTTTCATCACAGCCTGTCTATCTTGCTAAGCGAATACGAGTCACAATTCCATCTGGGTCTGTGATTTCCAGCTGGCTAGATGTGATCCACTTGATTGGTGCATCAACTTCTTGTGCTCGTTGCACAATCGTTAACAGTTTTTCTTTACTAGAAACTTCAATGACATAGTAGGCCAAACCTGACAAGCCGTGCTTACGCGGAGCCAGCCCTTTTCCTCCCCATTCATTGACTGCCAAATGATGATGATAGTCCCCAGCTGCAATCCAACTAGCACTAGGTACACTGAATTTATCTTCTAGCCCTAACACCTTTTGATAAAACTGACTGGACTTTCGACTATCCTTGACGGAAAGATGGATATGCCCCATTCTCGTACCTTCTACCAGGATAAAAGGCTCTACCCTTTCTCCCAACTCATAGATATCCTGTGCCGCAAGAGCCTCCGTCACTCCGATAATGCGCCCATCTTCTCGAATATCCCAGTCCTCTACAGGCTTATCACGGTAAATTTCAATTCCGTTCCCTTCTAAATCTTCCAGATAGATTGCTTCACTGTAACCATGGTCTGCACCGCCGACTAAAGGAATCTGTAAATCTGTCAGATGTTTCAAGACATCCGCCAAAGCCTTTCGTGTCGGCAAGAGAATAGCCAGATGGTAAAGACCATAATGTTCCCTTACTTCTCCTCTCTCTTGTGCTTGAATCAAGTGTACCAAGGCTTTTCCACCAATTCCTAGAATAGCCTCTGTCTCCGTTTGAGATAAGATTTCTAAACCAATAATTTGCTGATAAAAGGCTGTTTGACTCCCCAAATCCTTTACATTTAAAACTGACTCTGCTAAATAAATGTGACTCTTGTATTCATAGGTCATAAATGGTCCTCTTTTCTTGTTGTAATTATTTTTATTACAACTATTATATAATTTCCATCAAGAAAGTCAAGCCAGACAACTTGGAGTCTCTATTCTAACAAGAAAGAGGTCAATGTTCGCCATCAACCTCTTTCTTATAGTTCGTTATTTTTGGGATAAGTAAGATGAATACTTTACCTATGACTTGCTATTTTCAGCCTAGTTTACCCACTCACCATTGCCATTTACTTTATAACCATCTGGTGTTGTTGTGTTCACAGCCAAAGCTCCTGAACCATATGCATAGTACCAATATTGACCAACTTTAAACCAACCTGTCTTCATGATACCTGATTGATCAAGATAATACCAAGTATCATTTTCCTTATACCAGCCTGTCTTCATAGCTCCTGAGCCATCAAAGTAGAACCATCTGCTACCATCTGTTCCCCAGCCTGTAAACATCGCGCCTGAATTATCAAGGAAATACCATGTTCCATCAACTTCTACAAATCCAGTCTGCATGACACCTAAATCATTCAAGTAGTACCATTTACCACCTGTTTTCACCCAGCCTGTCTTCACATCACCAGACTCATAAAAATACCATTTACCATTAGATGACACCCAGCCAGACTGACTAGATGTAGATGTTCTAAAATCTTTCAACGATTTTTCTACAACTGTAGCTTTACTTTTAACGGTTGAAAGGTTTGAGGCAGTCACTTCTGTATATTGAATAGCAGAACCATAGCCACCAGCCAATTCTTCTGAAGAAGCATCATCACCTAAAGCTAGAGAAATCGTTGCTACTTGCTGAGAGCTGGCTGCGTTTTTAAAGGCTGCGAGACCCACATAGGTAAATTTAGAATTGACCAAAACCTCATAATAACCTGTAAATTCTTTAGAGGTTCCACCCTTCTTTTTAGCTACATAATTCGCCTTCTCAGCATGCCAGTTTTCAATTGCCTTTAGAAAACCTTCATAGTTTACATCTAAAGCTTCTCCTCTTATACTATTACTAGATGGAAAAGCAGTCCAGATTTCTTTAGTAGAAAGACGCTCAGGTTTCAAAGCTACTGACACCTCAGTAGCGCGTACAAAAGCAGTTTTCTCAAGATCAGTAGACCATTTAATAGGGACATACTTATCTACCAAACCTTCATCAGCTGCTTCCTTACGAATCTTATTGATTGCATCCAAAATAGCTTGTTTGTTTGGAGTCAAAAATTCTCCCTTAATTCCGACCAAAACGTTGCCACTAGAAGGTTTTAGCACCTCTGAGGTCAATACATTTTCATTTTTACCATTAATAGATTGTGTTGCCACCAATCTGTCATTCGCAAAAACATCAGTTGTCAAAACTGCTCCAGCCAAGGTCAAGGCCAAGGCCAAGGCACTAGCAAATACAATTTTCTTCATTGTTTACTCCTTATATCTTTTGAATCGTATCTTGATAAATACTTCTCAGCACACAATTATATCATATTTCCCTATTCTTTGTCCGTTTCTACTAATGTCATGAGGCAAATGATATTCCCCCCGAAAAGTATAAACTTTATCCTTTATTTCACAACAAGCTCATAACGTGTCTTACTTGTGAAGGTTTGACCGGCTTTGAGAATGACTTGGTCTCTGAGGTCACTGTGAATGGCATCGGGTAAAGCTTGCGCTTCAAGGGCAATCCCATTGTGCTGTACCATTGGCTGACCTCCTATGATGACACTTTCATCCACAAAGTTTGCTGTGTAGACCACAAAGCAAGGAGCCTCTGTCTTAAATCTCAGGAAGCGACCTGAGTTTTGGTCATAAAGGAAACCAGCATTGTCATGACCTGCAGGAAGGGCAAATGGATGATCCAAACCTGATACAAGCTGGATTTGCTCATCTTCTTCTGCAAAGATATCCTTCAACAAAGCACCATTGTAGATGTGTTTAACCGCATCACGATTTGCATCTGGAGTTTTGGCAGGAACACCGTCTGGAGCGATTGGGTAAATACCCTCTGTGTTTAGTTGGAAGACATGACGGTCAATTGTCTGCGTGAAATCACCAGACAAGTTGAAATAGCTGTGGTTGGTTGGGTTGACCAAGGTATCTTGATCAGTTGTTACTTTATAGCTAACCTCGTAAGCTCCATTTTCTTCCAAGTGATAACTGATCCAAATCTTAAGATTACCAGGAAATCCTCCTGTGCCATCTGTACGCTCTGTATAGAGAGTCAAGCCATGGTCACTCACTTCAACTAGTTCAAACAAGCTCGAATCCCAACCTGTTGAACCACTGTGGTTGCAATTGCTAGCATTATTGACTTCAAGGTCATAGGTCTGGCCATTGAGCTCAAAGGTCGCACCTGCAATACGGCCTGCCACAGGACCTACACTAGCTCCATGCTTAGGACTATTGCCTACATAGCTATCAAAGTCATCAAATCCCAAAATAACGTTGGCAAAATGTCCAGCCTTATCAGGCGTGACATAGCGCAAGATGGTCGCACCATAAGTCATAACCTCAAGCTGGTAGCCACCGTCCGTCTCAAAGCGATAGGCCAAGACATCCTTGCCCTCAACATTTCCAAATACACGCTCTGTATATGCTTTCATTCTGTTCTCCTTTTACTATTTCTCTCAAGCAAACAAACCATAGAAAGCGCCTTGACAATCTATGGTTTATCTGATAATTTACAAATCCTCTTGCCAAAAATTCATAAACACTGGCTTACTTTTGATATTCGTGAATAATCACACCTTGTACCACACGGTTTACGGTACCTGTAGGAGACGGT
Organism: Streptococcus mitis; assembly: GCF_000722695.1. GTDB lineage: Bacteria > Bacillota > Bacilli > Lactobacillales > Streptococcaceae > Streptococcus > Streptococcus mitis_O. The sequence goes on along the minus strand of NZ_JPFU01000002.1, from coordinate 67,846 downwards.
GTATCTGGTTTATTTTCTACCTTGAGCGAAGTCAAAAGGGCAAAGAGTTGGGCATAAACGATGTATGGGAAGACACGGTAAATATCATTCAAGACACCGCCACAACCAAGGGCCACTTCTTTGACATTTTCAAGACCAAAGGATTGATCACTCAAAAGCACAACACGGCGAGCAATCTGGTCACCAGCAACTTCACGAACCAAGTCTAAATCGTACTTGCGAGTGTAGTCTGTTGTTGTACCAAAGACCAAAACAACGGTATCTTCGTTGATCAATGATTTTGGACCGTGACGGAAGCCGACTGGGCTTTCATACATGGTCGCAACCTGACCAGCAGTCAGTTCCAAAATCTTGAGCTGAGCTTCATGAGCAAGTCCGAAGAATGGACCAGCACCTAGATAGATGACACGGTTAAAGTCTAAATCAACAAGCTCTTTGACATCTTCTGCCTTGTCTAGAACTTTACGGGCAAGACTAGAAACAACTTCAAAACGTTCAGCTTTCACAGCAAATTCTGTAGGATCAAAGACCAAGAGAGCTGTCAACATCATAGACGTAAAGCTAGAAGTCATGGCAAAGCCAGCGTCATTAGAAGCAGCTGGTTGCAAAAGCAAGAGATTACGGTCATCGCCGTGGGCTTGAAGAGCCAATTTACCGTCCGCTGCACAAGTAATCGTCACTTGATAGAGTTCATCCACCAAGGCTTTGGCCAAATCAACAGTCGCCACACTTTCAGGAGAATTCCCACTACGAGCAAAAGATACAAGGACAGTCGCCACATCTTTTTTCAAATAAGTTTCTGGATTGGCAACGATGTCTGTAGTCGCAATGGCATTGAAATTCCATTTGCGTTCGTCATAGACTTCCTTAAAGTAAGGTACCAAGGTGTCTCCCACATAAGCAGAAGTACCAGCACCTGTCAAGATGACCTTGATATAGTCATGTTTATCAGCGACCCCTTGTAGGAAGGCTGCAATTTCTTCACGCTTTGCTTGGTAAGATTCAAAAGCTTCTTTCCATACATCAGGCTGTTGGTAGATTTCACGTGTAGTGATTTCTGCACCCAATTCGATCAAGTCTTCTTTTGTATAATGTAGCATTGAGTTCCTCTTTTTCTATTAAATATGGGAATGGGAGTAAGCCCCATTCCCATGTATATTCTATATAAAATGCTCTAACAATTTTCACGTTGTCACATCTTATTGAATCGAGTTCCAACTAAAATCTTTGGGAAAAAGACCGATTATCGTCGGAGCATCGCTCCATCCTCCTATCGCCTATTTTCCCTGTGATTTTCACGTTGTCACATCTTATTCATCTTCGTCATCATCGAAGCCAGCTAACAGATCATTAACTTTCACAATGCTTTCTGCAGCACGGCTCTTGTAGTCCGCATCTGCGCCTGTAAGGCTCGCATTGATAAATTCAATCACCATTGGAAGATTCATCCCTGCATAAAGTTCAATATCACGACCTTCCATGATCAAACGGCTTACCACGTTACATGGTGTTCCACCGAGAAGATCCGCAAAGACTAGGAAATCATCCAATCCTTCAATAGCAGCTTCAAATTTTGCAGTAAATTCTTCTGGGCCATCTTCTGGAAGAAGAGCTACTGTATAGATATTGTCTTGTGGCCCCATAATCATTTCAGTGCTACCTTTAAGTTCTTCACAGAAACGACCATGGCTCACCAAAATTAATGATTTAGTCATAAATTATGCGCCCATTCCAAGTACAAATTTACCAAAGGCAGAAAGAGCCAAAGCAAGTACGATAATAATACCGATAGCTTTAGTAGAGTTCATACCTTTCTTACCAAGCAACCAGAAGATAAAGGCAGTAAAGATTGCTGGAAGCAAACGTGGGAAGATTTGGTTCAAGATGTCTTGGAAGTCAATCATCTTTTCACCGATTGGCAATTTATAAGAAATTTCAAAGTTGATCATTGTTGCTACAAGAGCACCCATCATGAAGACACCAAGTACAGATGCAGCGTCAATCAAAGCTGTCAAAGTACTTTGCATGTTGTTAATAAGGTTAACCCCTTCTTTGTAGGCAAATTCCAACTGTTTCCAACGGAAGATATCATACGCTACTGCAACTGCAATCCAAAGGAAGATACCCCAAGGTTGACCAGCGATAGCCATAGTTGCTGCGATAGAACCCATGATAGCAGGTACAAGTGAACCAAAGATTGTATCTCCAAGAGGAGCGAATGGTCCCATCAAACCTGTCTTGATACCGTTAACGGCATCTTTTGAACCCACACCATCTTTTTCTTCCATGGCAAGGTCAAAACCAGCGATAATTGTGTGGAAGAATGGTGAAGTATTGAAGAATTGAGTATGAACTTTCATCATTTCTTTCAATTCAGGAGTTCCATCCCCATACATTTTACGCAATTGAGGCAAGATCATGTACAGGTAACCAGAAGCTTGCATACGTTCGTAGTTCCAACCTAATTGGAAAGTAAACAAGCTACGTTTGTTGATTTGATTAAAATCTTCTTTTGTAAGTTTGTAATTAGAATTCGTCATCTTCGATTTCCCCACTTTCTGATGGTGTAGAAGGTGCTGCTACAGCTACTTTTTGGCTATTTTTGAAGTGAAGCACTGCAAGGAAGATACCTACGATAGAGATACCAATCATAGACAAACCTTTAAAGTTGTTGACAAAAGCAATTTTTTCAGCAACATCTTTAGGTAGAGTACCTACGATACCAGCAACAGCGCCACCAAGACCTGTTACGTATGAGTAAAGAACAGTCAACATAGCTGTCAAACCGAATCCCATAGCAAGGTAGTGAAGGTTACGTTTAACTGGAAGGTAACGAAGCAAGATTGCAAATCCAAGACCTGGAAGCATACGTCCTGCAAGTGTCAAACCATCTGCAACCCATTGGTATTCTTTAACGAAGTCTACGACTGATTGTACAAAGGCACCACCAAAGGCAAGGGCAAAGAAGACTGGAAGGGCACGAGATAAAGCCCAAGGAATCGCACCAAGTAGGTAGTTGCGTTCAATACCTTTATAGTCAAAGCGTTCGATTGCAGCATCCACACGGTGAGCAAAGAAAGTAGTTGTCATACGTCCAAGAACGTCGAAGTAAGTCAAGAGAGCTGCTACTGGCACAGCGATTGTTGTAATCGCAAGTGCTGTATCAATTCCTTGTGAAACAGAGAAGGCTGTCGCAAGAACCGCACCAGAAGTTGCGTCGATACGAGAAGCACCACCGAAGGTACCAACCCCAAGAACGAACAGTTGCAAGTTACCACCGATAAGCAGACCAGTAGTCACATCTCCCATGATTAAACCAGTAATGAAACCAGCAAATACAGGGGAACCTGCAGATGAAACGATCGTCAACTCATCACAGATTTGATAAGCTGAGTACAAAGTGAGAAGTAAAATTTGCCACCATTGTATCATAACAATGACCTCCTAAAAATTTTTTCCTATTTTAATAAGCTCAAAAAGTCTGAAACTGGATCATTTGGAACCATTTGAGCAGTAAGTTTAACACCTTTTTCTGCCAATTTGTGGAAGTCTTCCACATCCTTGTCCACTACGTTGATTGAACGTGTGATGGCGCGAGTTTCTGGTGTTTGAGACATATTCCCAACATTGAGAGTTTCAAGTGGTACACCTGCTTCTACCAAACCAAGGAAACGGTCTGGTTTACGAGCAACGATAAAGAGACGTTGGCTATCGTATTTACCAGCAAGAATATTGGCTGCCGCTTTTTCAATTGGCAAAATACTCAATTTCACACCTGGTGGTGTCGCGAGTTTCAAACCACTCTTTTCAACGTCGTTGTTGACAACTTCGTCATCTACAACCATAATACGTGAAACATTTAGTTTTCCAGCCCATAGATTGGCTACTTGTCCGTGGATCAAACGTCCATCGATACGGCATCCTACAATTGTCATAAGTTTTCCCCCTTTATGTGTTTTAGTGTAGGTTTACGAGTTAAATGAATCTCTTCTTTATATTCACCCTCTGTTTCAAAGATAATGATGCGATTAGCACCCTCCTTGAGATAGCTATGAGGAATATAAAGCGAGAGAGTTGGGCCGACGTTCCAAAAACGTCCTAGATTCTGCCCATTGACAAAGGCAACTCCCTTACCAAACTCAGACAAGTCTAGGTAAGTATCTTTTGGCTCTTGGACTGTAAAGTCATAAGCGTAAAAGGCTGCTTGTCCTTGAGTCCATCCTTTTGAAAAATCAATTTTCTCAGGATTATCCAGTGGTAGTGGATAGTGTTTCCAATTAAGTAAGAAGTGCAAATCCTTACAAACCCCTGTCCGAATTCCCTTACGTTGCGTATCCGCTAAGAACTTGTGCCCATAGTTGACACGCCCCATATTTTCTATCAATATATCCAATCTAGACAGCGCTTTCTTTTCACCTTGATAAAAAATATCTTCCCCAATCTCTGTCTGATATTGGGTTTCAACCCACTGACCATCGATATAAAGCTGAGCCCTATCTCGACCATCAATGATACGAAGTCTTTCTTCTTCTGCATCCCAGTTTGTTTCTGTTCGATAGAGTAAGTAGCCATAACTTTGTCCTAGCTCCTCCATTTTTTTAGGATAAAGGCTTTCTACAGGACTAGATAAGCTATCCAAGGTTTCAAACAAGGAAACTTTTTCAGCTAATGGAATAGCATTTACTTTCATACTCTCCTTATAGAGCGGTTCCAACTGCGGATACTCTGGGAAGTGTGTCGCCATCATCTTCTTGACTGCCAAGTACTTGGCAGTTGGATTTCCTTCTTCATCCAGAAGGGCATCGTAATCATAAGATGTGACTTGTGGCAAATCCAAGGTCCCTCGAGCCGAGCAACCATTCATGAAACCAAAGTTTGTTCCACCATGGAACATGTAGAGATTGATGGAACCTTGCTCCAAAACCTCACGAACTGCATCTGCCAATTCTTTTGGATCCCGTGTGATAATCGGTTCTTTCCAACGATTGAACCAGCCATCCCAGAACTCCATACACATGAGAGGCCATTTCTTGCCATGCTCATCAAAGAATTCCTGCATCTGTGAAAAGTTATATGGAGCCTTAGAACCAAAGTTCCCTGTTACAAAGAGATCATCTTCGATTAAAGTTCCTGCTTTCAGAGTAGCTCGCCATGGACCATCTGATGTAAAGAGGGAACAGGTTACGCCACGCTCTTCCATCAACTGTCGAATGGCTCTCAAATAAGCCTTATCTTCTCCATAAGAACCATACTCATTTTCAACCTGCATCATGAGAATATTGCCACCATTATCCAACAAATGTGGAACCAGTCTTGGCAAGAGTTGATCATAATAGCGACTCACAGCTTCAATATAGGCTGGGTCGGATGAGCGAATTCGCATATTCTTGGTTAAAAGCCAAGCTGGTAAGCCACCGAATTCCCATTCTGCACAGATAAAGGGAGACGGACGAACTATAGCATATAGGCCCAAATCTTGTGCTATCTGGAGAAATCTCTCCAAATCCTGAGAACCTTCAAAGTTAAACTCACCTTCACGAGGCTCATGTAAATTCCAAGCTACATAAGTCTCTACTGTATTAAAACCAAGAGCCTTCAAGTTATAAAGCGAATGATACCAATCTTCTGGAGGAACTCTAAAATAATGAATGGCTCCAGATAAAATCTTAAATGCTTTTCCATCGAGATAGAAATCATCCCGTATCTCAAATCGTGTCATATTTTTACCTTCTAACAATTAAAGCTTGCGCTTTCATTTGTTGATATAGTAACTATATCTCAATATTTTGCATTTGTCAATAGGCTTTCACAATTTTTTTCATTTTTAACTAACTTTTACACAAAAAACTTATAAAAGTCTCTAATCTATAACAATAGTATCCTTTAAAAACCCTGTATAAAAATGTATGATTTTCTATTAATTTCGATGTAAATTAACCTTATACCCTATTATTCTAATTTTTTTATTCAAAAGTCTACTATTCTTTTCAATTTTATGGTAAAATTTTTAGTGGAAAAGGAAAATCGAGGTGAAAATATGGCAATTCCAAAGTATCAATATATTAAAGATGAGTTGAAGAACAAAATCATTTCTGGCCAATTTGCCAGTGGAGATAAATTCTACACTGAAGCAGAATTGATTGCAATGTATGATGTAAGTTCTATAACCGTTGTCCGCGCCTTAAACGACCTTGCCAAAGATGGCTATATTGTCCGTCAACAAGGAAAGGGTACATTCGTTTCACGCGCACGCAAACATAAACTCGTGGAGTTTTCAGATGTAGAAGTTTTTGAAACTAAAGATGATAAAGTTACCGTCCTTTCTATTGAGCGCGGAAACAAATTAAACTACTTAGAAAAACTTGGACTACGTGGTGACCAGTTCTACTACAAGATTGAACGCGTACGCGAAACGAATGGTGTCGTATACATCTACCACACATCTTACATTCCAGAACAATACATCAACGCAAATTATCCAAATCTTGAATATTATAGTTCTATCTATAACCGTTTCAAATCAGATTACCACATTCACATGAATGATGAACATTTTGAAGAAATCAATGAAATAGCATTTCCAACTCCAGAACATGCGGCTTCAGTCCTCGGAGTTGATGAGCAATTCCCAACCGTCTTACAAACCAAGACTACTAAGCTAGAGTCTACTGGTCAAGTTCTTGCATACAGCGAAACTTATAAACGAGCGGATTACTACAAGATCAAATTCATTTCATGTGATCGTGATCACTAAGAAGAAAGCCTGAGCCTAATCGCTTGGGCTTTTTCTATATATATTAAAGCACAAAAAAGCGACTATGAAAACGCTATTAATTCTCAATGAAAATCAAAGAGCAAACTAGGAAACTAGCCGCAGGCTGTACTTGAGTACGGCAAGGCGACGTTGACGTGGTTTGAATTTGATTTTCGAAGAGTATAAATATATTTATTTGTAGCACTTGTACTAAAAATAAGTTAAAAATCACTGATTTTCCCTTAATTTTACCTTCTTATATAAGTTGTTATTTCCAAAATATTATGATTTACTCCGTTTGTTATAGTTATTATATAAATTTACTTGACTTTTTACTATATAGATAATAAAATTAAGTTGGTTTTATGTAAACGTTATCAAAATAGTTGTATCAAGGAGGTTTTATCATGAAACTAGACAAAAAACAGCGTTTCTCGATTCGCAAGTATGCAGTCGGAACAGCTTCTGTACTGATAGGATTTACCTTCAGTGCGCAAGTCGTATCTGCAGATGGACTCACACCAACACCAAAAACTACTGAAACTTTGCAAGCTGTGCCGGATAGCCCACAAGCATCAGAAGCACCAATTCAAGATAAAGAAGAAAAACTTGTAAAACAAGCTGATAAAACTATAAAAGAGGAAGTTAAAACTGAAAAAGATACTGTTAACACAGTTGTTCCAAAAACAGACAATGTGGTAACACCAGTAGTAACAGAACATACCAGCCCAGCCCCTACTACGGAAGCAGAAAACACAACTCAAGTGGAAAAAAGCGGAGAGAGTGCCAATACTGAGAAGAAAAACGAGCCTGCTACTCCTGCTGTACTCGCTCCGACTACTGAACGTGCCACTCAAGTAAATGAAAAACTAGCGAAAAAGAAAATTGTTTCTATTGATGCTGGACGTAAATATTTCTCACCAGAGCAGCTCAAGGAAATCATCGATAAAGCGAAACATTATGGCTACACTGATTTACACCTATTAGTTGGAAATGATGGGCTCCGCTTCATGTTGGACGATATGAGCATCACAGCTAACGGCAAGACCTATGCGAGTGACGATGTCAAACGTGCCATTGAAAAAGGTACAAATGATTATTACAACGATCCAAACGGCAATCACTTAACAGAAAGTCAAATGACAGATCTAATTAACTATGCCAAAGATAAAGGTATCGGTCTCATCCCAACAGTAAATAGTCCTGGTCACATGGATGCGATCCTCAATGCCATGAAAGAATTAGGAATCCAAAACCCTAACTTTAACTATTTTGGGAAGGAATCAGCCCGTACTGTAGATCTTGACAACGAACAAGCAGTCGCTTTTACAAAAGCCCTTATCGATAAATATGCTGCTTATTTCGCGAAAAAGACTGAAATCTTCAATATCGGACTTGATGAATATGCCAATGACGCAACAAACGCTAAAGGTTGGACTGTCCTTCAAACAAAAGGAAAATATAGTAAATTCATCACTTACGCTAATGATCTTGCTCACATCGTCAAGTCGCACGGCCTCAAACCAATGGCCTTCAATGATGGTATCTACTATAATAGTGATACTAGCTTCGGAACTTTTGACAAAGATATCATCGTTTCAATGTGGACTGGTGGTTGGGGAGGTTACGACGTCGCTTCTTCTAAACTTCTAGTAGAAAAAGGTCACCAAATCCTAAACACTAACGATGCTTGGTACTATGTTCTTGGGCGAAATGCAGATGGCCAAGGTTGGTACAACCTTGATCAAGGCCTAAACGGTATCAAGAACACTCCAATCACTTCGGTACCAAAATCCGACGGTGCAACTATTCCATTCATCGGTGGTATGGTAGCTGCTTGGGCTGACACTCCATCTGCACGTTATTCACCGTCACGCCTCTTCAAACTCATGCGTCAATTCGCAAATTCTAATGCTGAATACTTCGCAGCTGATTATGAGTCTGCAGAACAAGCACTTAACGAGGTACCCAAAGACCTTAACCGTTATACTGCAGAAAGCGTCGCAGCAGTTAATGAAGCGACAAAAGCTATCCGTTCGCTTGATAGTAACCTCAGCCGTGCCCAACAAGATACGATTGACCAAGCAATTGCAAAACTTCAAGAAGCAGTCAGCAATTTGACCTTCACACCAGAAGCTCAAAAAGAAGAAGATGCTAAACGTGAGGTTGAAAAACTTGCTAAAAACAAGGTAATCTCAATCGATGCTGGACGCAAATACTTTACTCTTGACCAGCTCAAACGCATCGTATATAAGGCTAGTGAGCTCGGATATTCTGATGTCCATCTCCTTCTAGGAAATGACGGACTTCGCTTCCTACTCGATGATATGATCATCACTGCCAACGGAAAAACCTATACAAGTGATGATGTCAAAAATGCTATCATCCAAGGAACAAAAGCTTACTACGATGATCCAAACGGGACTGCACTTACACAGGCAGAAGTGACAGAACTAATTGAATACGCTAAATCCAAGGGCATCGGTCTCATCCCAGCTATTAACAGTCCAGGTCACATGGATGCTATGCTGGTTGCCATGGAAAAATTAGGTATTAAAAATCCTCAAGCCCACTTTGATAAAGTCTCCAAAACAACTATGGACTTGAGAAACGAAGAAGCGATGAACTTTGTAAAAGCCCTCATCGGTAAATACATGGACTTCTTTGCAGGAAAAACCAAGATTTTCAACTTTGGTACTGACGAATATGCCAACGATGCTACTAGTGCCCAAGGCTGGTACTACCTCAAATGGTATCAACTCTATGGCAAATTTGCCGAATATGCCAACACCCTCGCTGCCATGGCCAAAGAGAGAGGTCTTCAACCAATGGCCTTCAACGATGGCTTCTACTATGAAGACAAGGATGATGTTGAGTTTGATAAGGATGTCATCATCTCTTACTGGTCTAAAGGATGGTGGGGGTACAATCTTGCAACTCCTCAGTACATAGCAAGCAAAGGCTACAAACTCCTCAACACCAACGGAGACTGGTACTATGTTTTAGGCAATCACAAACCAGACGAAGCTTATCCACTTTCAAAAGCAGTTGAAAATTCTGGTAAAATTCCATTCAATCAACTTGCTTCTACCAAGTATCCTGAAGTAGATCTTCCAACAGTCGGAAGTATGCTTGCTATCTGGGCAGATAAACCAAGTGCAGAGTACAAGGAGGAAGAAATCTTTGAACTCATGACTGCCTTTGCAGACCACAATAAAGACTACTTCCGAGCTAATTATAATGCTCTCCGCGAAGAAATCGCACAAATTCCTGAAAACTTAGAAGGATACAGCAAGGAAAGCTTAGACACCCTAAGTGCAACTAAAACAGCTCTAAATTACAACCTCAACCGTAATAAACAAGCTGAAGTTGACACACTTGTAGCCAAACTAAGAGCTGCTCGCTTAGGTCTCAAACCAGCTGCAACTCACTCAGGAAGCCTGGATGAAAATGAAGTGGTTGCCAATGTTGAAACCAGGCCAGAACTCATCACAAGAACTGAAGAAATTCCATTTGATGTTATCAAGAAAGAAAATCCTAACCTTCCAGCTGGTCAGCAAAATATTATCACAGCAGGAATCAAAGGTGAACGAACTCATTACATCTCTGTACTCACTGAAAATGGAAAAACAACCGAAACAATCCTTGATAGCCTGATAACCAAAGAAGCTGTGAACCAAGTGGTTGAAGTCGGTACTCCTGTAACTCACAAGGGTGATGAAAGTGGTCTTGCACCAACTACTGAGGTAAAACCTAGACTGGATGTTCAAGAGGAAGAAATTCCATTTACCACAGTGACTCGTGAAAATCCACTCTTGCTCAAAGGAAAAACACAAGTCCTTACTAAGGGCATCAATGGACATCGTAGCAACTTCTACTCTGTGAGCACTGTTGATGGTAAGGAAGTGAAAACACTTGTAGATAGTGTCGTAGCGCAGGAAGCTGTTACACAAATAGTCGAAGTAGGAACTCTGGTAACACATGTAGGCGATGAACACAGACAAGCAGCCGCTATTGCTGAAGAAAAACCAAAACTAGAAATCCCAAGCCAACCAGCTCTAGCAACTGCTCCTGCTGAGGAAAACAAAGCTCTTCCTCAAGGTCAAGATCCTGTAGCAACAGAGAAAAAACTTCCTGAAACAGGAAGTCACCATTCTGCAGGACTAGTAGTCGCAGGACTCATGGCCACACTAGCAGTCTATGGACTCACTAAAAGAAAAGAAGACTAAGTCTTTTCAATAAAAAAATAAACAGCGAGATTAAAGCTCGCTGTTTATTTTTTAAATTAATCACCCAGTCCTAGACGTTCAAAGATATCATCCACTCGTTTAGTGTAGTAAAGAGGGTTAAAGATTTCATCGATTTCCTCTTGTGTAAGGCGTGATGTTACCTCTGGATCTGCTTCGAGAAGAGGTTTAAAGTCTACTTGATTGTCCCAAGAGTAAGCTGTTTTTGGTTGCACCAAGTCATAGGCTTGCTCACGCGTCATGCCTTTTTCAATCAAGGTCAACATAGCACGTTGGCTAAAGATCAGACCGAAAGTCGAGTTCATGTTGCGGATCATGTTTTCTGGGAAGACCGTCAAGTTCTTGACGATATTTCCAAAACGGTTGAGCATGTAGTCAATCAAAATGGTCGTATCTGGTGTGATGATACGCTCAGCTGATGAGTGGGAAATGTCGCGTTCGTGCCAGAGAGCAACGTTCTCATAGGCCGTAAGCATATGACCACGGATAACACGCGCCAAACCTGTCATGTTTTCAGAACCGATAGGGTTGCGTTTGTGAGGCATAGCAGATGAACCTTTTTGTCCTTTGGCAAAGAATTCTTCCACTTCGCGTTGCTCAGATTTTTGCAAACCGCGAATTTCAGTCGCCATACGCTCGATTGAAGTCGCGATGCTAGCAAGAACCGCAAAGTACTCAGCATGAAGGTCACGAGGAAGGACCTGTGTAGAGATTTCTTGGGCACGGATACCAAGTTTGTCGCAGACATATTGCTCAACAAATGGTGGGATATTAGCGAAGTTTCCAACCGCACCAGAAATCTTACCAGCTTCCACACCCGCAGCCGCATGTTCGAAACGCTCGATATTGCGCTTCATTTCGCTGTACCAAGTCGCCAATTTAAGACCAAAGGTTGTAGGCTCAGCGTGCACACCGTGGGTACGCCCCATCATGATGGTAAACTTGTGCTCCTTAGCCTTATCAGCGATGATGTTGGTGAAATTTTCAAGGTCACGACGGATGATGTCGTTGGCCTGCTTGTAGAGGTAACCGTAGGCCGTATCTACCACATCGGTAGAAGTCAAACCATAGTGGACCCACTTGCGCTCTTCACCAAGCGTCTCAGAAACCGCACGCGTGAAGGCAACCACATCATGGCGCGTCTCCTGCTCAATCTCTAAAATACGGTCGATGTCAAAGTCCGCTTTCTCGCGAATCAAAGCCACATCTTCCTTAGGGATTTCCCCCAACTCAGCCCATGCCTCGTCAGCCAAGATTTCCACCTCAAGCCAAGCACGGTATTTATTTTCTTCACTCCAAATATTCGCCATCTCAGGGCGAGAGTAACGGTTGATCATTGTTTTATCTCCTTAATCTATTTTCTTGAAAATCTGATATATATTTCCATACTCTTTAATCATGTTTTCATTCTTCAAGTTTATCTAACTCATCATTAACTTTTATTGAAATATCATCCAAATGTACGGTTACTAAAAACCATAAATTTAATAGACCTGCAATAACTAAACTATAAAAAAATAAATTTAGTATTTCTTTAACTATAAAGGGGAAACTTATATCAATTAAACTACTTATCAAAGCGAAAATTGAAATAACCAACCAAAGAAATGACGCTGTTATATATGGAGTAATTGTTCTATAAAATAAATCCCCCTTTTGTAGTGTGTCCTTATCTTTTGAATAACAATAATTAAACATTGCAACTAAATCTTCTGTGCTAAAAAGATTTCTTGTGGCATTAAGCATAGTTACTGCAAAAGAAAGTCCTGTCACTCCCGGAAATATAAAACTAGAAAAACTTATCCATTGAATTTGAATAAAACTAAAATTCTGAGACAATAATCTAAGAATAAATATCGATATAGAAATTAATACCCAGCTACAAATTAACCACTTTGGAAAAATTTGTTTTTTCCAAACACGAGACACAATTTTAAATTTATTTATCTCTACTCTATTAAATTTTTCTAGTTCAGACATATTAATCCTCCCTAATATTTCTTCTTAAAATTGTATTTTCAATAAGATTTTTACCTCTAGCAAAAATAGAAGATAAATAGCCTTTTTCTGCATCTACTTTTGCCTCATCCTCAATTTCTAATTCGTTAAATGTTTCTCCTTGAGCCGCTTTATATTTTGTCTCAATTCTAGCAGCTCTTAAGGCTTTTCCTCTATCCAGTGCAGGATGTCCATTAGGGTATACTTTCGTAACTATAATTTCTTTATACTTTCCTGGTTTAATTTTGAAATCGTCATAAACTAGATTTACAGAAACATTTCCAATATCTGTTATATTTTTAAAATTATTAATTTTATCTTCAATTTCACTAATAATAGAATTTAGTTCATTTACAATATCATCAGTAATTAGCATCGATACAGGAATATAAATCCATTCACATGAAGTATCATAGTAAAAATTAATCACCCTTATATCTTTAGAATTATAAAATAAAAATTTTTCAATCCTATTAACTCTATCAATATAAGTTATTCCCATTTGTATTTCCGAAATTTTACCCTTAGAAAATGATGATACTTTGATTTCTTCTGAATTTTTTAAAAATGGAAAAGTTACAAATAGTTCATCTATTTTCGCTTTAAGCATTGACCTTAAAGACATATAGGCTTTACTATAGACAATCTCACCACTATCTTCAAAAATAGCCACAACCTTGTAATACTCAGAAATCAAATTTTCTCTATATTGCAATATTTCTTGATACAATTTAGATTTTTTTATTGATTCAATATCATTAGTTATTCTATAACCTATGATACCTTTGTCTTCATCTAACCTATCAAAAATCATGTTTAAAGAAGTTGGAATGACAGTCTCTAATAGATTTGCTTCTTCATACAAATCAAGCACTGTAGGTTCAACATTTAACTTTGCAACAAAAACTTCCATTATTTAAAACTCTCTATTTTCTATCTACAACAATAATTTCTCTATTATTTATACTAACTTACTCACTATAAAATAGTAAATATTACTCAAATTCTTCTTTCCCAATCCACACAGATGGATAATGATCCAGTGTATTCAAATCCGTATCTAACGGTAGATCATAGATAGCTAAATAGTTTTCAGGGTATCGTGCAACTAGCTCTTCATACTTAGCTTTCGCTTTTTCGTGATCACTACTAGCATACAAGACTTCGACGACTGCTCCAGTCTTCTCTTTTTCAACAAATGCATTGACAATAATTTGTATCATAGTCTTATCCTAAAAATCTATCCCTTTCCCAAACTCATCCACACTATCTGGCACATCACTAAACAAGGTCACATGTCCCATCTTGCGGTTGTGCTTCGCTTCTATTTTACCATACATGTGGAGGTGGGCGCTTGGATTTTCTATGACATATTTTTCAGCGGTCTCAACATGTTGGCCGAGAACATTGAGCATAACAGCTGGTGCATGCAGTTTAATGGCGGGCAATGGTGCTCCCAGAACGCCTAAGATATGGGTATCAAACTGAGAGAAGTCGCAGGCTTCAATCGAGTAGTGCCCTGAGTTATGTGGACGTGGGGCAATCTCATTAACGATAATATCATCAGCCGTCGCAAACATTTCCACGCAAAGAGTTCCAGACAAGTGCAGTTGTTCTGCAATTCGTAGAGCCATATCTTTAGCTTTCTCAGCTAGACTATCAGAAATGCGAGCAGGCACAATTGTTTTAGATAGGATGTTGTTACGATGGATATTTTCCTGAACTGGGAAAACCGTCACATCCTTGCCATTACCAGACACGATGACTGAAATCTCAAGGTCAAAGTTGACAAATTCTTCCAAAACGCAGTCTGCTGAATCTGCTAGCGCATAGGCTTCTCCCAAGTCTGCTTCTGAACGAATAACCTTTTGACCATGGCCATCGTAGCCACCTGTCGCAGTCTTGAGAACATAGTTTTTAGACAGGTCCATATCTGCCAAATCTTGACTTGAAGTCACAACCTTGTAGGGTGCAACGGTGACTTTGGCCTTGTTTGAGAGAAAATCCTTTTCAAAAATGCGATTTTGAGAGATGCGAAGCAGGTCTGTCCCTTGAGGGAGTTGTCCATCCTTGATAACCGCATCCAGACCGTCAGCATCGACATTTTCAAACTCATAAGTGAGGACGTCGCATCGCTCAGCCAACTGACGAAGGGCGTTCACATCATTATAAGGCGCTACGATGATTTTCGCCACGCGAGAGGCTGGGCAATCCGCCGCAGGATCCAGCGCGATAACCTTGTGTCCCATGTAGATAGCAGAAATGGTCATCATTTGACCCAGCTGACCGCCACCGATAATTCCGATTGTTTTAGATGAGCTCATTTGACGACTCCTCTGCAATTTTTCCTTGCTCTTCTGCGAAATCTGCCAAAGCTGTCGCGATAGCCTGATCCTCTACTGAAAGAAGACGGAGGGCGAAGAGAGCCGCATTTGTCGCGCCAGCTTCACCGATAGCCATAGTTGCGACTGGCACTCCACCCGGCATTTGAACAATAGAGTAGAGCGAGTCTACGCCACTAAGAGCGCGCGACTTGACAGGTACTCCGATGACAGGAAGCGTTGTTTTCGCTGCTACCATACCTGGCAAATGGGCTGCGCCACCAGCACCCGCAATAATAACCTTAATACCACGACTACGTGCTTCTTCGGCATGTCTGAACATAAGGTCTGGTGTGCGGTGGGCAGAGACAACTTTCTTTTCATAGGTTATACCGAAGCGGTCTAGGACTTCGGCGGTTTTTTGCATAGTTGCCCAGTCGGATTTTGAGCCCATGATGATGGAAATAATTGGTTTAGTCATAATTTTCCTTTTCTTTCCTTTCTTTTTTCAATCACCTTAAGTTGTGAGGGACGGCAGCAGCCACCAAAGGTGTCTCATGCCTAAATTGGAAGCCCAAGGTCTTCCAATTTCCCTGAACGATTGGATTATCATCCAATCGTTCTTTGACAACGGCGGTGATTGTTCTATATTAGCTCGCTAACGCTCGCAAGTTATGCGACCATTATCGTATTTGGCGACTTCGTCGCATTATTCTTATATCTTTACTTAATTGCCTTGCTTCCGATATCTTTTCGGTAAAAGAGGCCTTCTGTATTTTGTTTGTCAAGTTCCTTGTAGATGGTTTCTTGGGCTTCTTTGACGGTATCAGCAGTGGTGACAAGCATATAGACACGGCCTCCGTTTGAAAGAAGGTCTTCCCCATTTTCAGCAAATTTAGCTCCGGCATAGTAGGTGATGATATTGCCTTCTGTCTTAGTTGGCAACTCGACACCCTTTGCATAATCTAGCGGATAGCCCTTGGATGCAACAACCACACCTAGAGTCACACCCTTGTTCGTCCATGTGATCTTCGGCTCCTTGCCATCGAGAATATCCGTGATATTTTGTGCAAAGTCAGACGTCAATCGTGGCAAGATAATCTGAGTTTCGGGATCTCCAAAACGAGCATTGAACTCGATAACTTTAGGTCCATCTGCTGTTAAAATAAGCCCTGCGTAAAGTACACCAAGATACGGGCGGTCTTCTTTAATCATCCCTTCAAGGACTGGCTTGACAATGGTGTCAACCGCTGTATCAACCACGCTCTGTGACAAGTGAGGAACTGGCGCATAGGCACCCATCCCACCAGTGTTAGGCCCTTTGTCGCCGTCATAGGCACGTTTGTGATCCTGAGCCGTTGGCATGATGTAGAACTTATCACCATTGACAAAGGCAAAGAGTGAAAATTCCTCTCCTTCAAGGAATTCCTCAATAACCACACGCGCACCTGAGTCACCAAATTTATTGTCCAAAAGCATCTCGTGAGCTGCTTCGACTGCTTGCTCGACTGTCTCAGCAACGACAACACCCTTCCCAAGGGCCAAACCATCCGCCTTGACCACGATAGGAGCCCCCTGCTTTTCGATATAGGCCTTGGCTTCCTCAAAGTCCGAGAATGTGCCATAGGCTGCTGTCGGAACGCCATATTTGACCATGATTTCCTTGGCAAAATCCTTGGACCACTCCAGCTCAGCTGCCAATCTTGTCGGACCAAAGGCTTTGAGACCAGCTTGGTTAAAATCATCCACGATACCAGCCGCAAGAGCATCATCTGGCCCGATAAAGGACCAAGCAATATCGTTGACTTTTGCAAACTCAATCAATTTAGAATGTTCGGAAATGGAGATATTTACCAAATCCAAACCATCCAGAGTCATCCCATCATTCCCAGGAGCAACAAAAACCTTTTCTACCTCTTTTGACTTAAGCAACTTCTTAGCAATCGCATGTTCACGACCACCCGAACCGACAACAAGTAGTTTCATTTCTCAACCTCTTTTGCGAATTATTTACTAACATTATAACACAAACGTTCGTTTTAATCTTGTTTTATTAAGCATTTTTAAGCAAAAAAGGAAAGAAACTGTTTTCTTCCCTTTAGTGTTCTTAATGTCTAAAATGTCTCACGCCTGTGAAAACCATGGTCAAGCCATACTTGTTCGCTGCTTCGATAGATTCTTGGTCACGGACTGAGCCTCCTGGCTGGATGATGGCCTTGATACCTGCTTTGGCGATTTCTTCCACGTTATCCGCAAATGGGAAGAAGGCATCCGAAGCAAGTACAGCACCGTCAAGGCGGTCTTTGGCTTGGTCAATGGCAATACGAACAGAGGCCACACGATTAGTTTGACCTGGACCAACACCCAGTGTCATGTGGTCGTTGGTCACGATAATTCCGTTTGATTTGACATACTTGATAGCCTTCCAAGCGAACTCAAGAGCTGTCGCTTCTGTCTCAGTTGGTTGGCGTTTGGTCACCACTTGCCAATCGGCTGGGCTTTCTTTCACCACATCTTGGTTTTGCACTAGAAGTCCACCGACCACGCCTGTGTACTCCGCTTCCACTTCACTAGCATCTTGAGCGTCAAATGGCAAGGCAAGAATGCGCAAGTTTTTCTTTTTGTTGGTCAAAATGGCTAGTGCTTCATCCGTATAGCTCGGTGCGATGATGATTTCAAGGAAAACGCCATGCATCTTCTCAGCCGTCGTAGCATCTACTTCACGGTTGAGAACGACGATACCACCGAAAATTGATACTGGATCAGACTCATAAGCGTAATCCCAAGCTGTTTCTATATCATCCGCCTGACCAATTCCACATGGATTCATGTGTTTGAGAGCTACAACGGTTGGACGGTCTTTAAAATCACGGATGATACGAATAGCCGCATCCGCATCACGGATATTGTTAAAGGATAATTCCTTACCGTTGAGCTGTTTAGCTGAAGCAATCGAGTAATCCGTTGGCAAAGCTTTTTGGTAAAAGTCTGCATCTTGTTGAGGGTTTTCACCGTAACGCATTGCTTGCTTGAGGTCATAGGTCAAGGTCAGTTTTTCAGGTTTTACTTCACCCACTTGAGCTGTGAAGTATTCTGCAATCAAAGCGTCATAAGCCGCTGTGTGACGGAAAACCTTGGCTGCCAAACGTTGGCGAGTTTCATAAGTTGTTTCACCGTTTGCTGACAATTCTTCCAAAACCACTGCATAGTCAGCAGGGTCTACCACAACTGTTACGCTAGCGTGGTTCTTCGCTGCTGAACGAAGCATAGATGGCCCACCGATATCAATGTTTTCAACTGCATCAGCGTAAGTCACGTCCGGTTTGAGGATGGTTTCCTTAAATGGGTAAAGGTTTACCACAATAAGATCAATGAGCTCAATCTGGTTCTCCTTAGCTGCTTCCAAGTGACTATACAAGTCACGACGAGCCAAAAGTCCCCCGTGGATATTTGGATGAAGGGTCTTGACACGGCCATCCATCATCTCTGGAAAACCAGTCACATCATCGATGGCAATGGTCTTCACCCCAGCTGTATCAAGGGCAACCTTGGTCCCACCTGTTGAGATAATATCCCAACCGAGTTTTTTAAGTTCTTGGGCAAATTTAACAATGCCCGATTTGTCTGAGACACTGATCAAGGCTTTTTTCGTCATTCTATTCCTCTTTCTTTAAATCCAAGCGCATAGCGACTTCGTTATTTTCTTCTATAAATCCTGTTTCCTGAAAACCCAGACTAGTCAGCAGGTGCTTCATTTTTTCATTTCCAACCACATAATCTGCAATAATATGATTGCAAATGCTATCCATCTGAGCCTTTTTGATCAGAACTTCCAAGGCTTTTCGTCCATAACCTCTTCCTTGGTACTGCTGGCCAATCATTATCCGCCAGATAAAGTATTCCGCTTCATCCTTATCTATTTCCAACAGGAGAAAACCAACTACAAGCTCATTCCAATAGATTGCCATTGGAAACACATCCCCATTCTCTCGGTAGAGCCATGCGTCAGCTAAAGAGCGTACATTTGGAGACACGAAACATGCTCGTTCATCAGCTTCAGATATTTTCAAATCCAGCACGGCCTGAAAACTATTCTCATCTACTAATTTCAAATTAATCATTTTTTCTACAGCAAGATTTCACAATCAAAACTTGATTTACTTCTTATCTTCTACCCACCTCTAAACTCTCCAACACTTGAGGATAGAGCTGATACTCGGTGGCATGGATACGAGCTTCAAAGCTATCAATCGTATCATCAGCTAACCGTGGTACACGAACTTGTTTGATAACCTTTCCTGTATCCACACCTGAGTCCACCCAGTGAATGGTAACGCCGCTCTCAGCAACGCCAGCATTCCAAGCATCCACAATCCCATGAACTCCTGGAAATTCTGGCAAGTAGGCTGGATGAATATTGATGATTCGTCCTTCATAAGCTGCCAATAAGGTGGGCCCAACGATTTTCATGTAGCCTGCTAGACAAACCAAGTCAATCTGGTGTTCTTCCAAGAGTTCGACAAGGGCCACTTCGTAGTCTGCCTTGCTCTCAAACTCCTTGAGTTCAAAAGCATAGGACAGAACTCCGAGCTTGTCTGCTCGCTCAAGCACATAGGCATTACGATGGTCTGAAAAGACAAACTCCACTGGAAATTCTTCGGCAATCACCTGAAAATTTGAGCCATTACCAGAGGCAAAAACCGCTATTTTTTTCATTTGATGATGACACTTTCGTTTTCTTTCTTGACGATACGACCAATTTCATAGACTGGTTCATCCAACAATTCCTTGACACGACTTACATTTTCAGGGCTAACTGCTAGCATAAGTCCCACACCCATATTGAAGATTTCAAACATTTCTTCATGTTTGATCTGACCGTATTTTTCAAGGGCTTTGAAAATCGGTAAAACTGGAATCTTGTCTTCCTCAATCTCAGCAGTCAAGTCAGCTGCAAACATACGAGGGACATTTTCGATAAAGCCACCACCAGTGATGTGGGCAATGCCGTTAACCAACCCTTCCTTGATGAGTGGTAAGACAGCCTTGACATAGATACGAGTCGGCTCAAGAAGAACTTCCTTGAGTTTCTTGCCTTCCAATTCTGGCAAGATTTCCTCACCTGTGTAATCCGCAAAGACACGACGGACGAGAGAGTAACCATTGGAATGAATCCCACTTGAAGCAAGTCCGAGAAGAACATCACCTTCTGACACCTTGGAACCGTCAATGATTTGAGATTTTTCAGCCACCCCGACCGCAAAACCAGCCAAGTCATAGTCATTTTCGCCATACATGCCAGGCATTTCAGCTGTTTCACCACCGATAAGGGCTGCACCAGCTTGCACACAACCTTCAGCCACACCAGCAACCACTTGTTCTAGCTTAGCTGGTTCATTCTTGCCAGTTGCGACGTAGTCAAGGAAATAGAGGGGCTCCGCACCTGCAGCGATGATATCATTGACACACATGGCTACACAGTCCTGACCGATGGTATCGTGCTTGTCGTACTTGATAGCCAGCATGAGCTTGGTTCCGACACCGTCAGTTCCTGAAATCAAGACGGGTTCTTTAACCCCAGTCTTTGAAAGGTCAAACATACCACCAAAGCCACCCAGAGCTCCCATGACACCTGCACGCTCCGTACGAGCCACGTGCTTTTTAATCCGTTCAACAACTTCATAACCCGCTTCAACATCCACACCAGATTGAGCGTACGCATTTTTATTTGCCATTTCTTTATTCCTTTTCTTTTATGGAGAATCTCAGTAACTCACTTGTAAAAACTAGTCTTTTCTTCTAAACTTCTACGATAGTCTTCTTCATAGTCGTAGAGAGGCGTTGGGTAGTCACCGTCAAAGTAAGCGACACAGAGACCACCATTTGGCGCATCTGTTTCAATCCCAATCGACTCAATCAAACCATCAATTGAAAGATAAGTCAGACTGTCCGCACCAATGATTTGGCGAGTTTCTTCGACCGTATGATTAGCTGCAATCAGCTCCTGACGGGTCTGGATATCAATCCCGTAGAAGCATGGATAAGCTAACGCTGGACTTCCAATAGCAACGTGAACCTCGGTCGCACCTGCTTCTTTCAAGAGCTGGACGATACGGCGAGACGTTGTCCCACGAACAATGGAATCATCCACCATGACCACACGTTTGCCTTTCACAACGCCTGAAACAGCAGACAGTTTCATCCGCACCCCTTGCTCCCGCAATTCTTGAGTCGGTTGGATAAAGGTACGTTGAGTGTATTGATTCTTAATAAGTCCCATTTCATTTGGCAGACCAGATTCTTCTGCAAAACCCATAGCTGCGCTGAGGGAAGAATTGGGTACACCGACCACGATATCTGCCTCATGCTTGAATTCACGCGCCAATTGGGCACCCATACGTTTACGTGCAGTATGGACATTGACACCGTGGATATTAGAATCAGGACGAGCAAAGTAGATATACTCCATTGAACAAATCGCTAACTGGGTTTCATCTGTATAGCTGTCATACTGGATGCCCTTGTCATCAATGATCACAATCTCACCTGGCTTCAAATCACGAATCCACTCAGCACCAATGACTTCAAAAGCGCAGGTTTCAGAGGAAACAACCACCGCTCCATTGGCCATTTTCCCGATAGAAAGAGGACGGAAACCATTAGGATCAAGAGCCGCAATCAACTTGTCTTCAAACAGTAAGATATAGGCAAAGCCACCTTTGACAAGACTGAGCGCCTCCTTGATTTTGCCCATTAAGTTCGGATTATGACTGCGACGAATGAGGTGAGCCAAGATTTCCGAGTCCGAAGTCGCGCTGAAAATGGCTCCTCTTTCTTCTAACTCTTTCTTAAGAGAGGTTGCATTGGTCAGATTCCCATTATGAGCCAAGCCAAACTGCATATCGTGAAAACGGAAGAGGAAGGGCTGGATGTTATCTACAGAAGCTTCGCCAGCAGTCGCATAACGCACATGCCCAATCGCACTAGTTCCTGTCAATTTATCCAAATTAGCAGGATTTCTGAAGACTTCTGATAGAAGCCCCATATCGCGATGGCGCTTTAGTTTTCCTTGGTCATTGGAGAGGATTCCTGCCCCCTCCTGACCACGGTGCTGAAGACTGTGGAGACCAAAATAGGTCAATTTAGCAGCATCTGGATGTCCCCAGATACCGAAAACACCACATTCTTCATTAAGAGATTTTACTTCGTATGTCATTTTATATACCTAATTTTTATTTGTGTAGCACCAAGAGCTAAATCTACATGACTTTTACATTACTAATACTATCTGTTAGCAAATCTGCAAGTCTTATTTTCCAGTAAAGTATTTAACAGCCGATGCAAACAGGTGCTGGTCTTTATTTCCTGGAATGTTTTGGAAAAGACCGTCCTCATAACGTTCTGAATGTCCCATCTTACCAATGATTTGACCATTCTTGCTGGTAATTCCTTCGATTGCATGGACAGAACCATTTGGATTGTACTTAGAATCCATGCTTGGTTTTCCGTCAAAGTCAACATATTGGCTGAAAATTTGTCCATTGTCACGGAGCTCCGCAAATTCCTCAGCCGTCACGACAAATTTCCCTTCACCATGCGAAACAGGAATAGCGTGGATATCGCCCACTTGCACCCCAGCCAACCATGGTGAGTTGGTATTGGCAATCCGAGTTTCCACCATCTTGGCCACGTGTTGGTTGGCATCATTGTAGAAGAGGGTTGGGCTCGTACTGCTAGCATCCTCGAAGTTTCCGTACGGAAGAAGACCTGATTTGACGAGGGCCTGGAATCCATTACAGATACCGATAATCAAGCCACCACGGGCGATAAAGCTATCAATAGCTGCACGCACTTTTTCATTGAGCAGGATATTGACAATAAACTTAGCGGAACCATCTGGTTCGTCCGCAGCTGAGAAGCCACCTGCAAAGAAGAGAATGTTAGCCTTGCCGATGTTGTCAACCATAGTTTCAACCGACTTGACAATAGCCTCTTCATTCAAGGTCACAAATGGCACCAAGTTGACCTCTGCACCTTCTTTCTCAAATGCCTTGGCTGAGTCATATTCTGAGTTGGTTCCTGGGAAGACTGGGATATAAACCACAGGTTTTTCAACCTTTTCTTTTGCTTTAACCACAACATCTGATACCACAGCTGGTACTTCAGCCAATTCTTTAGATTGAGCAAATTCTGTTGGGTAAACTTCTTCCATTCTTCCTTGAAAGGCACTGTCAAGTTTCTGTCCATCTAGCTTCACACCGTTGACAAGGAGTGTAAAGTCTGCACTTGTTTGTCCAATCTTCTCTACTCCAGCAATTTCTTCAGGCGATGTGAAGACAAATCCACCCAATTGAGCTGTCAAGGCTGTTTCAAGTTCAGGCAAGGTTACCTCTGCACCGATATGGTTCCCAAAGGTAGCAAGAGCCAAACTTTCAACGACACCACCATATTTAACAGCTGATGCAGATGTTACTTTGTAAGTTGCTTGGATGGCTTCAAACTGAGCAAAGTGAGACTTAATCAAGTCAAAATCAATCTCTGCAGAGAGGGCCTGACCTGGGATGTAGTAGATGTTTTCACCAGCAGCTTTGAACTCGGGAGAAAGCACCTTACGGCTATCCGCTGTCGTCACCCCAAAGGCAACCAAGGTTGGTGGTACGGTCAATTCTTCAAAGGTACCAGACATAGAGTCCTTCCCACCGATAGATGGCAAACCAAGTTGGATTTGTGCTTCGATAGAGCCTAGAAGAGCTGCTATTGGCTGACCAAAACGCTCAGCTTGCTTGTCCATACGCTCGAAGTACTCTTGGTAAGAGAATCGAGCCTTAGACCAGTTTGCACCAGCAGCAACCAAACGAGCAGTTGCTTCGATAACCGCATAAGCAGCACCGTGGTATGGAGACCATTCAGCTACATATGGGTTGAAACCTTGAGCAATGACTGACGCAGTATGAGTCACACCGTGTTGAACTGGCAATTTCTGTACAGATGCCTCAGTTGGAGTGAGTTGATAGCGACCGCCAAGTGGATGATTGACCGTTGAACGACCGACTGAGCAATCAAAGATGGTTTGCAATCCTTTTTGACTCGCATGGTTGAGATCAGACAGAACTGTAAGTGTATCAGCTTTCAGTGTTTCTACGTTTGTTGTGCGTTCTTCTGGAAGTTTGACATCCTTGTCCACAACCTTGGCATCGACAACCACGCGCACACCATTGGTATCAAGGAAACGACGCTCCAAGTCCACGATTGTCTCACCATTCCAGTGCATGACAAGATTTGGTTTTTCAGTCACTGTCGCAACCACAACAGCATCAATATTTTCTTTGTTACATGCTGCAACGAAGGCATCCACATCTTCAGGACGAACCACGACTGCCATCCGTTCTTGAGATTCAGAGATGGCAATTTCGGTACCATTCAAGCCTTGGTATTTAAGAGGAACCTTGTTGAGGTCGATTTCAAGACCATCTGCCAATTCACCGATAGCCACACAGACACCGCCTGCACCAAAGTCATTAGACTTCTTGATAAGACGAGTGACATCGCCATTACGGAACAGACGTTGAATCTTGCGTTCTTCGATGGCATTCCCTTTTTGAACCTCAGCACCAGCAGTCTCTACAGACTCAACTGTTTGAACTTTAGAAGAGCCTGTCGCACCACCGACACCATCACGTCCAGTCTTACCTCCAAGAAGAATAATCACATCACCCGCTTCTGGTTTTTCTCGGACGACATTGCCCTTAGGAGCCGCTCCGACAACAGCACCTAGCTCCATACGTTTAGCTACAAAGCCTGGGTGGAAGTACTCACGAACATAAGTCGTCGCAAGCCCAATCTGGTTCCCATACGAAGAATAACCATGAGCCGCTGTTTTAGAAATGACCTGTTGTGGCAATTTCCCAGCGCGAGTTTCCGAAATCGGTGCTGTAATATCACCAGCACCCGAGATACGCATAGCTTGGTAAACGTAAGAACGACCTGACAATGGGTCACGAATGGCACCACCGATACAAGTAGCAGCACCACCAAATGGTTCGATTTCTGTTGGGTGGTTGTGGGTTTCGTTCTTGAACATGAGGAGCCATGGCTCTTTCACACCATCAACGTCCACTTCAATTTCGACTGAGCAAGCATTGATTTCATCTGACACTTCCATATCGTCCAAACGTCCATTGGCACGCTCATAACGACCGAAAATAGTTGCCATATCCATCAAGGTTTGTGGCTTTTCAGAACGCCCCAACTCATCACGCATGGCAATATATTTTTCATAGGTTGACTGCAATTGCTTTTGGAATTTAGAAGCTGAGAAATCAATGTGTTTCAACTCTGTCTCAAAAGTCGTGTGACGGCAGTGATCAGACCAGTAAGTGTCCAAAACCTTGAGTTCTGTTTCCGTCGGCACGCGCCCGATTGACTTAAAGTAGTCTTGGATAAAGAGCAAATCATCCACTTCCATTGCCATCCCTTGCTCGGCCTTGTAGCGAGCAAAGTCTTCTGCTGTATAGCTTTCAAAGAAAGTCAATTTCGGAATGGTCTTGTCTGACTCTGAAAATTCCTGCTTGGCAATCCCTGTCGTGATATCCTTGAAACGAGAATCAACTGGATTGAGCAAGTAGTTCTTGACCGACTCTAACTCAGTCGCATCAATATCTTTATTCACCAAGTAAAGTTGGGCTGTATTGACTGTCACATCACTCGAACTTCCCAGCAAAAGCAAGGCTTCCTGTGAAGAAGCTGCGCGCTGGTCAAACTGTCCAGGCAAGCTTTCAATGGCAAAGAAAGCATAGTTGGCAAGATCCGCCTGCACAGCAGTTTCGTCCAAGACATGGTCTGTCACCTGCTCAGAGAAGATGTGTTTCTCTGCAGGTTCAAACAAGTCCTCTGCCAAATCAAAGACATCATAAACTTGCACGATACGAATACTTTTCAAAGTTGACAATCCCAAGTTATGCTGGAGTTCTCTAACCAAACTCTCTGACTTGACCTGAAAATCAGCCTTTTTTTCAACAAAAATACGTTTATCCATCAATTCTTATTCCTTTATTTCAGCTCTTGCAATGTTCCCAAACAGCCTTGAGGTTGTTATTTCAATTCCTGCAACTTTTCCCAGACAATCTCGTAAACGTCTGTTAGTTCACCTAGACCCCTACGGAGTGAAAAGGTCTGGGGGACCTTTTCAGCCTGAGTCCTTTTAGTTGAGAGACGAAGGTTCTCCGTTGCTAACAGATTATTTCAAACCCTGCAACTTTTCCCAAACAATCTCATAAACGTCGGTTAGTTCTCCCAATCCTCTACGGAAAACATCCTTATCCATGTGGTTGCCATCCGCATCCCACAAGCGGCAGTTATCTGGTGAAAATTCGTCTGCTAAGATAATCTTGCCATCCTTATCAAAACCGAACTCTAGCTTAAAGTCAATCAACTTAAGCCCAATCTCAGCAAACCAAGCTTTCAAGAGTTCATTGATACGACGGGTTTCTTCCTTCAAGTAGGCAATCTGCTGCTCATCCGCAATCTGTAGGAATTTCACATGCTCGTCATTGATAAATGGATCATCCAAGTCATCATTTTTATAGTAAAATTCGACAATCGGAGTCTCAAAGGCGATACCTTCATCTACGCCAAAACGTTTTGAAAAGGAACCAGCTGTGTAGTTTCGAAGCACAACTTCTAGAGGAATAATCTTAACCTTTTTATTGAGCTGTTCCGTGTCCGAAAGTTTCTCCACAAAGTGAGTCGCTACACCAACCGCATTTAATTTCTCAAAAATAAAAGATGAAATCTGATTATTCAACACTCCCTTACCTGCAATCTGCTCCTTCTTGACACCGTTAAAAGCAGTCGCCTGGTCCTTGTAAGTCGAAATAATAAGATTTTCATCCTCTGTTGTATAGATATCTTTAGCTTTTCCCGAATAGATTAATTGTTTTGACATTTTAAAGTTCGCCTTTCGTATTACTTGAGCACATTCTACCACAAAAACCCTAAAATTACAAGAATTTAACCGAATAAATAACACATTTACTTCAAAAATAATAAAGAAAAAACTGCAAGAAGTATCTTTCTCACAGTTTTAAAATCATTTAATACTCTTCGAAAATCAAATTCAAACCGCGTCAACGTCGCCTTGTCGTGTAGATGTTACTGACTTCGTCAGTTCTATCTACAACCTCAAAGCCGTGCTTTGAGCAACCTGCGGCTAGTTTTCTAGTTTGCTCTTTGATTTTCATTGAGTATAACTCTAAAAACACGAACATTACTCTTTGTTCAAAAATTGATCCAAATAATAGCGCAGATAACTTTTCTTGCCTGTAATCATCTGCAGACGACCCTCCACCCCGTACCGAAGTTTTTCAGCCTGCTCAGAAGTTAGATTAGTCTCCGCCTCGATTTTAAAGAAATTCCCTTTCTCAGTCTTAGTAGCTGTCGCATCAATACTTGTAATAGTAGAATCTAAGAAAAGTTGATTCTTGGCATCATGAGTCGTAGTATAGCGAACAGAATCACCGACCTTGATTCTTGCTACATCTTTTGAACTTAGATAAGCTGTGAGTTTGGCTTTCCCTTCTTTTTCCAAAGACGGATAGAGTTGGGCTAGTAGGGCACCTTCTGCTACCATGATAGAATCACTGGTCTCAGTATTAAGATGAAGCACCCCATCCTCACTCGCCGTAATTTTCCCCTTGTCTAAAAGATTTCCCTGTACCTTCTTACCTGACTCTGCCTCCAAGATTTTCTGCTCTAGAAGGGTCAATTCCTGACCAACCTTAGCCAAGTGTTGGGATTTGATAGACTCCAATTGACTGCTTAAGCCTGACGCATAGGCTTGCTGGGTACCTGAACCTGCATACTGGACACGATAAGTAGCAAGACTGGATTCTAACTGAGAAAGCTGCGCTTCAACCTGCGCAACAGCCTGAGCCTTAGCTTGCGGATTTTCCTCCCCCTGAGATTTGTAGGACTGGTAGAGAGAGTAGGCTAGATTCTGACTGGCCAAGGAAGCACCTGTTTCAATAGCTGACTTAGCTGTCTGGTAATCGCGAATTTTAGCCTCTGTTTGGCTGATGAGATTGCCGATTTCGGCTTGGGTTTGACTAGCTGCTGCATTCTGAGACGCGATGGTTTTGTTTTGTTGCGATGTACTAGCCCTAAGACTGCCTGCTTGACTGATGTAGTCGCGAAAGGTGGCTTGGTAGCCAAATTTATCCTCCTCTGGAAAGTAATCCGTCCCTTCTTGCAGACTTTTTTGCAAATACTCCAATTGCTTTTTTTGATCCTTGAGCATGTCCAACTGACTGCCATAAGCCTCTGCTTGGATACCTTCTGCCCCTTCCTGGTATTGAACAAGAAGCTCCCCCTTCTTAACCAGCTTATTTTCTTCCAAATGATTGACAAGAATGCGATTGTTGCTAGTTGACTGGATATTTGCAAGGATACGACTAGGCTCAACAGTAGCCCGAGTTGACAAACTCATCTCCTTCTCTGCCAAAGTTGCAAAGCCAAGCAAAAACACGAGCAGAAGGAACATAGGTACAATCACCCGACTGGAAAAATTATGATAACGACGGTTATAAAACTCCGCACTTTCTAAAAATTCTGGTTTCATCCTCTCCTCTTTCTAGCTATTGACCAAATGGGCATAAAAGCCACCCTGTGCAAGCAAATCAGCATGCTTTCCTTCTTCAACAATCTTGCCCTGATCCAAGACAACAACCTTCTCTGTCCGCTCAGCAATGGTCAAGCGGTGAGCAATGAAAATCAAGGTCTTGTCCAAAGACATCAGATTATCAACAATTCGCTTCTCTGTCAAAATATCCAAACTGCTGGTCGCCTCATCCAATATCAGAACAGGCGCATCTGTCAAGAGAGCACGCGCCAGAGCGATTCTCTGCCGTTGACCACCTGAAATTCCTGCCCCATCCGAAGTCAATTCTGTCTGGTAATTCAGTGGCATGCGCTCAATATCCTCCCGAATCTCTGCCAATTCGACCGCCCGTAAGATATCCTCCTGAGTCGTCCCCTCCTTGGCTCCCAAAAGAAGATTGTCCAAAATCGTTCCGTTAAAGACATAGGGCTGTTGAGGCAGATAGTTGATATACTGGCGCAAGGCCTTTTTATCAATCTGATTGAGATTGACACCACCCAGACTAATCTCCCCTTGACTTGGGTCGTAAAAATTAACCATCATCTTGGCCAATGTCGTCTTACCTGACCCTGAAATTCCCACAAAAGCCACCTTAGAGCCTTGGGGAATAGTCAAATTGATATCCGACAAGACATCTCGACCATAGCCATACTTGTAGGAAACCTGCTTGAGGGTCATATCTCCCTTCATCAGGCTCAGATCCTCAACTGTTTTCTTCTCCTCAAACTCAGAAGCTACCAGATACACTTCATTTAGACGGTTATTGGCAACCTGCGCTGTCTGAAGCTTGGTTTGCAGATTGATGATATTTTCCAAAGGATTGGTAAAATAAACAAGCAAGGTATTATAGGTAATCAACTGCCCCAAACTCATCTTGCCATCCATGACCAGAACAGCCCCCATCCAGAGAATGCCGACATTGAGCAAGAGATGGGCAACTTTTTTCAGAGCCTTTTGCTGACTTTCTGCCCGACTATAGGTAAAGGATTTTTTCAGATAATCCACAAATTCCTTGTCAATCTTTTGGTAACGCTGACTTTCACTGGTCAAGGACTTAATAGTCTCAATACCGTTGATATCCTCGATGATAGAGGAAGACAGAACCGCATTAGCTTCCATGGTATCCCGATTCATCTTTTCAAACGGCTTCATAAAGGCAAAGATAATCACTGTATAGATAGGAAGCGCCAATAAAGTCATGAAAAAGAGATTGGTATTTTGTGAAAATAAAACAAGGGAAATAATGACAACCGTTGACACATCTAGGAAAATCGAAAGGATGGTCGAAGCCAGCGCATCGATAATACTGTTAGCATCCGTGAAACGAGACACGATTTCCCCTGTCCTGCGTGTCGCAAAGAAGGACATGGGCAAGTGAAAAACATGCTTGATATAGGACAAAATCACATCAATCGACAAGCGTTGCCCCAAAACAAGTAAGAGATACTCCTGAGCGTAAGACAAGATCTGCTGGAGAATATAAACGATAACCAACCCAATAGAAATAATCCCCAACGTCGAACGCATCTGATCTGGCACATAGGTATCAATGATAGACTGCAAATAATAAGAACCCACAATGTTAATCAAGGTTACCAAGAGCGTTGCCAAAACGATATTAGCAATCAAGCCACGCTGCTTCACTAATATAGGGATAAAAGAGAGCAGACCATTCTTTTGATCCTTATGAGGCTTGTAGTCTGGACTAGGTGCCATAAAAAGAGTCACTCCTGTCCATTCTTCCGCAAAGCGCTCACGTGGCAGTTTGGTCAATTTAACCCCAGGATCTGGATCAGCAATATGAATGCTATCCTTGTCCTGCCCAGTCACCACATAGTAGTGGAGCAATTTCCCTTCCTTAAGAACATGAGCAACAAAAGGAAAGGTCAAATCTGGCAAGTCAAAGAGCGTCATATCCGCCTTAATGGCTCGCGTCTCAAAACCAATTTCCTCTGCCACCTTAACCAAGCCCAAAGCCGTTGTCCCATCCATGGTTGTCTTGGCCAATTCTCGCAAGTGAGCCAAAGAATAGTAACTACCATAGTAACCAAAAACCATGGCTAATGAAGCTACACCGCAGTCCATCTGATCCACCTGCGGACGATAGTGACGTTTCCCAAATTTCATATTCATCTCCTTTTTCCTAAACTCATCTGATAACAACTATCTTACCCCAATTCCTAAACAAAAACTGGACTTCCTTCCCAAATGCGCCTATCTACCTCCCAAATGCACTTTTGGGATAAAAAAATAGGCAGAACAAATGTCCTGCCTACTAAAAATATGGTATGAAAGGAAATTGATTTTTTACTGTCACCCTAGGCAAACTTGGAACAAATAAATCATTGATAGTAACATTTACGACATCCTATTTAAAGTTACTTCAATTTCCAATGTCCCCGTTATTTATAAGCCACCTCTGGTATGATCCATTCCTAGTCAGAATAGATAACACCGTTCTAAATTACGATTCATAGTCACTCCTTTTTTTTGATTCGTTACACAAGACACCTATTCCCTATAGAGCGTCTACTGCTTTAAATTTATCTATTCTTTTTTTCTTTACTTCTATATAAAAGAATGAATATCATCACAAATAATGCAACCGTGGGTATATTAAAATTATCAAACCAAGTAGGTAAAGATACTTTATTCATATCAGCTACTAATCTGATGATGATATAAGACATTGAACTAAGTAATACCATAATTTCAGGCCAAACTTTCAATATTGATTTAACGAATTTCATATTAAACTCCAATGTGATGCATTCTTAGATTCTACCCTAACCATTTTCAGCGAAGACTAACAAGTCATTCTTAACTGCTCACTCTACTTGCTTTTTATTGACCTTATACCCTAGATAAAAGAGCCCAAATAAAACGGGGTAAATTTCTGGATAAAATAAGGTATTGATCGGATTTTTTAACATCAAATACGTTGCGATGTAGATTATGAGCGATACGGTAAAATATCCCTCAGCGAATCCTAATAAAAATGTTTTCATAAGAAACTCCTAATTACCTGACAAGAATGGCGGAAAAACTCTACCATTCACATGCACAAAATCCTTTTGATTCATGTTCTTCACTTATAGTTTTGATTATTTTTTGACAAATCTTTGCGAAAAATACCAAAATATCCTGCGAAAAGCAAACCAACTAAAGTCCATTGCCAATTAAAGGATACTAACGAACCTGTACGAATCACATGAAGCGCGAGATTAAGAGTTATTCCCAATAAAGGAAATATAGTGGCTAGTTTAGGTAACAATGTATTAAGATTAAAGTTGCGGTTGTTCATTATCTAACGCCCACGACGGGCCAAATCTGAACCGAATTTGTAACCAGCACTAAAAATTTGTACAGCAGCATTCAGTACTCCTGCAATCCCAACTGCTTCCGCAAGACCAAAACCACCTTTTGTTCCCACTAATTCATCGTCAGATAATTGATAAAATTGTTCTAAGTTCATATTCGTCATTACTCCTTTGTATTATATTTTATTGCTATGTAAATGATTAAAATGAGTATTGGATAAGTAAATACTTCTGAAATATCCATAAAATTTACACTATACTGTCCAGATAATATTTTATAATCAATTAAAATTTGAACGATAGTAAAAATAATACGTAGCGATAACAATCCCCCTAATAATATCACTTCTTTTTTTAAAAACATAGAAATGCCTCTCTGACTACAATCAGATTATGGTCTATTCGCATAATACCCCAAAGCTGCTCCTCCAGCAGGAAGTAATAATCCTTCGATAACAATCAATAAACCTACTTCAACTTATTCACTTTGCTCTACGATTTCAAATTGATTCAAATTTTGCATGTTATACCCCTCTTTAAATAATACTAGCTAAGCCAATAGTGAGTCCCACTAATAAACCTACCATCCCTGAAGCTGATATAATAATAGCCGCAAATTCGTTTGAAAAATTCATTGATTTCTCCACAGTGTTTTATCTTATCTGAAGTAACCCCATGCAGCTAGCCCTACAGCGGATAAACCACCGACAACATACCCTGCAACCTTGATTCCTACTGGAACTGCTACTACCGCTGCAGGAAGTACTCCTCCATCAACTGTTGCTAGTTCTTTTTCTGTCATTGCTGTAAACTGATGATCATTTACTAAAATATTCATTTTAAGTTCTCCTTGTTCTTATTTACTTTTAATTTAAATATTTCTTTTTTATTAATATAGTATGTCAATGCTACTAACAAAATACAGCTCTCCAACGATACCTTTTCTAAATTAAGTAGAGAATAAATTAATAATATGCTGTAAGCTGTTAAAGCAAATCCTACATATATTTTTTTTAACATTCTATTCATAAAACTTACCCAAAGTTTTATTTTAGATTTTTTCCAACTTGATAAAGACCTGCTCCTAGTATAATAGCCCCTCCTGTTACAGAAAAACCTTTAAACGCAGCTACTCCAAACGCAACTACTAGTGGTGCAATCCCCCCATCTACATTCACCAACTCTTCTTCTGTAAGAGCTACAAAGTTCTGTTCCATTTTGTCAAAATTTGTCATCTTTTTTCTCCTCAATTTATATATATTTTTATATGTTTAATGTTTATCCTCTAAGCCACTTAAATAGCCAAGTTGGATAAATAACTGAAATAATCATTTCTAATCTCCTTCCTTTTCTTTCTTACTTATTTATTCGAAAAAGAATTCGAAAATGTACAACTAAATTAAATTTTATTTGAAAAATAATTTAGTAAACCATGGATAGAAAATTGGTAGATACATGAAGCAAACTCCTTTCTGTTTCCTCTTACTTATCTATTCGAAAAAAATTTCGAAAATGTACAACTAAATTAAATTAAATTTATTTGAAAAATAATTTAGTAAACCACGGATAGAAAATTGGTAGATACATGAATTAGGCTCCTTTCTGTTTCCTCTTACTTATCTATTCGAAAAAAATTTCGAAAATGTACAACTAAATTAAATTAAATTTATTTGAAAAATAATTTAGTAAACCACGGATAGAAAATTGGTAGATACATGAATTAGGCTCCTTTCTGTTTCCTCTTACTTATCTATTCGAAAAAGAATTCGAAAATAAACAACTAAATTAAATTTTATTTAAAAAACAATTTAATAAACCACGGATAGAAAATTGGTAGATACATAAACCAGGCTCCTTTCTTTTTTCCTCTTACCTATCTATTCGAAAAAGAATTCGAAAATGAACAACTAAATTAAATTTATTTAAAAAATAACTCAGTGAACCATGGGTAGAACATTGATATAAACATGAACTAGGCTCCTTTCCTTTTCCTCTTACCTATCTATTCGAAAAAGAAGTCAAAAAAATAAGAATATCAGAAAATTTTCCGACATTCTTATTGATAAACTCATCCAAGTATAACAGATATTAGACATTGAGATGTTTTTTTAGGGTTCTTCTGGCTGTCCGTGATACGGGGAAGTGCAAGCCTTCTAACAAGGTCACTTCTGTCGCAGTCATCTCTTCAATGGCCTGTAAACTGACCAACGTATTGCGATTGGCATAGACAAAGTAATCTTTTTCAGCCTTGGCAGCAATATCCTTGAGACTGCCATAAATGGTCTTGATAGAATGATTGGCATAATAGACCTTGATACGATGAGATTCCACTGAAGTTTCAAAGGCTAAAATCTCATGGTAGGGCAGAGTAAAGCCCCGTCTCCCCTCAAAACTATAGGTGAAGAGACACATATTTTCCCTCTTATCCACTGCTAATACATAGTCCAAACAGCGCTCCAGCTGATGACGGTAGTCCTCCTCAGACTGATCCTTGGAAATAAAATCCAAGGCAGACAAGTGGTAGCGAAAAGCTAGAGGCAAGGCCTCCGAGTGCGTAGACACAAAGACAATGCTTGTAAAAGGATCCTGCTCCCGAACCTGTTGAGCAACCTGAAAGCCCCGTTCACGCTCTCCATCAATCTCTAAATCCAATAAATAGAGCTGGTAATGGTCAAAATACTGAGAATACTTTTCAACATCTCCATAGTTTTTGGCAATATCAATTTCCAATCTTAAATTGCGAGAGCGACCAATATCTAGTAAAGTCTGCTCTATCCTTCCTTGCTGGACTTTATCGTCTTCCAAAACTAAAATTCTCATTCCTCTCCCCCTCGTTTCTCATCCTTAAATGGCAATTCTAAATCTTGTCTAAAGGTCGTCTCTCCTAGCTGGGTATCTAAGTTTAAATCATAATGAAAAACCATATCCTCCAAGATTGCTAAGCCCAGTCCACTGTGGTTACCCTTGGTCGAATAACCCTTTTGACTGAGAATGCTGGGATTCAGCTCTTCTTTCTTACGAGTGTTTTCAATGATAAAACGGACACTCCTATCGCCTGCCAATAAAGCAACCCGAATCTGCGGATTTTCCGCCTCACTGGCTGCCTCTAAGGCATTTGTCGTGAGGATAGAGAGGATACGGATAGCCTCCAACATCGGCAATGCTAGTTCTTCTACGACCCCCACCGTCTCCAAACTAAAATGAATTCCCTGCTTATCTGCCACAATCATGGCTTTTGCCAAGGTATTACGAATGGCTATATCATGGATATTATGAAGATTAAAGGCCGTGTAATCCGCCTTCCTCAGCTTTTCATTGGTCTTTAGAAAGACATCTTGATAAATGGTAGAAACTTCAGTCATGTCTTGATTAGCTATGGCAGGCTCCATACTAGCGACAATCCCTGCAAAATCATGACGGAAACCTCGAACCTCATCATAGAGATGACCCAACTTATCCACCATTCCTTGCAAGGAACGATTTTCATCTTCCTGTCTCTGAATGGTCTGCTCATCACGATAAACCTGCTCCAAATGCTTGATGTAAAAGAGCCAAGAGAAAAAGAGAATGAAAATCAAGAGAGAAATGGTCGTGTCAAAACGAGCATAGAAAGAACAATTTATATTTGTCATAAACGAAGAGAATATCCTAAACACAGTCAGAGGTAGGATAATGAAAAAACTCTTATAATAGTGGGTTTTGAAAGCATCTGAAAAGAATAAATCCAAATCCAAAGAACAACGCTTCATCATAACTACTGTCAGTACAAGAGCTAGTAGAGAAAAAGTAGAATTAACAATACCATTTCCTACTTCTGATAGCATATCTATATCTAACATCCGAATATAGAACAATACCAATAAATAGCGAATACTCTGATAAAAACTAAAAAGATAGAATGAAAGAAATAACGATTCCCCCTTTTTCTTCCTATTCACATAGAAAATAAGGTAAAAAAAGATTAAAACTTCCAAATACATAATTTCAAAAAAAGTTTTACCAGCTATTACTTGCATCATTAATAAATAGACTATGTATCTCTTTTTACGAAATTCCGGTATAATTTGGTAACCTAGATAAATTGGAGGAACTATAATGGAAACCATCAGCAATAAAGCAAATAGAATCTCCTTAATAAAAGTCAAAACCATACTATCCAATCACAGTTTTAGTTGGTGCTGGACTACAATACCGAGGTTGGCAAAGCCCAAACAAAGAACAAAAGAAATTCCCTCCACCATTCACTTCCTCCAAAACCTCTGGAGTTAATTCTTCAAATTGTTTCAATTCTTCAAATGTATTTTTCATTTCCATGACAGACTCCTTTTCATTATTTTATAGATAACTCTATCCCCTACCCCATCTACAAAAGGCTTTAGTTTCCTTTTAAAATACAAGAAATCTAAAGCCTCCTTAAAATGGTATATTGGTTAGAGCGTTAACGATTAGTTGTGAAGATGTTATTTTTATTTAACCACAACCACTTTATAATATTCGTTTGAGTGTGGAGATTCAATCTTAATTTTTTCACCGTATAAACCATCGATTTCTTTA
This sequence comes from Streptococcus mitis, assembly GCF_000722695.1. GTDB lineage: Bacteria > Bacillota > Bacilli > Lactobacillales > Streptococcaceae > Streptococcus > Streptococcus mitis_O. The sequence goes on along the minus strand of NZ_JPFU01000002.1, from coordinate 30,998 downwards.
TCCAGATAATCTGAAACTCCTGATGGCAAACGTTTCATCTTAAGAATTTCACCAGATTGATCCGCATAGGCTAGGATGTGATAGTGGGTTGTAGCCATACCATCATCAATTAATACAAAGTAACCTGTTTTGAGCTTACCTTGCTCATTTTCTAAATAGTATAGTTTATTGTTATTGATTGTGAAACTGGTAGCTCCAAGACGAAGTCGTGCACCTGGATTTTCTAAATAAACATCATTGCCAACTTTTTTAATCTCTGAATAGGTTGTCATTGCTGGGATATTAACCACACGATGTCCATTTTCATCAAAGTAGTAGCGATTTGGTAAGTTTTGGAAGTTCTGTACAACCGCCTTAGAATCAATTTCTTGTCCTTCTTCTTTATTATCCACTAAAGCTAAGGTAGTATTTGCAACCTCATCCCCGTATTTGTCGGAAAACTTCTTGAACTCAGGTTTAATATACCAAGTGTTTTTTTCAATAATAACATCGTCACCTTTAGCATTTAGCAAATATTCTTGCCCATCTCCAAGTTTGACAATATCATGAATATTGTATCCAGCATCTTTTCTATTTGCTAGATAGCCATCCTTACCAATGACATAACTTTCCCCATCACTGGCTGGAACAGCTCTATCTGCGACCATAGCACCTGATTTTTCAAAGTAAGACCATTTACCATCTATGAACTCCCAACCTGTCATCATAGAACCACTAAAATGAAGATAGTACCATGTAGACCCTTCTTGGTACCAACCTGTACGCATGGCGCCACTATCTGCTAGGGAGTACCATGTGCTTCCTTCCTTGTACCAGCCAGTACGCATAGCACCACTATCTGCTAGGGAATACCATGTATTTCCGTCTTTGAGCCAGCCTGTCTGCATTTTACCAGTGCTGTCGAAGTGATACCATGAGCCAGCATTTTGTACCCATTTATCCTTAGCGAGACTACCATCTTGTGAAAGATTCCAGTCAGACCCATTTTTAACCCAAGTATCTGCAGCCTGTGCTTGGTTGATAGATAAAAGTAGACCAGCACCTACAAGCAAACCAAGTGTGAGTAGTTTAGATTTTTTCATAGCCATTTCCTCCTTTATTGAATAGCTATAAGAGGACTTCCCTCTTTATTTAGCTATATTCTAATACTTTTCATTGTCAAAGTCAATAATATTGTGAAAGATTATACAATATTACCAATATCTACGAATTGTATTTTGAGCTATACCATATTGCTATAACTCTATAAAAATCCTTTCTTTTTTCTCCTTTTTGGAGATTGATTTTTTCTGACTCTATTATATCCCTTATGTCTCCTCAGATTTCTACTGTCCCTAGAAAGACTAAATCTGTTCCTAAACGGTCACTTGAACCAAATAAAAAATTCCAAAGCAAGTGCCTTGGAACTCCTATATCTACTCAACAATCACTTTTGTCATATCAAGAGCCATTGGTTGATAGTATACATCAGGGTGCTTATTATCCCTAATAATCTCACCATATTCAACAAAACCAAACGATTTATAAAAATTAATCACTTTATCTTCATTGACACTATCCAAATAAACCATTTTACCCCCTAAAATGCTCTGGGCTAATTGAATTTTGTCAACAACTAATTCCATAACTTGCTGACCAGTAATTTTATTAAAGTGTAAATTTCTTCCAAATTGAGCAATCAAAAGTCCTGGTATATAATTTAAGTTTCTCGCGTTTTTCCCACTTAAAACAAAAGATTTTTTGCTATCATTATCTAATTCTTGAACATTAACAATTTTTAATGTTAGTGTAAAAAAACCTAAAATCTCAAATCTATCTCCTGATATCTCTTGATCAATAATAATAAAATTTCTCGATTTATGTGTCAGCTCTGTTGTAATTGCGTCATTTTTAAGATACTCTAACATATCCTCATTTTTACCAAACGACACTTGCTCAGAAACAATCTTAGAGAAGTTCTCACGGACTTTTTGACGTATTCTCCGTTCATTAGTATATTCAGGATTTCTAGTAATAACGGTTTGTCGTATGAATTTGATGACATCCCCTAGTGATAAGGCATATAATTTCATACTTTATCTTACCAGCTTCTCTAAACCTAGCAAGGAAGGTTGTTCTTGTTTATCTGTATTCTTTTTGATAATATCAAGCAACAAATCAGTTGATTTAGAGGCTTGAATTTTGTCAAAATCTTCTTTTGTGAGTGTGATATCACGAGTAATACTGAATGTAGCCACGAGTATACTTCCTTTCTCTTCTACTAAGTCCATTATAACGTGTTTTTCCCATTTTTACAAGGATATCCGATATTCCTCATTTCTAAAAACCATCTACTTTCGTTACCTTGGAACTTCGATTTCTATTTTGCTTGAATGATTTTAACCACATCTCCTACACTTTGGAGTTGGTCAATTTCTTCATCACTGATTTCGATATTAAATTCATCTTCCAGTGTCAAGATAAACTCCATCAAGTCAACTGAGTCAGCATCCAAATCGTCTTTCAGACTCAAGGATTCTGTTACGACAAAGTCCTCTCCCTGTCGCTCTTGGATAATGGTCACAATACGGTCAAAAATTTCTTTTTCTGTCATCTATTTTATTCTCCTGAAAATTCACACGCAGTCTGGGCAACTACGTCTGTTTCTAGCATGGTACGAATCTGGCGGATTGTACTATAAACAGCCTTGGAATCGCTTGAGCCATGAGTCTTGACAACAGGTGCCTTGACGCCAAACAAGACTGCTCCACCAACATCTGAATAGTTGAGCTGTTTTTTCAAACCTCTGAGGCTATCCTTGAGAAGGAGAGCACCTAGTTTCGCTCGAAGACCACCACCTGTAATAGCTGTCTTGAGCAAGCCCATGATTCCAATGGCTGTCCCTTCAATGGATTTGAGCACAGCGTTTCCCGTGAAACCATCTGCCACGACAACATCCGCAACGCCATTCATCAAATCACGCGCTTCCACATTTCCGATAAAGTTCAAACTTTCATCAGCTGCTAGTAATTCGTAGGTTTCCTTACGAAGCGGGTCGCCCTTACTACTTTCTGTTCCATTGTTAAGCAAACCAACACGTGGTTGCGCAATACCGCGGACATTTTTAGCATAGAAGGAACCTAGAACCGCGTATTGATGGAGGTGCTGGGCTGTATTCTCCGCATTGGCACCGAGATCCAGCATGTCAAAACCCTTCCCATCTACAGTCGGCAAGGTCGACATAAGGCCTGGTCGGTCAATGTTCTTGATACGACCCACGATGAAAAATCCTGCTGCTAGTAAAGCACCTGTATTCCCAGCCGAGAGGACAGCGTCTGCTTCACCCTCTTTGACAGCCTTGGCCGCCAAGACCATACTGGCATTTTTCTTCTTCCGAATAGCTCTCGTAGGTTCATCGTCTGAATCAATCTTTTCATCCGTATGGATAATGCTGACGCGCTCTGTCGCTGTCAGATATTGCTTGATTTTGCTTTCATCTCCGTAGAGTTGAACCTCAATATCTGAAAAGTCAGCCAGGGCTTGATTGACCCCCTCAACGATGGCCTGAGGTGCGTAATCGCCCCCCATGGCATCTACTGCGATTTTTTTCATTTGTCTTCCTCTTTTAGTAATTGACCCCATTCTGCTAGGGAATCAATAAATTTCTTTGATTTTAGGTGAATTCCTACGTACTCTTCGTAAAGCTGATCCATAAATTGGCGTAGCTCTTGCTTGATTTCAGGCTTGAGCGAAATGGTCTCCAAGGTCTCAAAATCAATGGCTTGAAATTGATTGAGCAGATAAGGGATGTTGGGATTGAGATGGCAACGTCTCTCATCTTCATGATAATGCTCTGGACAGAGGCAGGCTCCATATTTGAAAGAAAAGTCAAAAGCCTGACCCACCCGATGGCAAAAGACACACTCATTAAAATTAAGACTGATTCCAAATCGGGTCAAGATTTGGATTTCAAAAATATTGGTCAAAACCTGATAATCCAAACCCTCTTCCATCAACTCCAAAGTCTTTTGCAAAAAAGCAAACAAGGGAGCATCCTGCTGATTGTCCTGCAAACTAGCATCTGCAAGAGCCGCCACGTAGATCGCATAGGCCATGACAAAGAGGTCACTATTAATCTTGGGAAAGGTCATGACCTCATGATAGTCCTCGATGTAGCTGAGCCCGTCATCATTGATTCGTAAGAGAAATCGTGCCAACACCAAGGGCTGAATAACAGGAGCTAGCTTAGACTGACCAGCGTGTTTAACGAAAAACATGCGCTTGCCAGCCTGCTCTGTAAAAATCTTGACTAACTTGTCATCCTCACGAAAGTTACGATTGTAGAGCACCAAGCCTTGACTCGTGATAGACTGAATCATGCTTCTCTCATGTACTCCTCAAGTCGTTTCATGGCTTCTTTGATAGTCTCCATGCTGGCTGCATAAGACAGGCGAACATAACCTTCTCCATAACGCCCAAAGGCAGCACCAGGGATAAAGGCAACAGCCTTCTTCTGAGCAAAATCCTTAAGAAAGGCAAAGGAATCTTGATTATAGCCCGCTGGAATCTTAGCAAAGATATAGAAGGCACCGTCTGGTTTGATAATCTCAAAACCAAGAGCAGTCATTTTTTCGATGATATAATCCCGACGCTGGATGTATTCCTTCTTCATAGGTTCCGCATCATTTTTACCAGCCGTCAAGGCTTCCACCGCAGCGTGTTGGGCCATGGTATTTGCGGCAGTGACCAAGTACTGGTGACTCTTAATCAACTGAGCTGTAAAGGCTGCAGGAGCGAAAATCAGACCCAAACGCCAACCGGTCATGGCATGCGATTTAGACAAACCATTGATAATAATAGCCTGATCTCTCAACATTGTTCCTAGAGACACATGGGCTTCGCCCGTATAGGTCAATTCTGAATAGACCTCATCACAGACAACGAAAATTTCGTACTTGCGTAAAACGTCTGCCAAGGCCTCCAACTGCTCCCGACTATAGGTAATTCCTGTCGGGTTGGCTGGATAGTTGAGAATAACCGCTTTGAGCTTATCACCCTGCTCCAAAATGGCCTTTTCCAACATCTCAGGAGTCAAGACAAAATTATTTTCAGTCGTATCAATCTCGACAACCTCTGCCCCAACTAGATTAACAATCGGTTCATAGCCTGGATAAGCAGGAGCTGGCAAAAGCACCTTGTCTCCCTCTTCCAAAATAGCCGTCAAAGTCGCAGATAAGGCCTCTGTCGCCCCAATTGTAACCAAGATTTCATTTTCAGGAGCATAGTCCAGTTGGTACTTTTCCTTAACAAAGTCACTGGCCGCCTGACGTAAGGTCAGCAGACCACTCATCCCTGTATAGTAGGATTGGTTCTGGTCAATCGCTCGCTTGGCCGCTTCCTTGACATGATCTGGCGTTGTAAAATCAGGTTCTCCCAAGGTCAAACGCAAGACCCCAGGAATCTCCGAAATAGCCTGGTCAAACTGACGAATCAACGAAACTTGAATCTTATCTAACTGTTTATTAAAGCGCTTAGTTAAATCCATAGATACCTCCTACTTTCAAAACGTATCTCTATTATACTACAAAAGCCCCACGACCGCAAAAATACATGATAGAATAACGCTAGCATAACAAATTGAAGTATGTTAATTTAAATTCATTACAACACTATGTTTTTAGAATACTCAATGAAAATCTCATGAGACTAGGAATCAAGGTGAAAGCATAACTAAAGTTAGGTAAGCCGAAGATGACAACGTATCATGAGATTTTCGACGAGTATTGAGGTTTTGATAATCTTCGTTACAACTATTCTAGCACCGTTACTGATTACTATTATCGGTAATGTCATTTCTGAGTGGATAGTCAGAAAGTGGTTAGATAAGCGCGACAAAAAAATATAACCTGAGTTTAGTTTTAATGTAACTGGACAAAAAGAAATACCAGAGGTGGAGCTCTGGTATTTTTGTTTTTGCCAAGACTTCGTTACAGTTCTTGTAAGATTATTATTACATAATTAGCACTACTTGTCAAATAATTGTTAGCTCCACTTTCTATTTTACTTTTCCTATTTACAAGTCTATAATGGTAACAGATTCTATTTGGAGGTTTTTATGTCATTTCTATCCAAAAATGGAGCAGGCATCTTGGCCTGCCTTCTCATTTCTATCCTATCTTGGTACTTAGGAGGATTCTTCCCTGTCATTGGCGCGCCCGTTTTTGCGATTTTCATAGGCATGCTTCTCCATCCCTTTCTATCGCCTTATAAACAACTGGATGCTGGATTGACCTTTAGTTCTAAAAAACTGCTCCAGTATGCCGTTATCTTGCTTGGTTTTGGTCTCAATATCTCGCAAATCTTCGCAGTCGGGCAATCTTCGCTCCCTGTCATCCTGTCCACCATTTCAATAGCCTTGATTGTTGCCTACCTCTTCCAGCGCTTCTTTGCACTGGATACAAAACTGGCTACCTTAATCGGAGTGGGGTCTTCGATCTGCGGTGGTTCTGCCATTGCGGCAACAGCGCCCGTTATCCATGCCAAGGAAAAGGAAGTAGCCCAAGCAATCTCCGTTATCTTTTTCTTCAATGTCTTGGCTGCACTCATCTTTCCGACTCTAGGAAGCTGGCTTCACTTATCAAATGAAGGCTTCGCCCTCTTTGCAGGAACTGCGGTCAATGATACCTCCTCTGTAACCGCCACAGCCAGCGCCTGGGATAGTCTTTACCAGACCAATACCCTCGAATCCGCAACCATTGTCAAACTCACACGAACCCTTGCTATCATCCCCATCACTCTCTTTCTCTCCTACTGGCAAAATCACGAGCAAGAAAATAAGCAAGGATTGCAACTGAAAAAAGTCTTCCCACTTTTTATCCTTTACTTTATCCTTGCATCTCTTCTAACCACCCTTCTTACCTCTCTCAGTGTGTCCAGTAGTTTCTTTACTCCTCTCAAACAACTCTCCAAATTTCTCATTATCATGGCCATGAGTGCTATCGGTCTCAAAACAAATCTGGTAGCCATGATTAAATCTAGCGGAAAATCTATTGTTCTCGGAGCCATCTGCTGGATTGCCATCATCCTCACCAGTCTCGGGATGCAGACCCTTATCGGCATTTTCTAACACAAAAGGTAGCCCATCAGCTACCTTTTTCTTATGCTTCCTCAATCAAGCGAGTATGTTCTCTCTTGATGCAACGATTCATCACGATGTCATCACATCCACCAGCACGCAAAATCTCTTCCGCTTCTAGATTTTCAAGTCCTAGCTGCGCCCAAAAAATCTTAGCATCAGCCTTGAGAAAATCACGCGCCACATCAGGCAAAAACTCGCTGCGACGGTAAACATTGACAATGTCTACAGGAAAAGGAATCTCAGCGAGGCTGGCATAAGCCTTTTCACCCAAGATTTCGCCACCTGCCGCCTTGGGATTGACTGGGATGATTTTATAACCTCGAGCTTGCATTTCCTTGGTCACTCGATTGCTGGTTGTTTCCTCACGGTCTGATAAACCCACTACAGCAAGGGTTTTACTCGTTGCTAGATACTGACGAATCACACCATCACTTGGATTGATAAATTCTTGACTCATAGAAATCCTCCTTTTTCATCAGTATAGCATATTTTGAAAAGGCTTGCAGAATTCTACTACAAAAAAAGGAGGACTATCCCCCTTTTTATTTGGCCTCGTACCAGGTTGCCCCTTCATTTTCGTCTGCAATGAGGGGAACACTGAGTTGAATGGCTTCTTCCATGGTTTGTTTGACCAATTTTTTCATCTCTGCCAATTCAGATTTCGGAACTTCAAGGACGATTTCATCGTGCACTTGTAACAGCATCTTGGTCTGGTAACCACCTTCAACCAGAGCCTTGTCTAGCTGAATCATGGCAATCTTGAGAATATCTGCCGCAGATCCCTGAATAGGGGAGTTGATGGCTGTCCGCTCCGCAAAACCTCGAATATTAAAGTTACGCGAATTGATATCTGGTAACTCACGACGACGCTTGAAGAGGGTCTCTACATAGCCCTTATCACGCGCCTCACGCACCACCTCATCCATGTAGTTTTTAATACCTGGGAAACGTTCAAAGTAGGTATCAATGTAGACTTTAGCCTCCTTACGGCTGATGCCCAGATTATTAGACAAACCAAAGTCTGAAATCCCATAAACTACTCCAAAGTTAACTGCCTTGGCATTACGACGATCGTTTGCAGTCACATCCTCAGGACGTTCAATACCAAAGACACGCATGGCTGTCGAAGTATGGATATCTGCCCCCTCTTGGAATGCCTTAATCAAGTGCTCATCCTTAGAAATATGCGCCAAAACACGCAATTCAATCTGTGAATAGTCGGAGCTGAGAAGGACACTATCCTCCCACTCAGGTACAAAAGCCTTCCGAATGAGACGGCCTTGCTCCAAACGCACAGGGATATTTTGCAAGTTTGGATCCACACTAGACAGACGCCCAGTCTGGGTTAAATCCTGCACATAGCGGGTATGAATCTTACCATCAGCCAAAATCCAGTCCTGCAAACCAATTACATAAGTCGATTGAATCTTGGCAATCTGACGGTAATCCAGGATTTTCTTAACAATCGGTGCAATAGGAGCCAGACGCTCTAACACATCCACCGCTGTCGAATAACCAGTCTTGGTTTTCTTGGTGTATTCTAGAGGAAGACCAAGCTTTTCAAAAAGAAGCACGCCCAACTGCTTAGGCGAGTTGATATTAAACTCCTCACCAGCTAACTCGTAAATCTCTTGAGTCAGTTTTTCAATAACAAGCTCATTTTCAGCCTGCATCTCAAGTAAGGTCTCTTTCTTGACCCTAATCCCAGCGATTTCCATCTTAGCAAGGACAAAGGCCAGAGGTTGCTCCATATCATAGAGAAGCTCTAATTGCCCATTTTCACTGAGTTTTTCAAGCAAAATAGGCTCTGTTTCAACCAAAACAGCAAGCTTACGAGCCAAGTATTCCAAGAATTTCTCGCGTTCAGGAATGGCCTTCTTGACCCCCTTACCATAGAAAGTCTCATCATCGACCAAGTAAGTCTGACCATAAAGACTAGCAATAGTCGCAATTTCATTGTCCTCCACAGTCGAAAGGAGGTATTTAGCCAAACGGCTATCAAAGGCAGGAGCCTGCAAATCCACACCAAAACGATTCAAGAGAACTTTAGTCTTCTTAAAGTCATAAACTCTCAGAGATGTTTTTTCTAAAAAGTCCTTGAAAATCGGCTCTTGCAAAAGTTCAAGCTTGTCTGTGGCATAGAGCTTATCTCCACAAGACCAAGCAAATCCAACCAAATCATCCGTATGGTAATTCTCACTAAAAAGCTCAAAATGGAAGATAGACTCTTCACTCAGCATCTCTTGACTGACTTGGTCAACGATAGTAAAGTCCAAACTCTCAGCCACATCAGCTGACGATGCATTTAAAGCCTGCTTGAGCTGTTTGAAGCCCATCTCATCGTAGAATTTCCCGAGATTTTCAACATCTGGACCACTATAAACCAAATCCTCCAAACCAATCTCAATCGGTGCCTTGGTATCAATGGTCGCTAGGGTTTTCGACAAAAAGGCCAGTTTCTTATCATGGATGAGATTTTCCTTCATCTTAGAAGCCTTCATCCCATCGATATTTTCATAAATACCTTCAAGCGAACCATACTCCAGCAATAGCTTGATACCCGTCTTTTCACCAATTTTGGTCACCCCAGGGATATTATCCGACTTATCACCCATGAGCGCCTTGAGATCGATAAACTGAGTCGGTGTAATGCCCATCTTTTCCATAAGATAGTCTGGCGTAAAGGCCTCAAACTCAGCCACACCTTTCTTGGAAATCTCAACCACTGTATGCTCATCCGTCAGCTGAATCAAGTCCTTGTCCCCACTGACAATGGTAATATCAAAACCAGCCTGCTCAGCTAGTTTATCCAGTGTTCCGATGATATCATCCGCCTCATATTGAGTCAACTCATAGTGGCGAATCCCCATATGATCCAGCAACTCACGAATGAAAGGAAATTGCTCACGAAACTCATCAGGAGTCTTAGCCCGACCACCCTTATAGTCCGCATACATCTCTGTACGGAAGGTCGTCTTCCCCGCATCAAAAGCCACCAAGATATGACTCGGCTCAACCCGCTCCAACAAATGGCTCAACATCAACTGGAAACCATAAATCGCATTGGTATGTAAGCCAGCCGCATTCTTAAAACGGTCCAACTGCTGATAGAGCGCAAAAAACGCCCGAAAGGCCACAGAAGACCCATCAATCAATAATAATTTTTTCTTATCCATACACCCATTATAAAGGAAAGCACCAAAAAATACCATTGGAAAGAGCCAGACCAAGTATTTTTCATACTTTTTCCGAATAAATAGATAGAGCCAGAGAATCTAGTAAAACTAGATTTAAAACTATGGTATAATGAAAGGAGAAGAAATATGGCTGTACGTCATCCGGGCATCAGCCCGACCAATGATTTGGTTGCTAAAAAAATCTTCAGCAATCCAGAAATCACTTGTCAATTTATTCGCGATATGCTGGACTTGCCAGCCAAAAATGTGACTATTTTGGAGGGAAGCAACATTCATGTCTTGCCTTCCCTGCCGTACTCAGCTCAGGATTTCTATACCAGTATAGACGTTTTAGCTGAACTAGATAATGGAACGCAAGTAATCATTGAGATTCAAGTGCATCATCAGAATTTTTTCATCAATCGCCTGTGGGCTTACCTGTGCAGTCAGGTCAATCAAATCCTCGAAAAAATTCGTCAGCAAGAGGGTAATACTCATCAGAGTTACAAGCATATCGCGCCTGTTTACGCTATCGCAATCGTAGACAGTAATTATTTTCAAGATGACTTAGCCTTTCACAGTTTTAGTATGCGCGAAGACACGACAGGTGAAACCTTAACCATCACAAATAATGGACAAGAAAACCATCTAGTCAAGATGGCATTCTTGGAACTAAAAAAATATAGAGAAACCAGCAAAGACGAGGTTCGTAAACCGTGGTTGGAGTTTTTGGGGAACAAGCCCTTTACTCAACACCCCGAGCGGGCCATCAGCCAAGCAGATCAACTGCTGGACTATAAGAGCTGGTCCGAGGAGGACAGGAAAATGTTTAGTCAACTACGTATGCGTGAAGAACAAGCCTTACTCGCTCATGACTATGCCTTGGAAACTGCTAGGGCTGAGGGGATTGAACAAGGACTGGAACGAGGACGAGCAGAGGGTATCGAAGAGGGATTAAAAGTAGGTCTAGTAAATCTCGTTCGTCAAGGCATTCTGACTTCAGAGGTTGCCAGTCAACAGCTGGGCATGACCGTCACTGAGTTTGAGACCTTGTTGTAAGACTAGCACCAACGATCAAGGAAACCATCTAGTCAAGATGGCATTCTTGGAACTAAAAATATGGTCCATACACTACTAATATAAAAGACCTATCAGTTATTGTTGCTAAAAATGGTTCCAGAAAAACTATGGACATTAATAAAATACTGAGAGAAGATAATAAACTTATTCGAGAACAATAAAGTGCTATATTATATATACTATAGTTATAAAGATTCTATACTAAAAAGCAATACTCTTTTTATTAGTAAATTAAATATAATAGGCAATGGATTAAAGTAGAAGTGTCTTAATTTGAAATGCAGTTTAAATCGTATATGGACATTTAATTAATTTCTATATACGATTTAAATTAAACATTCATTAATGAAAGGTTTATGTTATGCAAAATAAAAAATATAAAAGAATTTTTTCATATGAGAAAATTTTTTTAGTTGCAACTCTGATTTTATTCATTCTTCTTATTCTTACAATATATAATTCAGAAAAATTTTGCTTTATTTTATAGTTTATATTTTTTGGTGTACTTTATAATTTGTACGATTATAGGAATAAAAACTTTAAGAAATGCTTATAAAAATGAACCATTTGGATTATTTATTTATTTTTTAGCTATATTTTTTATTATTTTTCCTACACTGCTTATTAGTACGGGAAGTGTTACAAATTTATCAGACTCAATTAAAACATTTTATACAATTGGGGTAGGAGTTGGTATAAACTATGTAATTGATAATATTTTTAAATTTGTAGAGGCTGAAACTGAAAATGAGAAAAAGAAGGAACTAACTAAAATAGGAGCGGTTACAAAATTACTATTTAATATCATATATATTTCTGAGTATGCTGCTGTAATTATACTAGAATAAAGTAATTTAAATTTTTTTACTCCACTTAATGATTATGTTTGGATTAAGAATTTGCCTTTTTGGATAAAGCTTATCATATTAACATTGATTTGTTTAATTATTCTTTCAGTATTTATGAGTATTTCAATTTCTCTAATAAAAAAAGAATTAGATATGAAAACGAAAAATCAAACTAAAATCCTTAAAGGAAAAATAGAGGATGAACTGTATCTTGTTTCAAAACTTGCAAGTACGATTAAAGAAAATAATAGTGATATTTTGAAAAATTTAGAGAATATTGAATCAAAATTACGTATAGAATTAGACAACTTTAATAATTTAGATTAAAAAATAATTGGTAAAAAGTTGTATAAAAGAGGCCAGACAAAAACTAGCTTCTAAATCACAACCAGCCATCTAACGGATGGTTTGTACTAGTGCTATAAGCCAAAATTACCAGCCAGCTCCCAAAGACGCTGGCTTTTCACATTGTTCAACACTTAAGCCGTGCTATAAGTCGTGTTCGTGCCCAAATCATAAATCAATTTGAGCGAAAATCCCATGAATACAAGGCTATCAAACGCTACTGGAAACTCATCCAACAAGATAGTCAGAAACTCAGCGATAAACCTTTTTATTACCCTACTTTTCGTATGCACTTGACGAATAAAGAAATCCTAGACAAGCTTTTGAGCTATTCAGAAGACTTGAAACACCACTATCATCTCTATCAACTCTTGCTTTTTCACTTTCAGAATAAAGAGTCTGAGAAATTTTCGGACTTATTGAGGACAATCTAAAGAAGGTTTATCCTCTTTTTAAGACTGTCTTTAAAACATTTCTAAAGGACAAAGAGAAAATCGTCAATGCCCTTCAGTTACCCTATTCTAATGCCAAATTAGAAGCGACCAATAATCTCATCAAACTTATCAAACGCAATGCCTTGGTTTTCGGAACTTTGAAAACTTCAAAAAACGGATTTTTATAGCTCTGAATATCAAAAAAGAAAGGACGAAATTTATCCTTTCTCGAGCTTAGCTTTTCTTCAACCCACTACAGTTGACAAAGAACCCAAAAAAACAGGAGATTTCTCTCCTGTTATGATTTAACTATTTAAAATTAAACCCATTCACCGTTTCCGTTTACAGTGTAACCATTTACAGTAGTATTTACTGCAAGGGCACCTGAACCGTCAACGTAGTACCATTTACCACCAACTTCAAACCATTGGTCAGCTTTCATAGCACCTGAGTTTTCAAGGTAATACCATTTACCACCGTCTTGCAACCAACCAGTTTGCATTACACCTGAACCGTTTAGGTAGTACCAAGTGTTACCATCTTTAACCCACCATTTTTGCATTACGCCTTCAGCGTTAAAGTGGTACCATGCACCATCAACTAATTGCCAACCAGTAGCTTTTTGACCTTTTGTATTGACAACATAACTCCATTGTCCTTTATCATCTTTAACCCAACCAACTTTTACTTGGCTTGGAACATCATTAGATGCAGTGATAGAATCAAGATTATATGTCAAACCATACTCAGCATAAGCTACTTTTGCTGCTTTTTCAGCTGCTTCAAATGCGACCTTAGCACTATCACGAGTTCCACGAGCTGTTCCTACTTCTGCAATAAGTTTTTCTTTTTCTGCTTCTTTTTCGTTAAGTTTGCGATCTAATCCTGCAACTGCACGACCATAACCAACAGCGTCATTAGATTGTTTTGCTTGAATTGCAGCAATACGAGCAGTAATTTCTGCTACTTCAACAATTGAAGCATCTTGTTTTGCAACAGATTCTTTGTAACGTTTTTCCGCAGTTGCAAGTTCTTTACCTGCATCTTTTGATTTCTTTTCAGCTTCTTTAAATCTATCTTCAAGTGCTTTTAATTTAGCAGGATCTTTTTGACCAGCTTGACGAGCACTTGTTAAATCCAAATCTGCTTCTGCTAACTCTTTATCAGCAGCTTTTTTCTCGTCTCCTTTTTGTTTAAGTACATCCTCAAGAGCCTTCACAGTTGTAGGTACTGTAACACCATTTTCATCTGTGTATTCAGCATATCCGTCAACAAACTTCTCAGCTACTTGCAAAGCTTTTTGTGAAGCATCTAGATATTTATCAAACTGAGTAAGATCGCCTTCAATATCTGCAATTGTTTTTGAAGCAAGATATAGTTTTGTCAACTCATCTTGAACTGCACGAAGACGTGCTTCTACAGTAGAATAAGCTTTTTCTGCTTCTTGAAACTTATTATAAGTCTCAAGAACTGCTCTATTTTTTGGTTGCAAAGCTGCTGTAATTTCTGCTGCTTTCTGAGCTGCCTTTTCTGCTACTTTTTTAGCTGCAGCATCAGCTTCAGCTTGTTGTTGTTTGTTGTAATCAACTGTATAATCCTCAGCTGAAACAGCTTGTACAGCACCAAATGCTGCGAGTGCGACTGCGCTTGTCAATAAAACTTTTTTCATCGTTTTATCTCCTTTGTTTTTCTTTAAAATATTTTTTCGTAAGACTATCTTACTACCATACAGTATATAAATATTTGCAGGATTTGTCAAGGGTTTTCTTCAATTTTTTAAACTTTTCAGCTATTTTTTCAAAAAAGGTTAAAAAAACACCTTTGTGAGATGAAATACCCTTCAAATACCGTGTCTTCCAAGTGAAAATCTCACAAATTTCTTAAACCCTGAGTCAAATCTCTCATATCTAATCCACATAGATAGTTAGACAGAACTCACTTCTATGGTATTATCCTATAACCCCTATCAAATGTCAAGCAAAAATGGCAAGTATTTTGGAATTAACTCGCCATTTCATTAACTTTCTACTATAACTAAGGTGTGAGCTCATAGCAATGACTCAAACTCAGCTACTGACATGCCCAATTGCTCACTCGCAACCTCAGGTGTTAGAAGACCTTGACGTACTAGATTTACTAAACCTACTTTTAATCCCTCTTCAATGCCTTCTTCTCGTCCTTGTTCACGACCCTCTGCACGACCACGTTCAAGGCCACGTTCTAATCCTCTTTCTTCAGCTTGTTCCAAGGCATAGTCCTGCGCTAACAAGGCTTGTTCTTCGCGTCTGCGTTGTTCACTAAACATTTTCCTGTCCTCCTCGGACCAGCTCTTGTAGTCTAGCAGTTGGTCTGCTTGGCTGATGGCTCGCTCAGGTTGCTGAGTAAAGGGCTTATTACCGAAAAACTCCAACCACGGCTTGCGAATACTATCTTTGCTGGTTTCTCTGTATTTTTTAGTTCTTATTTGCGATGCTCTTTCAATAGTTCTTCAAACTCAGCGACAGTCATTCTCAACTGCTGGCTAGCAACCTCTGAAGTCAGAAGGCCTTGACGAACGAGATTTACTAGACCTACTTTTAATCCCTCTTCGATCCCCTCTGCTCGTCCACGTTTCAGTCCTTGTTCCAGTCCTTGTTCAATCCCCTCAGCACGGCCACGTTCAAGGCCGCGCTCTAGACCTTGTTCAATACCACGTTCTAATCCTCTTTCTTCAGCTTGTTCCAAGGCATAGTCCTGTGCTAACAAGGCTTGTTCTTCGCGTCTGCGTTGTTCACTAAACATTTTCCTATCCTCCTCGGACCAGCTCTTGTAGTCTAGCAGTTGGTCTGCCTGGCTGATGGCTCGCTCAGGTTGCTGGGTAAAGGGTTTGTTCCCAAAAAACTCCAACCATGGCTTGCGAATGCTATCTTTGCTGGTTTCTCTGTATTTTTTTAGTTCCAAGAATGCCATCTTGACTAGATGGTTTTCTTGTCCATTATTTGTGATGGTTAAGGTTTCACCTGTCGTGTCTTCGCGCATACTAAAACTGTGAAAGGCTAAGTCATCTTGAAAATAATTACTGTCTACGATTGCGATAGCGTAAACAGGCGCGATATGCTTGTAACTCTGATGAGTATTACCCTCTTGCTGACGAATTTTTTCGAGGATTTGATTGACCTGACTGCACAGGTAAGCCCACAGGCGATTGATGAAAAAATTCTGATGATGCACTTGAATCTCAATGATTACTTGCGTTCCATTATCTAGTTCAGCTAAAACGTCTATACTGGTATAGAAATCCTGAGCTGAGTACGGCAGGGAAGGCAAGACATGAATGTTGCTTCCCTCCAAAATAGTCACATTTTTGGCTGGCAAGTCCAGCATATCGCGAATAAATTGACAAGTGATTTCTGGATTGCTGAAGATTTTTTTAGCAACCAAATCATTGGTCGGGCTGATGCCCGGATGACGTACAGTCATATTTCTTCTCCTTTCATTATAGCACATTTTTAAATCTAATTTTACTAGATTCACTGCTACTATCTATTTATTCGAAAAAGAGACGAAAAAACCTGAGAATTATCTCAGGCTTGGTCATTAAATCTTTTTCTCAATACTAAAAAGTGGAGAAAGCGGGCGTTTTTCATGGATACGCACGATAGCATCCCCTAATAGATGAGCGATTGAAATCTGCTCAATCTTATCAATCAAACGTTCTTCTGGAAGATAGATTGTATCCAAAACAACCAATTTCTTAATAGCTGATTTTTGGATATTGTCCATAGCAGGACCAGAAAGAACTGGGTGCGTACAGCTTGCATAGACTTCAACAGCACCAGCTTCTGCAAGGGCATCTGCCGCATGACAAATGGTTCCAGCCGTATCAATCATATCATCAATCAAGATACAAGTCTTGCCTTCAACCTTACCGATGATGTTCATGACTTCACTAGTATTCATCTTATCAACGCTACGACGTTTGTCAATGATAGCAATAGATGTTTTCAAAAATTCTGCCAACTTACGAGCACGAGTCACCCCTCCATGGTCTGGGCTGACAACCACATAGTCAGAACCAACCATGCCACGACGCTCAAAATAATCCGCAATCAGAGGAGCTCCCATCAAGTGATCCACAGGAATATCAAAGAATCCTTGAATCTGCGCAGCATGCAAGTCGATGGTCAATAAACGATCCACTCCAGCTACTTCAAGCATATTTGCGACAAGTTTTGAAGTGATTGGCTCACGCGCTCTCGCCTTTCTATCCTGACGTGCATACCCATAGTAAGGCATGACAACATTGACAGATTCTGCACTCGCACGCTTCAAAGCATCTACCATAATCAAAATTTCAAGCAGATTGTCATTTACAGGCGAACTAGTTGATTGTAGGATAAAGACGTGTTTCCCACGGATTGATTCTTCGATGTTGACCTGAATCTCTCCATCTGAAAATTGACGAACACTTGATTTTCCCAACTCTATCCCAATCTCCTGCGCTACACGTTTTGCCAATTCTTGATTAGAAGAAAGGGCAAACAGCTTTAAATCAGAAAAAGACATGATTTCCTCCGGTATATATGTATCGCTTGTGCTTTTCACAAGATTTTCCATTTACCATTGTAGCGCTTTTTGCACTATTTTTCAATCAAAAATAAAAGAAGGGCACCATATTTGTACCCTTGCATCATTCTTTTGAAAAATATTCTAGTTCATCAACTCATTATGCTTCTCAACAAAGCGACAAGCCTGATAAAAACCGTAAAGAGTAATAGCCGTAACTACTGGAATCGCTAATGGCAACTCTGTCTCCAACTCCACAAAAGGAGAGTTAAACAGGAAGTGAGTTCCCAAGGCTAAACCTAGGAAAACAAGCCCCTGTTTCTTGTAAACCTTCTGTCCTTTATAAGCTCTGTAAAGCAAGTAAACACCTACTACCGCCAGACCTGAAAAAGTCCAATGAGAGGCAATACCTGAGATGATACGCTCTAAAATTCTCGAAATAGTAAAGTCAAATCCCTCTGGCAAATCCGTACGAATATAACCAATATCCTCAATCATTTGGAATCCCAAACCAGAAGCAATCCCAAGTAAAAACAAAGATTTTAATTTTCGCACAGGAATCAAAGCTAAAACAAAGACAAGTGGCAACAATTTCAAGGGTTCTTCTACCAAAGGAGCCACAATCGCACTTTCAAAGGCATTTAAAAATGTACTATCTGGGAAAAGAACCCCCAGCAAATCATGGATATAGGTATTCGCAAAGCTAGACAACCAGCCTGAAAGGAACATCCCACCCAATAAAGGTAAGATCAAGGCATTCTTTGGCAATTCCCATTTTTTCCCAATACGGAAAAGGAAATAAAGAGCTGGAATCATGTAAAAGAGAGCTAGAAAGATAGAAACTCCCATTAGTCCATATTCCGCAGCTGACATCGAACCATCCGTATAGTAGATGGTTTCATACTGTAAACCAATACATAGCAATAAGATAAAAATAAATAAAATACTGTTTTTCTTCATACACTTTCTTTCTAAATGAAGTGTTTATAATTCTACGACTGTCATACTTCCTGTATCCACATCGTAAATAGCACCAGAGATAATGACATCATCTGGTATTAGGGGAGACTCGATAAGGAGTTGCATATCCTCACGTACACTCTCCTCTATATCTTGGAAGGGCAAGAAGTCCTGGTCTGACACATCGACACCTAGTTCCTCTTTTAAATACTCCTGAAAAGGACCATTTTCAAAAGTCTGAGCACCACAGTCTGTATGGTGCAATACCACAATCTCTCTTGTCCCCATTTGTTGCTGGGAAATAACCAGCGAACGAATCATGTCTTCTGTCACTCGACCACCTGCATTCCGCAAGATATGAGCATCCCCAAGTGCCAATCCCAAAGCTTGCGCAACGTGCAGACGAGAGTCCATACAGGTCACAATAGCCACTCTTGTTTTGGGTTTAAGTGGCAGATTTAACTGCCCATGTAGGGCAACATAAGCCTGATTGGCTTGCATAAACTGTTCAAAATACGACACGATTCCCTCCTCGAAAATTTGATAGTCAAATATTTCTCCTATCTTATCATTTTTAAGAGGATTTGTCACAGATTAAGCAAAAACCTTTTTCAAAACTTCCTGAATCGTTGTCACCCCAATAACCTGAATTTCTTTGGGCGGAGTGATTCCTGTCAAGGAATTTTTGGGTACATAAATCTTAGTAAAGCCCAGTTTAGCAGCTTCATTAATACGCTGCTCGATACGATTCACGCGCCGAATTTCTCCTGTCAATCCCAGTTCTCCCACAAAACATTCCTGAGGATTAGTTGGCTTGTCTTTATAGCTCGAAGCAATGGCAACAGCAACGGCTAAGTCAATTGCAGGTTCATCCAATTTTACACCCCCAGCAGATTTGAGGTAAGCATCCTGATTTTGGAGAAGCAATCCTGCCCGTTTCTCCAAAACAGCCATAATCAAGCTAGCACGATTGAAGTCAAGTCCTGTCGTAGTACGCTTGGCATTTCCAAACATGGTCGGCGTTACCAAAGCCTGAACCTCCGCCAAAATCGGACGCGTCCCTTCCATGGTCACAACAATTGACGAACCAGTCGCTCCATCCAAACGCTCTTCTAGGAAAACTTGACTCGGATTGAGTACCTCAACCAAGCCGCCCGACTGCATCTCAAAAATCCCAATTTCATTGGTAGAACCAAAACGGTTTTTGACCGCTCTTAAAATACGAAAGGTATGGTGGCGCTCCCCTTCAAAGTAAAGCACCGTATCCACCATATGCTCTAGCATACGAGGACCAGCCAAGGTTCCTTCCTTGGTCACATGACCTACGATAAAGATGGCAATGTTATTGGTCTTGGCCAGTTGCATAAGCTCAGCCGTCACCTCACGCACTTGAGAAACAGATCCCTGCACCCCTGAAATCTCAGGAGACATAATAGTCTGAATGGAGTCAATAATGAGGAAGTCTGGTTGGATGCGCTCCACCTCAGCTCTAACACTCTGCATATTGGTCTCTGCATAGAGATAAAACTCGCTATCAATATCTCCCAAGCGTTCCGCTCGCAACTTGATTTGCTGAGCAGACTCCTCCCCACTGACGTAGAGAACAGTCCCCACTTGAGACAACTGGGTTGAGACTTGTAGGAGAAGGGTTGATTTTCCAATCCCAGGATCCCCACCTATGAGGACGAGACTTCCTGGTACCACTCCTCCCCCAAGTACACGGTTGAATTCCTCCATCTCCGTCTTGGTTCGATTAACGTTGATTGAAGTCACCTCAGCTAGTTTCATGGGCTTGGTTTTCTCACCTGTTAAAGACACACGCGCATTTTTGACCTCGGCAACCTCAACCTCTTCTACAAAGGAAGACCAAGACCCACAGTTAGGACAACGTCCCAGATATTTAGGGGAATTATACCCACAATTTTGACATACAAATGTCGCTTTTTTCTTTGCGATGATAAACCTCTTTCTATATCTCTAACTCACACTCAATCACTTGGCAAAAATCAATCTTCTCATTTGGCACAAACTGGCGCATGAGCATTCGATGAGCAACAACTACCACAGTCTGATGTTCTCGATACTTAGACATACATTCTAGAAAACGAGACCTCATTTCCATAGCTGTCTCATATTGAATAGGACTATTAGGAAGTAACTCCCCATGATTTTCTAGAAATAGTCTTCTAGCCGTTTCAAAATTTTCTATTCCAGTTTCATAGACCTGCCATTCATGTAATAAAGGCTCCACTCTCAAAGGAAGTCCCGTAGCACAAACTACATAAGAAGCCGTTTCTAAAGCTCTTGTGACTGAAGAAGATATGATTATTTCAGCTGAAGGGAGTAAAAGATTGGTGCTCAGTTCCTGAGCTTGCTGCCGTCCCTTCTCAGACAAGGGCGCCAAATCTATCCCAAATCCCGTATAAGAACGCTCCTCTAACTCACGGTAATTTGGCTCCCCGTGACGGATAAAAATAATTTTCATATTAAGATCCCCATAAAACTATCCAATCTTGATTCCGCAATCTTGCCACTGCTTCAGTGTTTTAGAGAATTTCTTCTGGTTGGCAACTCCGACAGCAGACAAATCGACAGAAACCTGATAATTCTCCTTGGTAGCTGCCAAAACGGAAGCCTTAACACAACCATTGCCATCTACCCCTATAAACTCTATGCTTTTAGCACCCTTTTCCTCTAAAAAATCTTTTAAATCTGGATTAGTAAAGCAAGAAGCCCGACGCTTCTCAAAGATACGAGAAGATACAAGCAGCAAGCCGGTCGCAAATTTCTTCTTTCTGTCTTTTCTCCCCCGTCAAGGACACACGCGCATTCTTTACCTCGGCAACCTCAACCTCTTCTACAAAAGAAGACCAAGATCCACAGTTGGGACAACGCCCCAGATATTTAGGGGAATTATACCCACAATTTTGACATACAAATGTCGCTTTTTTCTTTGCGATGATAAACCTCTTTCTATATCTCTAACTCACACTCAATCACTTGGCAAAAATCAATCTTCTCATTTGGCACAAACTGGCGCATGAGCATTCCGTGAGTTACAATGATAATAGTTTTATAATTTTTATATTTTTCCAAAGCTCTTAAAAAACGATGACGCATCTCTAGATCAGTTTCATAGCGATAAGGAGAATCTTCAGATAAACCTCCTTGATGTTTTAGATAATATTCATGAGCTACCAATACACTAGTTAAATCAGAGTTAGTGCCATCTAAGTCTGGACGCCACTCATGAAAAAACGGCTCCACAAATAAGTCCAATCCTGTTTCAACTGCTATATAATGTGCTGTTTCTAAAGCCCTCGTCACAGACGATGAAATAATAATCTCTGCCTTTCCAAAACATGCAGTTTTAGCAACCTCTTTTGCCAGACTGCGACCTTTTCCTGTCAATGGTGCTAAATCACGACCAAAACCACTATAGAGTTGCGAATTTTCAAGTTTATCAAGCATACTATAATCTGGCTCCCCGTGACGTACAAAGATAATCTTCATCCTAGTGTCCTGTCGAACCAAAACCACCAGTCCGCACGCCGTCTGCCTCATCTCCATCTGCGATTAAAAATGGTGCAAAAACAGCCTGGACAACACGTTCCCCAACTTCGAGAATCACTTCTTGGTCTGTGATATTCTTCATCTGCGCAAAAATATGCCCTTCATTCCCAGGATTGCCATAATAATCCCCATCAATGACCCCAACTGAGTTGATTAACACCAAACCCTTCTTACGAGGGTTTGAAGAACGATCATAGAGGTAAAGAACCTCAGTCGGTTGCATATAAGCCTTAACCCCTGTCGGAACCAATACAATCTCTCCTGGAGCAATAACCGTACGCACAGCAACCTTTAAGTCGTAACCAGCCGCATGCGCCGTCTCACGCTTGGGCAATAAATTTTCATCTGTAAAACTCGAAACCAATTCAAAACCACGAATTTTCATATTCTTCTCTTTTCTATTATCATTTGTTCTAGATTATTCTATCTTATTTATTCGGAAAAAGCACGAAAAAAAGAGCACACAATTCAAATCGCTTAGGGCTGCTGGATTCCTCCCCTGACCCGCTTCACGCAGAACTGTTGCTCCACTATTAATTATATCACATTCCTATTCATTTTAAAAGTAAAATTATTTTTTCCGTCTATTTCTAAAAAAATCCTGCATAATAGCTGCGCATTCATCTTCCAAAATTCCCGTTTCAACCTCCACACGATGATTGAGACGCTCATCTGTCAAGATATCGTACAAACTCCCCGCAGCGCCGAATTTCTGGTTTTTAGCCCCATAGACCACGTTTGGAATACGGGCAAGCCCAATCGCCCCACTACACATGACACAAGGCTCAATAGTCACAAAAAGTGTGCAATCCAGCAAGCGCCAACTCTCCTCACTAAAGTTTGCATTCTCTATAGCCATAATCTCCGCGTGCATAACCGCTCGCTGTAATTCCTCACGCGCATTATGCCCACGACCAATGATTTCCCCGTCCTTGACAATTACACAACCGATTGGAATTTCATCGTGTTCCAAGGCAATCTCAGCTTCTCTCAAAGCCTCCCTCATAAAGACTTCTTTTTCTTCAAGCGTATAAACCATCTCTTTTCCCTTTTCCTACTTATCGATTTTATTATTATATCATGAATCCAAACACAAAAAAAGCCACCGAATGCGGTGACTCTATAGGGAGATTATTATGAAAAAGAAAAGTTTAGGATATTTGTTACAACAAGTTAGGAGGTCTTCTTGTAACTGTCTATAGTATACCCGACCTATCTTAAACAAATCTTAAAAATCTCTTACGACCAAACACTTTCTAAAATATTTGTTTGTTCACGACCAGGACCTACTGAGAAAGTAGAAATACGAACGCCAACCAATTCACTCACACGACGAACATAGTTACGCGCATTCTCAGGAAGATCTTCCAAATTACGAACTCCAGTGATGTCTTCTGACCAACCTGGCAACTCTTCATAGATAGGCTTACAACGTTTCAATTGCTCAAGACTAGCTGGATAGTAATCAATACGTTGACCATCCAGATCATAAGCCACACAGATTTTCACCGTATCCAAACCACTCAAAACATCGATAGAGTTCAATGAAAGGTTAGTAATACCAGAAACGCGACGGCTATGACGCATGACAACTGAATCAAACCAACCCACACGACGTGGACGACCAGTTGTTGTACCATATTCATGACCTACTTCACGGATACGTTCTCCTACTTCATCAAACAACTCAGTTGGGAAAGGACCGTCTCCTACACGACTCGTATAGGCTTTACATACACCTACAACCTTGTCAATCTTACTTGGACCAACACCTGAACCGATCGTCACACCACCAGCTACAGGGTTTGATGACGTAACGAATGGATAAGTACCTTGGTCGATATCTAGCATAACACCTTGTGCACCTTCAAAAAGTACACGTTTACCATTATCAAGCGCATCATTCAAAATGACAGATGTATCGGTCACATATTTTTTGATTTGTTGACCATATTCATAATACTCTTCAAAAATATCATCGAAAGCAATCGCTTTACTGTCATACAATTTTTCAAAGAGACGATTCTTCTCAGCAAGGTTACGTTCTAAACGCTCACGGAAAATATCTTTATCCAGAAGATCTGCGATACGAATTCCAACACGAGCAGCCTTGTCCATATAAGCTGGACCAATTCCCTTGATTGTAGTACCAATCTTATTGTCACCTTTAGCTTCTTCTTGCAAACGATCCAACTCGATATGGTAAGGCAAAATAACATGCGCGCGATCAGAAATACGCAAGTTATCAGTTGTAACCCCCTCCTCATGAAGATAGCTCAACTCTTTCACAAGAGATTTAGGATTTACAACCATACCATTCCCAATAACAGAGATTTTTTCAGGGAAGAAAATCCCAGAGGGAATCAAGTGCAACTTAAATTTCTTACCATCAATCACAATCGTGTGACCTGCATTATCACCACCTTGGTAACGTGCAATCACCTCTGCATTCGCTGAAAGGAAGTCTGTAATCTTCCCTTTACCTTCATCACCCCATTGGGTACCTACAACAACAACTGAAGTCATAATCTTGTCTGAGCCCTCAGGCTCTTCCTTTCTCACATACATGGCAGGAATCTCACCCACAATTATATCTTACAATTTATTATAAGAAAAAATCGCCTTTTTATCAAGAAGAAACAATAGAAAGATTTGCTATTTCCAACTATTAAAAAATAATTTAGAAAAATAACCAGCTATTTGTTATTATCTTTCCATAAAAAAGTAGATTTGTTCGGAAATTTAATCAAACTGTCTCAACAAGAAATAAAACCCCGATTCATTATCATCTTTTCAAGATACAAACGATAAGCAACACGATAATGGTAAACAATAAAATCCCTACGACACCCAATGCCATATCTAACTAAATAATAAATCAAAAATTTAAAATGAAAATGTTCCCATTCCCAACTATTATCAAAGAAAGTAGCATACTCTTCTTCGATACTGTCATAGAAATCAGTCATCTGATCATAAATACTTTGTAGCATAAGCATACACTCCTTTACTTTTTATGACCTTATTCTAACAAAAAATTATAATTAATCATTAATAATTCCTGAATTGTACAAATACCAACCTCAACAAGATAAAAAATAAGAAAAATTGACAGAATAGAATAAATACCTTATATCAAAAACAAACTATTAAATCCCTAAAAATAAATAAATTCCTATAAATGATTGACAAAATTATCCTACTCTATTTCAATAGTAATAAATATTTCTCGAGAGTTCTTCAACGAACTTGAGTCAGAACTATGAAGTGATTGAATAGAAATGAAGCACCATAATAATTAAGAAAAAGACAAGGCTCTATAATATTTGTAGTGGGTAAATCCCCTATAGATATTATGAAGCCTATTTTTGTGTAAAAAAAGTCCCATATGACCTATAATGAAAAGCCACCAAATCATCATTACAAAGAATCATATGGAACAATTACACTTTATCACAAAATTACTTGACATTAAAGACAAGAACATCATAATATTGGACTATCTGGATGCTGGAACGCATAAAGAAATTATCGCTAAGCTAGATTATCCTGCACCTAAATCTCACAACTGTCATGGACAAATGGCTAAATATGACTTCCAAAAACCTTCTAAAATTCCTTACCTCGAAACGACTGATATGCTTACCAGAATCCTCCTTAGAAAGCGTCGATTCAAGTGCTATCATTGTTCTAAAATGATGGTAGCAGAGACCTATCTCGTCAAGAAAAATATCACTTGTCATTAGGTGCGAGACAGATTATTAATTACAAAACAAAAAGAGGTCGAAACCTCCTTTAATTAACTACTCCGCCAGTAGGACTCGAACCTACGACATCATGATTAACAGTCATGCGCTACTACCAACTGAGCTATGGCGGAATAAAGCTAAGCGACTTCCATATCTCACAGGGGGCAACCCCCAACTACTTCCGGCGTTCTAGGGCTTAACTTCTGTGTTCGGCATGGGTACAGGTGTATCTCCTAGGCTATCGTCACTTAACTCTGAGTAATACCTACTCAAAATTGAATATCTATTCAAATCAAGAAAACCATACGCTTTCATATTCTCAGTTACTTTGGATAAGTCCTCGAGCTATTAGTATTAGTCCGCTACATGTGTCGCCACACTTCCACTTCTAACCTATCTACCTGATCATCTCTCAGGGCTCTTACTGATATAAAATCATGGGAAATCTCATCTTGAGGTGGGTTTCACACTTAGATGCTTTCAGCGTTTATCCCTTCCCTACATAGCTACCCAGCGATGCCTTTGGCAAGACAACTGGTACACCAGCGGTAAGTCCACTCTGGTCCTCTCGTACTAGGAGCAGATCCTCTCAAATTTCCTACGCCCGCGACGGATAGGGACCGAACTGTCTCACGACGTTCTGAACCCAGCTCGCGTGCCGCTTTAATGGGCGAACAGCCCAACCCTTGGGACCGACTACAGCCCCAGGATGCGACGAGCCGACATCGAGGTGCCAAACCTCCCCGTCGATGTGAACTCTTGGGGGAGATAAGCCTGTTATCCCCAGGGTAGCTTTTATCCGTTGAGCGATGGCCCTTCCATACGGAACCACCGGATCACTAAGCCCGACTTTCGTCCCTGCTCGAGTTGTAGCTCTCGCAGTCAAGCTCCCTTATACCTTTACACTCTGCGAATGATTTCCAACCATTCTGAGGGAACCTTTGGGCGCCTCCGTTACCTTTTAGGAGGCGACCGCCCCAGTCAAACTGCCCGTCAGACACTGTCTCCGATAGGGATCACCTATCTGGGTTAGAGTGGCCATAACACAAGGGTAGTATCCCAACAACGTCTCCTTCGAAACTGGCGTCCCGATCTCGTAGACTCCTACCTATCCTGTACATGTGGTACAGACACTCAATATCAAACTGCAGTAAAGCTCCATGGGGTCTTTCCGTCCTGTCGCGGGTAACCTGCATCTTCACAGGTACTAAAATTTCACCGAGTCTCTCGTTGAGACAGTGCCCAAATCATTACGCCTTTCGTGCGGGTCGGAACTTACCCGACAAGGAATTTCGCTACCTTAGGACCGTTATAGTTACGGCCGCCGTTTACTGGGGCTTCAATTCATACCTTCGCTTGCGCTAAGCACTCCTCTTAACCTTCCAGCACCGGGCAGGCGTCACCCCCTATACATCATCTTACGATTTAGCAGAGAGCTGTGTTTTTGATAAACAGTTGCTTGGGCCTATTCACTGCGGCTGACTTAAAGTCAGCACCCCTTCTCCCGAAGTTACGGGGTCATTTTGCCGAGTTCCTTAACGAGAGTTCTCTCGCTCACCTGAGGCTACTCGCCTCGACTACCTGTGTCGGTTTGCGGTACGGGTAGAGTATGTTTAAACGCTAGAAGCTTTTCTTGGCAGTGTGACGTCACTAACTTCGCTACTAAACTTCGCTCCCCATCACAGCTCAATGTTACAGAACTAAGCATTTAACTCAGTTCACACCTCACTGCTTAGACAGACACTTCCAATCGTCTGCTTTAGTTAGCCTACTGCGTCCCTCCATCACTACATACTCTAGTACAGGAATATCAACCTGTTGTCCATCGGATACACCTTTCGGTCTCTCCTTAGGTCCCGACTAACCCAGGGCGGACGAGCCTTCCCCTGGAAACCTTAGTCTTACGGTGGACAGGATTCTCACCTGTCTTTCGCTACTCATACCGGCATTCTCACTTCTATGCGTTCCAGCACTCCTCACGGTACACCTTCTTCACACATAGAACGCTCTCCTACCATACCTATAAAGGTATCCACAGCTTCGGTAAATTGTTTTAGCCCCGGTACATTTTCGGCGCAGGGTCACTCGACTAGTGAGCTATTACGCACTCTTTGAATGAATAGCTGCTTCTAAGCTAACATCCTAGTTGTCTGTGCAACCCCACATCCTTTTCCACTTAACAATTATTTTGGGACCTTAGCTGGTGGTCTGGGCTGTTTCCCTTTCGACTACGGATCTTAGCACTCGCAGTCTGACTGCCGACCATAATTCATTGGCATTCGGAGTTTATCTGAGATTGGTAATCCGGGATGGACCCCTCACCCAAACAGTGCTCTACATCCAAGAATCTTTATGTCGACGCTAGCCCTAAAGCTATTTCGGAGAGAACCAGCTATCTCCAAGTTCGTTTGGAATTTCTCCGCTACCCACAAGTCATCCAAGCACTTTTCAACGTGCCCTGGTTCGGTCCTCCAGTGCGTCTTACCGCACCTTCAACCTGCTCATGGGTAGGTCACATGGTTTCGGGTCTACGTCATGATACTAAGGCGCCCTATTCAGACTCGGTTTCCCTACGGCTCCGTCTCTTCAACTTAACCTCGCATCATAACGTAACTCGCCGGTTCATTCTACAAAAGGCACGCTCTCACCCATTAACGGGCTCGAACTTGTTGTAGGCACACGGTTTCAGGTTCTATTTCACTCCCCTTCCGGGGTGCTTTTCACCTTTCCCTCACGGTACTGGTTCACTATCGGTCACTAGGGAGTATTTAGGGTTGGGAGATGGTCCTCCCAGATTCCGACGGGATTTCGCGTGTCCCGCCGTACTCAGGATATTGCTAGGTACAAAGACTATTTTAAATACGAGGCTATTACTCTCTTTGGCTGATCTTCCCAAATCATTCTTCTATAATCTTTGAGTCCACATTGCAGTCCTACAACCCCGAAGAGTAAACTCTTCGGTTTGCCCTTCTGCCGTTTCGCTCGCCGCTACTAAGGCAATCGCTTTTGCTTTCTCTTCCTGCAGCTACTTAGATGTTTCAGTTCACTGCGTCTTCCTCCTCACATCCTTAACAGATGCGGGTAACAGGTAGTACCTGTTGGGTTCCC
The DNA here is from genome assembly GCF_000722695.1 of Streptococcus mitis. Lineage (GTDB taxonomy): Bacteria > Bacillota > Bacilli > Lactobacillales > Streptococcaceae > Streptococcus > Streptococcus mitis_O. Next base: position 2,063 of record NZ_JPFU01000002.1, on the reverse strand, counting down.
CCATTCGGAAATCCCTGGATCATCGCTTACTTACAGCTACCCAAGGCATATCGTCGTTTGTCACGTCCTTCTTCGGCTCCTAGTGCCAAGGCATCCACCGTGCGCCCTTATTAACTTAACCTTATTTTTGACCTTTCAGTCATAAACTCTTATTAATACTACAGCGTTTCGGTTTATTTTCTTGTTACTATTTGATATAGATATTCAATTTTCAATGTGCATTACTTGATGATTCTCTCACCAATGGAGCCTAGCGGGATCGAACCGCTGACCTCCTGCGTGCAAAGCAGGCGCTCTCCCAGCTGAGCTAAGGCCCCACAAGACCTCTCAAGACTAAACAAGACCAATGCGCAGTTCCTTATCCTTAGAAAGGAGGTGATCCAGCCGCACCTTCCGATACGGCTACCTTGTTACGACTTCACCCCAATCATCTATCCCACCTTAGGCGGCTGGCTCCTTACGGTTACCTCACCGACTTCGGGTGTTACAAACTCTCGTGGTGTGACGGGCGGTGTGTACAAGGCCCGGGAACGTATTCACCGCGGCGTGCTGATCCGCGATTACTAGCGATTCCGACTTCATGTAGGCGAGTTGCAGCCTACAATCCGAACTGAGACTGGCTTTAAGAGATTAGCTTGCCGTCACCGGCTTGCGACTCGTTGTACCAGCCATTGTAGCACGTGTGTAGCCCAGGTCATAAGGGGCATGATGATTTGACGTCATCCCCACCTTCCTCCGGTTTATTACCGGCAGTCTCGCTAGAGTGCCCAACTGAATGATGGCAACTAACAATAGGGGTTGCGCTCGTTGCGGGACTTAACCCAACATCTCACGACACGAGCTGACGACAACCATGCACCACCTGTCACCTCTGTCCCGAAGGAAAGCTCTATCTCTAGAGCGGTCAGAGGGATGTCAAGACCTGGTAAGGTTCTTCGCGTTGCTTCGAATTAAACCACATGCTCCACCGCTTGTGCGGGCCCCCGTCAATTCCTTTGAGTTTCAACCTTGCGGTCGTACTCCCCAGGCGGAGTGCTTAATGCGTTAGCTACGGCACTAAACCCCGGAAAGGGTCTAACACCTAGCACTCATCGTTTACGGCGTGGACTACCAGGGTATCTAATCCTGTTTGCTCCCCACGCTTTCGAGCCTCAGCGTCAGTTACAAGCCAGAGAGCCGCTTTCGCCACCGGTGTTCCTCCATATATCTACGCATTTCACCGCTACACATGGAATTCCACTCTCCCCTCTTGCACTCAAGTTAAACAGTTTCCAAAGCGTACTATGGTTAAGCCACAGCCTTTAACTTCAGACTTATCTAACCGCCTGCGCTCGCTTTACGCCCAATAAATCCGGACAACGCTCGGGACCTACGTATTACCGCGGCTGCTGGCACGTAGTTAGCCGTCCCTTTCTGGTAAGATACCGTCACAGTGTGAACTTTCCACTCTCACACTCGTTCTTCTCTTACAACAGAGCTTTACGATCCGAAAACCTTCTTCACTCACGCGGCGTTGCTCGGTCAGACTTCCGTCCATTGCCGAAGATTCCCTACTGCTGCCTCCCGTAGGAGTCTGGGCCGTGTCTCAGTCCCAGTGTGGCCGATCACCCTCTCAGGTCGGCTATGTATCGTCGCCTTGGTGAGCCGTTACCCCACCAACTAGCTAATACAACGCAGGTCCATCTGGTAGTGATGCAATTGCACCTTTCAAACAGTTGTCATGCAACAACTGCTATTATGCGGTATTAGCTATCGTTTCCAATAGTTATCCCCCGCTACCAGGCAGGTTACCTACGCGTTACTCACCCGTTCGCAACTCATCCAGAAGAGCAAGCTCCTCCTTCAGCGTTCTACTTGCATGTATTAGGCACGCCGCCAGCGTTCGTCCTGAGCCAGGATCAAACTCTCATTAAAAGTTTGAGTTCTCACTCATTTCTGTCACTGACAGATTTATTGTTTTTTCATTGTTCAGTACTACAACAATTGTTGTAGCGCCCTGCACATTGGTTCGTCTTGTTCAGTTTTCAAAGGTCTTTGTCACTCGCTTCTCTCAAGTGACAACT
>NZ_JPFU01000001.1 GCF_000722695.1 Streptococcus mitis | reverse complement strand
AACAACTGCTATTATGCGGTATTAGCTATCGTTTCCAATAGTTATCCCCCGCTACCAGGCAGGTTACCTACGCGTTACTCACCCGTTCGCAACTCATCCAGAAGAGCAAGCTCCTCCTTCAGCGTTCTACTTGCATGTATTAGGCACGCCGCCAGCGTTCGTCCTGAGCCAGGATCAAACTCTCATTAAAAGTTTGAGTTCTCACTCATTTCTGTCACTGACAGATTTATTGTTTTTTCATTGTTCAGTACTATAACCTTAGTTATAGTGCCCTGCACATTGGTTCGTCTTGTTCAGTTTTCAAAGGTCTTTGTCACTCGCTTCTCTCAAGTGACAACTATATTAGTATATCACAGTCGCTTTCGCTTGTCAACACTTTTTTGAAACTTTTTTAATCTTTTTTTCATCAAGTGTTCCATCCGCAACATACCATAGTCCGTACGGGATTCGAACCCGTGTTACCGCCGTGAAAAGGCGGTGTCTTAACCCCTTGACCAACGGACCAGAGTTGTTATTTTCAACTCTTACTATTATACCCACTTTTCAAACTTTGTCAACACCTTTTTCTAATTTTTTTCAATTTTTTTGCATGTCGTAACTTCTCAAAGTAACTTCCACTTGACTTGCCGAAGTGGAAATTAGTCTAAAACGGATTTTTATGGTGGAATTAAGTATGAGACGTTTGAGTTAGAAATGAGGCTCACTATGACAAAACATAAACACCTTACCCTTTCAGACCGTAATGATATCCAACTGGGCTTAGAGCGCGGTGAAACCTTCAAAGCTATTGGACAGTCCATTCTAAAAGACCCAACTACTGTCTCCAAAGAAGTCAAACGAAACAGACAAGTCCGAGAGTCTACATGCGATAACCTTCCTTGCCCTTTACTCGACAAAGCTCCCTTTGTCTGTAATGGTTGCCCTAAAAGAAGACAGAATTGTGGCTATAAGAAGATCTTCTACCTCGCTAAACAAGCTCAAAAACAATACGAACAAACTCTTGTCGAGTCTCGTGAAGGAACTCCCCCTCAATTCCAAGACCTTCTGGGACATGGACAAAGTCATTTCTGATGGTGTTAAAAAGGGACAACACATCTATCATATCCTCAAAACTCACAACCTCGATGTTAGCTCCTCAACCGTCTATCGTCACATCCGAAAAGAGTACCTGTCTATCACTCCTATTGACCTAGCCAGAGCCGTTAAATTCAAAGAAAGACGGAAAAGTAAGCTACCTTCCATCCCTAAAGAAGCTAAAAAAGGACGTTCCTATGAGGATTTCCAAAACTATTTAGCCCTTAAGCAACTAGACTCTTGGCTAGAAATGGATACAGTTCTGGGCAGGATGGGAGGTAAAGTCCTACTCACCTTCAATCTATCTTTCTGTAACTTTATCTTCGCTAGACTTCTGGATAATAAAACTGCCCTTGAGGTTACCAAACACCTCTATGACATCAAAAACACTCTTCACCAAGCGGACAAAGATTTCTTCCAACTTTTTCCTGTCATCCTGACAGATAATGGAGGAGAGTTTGCCAGAGTTGATGACATAGAAATGGATGTTCGAGGAGAGAGTAAACTTTTCTTTTGTGAACCTAATCGCTCTGACCTGAAAGGGAGAATTGAGAAAAATCACACACTAATTCGTGACATTCTACCTAAGGGAACTTCCTTTGACAATTTAACTCAAGAAGATATCAATCTCGTCTGCTCTCATGTCAACAGTGTCAAACGTGCTGCTTTGAATGGAAAGTCAGCCTATGAGCTCTTTGCCTTTACCTATGGAGAAGAGATTCCTAAGCTTCTAGGTATTTCTAAAATACCTGCAGAAGACGTCTGTCAGTCTTCTAAATTACTCCAACATAAAATCTAAAAACTATCCTTCAACCCCATTCAAACGTCTCACACTAACTTCCACCATAGCGGAACTTAATCTGAAACGCTTTCAGATGAGAGGATTTTGTGCGCTCTTTTTTTCGATTCATTTTGCCTACAAAAGCTATGAAATCAAGCATGATTAAAACCAGTGGAACTTACCCTGACACGGATTTCCACTGGTTTTTACGATTTTTATCAGACTAACTTCCACTTGGATTAGCAGTGGAACTTAGTTTGGGAATTTACTTTTTTTGCATAGCTTCCTATCGGGGTCTGATATAAAACTCTTTAAACACAATACGTAAGTCCCTTAGGACTCTTTGACGTCCTCGGAAGCATTCATGTCTTAAGACGCGTTCTAACTCTTCTTGTTGCTCTTTACTTTGTTTACTTCTATAATCTCTTAGTGTTTCATGAAAGAGATAATAATCGTCTAGCCAGAGACCTCCCTCACTTACACGATGACTTATCTCACCTACTTCTTCATACGGTTCTTTATCATATCTTCGTTTTTGACTTTCTTGTTTACGGATATAATCTAAAATCCGATTCCGGAACTTAGTCTTAAAATATTTCCTTAAACGAGGGATATCTTCTACTATTCCTTCTTCTTTACTAATTAATTCATGCAAGCAAATCATACCCTCTTGATCCCAATCCGATAGCTCCCACAAATGAAGGTAATATTCATTTCTACACTTATACACAATTCCCTGGACTTCTTCATATAATTCTTTAAACATAATCTTCCCCTTTCTAGATACAGTTTAACAAATAAAGAAGCTAATTGGGTTCTTTTTTCTCATTCTGCTCTCTACACCGTCTCAACTGCACAAAAAGAGAGGACAAGCCTCTCTTAGAGTTATTTATCATCATTCATTTTTGACTTTACTTCATCATAAGATAGTGCATGTGATTCCTCTTCTACTGTTTCAGGCATCTTTCCTGTTTCGTAAAGAGATTTAATTTGTATACTATCCAATGTTTCGTATTTTAATAATGCTTCTGCAATCAATTTGTGAGTTTCACGATTTGACTGAATAATTTCAGCGGCTTTATTTCGTGCCTCATTCAATAATGAACGAACCTCTTCGTCAATTTCATAAGCTGTTTGTTCTGAAATTGATTTTTGAGGGCTTTGTGCACCAAACATAGCATGATTACCCTCATATTGTACGGGGCCAAGTTTTTCACTCATTCCGTACTCTGTAACCATTGCACGCGCCATTTGAGTCGCCTGTTCAAAGTCGTTTGAAGCTCCTGTAGTTTGGACATTAAAGATAATTTCTTCAGCTACACGTCCACCCATCAAGCCAGCCAATTGCTCTTTCATATCTTCTTTAGAAAGAAGCATTTGGTCTTCTTTAGGAAGTGCAATCATATAACCACCTGCACGTCCACGTGGTACGATGGTAACTTTATGAACAACACGGGCATTCGACAAGACTAGACCAACAATGGTATGTCCTGCCTCATGGTAGGCAACTAATTCACGTTCTTTTTGTGACACTGTCTTATCTTTCTTAGAAGGTCCCGCAATAACTCTATCTTCTGCTTCATCAATATCTGAAGCATCAATAACTGACTTGTTGCGACGGGCAGCAACCAAGGCTGCTTCATTCAATACATTCTCTAAATCAGCTCCAACAAAACCTGGAGTTTGTTGAGCCACTAATTTCAAATCAACATCTTCTGCTAAAGGCTTGTTCTTAGCATGAACTTTCAAGATTGCTTCACGACCTTTAACATCAGGGCGACCAACCAAGACTTTTCTATCAAAACGTCCTGGGCGCAGAAGGGCAGGGTCAAGTACATCTGAACGGTTTGTCGCAGCGATGACGATAATCCCTTCATTTCCCTCAAAACCATCCATCTCAATCAAGAGTTGGTTCAATGTTTGTTCACGTTCGTCATTTCCTCCGCCAAGACCAACTCCACGCTGACGTCCAACAGCATCAATTTCATCGATAAAGATAATAGCTGGTGCTGCTTTTTTGGCATCTTCAAAAAGAGAACGAACACGACTAGCTCCAACTCCGACAAACATTTCTACAAAGTCAGAACCTGAAATACTAAAGAATGGAACACCTGCTTCTCCGGCTACTGCCTTAGCAAGCAAAGTTTTACCTGTTCCTGGAGGTCCCTCCAAAAGAACACCTGCTGGAATACGGGCTCCAAGTTTTGTAAATCGTTTTGGATCTTTTAAGAATTCAACAACTTCAACTAGTTCTTGTTTTTCTTCCTCAGCTCCAGCAACATCTGAAAATCTTACTTTAATATCTTCTTTATTTGCAGCCTTAGCCTTACTACGTCCAAAACTCATTGGGTTACGGCCATTATTTCCTCCCATATTTCCCATCATAGAGAATAGGAAGAAGAAAAGAATACCGAATGGCACAATGGATACAAGAATATTAATCCACATACCACTTGAACTTTCATGCTTAACAGTTACTTCCGCTTTATGGTCAGAAGCAAGTTTTTGCAATTCGGATACTGTCGTATCTGAAGGAAGAATGATGCTTGAAAATTTCTCTACTGTTGTAGCAGAAGGAGAAAAGAACTGAATGCCTGTTGCTTCTTTACTTGTTTTAGGATTTTTATAAACACCCGAAACCTCGATAACACTGCCATTTGGTTGGTAAGTTAATTCTTTTACATTGTCATCGGTAATTTCTTTTACCAATTCTGTATAATTAATTTGCTCACTTTTCCCTGCAACACTACCTGTACTAAAATACTGATAAGCTGTAACTAGGAAAAAAATAAGTAATAACCATAGAAAAGGATTTTTAATTAAACCATTATTTTGTTTTTTCATTAAAAATTGTTCTTTCTAATTTGAATACACTTCTTCTTTCAATACTCCAACATAAGGAAGGTTACGATAATTTTCTTTGTAATCTAAACCATAACCTACTACAAACTCATTTGGAATAGTAAAGCAGGTATAGTCAGCTTCAATTTCTACAACACGTCCCTCTGGTTTATCCAACAAGGTTGCAATTTTAACAGAAGATGCTTCTCTTTCAATAAACATATCTCGCAAATTCTTCAAAGTTTGGCCTGTATCAATAATATCTTCTACAAATAGAATATGTCTTCCTTTAATGTCTTGAGTCACATCTTGTTTAATATTAATGACCCCGCTACTTGCTGTTCCACCATGATAGCTAGAAACCATCATGAAGTCCATTTCAATATGTGTGTCGATATGTTTAATCAATTCAGCCATAAAAGGAATAGATCCTTTTAAAATCCCAACTAAGATTGGATTTTTTCCTGCATAGTCTTTAGTGAGTTGAGCACCTAATTTTTTAGCAGCTTCTGTAATTTCATCGTGTGAAACGAGGATTTTTTTAATATCGTTTTCTAACATTTTTTTACCTATCTATTTTTTCTATATAAAGTACAGTGTTCATTATATCATTTTTCGTGTTTTTACTCAAATTACTGGTCGCAATTCCCAAAATTGAAACAATTTCACCAAATTGCTCAATAATCAGAGCAGATTTTCGCTTTTCCATAGGGATTTTCAAATCAATAAATAAACGTCTGAGTTTTTTTCTATGCCCATTTTGAATCAAAAAATCTCCTGTTTTTCGATGACGAATGTGTATGGATGTTTCGCGTGAAACAGGTATTTGTTGAATTGATTCACCTTCTAAAGGAATTCCAAAGGAAAATATGTATCCTTGATAAAATACCTGATTTTGATAGTGTAACACAAGTTCATCTTCCTTTTCATCAGCCTGCGGACTGATTTTACAAATCCGAAACTGTTGATACTCCTTTACTAGTTCATAACCATTTTTAAGCGGATGACGATACTGGCTTTTAGTTTTTAAAATTTGTCTAACTTCTTCAAACTGAGCTTTTGTGAGATTCAAATCTGGAAAACGATTCAGGTAAGTTTGAAGTAAAACTCTTTGTGTCGACTCAGAATAAGAAAATAACTGCTCTAAATTTTCTACATCAATATTCTTTGATAATTCAGCTATAGCTAAGTCATAATCTAAAATTTCATTTCCGATACTTAAGATTGCATCTCTAAATCTAGGATTTTCTTTTTCTAATTCTGGTAAATAAGAATTTCGAATACGATTACGAAAATAATGATTTTCCTTATTTGATGTATCTTCAAAGTGAAAAATTGATGGAAAGTCTTTTTTCTGAAAATACAAGAAGGGACGAATCATTTCTATATCCCCGACTACTTGCTTCTCCCTAATTCCTGATAGATAGCGCAAACGAGTGCCTCGAATCAAACGCATCAAAATCGTTTCCACCTGGTCATCAGAATGGTGGGCAGTGACTAAGGTTGTCGCACCTGTATTTTTCATGACCTCTTGAAAAAAATCATAACGAAAATTTCGTGCACGCGCTTCTGAAAATTCTCCTGAAAAATTGCTGACATAAATAGGAAGTCCAGCTTCAGCAGCCAACTTCCTTAATTCCTTTTCTTCCCAATCTGATTCTACTCTCTGCTTATGATTAACATGAGCTAGAATCAATTCAATTTCTAACTCTTCTTGATAAGTAGACAATACCTTAAATAGAAACATAGAATCTAATCCACCAGAAAGAGCTAGCACCACTTTAGCATGCTTTTTGAAATATCCTCTTTTGAGAAAATGATTTAAAAAATCCTGTTCCCTCATTTTAGAACCTCATAAACATCTTGGGCTATCTGAGAAATAGTATCATAATCAGAATTTTTAGTGAAAATTGAAAGAACAAATGGAGAATCTGCATAGACAACACCCGTATCATGCTCAAATTCGTCCGCATCCCCAATTTTATGAGCTACCTTCACAGAAACACCTTTGGCAATTCGCTGATTATCAAAATCTGTTTTGGTCAAGGACTCCAATACAAATCCATTTTGATTATAAATAGCTTCCATGACTTTCCCTGCCATTTTAGAAGAAATCAATTTTTCTTTTGGATCCCAATCATCTCCCATAATAGCAGACATCTTGGACTTAAATGTTGCATCAGATTGATTTGAAAGGTAATATCCCAATAGATTATGAGCTACGTTATCCGATTCTTTTGATACTTTCGTAATTAAATCCTTTAGAGAATATTCTTTATTATCCTCTTTTTTAGGAAGACTACCACTTCCCTCTGGTTTATAAGAACCTGGAAAATCATTAACTGCTGATACGTATTTTACAGTCGAATCTAACTGATACAGACCCTCATTGATTTTTTCTTGCGTATAATAAAGATAAGGGAGTTTTAAAACGCTAGCTGCATACATCTTTTCATCTTGATTGATACCAGCTTCTTTTCCAGTAGTCAGTTGCTTAACATAAATAGAGAATGAATCCTTCTGATATTTTTCAGATAACATTTCTTGGACTTTACTCATCCGATTATCTTCTTCAGAAGTTGATTCCTTATCTACCCATCCAGCCTGATCAATATGTAGAAATTCTCTTCCTTCTACAAACATGGTCTTATCGATTGATACTTGTGAATAAGCTGATAAGGATGATTTCACTTCTTTTAAATCATAAGGGCTATTGTACAGTTTAAAATCAGATTCTAACCATACTTTTTTTATTGTAGAAGTTACCTCTGACTGATTGTATAAAAAACGTTTGTCTGCAGCTATAAATTGATGGTTGGATAACTTAAATACTGGAATTCCTTGTTTATTTAAGCGCCACTCGGTTATTTGGAAACTTGTTTTGGGAGTCAATTTTCCAGATTCCACTACTAAATCTTCATTCGCATAGACAGGAACTTCTCCAAAAACCATAGGAGAACTTAGCTTTTCTTTAAAATAAATACCAAAGTCAGATTGTGAAAGGTAATAAATTTCTTTCGAAGTATAGACTACTTCTTTTTCTGTGCTAACGACTTTTGAAACTGTCAAAAAACTTGGTAGCAACAAAATAATTAAGAATTTACGCATTCTTCCTTTCCTTTTCTTCTTGTAAACGCAATAATTGATTTTTATCAGCCAACTCTTCCAACTTTTCATCCGATAGACTCAAAAATTGCTCTATTACGTCTAATAAATTTTCCATTTTATCACCTTGGGAGCAAGTCAGGAATCGTATAAACAGCTTCCCGATTCTTAGAATAATAATATTTTGCACGCATGTATTTAGCAGCGTAATCTTCATCTTTCAACTTTGTAGCAAAAGCTGTCTCCTTCTCCTTTTCCTCACTCAAGGTTTGATACTGAGTTTGCAAGTCTAATAACTGTTGATGTCTTTGAAGTAATTGGTGATAGCTTTGAGCAAGATTATAAGTTGGTAAAATGAACAATAAAATCATCAAAATGAGAACCCAACCCATGAAACGATTCCGTTTTTGTCTTTCCTTCATCAGATAGCGACGACGTTGGTATTCATTTTGAATAAAAGAATTATTCAATTGTACAATATTTTTAGACATTTTCTTCTACCCGTGTTTCACTGATAATTTCATACATGCCCGCTGCATCTTCTTTTTTTGTGCTATCTTTCATCTCCAGTACTTTTACAAGTAGCAACTTATTGCCAAAACGAATTTCAACTTGGTCATTAACTTTCAAATCCGTTGAACTTTTGGCCAAGATCCCATTCACCTTGATTCTACCTTTATCTGCTACTTCCTTTGCGACTGTACGACGCTTGATAATTCGTGATACTTTTAAATATTTGTCTAATCTCATCTTTATTACCTCAACTTATTATTCTACCATTTTTATCTATTTTATAGAAGAAAAATATCAAATGGCATTTTCTTCCTTCGACTCTTTTATCTCTAATAAACTTTCTCCAAAAATGAGCAAACCTTCTAAAATTTCATAATCTTTCTTATTTCGGACATCAAATACAAGCTCCATTAATCCTTCATTTTCAGCTATAGCTGCTTTTAAATTCGTTGCCGATAAAGCTTTAAAATAATCTTGAGCTAAAAACAGTCGTTGAGTGACTTTTTCAAATTGAACTGTAATTTTATTATCTTTTCTTTCCACACGTTGAACAAAGACCTTGTCCAAATATGACTTGACCAAACCAATCTCTAAAAGATAGGCTACCACATCTGGGTATTCTCCAAAACGGTCCATCAACTCTTCTTGTAACTCTTCATAATTGACACGGTTGTCAATTTGACGAATTTTTTTATAAATTTCAATCTTATGTCGTTGGTCTGAAATATAAGTATCAGGAAGATAAGCATCGATTTGTAAAATCAATTCGGCATTTCCTTTGGTTCTTGTTTTCCCATTACCATGTCGTTTTGCAATAGCTTCCTCTAGTAACTGCGAATACAATTCAAAACCAACAGAATCAATGAAACCAGACTGGGATTTTCCTAGGAGATTTCCTGCTCCACGAATAGAAAGATCTCGCATCGCAATCTTAAATCCTGAGCCCAATTCTGTAAATCCTTTAATTGCTTCTAATCTCTTTTCAGAGACTTCACTAATCGATTTTTCTGGACGATACATGAGATAAGCATAAGCAATCCGATTACTACGACCGACTCTTCCTCTTAATTGATACAAGGTTGACAAGCCCATATGATCTGCATTTTCAATAAATAAGGTATTGGCATTTGGAATGTCCACCCCTGTCTCAATAATGGTAGTTGTTACCAAGATATCGTATTGTCCTTCAATAAAGTCCAATAAAGTATTTTCCAACTGAATTTCACTCATGCGACCATGAACATAACCAATCGCAGCCTCTGGAATCAGCTCCTGTAATTCTGAAACCTTCTGATCAATTGTGTCAACTTTGTTGTAAAGATAGTAAATTTGACCTCCACGCTCCATTTCACGCAAGACCGCATCACGAATAACACTATCATTCTTTTCTAAAACATAGGTTTGAACAGGATAGCGATTGGTTGGAGGAGTTTCAATAACAGATAAATCTCTTATTCCCAGCATAGACATATGAAGAGTACGAGGAATTGGCGTTGCTGTCAAAGTCAGAACATCCACTTGTTTCTTCAACTCTTTCAAGGTTTCCTTATGCTTGACACCAAATCGTTGTTCCTCATCAATAATCATCAAGCCCAAATCAGAAAACACAACATCTTTTGACAAAACACGATGTGTTCCAATTAAAATATCGACTTGACCGTTTTTCAATTTTTCAAGTGTTTCAGTCTGCTCTTTTTTACTTCTAAAGCGACTCAACACATCAATATTAACAGCAAAATTTTGGAATCGTTCCTTAAAATTCGTGTAGTGCTGTTGCGCTAAAACTGTCGTAGGAACTAGAACGACCACCTGTTTATTGTCATTGACCGCCTTAAAGGCTGCACGCATTGCAACTTCAGTCTTTCCAAAACCAACATCCCCAACTAGAAGTCGATCCATTGGTTGAGAATTCTGCATATCTCTCTTGATTTCCTCGATACTACGAAGTTGATCATCTGTTTCAACATAAGGGAAAGCATCATCAAAAGCATCTTGCTCTTCATCATCAGCTGAAAAAGCATAACCTTTCAACTGACTACGCTCAGAATAGAGTTTGATTAAATCGTCTGCTATATCCTCTACCTGATTCTTAACTTTTTGCTTGGCTTTTTTAAAATGACCGTCATTTAATTTATTGAGTTTTGGAGCTTTCCCGTCACTTGAAACGTATTTGGAAAGTAGATGAATCTGTTCCACTGGGATAGAGATTTGATCCCCGTTTTGGTATTGAACACTAACATAATCACGATGGATCCCTTTGATTTCAATTGTTTCAATCCCTAGATATTGACCAATTCCATGGATATGGTGAACAACGTAATCGCCTTTTTCAAGTTCATTATAATCTTTTAAGCGCTCCGCATTTGAAACATGTTGTCTTCGAAAACGACGTTTTAATTTCTTTTGAAAAATCTCATGTTCAGTTATAAATAAAATCTTTTCATCTACAAAATGAAAACCATGTCTGAGATTGCCCTCTATTAAGTTTACAGATTCTTTACAGATACTTGACTTATCTCTGGAATCCAATTTAATCTGGTATTCCTCTAAAACATCCTCCAATGTTTTGCTTCCTATTGAATTGCTAGACTGCAAGATAATAGTGTAGTCCATTTTTTTGTATCGCTCAATTTCTTCTTTTAGAAAAGAAAATTGATTGAAAAACTCCTGAATGGGATATTGATTAAATTGATAAATTTGGTCAAACTTGAGATTTCCTAACCCCTTTTGCAGATTAGAAAAAAAGGTCACTGGACTTTGTTTTTTATATATTTTCTCAGTATCCGCAAAATACTGCATATCAGAAAATGCTTTACTATTCTGTAACTCTTCTGTAAAGTATTGCGCTAATTCTCTTTCAAAGACTTCATACTGATTCATCAATTTTTGATAATCATCAAAGAATATTGGTGTGCTTTTTTCAATATAATCAAATATAGTCCATGATTTCTCATGACACAAAGATAAAAATTTCCGAGAATCTGCATGCCTTTGTTTTTGGTGAAAACTTGAAAGAATTTCTTCTAGGTAGGATTTCAGAATAGGTGACATAGTCTTTGAAATTTGTTTTTCTAAAGCTGATTGACCTCGTTGATAATCCTTTTCTCTTAAAAGCATATCGCTAGATGGAAAGATAGTGAGTTCTGTCTGATTTTCTTTCGATAATTGTGTTTCGACTTCAAATGTCCTGATACCATCTACTTCATCACCAAAAAACTCAATTCTGCAAGGTTCTAACTGAGATATTTCAAAAATATCTAAAATATCTCCTCGAATACTAAACTCACCTTGGGTCTGTACTTGAGTAACCTTTCGATAGCCTATTTCCTTTAACTGATAGGTAAGCGCGTGTTGGTCATATTCTTCACCAACTGTTATTTTTACAATACTATCTTTAAATGCATTGGGAGACGGTAAAATCAATCGACTTGCTGCAATATTACAAACTAAAATCCCTTTTTTAGATGGATCATTCAAAAAACGCAAGGCTTCAACTCGTGAAATGATTTTTTCTTGTGAAGACATCAAAAACTCGACCATAGGGGAATCATCTACCAAAAATGGATAGACAAGTTCCTCACCTAAGATAGAAATAAGATCACTAATTATCCCTTCTGCTTCTCCATAAGTTGATGTCAATAAAACAATCTTATCTTCTTTCTTCAAACTACTGGCGATTGCTAAAGCTTTTGTAGAAGTTGACAAGCCTAACATTAATTGTCTTCTTTTATCTGTCAGATTTTGATGCCATTTTTTTATTTGATCATTTTCTGAGAATAAATCTAATAAGGTCACCATTTATCCGTTATACCTCTGCATCGTTTTTTCAAAATTTTTCTCTTGTAAATAGTAGTTTACAGAATCGTCAACTTTGTCAATAGACTGTAAAATACCAATATAATCATCCTTGTCAAAGGTACTCAAAACATGGTTAACAACTGACATACCATTTTTAGGTCTTCCGATTCCAATCTTAACACGATTGAAAACCTGAGTCCCTATATGTTGAATAATAGACTTGATACCATTATGACCACCTGCTGAGCCCTTTGCTCTTAAACGAATCTTTCCAACTTCCATATCAAGATCATCGTAAATGATGAGTAAATCTTCAATATTCAAACCATAGTAAGTCAATAAAGCATGAACCGCTTTTCCACTTTCATTCATAAAGGTCGTTGGTTTGACAAGATAAATTTTTTCACCATTGAAGAAAAAGGATGCTAGATCAGCTTGAAATATCTTATCGTGTGTAAAAGTGACATTCTGTTTCTTCGCTAGTTGGTCAATCAACATAAAACCAACATTGTGTTTGGTTTCAAAATATTTATCTCCTGGATTTCCCAATCCTACAAGTAATTTGGTCATTTATTTTTCCTTTCAAAAGCCAAAAGGGTTGGAATTTTTTTCCAACCTAATTGACACCATTTATTAATTTTTTAGACATTAAAGCGGAATTCCATGATATCGCCATCTTGAACGATATATTCTTTTCCTTCTTCACGCAAGCGTCCAGCTTCTTTTACGGCCTTTTCAGATCCGTATTTCACTAGATCCTCATATGACATGGTTACTGCACGAATAAATCCTTTTTCAAAGTCTGAGTGGATAATACCAGCTGCTTGAGGAGCTTTCATACCACGTTTAAAGGTCCAAGCACGAACTTCTTTTTCACCAGCTGTGAAGTAAGTTCCAAGTCCAAGTAAGTGATAAGCTGCGCGAGTTAATTTGTCAACGCCTGATTCTGTCAACCCAAGTGCTTCAAGAAATTCTTGCTTGTCTTCATCGTCTAACTCAGAAATTTCTTCCTCAGCACGCGCAGAAATAACGACTACTTCAGCATTTTCTGTCGCTGCAAATTCTCGAATTTGTTTGACATAGTCGATAGAATCTGGATCTGAAACTACATCCTCATCTACATTGGCAACATAAAGAACTGGTTTAGTTGTCAAAAGGAAGAGACCTTTGACAACTTTTTGTTCTTCATCTGTAAACTCGATTGTACGAGCTGATTTCCCATCTTCAAGAACAGGTTTAATCTTTTGAAGAACATTAAACTCTGCTACTGATTCTTTATCTTTTTGCGTACGTGCCATCTTTTCTACACGCGCATAGCGTTTATTCACTGATTCTAAGTCAGCAAGA
Organism: Streptococcus mitis; assembly: GCF_000722695.1. Lineage (GTDB taxonomy): Bacteria > Bacillota > Bacilli > Lactobacillales > Streptococcaceae > Streptococcus > Streptococcus mitis_O. The sequence goes on along the minus strand of NZ_JPFU01000001.1, from coordinate 9,283 downwards.
ATCAATTCCAGATTAATTGTATCAATATCTGCAAGTGGATCCACAAAGGCATCTTCACGTCCTTGCTCACGCATCACATTTTCATCATCAAAAGCACGAACTACGTGAACAATCGCATCTACTTCACGAATATTGGCCAAGAATTTATTCCCTAGCCCTTCTCCTTTTGAAGCTCCTTTTACAATCCCTGCAATATCTGTAAATTCAAATGTTGTTGGCACTGTCTTTTTAGGTGTAATCATTTCCGTTAGTTTTTGTAGGCGTTCATCTGGAACTTCCACCATTCCAACGTTTGGATCAATAGTCGCAAATGGGTAGTTTGCCGCCTCTGCTCCTGCTTTTGTAATTGCATTAAATAGTGTTGATTTACCAACGTTTGGCAAACCAACGATACCTGCTGTTAAAGCCATATTTTCTCATTCTCCGTTTTCATTTCAATCCCTAATATTATAACACAAAAAGGGAAAACTTGCTAACCCTCTAACTAAGGCTTCTTAGTCAATAATTTTATTCATTTTTCGATCAAAATCATAGCGTCCCATCATGACAACATGGTCACAATTACTGCATTTTATTTTGATATCTGCTCCTACACGTGTAATTTCCCAACGATTAGCTTTTTTTCCTGTTGACTTGATTGTGCAAGCATGTGGTTTTTTCATTTCAACAAAATTTCCAACTTGATACATACTACTCTCCTTTTCTTTTTCGATTATATCATAAAAGAGGCGAGCTAGGCTCAACCTCTTTCACTTAATTTGTACGAACTGGGGTGATAAGTTGCATGAAGTCCTCATCAGTATCTGCTGGCACAAGAGTAAATGGACGAACAGCTGAGATAAAACTAATGGTCACCTTTTCGCTATTTAAAGCCTTAAGAGAATCAATCAAGTAAGTTGGGTTGAAACTAATAGTCAAATCTTCACCAGTCACCTGATCAGTATCGATTTCTTCGTTTACTTTACCAACTTCTGGAGAGTGAACATGAGCACTAACAACCCCACCTTTAATTTCAAGTTTCACAGTACCATTTTGAGTCGCACTTGATAAAAGACGAGCACGTTCCATTGACTGACGTAAGTTTACAACATCAAAAGTAATTGTTGTGTTAAAGTCTATTGGAATCAAGCGATCTGTATCAGGATAGTTACCTTCTAACAAACGAGTATAGAAGCTAATATTTTCACTTCTAAAGAGTATTTGATTGTTGGCAAAGAAAATCTCTACAGTTTCAATATCATCTGTAAATACCGCTGAAAATTCGCGTAAAGAACGGCTAGGAATTACAACATCAAAATCATCACTATTTTTCTCAAGAGTTAATTTTTTCTGGCTTAGACGATGAGAGTCTGTCGCAACTGTTTTTAGCTCCTTGTGTTGACTCAATACAAAATGAACACCTGTTAAAATTGGACGACTCTCTTGTGTACTTGCAGCAAATGCTGTTTCATTGATAATTTTCTTGAGTAATTTTGTTTCAAGAACCAAAGGAGTACTAGCTGAAATTTCTTGGATTCGTGGATATTGCTCGCTATCTTTTCCTTTTAGGGTAATTTCTGATTTGCCACTTGTTAAAACAATTTGATTTTGTTCAATTTCTTTAAAATCAAGAGTCACATCTGGAAGACTAGATACAACATTGATAAAGAAAGAAGCTTCAAGAAGGATCGAACCTAAAGAAGTAATTAACAAACCAGCATCTTCATTTTTTTGAGAAATAAAATTTTCAATTGAAATTTGACCATTTGAACCAATTAAAGTAACACCTTCATTGGTTATGTCAATTTTGACAGTTGATAAAATAGGAATAGCATTTTTAGAACTAATAGCTCTCTTAGTAGTATTTAAGGCTTGTAGAAATAAATTTTTATTAATTGAAAAATGAATCATGGATTCTCCTTTATTTATTTTTAGTATTAGAAGGATAATAGTAATAATAGAGTCTGTGAAATCTGTGGAAAACAGACTTAAAGTAAGTTATATCAAGTTTTTTGGCTTGTTTAAAAAATGTGGATAAAAAAGATAAAAAAGCGAAAGTTATCCACAAGTTATTTGATTTTCTTTTTGATTGATTCAATTTCTAAACGTAAATTATCGTCTTCATCAATCAAAGATTTAATTTTTGCATGGGCATGAATGACTGTTGTATGATCTTTTCCACCAAATTCTTTACCAATTTTTGGAAGACTATTATCTGTTAGCTCTCTAGATAAATACATGGCTACTTGACGAGCCAAAACAATATTTTGAAGGCGTCTGCTTCCCTTCATTTCTTTGACGCTGATACCATAAAAGTTACCAACTTCATTTTGGATTTTGTCAATTGGGATGACGAGCATTTGGCTAACATCCTGTTTGCGAGCTCTAATGGCTTCTGCAGCAATATCAATAGTGATATCCTTGATTTTTTTTACTCTGGCAATTAAGGTGATGTCGTTGATGGCTCCCTCAAGATCTCGAACATTTGAATCAAATTGCCCAGCTAGGTATTCTAGAGTATCACCTTGGAAATTGTAGTCCAAATGTTCCGTTTTGCTTTGTAAAATGGCAATACGTGTCTCAAAGTCAGGTGGTGTGATGTTTTGCGTCAAGCCCCAGCTAAAGCGCGTGACAAGTCTCTCCTCAAGCCCTTCTAGATGTTTTGGACTACGATCACTCGTTAGGACAATCTGTTTTTGCTTGTCATGAAGGGCGTTAAAGGTATTGAAAAATTCTTCTTGAGTTGCGACTTTTTTTCCGCTAAGTGACTGGATATCATCTATTAACAAAAGATCAAGACTGCGGTAGGTCTTTTTAAACTTTTCCATTTCCCCAAGTCTTAGGTGGTCAAGAAAGTCATTAATAAAGCTTTCAGCAGGTATGTATTTGACACGCGCATTCGGAATATTTTTTAGAATTTCATTTCCAATAGCGTTTAATAAGTGAGTCTTACCAAGCCCAGGTCCTCCATAGATAAAAAGAGGATTATAGGTCAGAGCCAAATCTTCAGAGACAGCTAAAGCAGCTGATACAGCCCAAACATTTCCATCCCCTTGGATAAAATTATCAAAGGTATACTTTTCTTTTAATCCAGTATCCGAATAAGGAATAGATGCTAACTTTGGACTATAGTCATAAAGAGTTGAATTTGTAGCTTCTTCAACTTGTGAGATAGTCGTGTCTTGAGGTTTGGTGAAAATATAATGGGGAGTTATTTCAGCATCATAAATTTCAAAACCAGCTACTACAATAATATCTTTTAGTTGTTTTTCCCAAACCATTTCCATTTCAGATCGAGGTAAAAATATAGTAGCAACATTTTCTTCTACCTTGATGAGTTCAGCTTGAATAGCATAGAAATCATACATGGATCGAGTCAGTCTTTCTTGAGCAAATTCTAATATACGATTCCAAAATTGTTTTTCTTTCAATCCTTTCTCCTCCTTTACTATTTAAAAGTTTAATGCTAGATTTATTTTACCACAGATAGCAAGAATTTTCCACAAGCTGTGGGAAATAATCCACAATGTTATCAAGTTTTATCCACAGGCTGGGGATAAAATCAGAAACTATTGATTTATTAAGCTTTTTATTGAAAAAAATAGTGGATAACCTTGTGAGATAAAAAAATAAAAGAACAGCCTTATTTCAGGCTGTTGATAATTCTACTGTATTCTTCTTGGTTTGAGAAAGCAATAATGATTTTTCCACTATCTTTTTTAGACAGTTTGATTTCTACATCTAATCCGAGTAGTTTTTTTAACTGCTCTTCTTCATTCTGTATGAAATGATCATTTTTTTGCAGTTTCTTTTGTTTTTTCTCTGTCAGAAGAGCTTCTAACTTCCTTACAGAAATATCTTCCTCCATAATTCGTTGAAAGAAATAGTCTTGTTGTTCCTTATTCAACCCAACTAGAGAACGTGCATGGGCTTGTGATAGTTTGCCATTTTCTACTTCTGAGAGGATTTGTTCTGGCAAGGAAAGCAAACGAATGGAGTTGCTGATATAAGGACGAGACTTGCCCATTTTATCTGCAATTTCAGCATGGGTAAATCCTTTCTCTACAAGAGATTCATAGGCGCGTGCTTCTTCTATTGGATTCAAATTTTCTCTCTGTAAATTTTCAATGATGGACTGGACCATCATCTCTTGGTCTGAAAGTTGTTTAACAACAGCTGGGATAGACCTTAGACCAGCTAAAAGTGAAGCACGATAGCGTCTCTCTCCTGCAAGGATTTCATAACCAATCACAGGAGATTGACGAACAATAATCGGTTGAATGACCCCATTTTCTTTGATAGACTGTGCTAGTTCATCTAGTTTTTCTCTATCAAATTCTTTTCGAGGTTGATAGGGATTTTTTTGTATATCTGTGATAGAAATTATTTCAAATTTTTCCATGATTCTACACTAACACATCTTTTCTCTTATGTAAAGTTTTCTTTACATAGATGTCAATTAAGATTCTAAATCACCTGAACTCTTGTCAAGTTTAATAGATGTAGTTTCTTCTTTACTGTTACGATAGTAGGTTATCTTAATGGTGTCTCCGATAGAATGATTGTAAAGAGCACTTTGTAAGTCTGTTGATGAAGCAATCTCTTTGTCATCTACTTTTGTAATAACATCGTATTTTTCAAGGTGACCATTGGCAGGCATATTACTTTGTACAGAACGAACAACTACACCAGATGTTACACTGCTTGGAATATTGAGTCTTCTAATATCACTTGTATTAATATTGGAGAGATTGACCATTTGAATGCCCAAAGCTGGACGAATCACTTTTCCGTTCTTTTCTAACTGTTCAATAATATTGATAGCATCATTTGCAGGGATTGCAAAACCAAGTCCTTCTACAGATGTTCCTCCATTTGTGGCAATTTTACTTGAGGTAATTCCGATAACCTGTCCTTGAATATTGATTAGTGGGCCACCAGAGTTACCTGGGTTAATAGCAGTATCAGTTTGGATGGCTTTTGTAGAAATGGCTTGTCCATCTTCAGATTTTAAAGATACATTTCGATTAAGACTAGATACGATACCTTGAGTGACAGTATTTGCATATTCAGAACCTAACGGGCTACCGATGGCAATAGCAGTTTCTCCTACGGTTAACTTGCTAGAATCACCAAACTCAGCTACTGTTGTCACTTTTTCTGAAGAGATTTTGACGACAGCAATATCAGAGAAAGTATCAGCTCCGACGATTTCTCCAGGTACTTTAGTTCCATCTGACAAACGAATATCTACTTTGCTGGCACCATTTATAACGTGATTATTTGTGACAATATAAGCTTCTTTGTCATTTTTTTTATAAATAACCCCAGATCCTTCACTAGATATTTGCTGAGAATTCGTGTCAGTATCATCATTACCAAATACGCTATTTTGTCTGTTGGCTGAATAAGTAATAACAGAAACAACAGCATCTTTTACTTTATTAACAGCCTGCGTTGTTGAATTTTCGTTTTTATAAGCAGTTTGTGTAATAGTGCTATTGTTGTTAGAGGTACTTACAGTACTTTTTTGAGTTAGTTGGTTTATTGAAAAGCTACCCAAGGCTCCACTAATAAAGCTAATGACGATAACGACTAATAATTGAAACCATTTTTTATAAAATTTTTTTAAATGTTTCATATTTGCCTCCATATGTTTGAAATTACTGAAAGTATAAACTGACTAACTTAATTATAACTTAAACACAAAAGTTTTTCACAGATTGTGGATAACTTTTAAAAATCTGTGGTTTTCTAGGTGAAAATTAACCTTTTATTTTGTGAATAAGATGTGAAAAAATAGAGAATATGTTAGAATAGAGTCATGAAAATTAAAGTTGTAACAGTTGGAAAACTGAAAGAAAAGTATTTAAAAGATGGTATCTCAGAGTATTCAAAACGAATTTCTCGATTTGCTAAGCTTGAAATGATTGAGCTGGCAGATGAAAAAACACCAGATAAGGCCAGTGAGTCAGAAAATCAAAAGATTTTAGAAATAGAAGGTCAGAGAATTTTATCAAAAGTTGGCGACCGTGATTTTGTTATTGTGTTAGCTATCGAAGGGAAAACTTTCTCTTCAGAAGAATTTAGTAAGCAGTTAGAAGAAGCTTCTATAAAAGGATTTTCTACTCTTACATTTATTATTGGAGGGAGTCTGGGATTAGCACAGGATGTAAAAAAGAGAGCTAATCTTTCTGTTAGTTTTGGTCGTCTAACTTTGCCCCATCAGTTAATGAGACTAGTTCTTGTTGAACAAATTTATCGCGCTTTTACGATTCAGCAGGGATCGCCCTATCATAAATAGAAAATTGACTTTTAATTGAATTTTTGGTAGAATAATTGTGTTAGGTCTCATAGCTCAGCTGGATAGAGCATTCGCCTTCTAAGCGAACGGTCGCAGGTTCGAATCCTGCTGGGATCAATATAGTAGCAAAGCTGGGAATTTTCCCGGCTTTTTTCTTAAAAAAGTACACTTGGGGAGAAAAAAATGACAGTTGAGAGAATTTTATCTAAAATGAAATTCCATTTTGTATAATGGTTTTTGTAAGTTAGCTTACAAGAAAAAAACATTGAGGAGATTTTATTATGAAAAACACAGTTAAATTGGAACAGTTTGTAGCCTTGAAGGAAAAAGACTTGCAGGAGATTAAAGGTGGGGAGATGAGACTGCCAAAAATCCTCCGTGATTTTATTTTCCCAAGAAAAAAGTAATAAAATAAGGGGAAAGAGTAATGAATTTATTTGGATTTGGGACAGTTATTGGTCATTTTTTAATTATTAGTCACAGTTACCGTTTAATTTGTAAAGGTCAAATAAAATCAAAGGAACTATATTTTTTTGGTATCTATACATTACTAGTAGAAGCAGTACTTGAACTTTCCTTTTATCTTCTATATTTAGATGAAATAGTGATTGAAAGATTTTTATTTCCTTTGGGCTTATATTCCTATTTTCGATGGATTAAACAGTATGAGAGGGATAGAGGACTATTCCTAAGTTTACTACTATCTCTTTTATATGAGAGCACTCATAACTTTCTGTCCGTAACTTTCTCCTCTATAACAGGAGATAACTTTGTTTCACAATATCATGACTCATTCTTTTTCGTTGTAACGGTGTTGACCTATTTTGTTGTCTTAAAAATCATTCATTATTTCCATTTGGAACTATCCTATTTTGACAAAGACTACCTCTATCCTTTCTTGAAAAAAGTATTTTTTGCTTTACTACTGCTCCATATTGTATCTTTCGTTTCAGATATGGTAAGTACGATTAAACATTTGAATAGTTTTGGAAGTATTTTGTCATCTATTGTCTTTATTTCTCTCCTTTTGACCTTCTTTGCAATGAATTCGCATAAAGAACAAATAGAAAAAGAGATTGCTTTGAAGCAGAAGAAATTTGAACAGAAACATTTACAGAATTATACAGACGAAATTGTTGGCTTGTATAATGAAATCCGTGGTTTTCGACATGATTATGCTGGGATGCTTGTCAGTATGCAGATGGCAATTGACAGTGGTGATTTACAGGAAATTGACAGAATTTACAATGAAGTTTTGGTCAAAGCCAATCATAAACTGCGTTCAGATAAGTACACTTACTTTGATTTGAACAACATAGAAGATTCAGCTTTACGAAGTTTAGTTGCTCAGTCCATTGTCTATGCTCGAAATAATGGTGTAGAGTTTACACTGGAAGTAAAAGATACGATTACTAAGCTCCCAATTGAACTATTGGATTTGGTTCGTATCATGAGCGTTTTATTGAACAATGCTGTCGAAGGATCGGCTGATAGCTATAAAAAGCAGATGGAAGTAGCAGTTATTAAGATGGAAACTGAAACAGTTATTGTGATTCAGAATTCATGCAAAATGACGATGACTCCTTCAGGAGATCTATTTGCTTTAGGATTCTCTACTAAGGGAAGAAATCGAGGAGTCGGATTAAATAATGTGAAAGAACTACTAGATAAGTACAACAATATTATTTTAGAAACAGAGATGGAAGGCAGTACATTTAGACAAATTATTAGATTTAAGAGGGAATTTGAATGAAAGTTTTAATTTTAGAAGATGTTATTGAACATCAAGTGAGACTAGAGAGAATATTGGATGAAATTTCGAAAGAATCCAATATTCCAATATCATACAAGACAACAGGAAAAGTCCGTGAATTTGAAGAATACATTGAAAATGATGAAGTAAACCAGCTTTATTTCCTAGATATCGATATTCATGGAATTGAGAAAAAGGGATTTGAAGTGGCTCAGCTCATTCGTCATTACAATCCTTACGCTATTATCGTCTTTATCACTAGTCGATCAGAGTTTGCGACTTTGACCTATAAATATCAGGTATCAGCCCTAGATTTTGTTGATAAGGATATCAATGATGAGATGTTTAAGAAGAGAATTGAGCAAAATATCTTCTACACGAAGAGTATGTTACTTGAAAATGAAGATGTGGTAGATTATTTTGATTACAATTACAAGGGAAATGATTTAAAAATTCCTTACCATGATATTTTGTATATTGAGACGACAGGTGTTTCTCATAAATTGCGTATTATTGGTAAGAATTTTGCCAAAGAATTTTACGGTACCATGACAGATATTCAGGAAAAGGATAAACATACCCAACGATTTTATTCTCCTCATAAGTCATTTTTGGTAAATATAGGCAATATTAGAGAAATTGACCGAAAGAATCTAGAAGTTGTTTTCTATGAAGACCATCGCTGTCCTATTTCAAGGTTAAAAATTAGAAAGTTAAAAGATATTTTAGAGAAAAAATCTCAAAAGTGATTGACAATTAGTAAGAAATTGATATAATCCCATCTTTGACAGTTTTTTGAAAACAAAGAGCCCCTAAATGCTGCTATAACAGCTTTTCGGAGCTCTTTTTCTCTTTTAAAAAAATGCGTACTTTTTATCGAGATTTGGTTTTTTAAAAATTTTTTCATATTTTTTTCGCTTATAATCTCAAAATCAGTTTGGAAGCCAAATGCTTGGTGGAGTTGATCCGTGATAGTTGTTCTGGTGTAAGTTGGAAGATATCCTACTCCATAAAGATGTTTGAACTTATAATTGCGTAAGGTTTGGATGAGTTCTGAACAGGTGACTGTTTCTCCTATTTGTTTTTCCAAGAGACGATAAATCATTAGTGCTAGGAAACAAATAGTGAAATGTGCTTGAATCCTATCTGAACGGCTGAGATAAACTGGTCTGGCTCGTAGTTCCTGCTTCATGATACGAAAACTCTCTTCAATTTCCCACCGCCTTTGATTGATGGCTACAATTGTC